>JANYHK010000025.1 GCA_025359105.1 Myxococcales bacterium | reverse complement strand
GCGCTCGTGCTCGCGCACCCGACGCGCGGCGTGGATCTCGGCGCAGCGCGTGCGATCCACGGCGAGATCCTCGAGGCCGCGAAGCGCGGCGTCGGAGTCCTCGTCGTCAGCGCCGATCTCCACGAGCTCCGCGCGCTCGCCGATCGCATCCTCGTCATGGCGCGCGGCGCGATCGTCCGCGAGCTCCCGCCCACCGCGTCGGACCGCGAGATCGGCGCCGCGATGCTGGGAGGTGACGCGTGAAGGCGGGCCTGCTCGCGACGATCTGCGGGCTCGCGGCCGCGTGGATCGCGTTCTGCCTCCTGGTGTGGGGCTTCGGCGAGTCTCCGCGCGAGATCGCGGGGCAGCTCTTCGAGGGGACGTGGGGCACCGCGTACGGCACGGGCCAGGTGCTCTTCAAGGCGACGCCGCTCCTTCTGACGGGCGTCGCAATCGATCTGGCGCTGCGCGCGGGCCTCTTCAACATCGGCGCCGAGGGGCAGCTCGCGGTGGCGAGCCTCGCAGCGGCGATGGTCGGCTCGCACCTGCCGGAGGGCACGAGCGCGCTCTATGCGCTGCCGCTCGTCCTCCTGGTGGCGGCCTTTGCGGGCGGTCTCTGGGCTCTCGTGCCCGCGGTGCTTCGCGCGCGCTTCGGCGCCCACGAGGTCATCTCGACGATCATGATGAACCGCATCGCTGACGCGGCGATCGGGCTCGTCCTCGGCCTCGGCTTCGCGCTCAAGGGGACGGTGCGCACTCAGGGGCTGGCGGCCGGAGCGCACGTGCCGCGCCTCGAGCGGTTCTTGCCGTCGCTGCGGGGGAGCGGCGTGAGCGTCGCGCTCGTCGCCGGCGTCGTGCTCGCACTCTTCGTGGGGTGGTCGTACCGGCGCACCCGCTTCGGGCGGGAGGTCTCGCTCGTCGGCATGAACCCGATCGCGTGCGGCGCCGAGCGCATTCCGGTGCGCTGGCGGCTCGCACAGGCGCTGATCCTCTCGGGCGCGATCTGCGGCCTCGTGTCGTCGGCGACGGTGCTCGGCTACAAGGGCTACTTCGAGCAAGGGCTCGGCGCGGGGGCCGGCTTCGGAGGCCTGGCCGTGGCCCTGCTCGGACGCGGAAACGGCGTGGGGCTCGTCCTCGCGGCGCTCCTCTTCGGTACGCTGCAGCAGGGCGGGCTCGCCATCAACGCGTACGTTCCGATGGAGCTCATGGACGTCATCCAGGGCGTCGTGATCACCTCGGTCGCGCTCGCCGACGCGCGCGTCCGCGCGGTGGTCATGCGCACGGCGAAGGGGGCGTTCGGATGACCTTCGGCGAGACCGTTCTGTCCGTGACGATGCTCGCGCAGACGGTGCGGATGGCCGTTCCGTATGCGTGCGCGGCGCTGGGCGGCGTGTGGAGCGAGCGCGGCGGCGTCGTGAACATCGCCCTCGAGGGGACGCTCCTCGTGAGCGGCCTCACCGCGGTGGCGGTCCACGTCGCGACCGGGAGCGCCGCCGCGGGAGCGCTTGCTGCCGTGGTGGCGGGGGGCGCCTTCGCGCTCGTTCACGGACTGCTCGTCGCGCGCGAGCGGGTGGACGCGATCGTGAGCGGCATCGCGCTGAACCTCGTTGCAGCGGGCGGCACGCGCTTCGTCCTTCGATCGCTCTACGACTCGAGCTCGAACTCGCCGTCCGTCGCCGGGTTCGCCGTGCACGTGGGCGGCCGCGCGTCACCGGCTATGTCGCTCCTCCTGCGCACGCTCACCGATCCGTTGACGATTCTCACGGTCGTCGCGACGGCAGTGACCCTCTTCACCCTGTATCGAACGCGGTTCGGCCTGCGTGTTCGCGCGTGCGGCGAGGACCCGCAGGCGGCGTCGAGCGCTGGGGTCCCCGTCGTCCCGGTGCGCGTCCTCGCCGTGACGATCGGTGGAATGATGTGCGGCCTTGGCGGCGCGGCGCTCGCGTTCGATCAGCACCAGTTCCAGTCGGGCATGAGCGGCGGGCGCGGCTTCATCGCGCTCGCGGCGGTGATCCTGTCCGGGTGGCGGCCCGTGCGCGCGGTGCTCGCATGCGTCGCCTTCGCGGCGCTCGACGCTCTGCAGATCGTCCTGCAAGACCAGTCGCGGATTCCGCGCGAGGTCGTGGAGATGTTCCCGTATGCGGCGACGCTGGCGTCGCTGGTGGTGATTGGGCTCACACGGGGCGCCGGACGGCCGCCCGCGGGGCTGGGAAGACATACGGAAGCCGCGTAGCGACCCCGACCCCGACCCGCGACCGCGACCGCGACCGCAACCGCAACCGCGACCGCGACCGCGACCGCGACCGCAACGACCGTGACCGCGCCGAGCCGCCAGTTTGTCAGGCGATCGGTCGCCCTCCGCGCAGCACACGGTGCGTCTTCGGAACGCCCCACGGCTGCACGATCGCGTGCTCGTGCTGCAAGTCCCACACGACCAGATCTGCGGGGCTCCCGACGTCGAGCGTGCCGCCCGCGGCGTCCAGCGAGCGCGCGGCCGTCCGCGTCGCGGCGAGGAGCGCCTCGTCGGGGGTGAGGCCGTACTGGCGAACAGCGAGGGCAAGGGCGAGGGGGAGGCTCTCGGTCGGTGCGGTGCCGGGGTTGGCGTCGCTCGCGACGACGAGCGCGACGCCGGCGGCGCGAAGGCGCGCGACGGGCGGAGGCGCCTGGCCGAGGGTGAAGCTCGCCGTCGGCAGGAGCACCGCCGCGGTGCCCGCCGCGGCGAGGCGTGCGAGGCCATGGTCGCCGACGTGCTCCAGATGATCTGCCGAGCGGGCGCCGAGCTCCGCGCAGAGCTCGGCGCCGCCCACGTCCGCGAACTGCCCGACGTGGAGCCGTACGCCGAGGCCGGCGGCCTTCGCCGGCAGTGCGACGCGCCTCGCCTCGTCGACCGTGAACGCGTTCGCGTCGACGTACGCGTCGACGAAGCGAGCCAGCCCTCCGGCCGCGACCTCGGGGACGACGATTTCGGCGACGTGATCGATGTAGGCTGCACGCAGAGCGGGCGTCGCCCTCGCTCGCTCCGGGAGTGCGTGCAGCGCCAGGAAGGTAGGGACGACGCGCGGCAGGTCCTCGCGGGCGGCGGCGCGCGCGATGGCGCGGAGCTGCAGGAGCTCGAGCTCGGGCTCGAGGCCGTAGCCGCTCTTCACCTCGACGCAGGTGACGCCGAGACGAGCCATACGGAGAAGGCGCGCGGCGAGCGCCTCGAAGAGCGCGTCCTCCGTCGTGGCCTGGAGCGCGCGCATCGACGACAGGATGCCGCCGCCCGCCGCGGCGATGTCGCGGTAGTCGCCGCCGGCCATGCGCACGGCGTACTCCGCGTGCCGCGAGCCGACCCATGCCGCGTGTGTATGCGCGTCGACGAGGCCCGGCGTGATGAGGCGATCGCCAAGGTCCTCGATCGGGACACCCGCCGGCGCGTCCCCGCGCGGTCCCACCCAGGCGATCTTGCCCGCGTCGAGGACGACCGCGCCGTCGTCGAAGGCGCCGGCCGCCCCGAACGTCGCGATCCGCCTCGCCGCCAGGCCGCGCGCGGTCGTCACGACTCGCCCCGGCGCGCGGCGAGCTCCGCGGCGACTTCGCGGGAGGCCCCGAGCACGTGGCCGAGCTCCTCCACGCTCGCGACCGGGCGCGGCGGGACCCGCCTTCGCGCGGCGAGGACCCGCGTGGCGGCCTCACGGCAGCGCATCCGGAACTCACGGCTCGCCTGGGCGCGGGCGACGAGCGCGGCGTGGGCGCGCCGTTGCAGCGGCTCCGACTCGCAGACGAGCAGCATGTCGCAGCCGGCCGCGATGGCGCGGGTGGCGGACTCCTCGACCGGGACGTTGATCGCCTTCATCTCGAGATCGTCGGAGACAAGGATGCCGTCGAACGCGATCGCCGAGCGCAGATCCGTCGCGATCGCGGTGGAGAGGGTGGCGGGCGCAGCCGGGTCGAGGGCAGGGAAGACGACGTGCGCCGTCATGAGCGCCGCGATCCCCGCGCGGGCCGCCGCCGCGAAGGGGGGGAGCTCGATCGCTTCGAGACGCGCGCGGGCGTGCTCGACGCGCGGGAGCTCCAGGTGCGAGTCCGTGGTCGTGTCGCCATGGCCGGGGAAGTGCTTCCCGCAAGCCATCACGCCTCCACGCTCCAGCCCGCGCGCCCAGGCGACGCCGAGCTCCGCCACGCGGGCCGGGTCGCGCGAGAAGGCGCGGTCGCCGATGATGGGGTTCTCGGGGCGGGTGTGGACGTCGAGGACCGGGGCGAAATTCATGGTGAACCCGAGCGCGGCGAGCTCGGCGCCCTGGCGCTCCGCGAGGCGCTCGGCGAAGTCGGCGTCGCCGAGCGCACCGACGACGGAGATCGGCGGGAGCACCAGCAGAGGCGCGCCGAGACGGGCGACGCGGCCCCCTTCTTGATCCACCGCGATGAGCGGGGGAAGCGCGCGCGGCGCCGCGGCGAGGATGCTCGCGTTGAGCGCGAGGACGTCGCCCAGACTGCCGGAGAGGTTTCTCCTGAACAAGATGGCGCCGCCGCGGTGCCCCTCGGCGAGGGCCGCCGCGAAGGAGGGCGTCAGGATCGTTCCCGCGAACCCGCCAACCAGGAGCTGCCCGCACAAGACTTCGAGCGAGAGCGCTCCGACGTCACTTGCGACCCCGTCCATCGGCCTTGTCTACCATGACGTGCTAGGTCTTTCCTGGATGCGATTGGTGTTTCCCGTCTTGCTCGCCCTGGTCGTGGCGTGCGGCCCCGCGAAGCCGGCCGATCGGCCGCTCGACGCGCCCCCGCGGCCGCAGGTGGCGGGGACCGAGCCCCCGACGATCCGCGCTCCGGTTACCCAGAACCCACGCGATCCGCGTCCGCCGAAGGCCAAGCTGACCCCCGACGAAGCGCGCCGCTACATGGTCGAGCTGATCAATCGCGACCGCGCCACCCAGGGCCTAGCTCCTGTCGAGCTCGACCTGGGGCCGCCCACGCTCGCCGGGCAGGCCCACGCCGAGGACATGGCCAGCCACGGCTACCTCGGCCACTGGGGCACCGATGGCTCCGTCCCCGAGCAGCGCCTGACCGAGGCGGGCGGAGTCGACATGGTGCTCGAGAACGCGCTTTGTTTCGTCGACGAGCGCCCGCGCACCCTCGACCCGCACCCCCTCATCGACGCGATCGAGGTCGAGCGCTCCGAGTCGATGTTCTGGAACGAGGTGCCACCGAACGACGGCCACCGGAAGAACATCCTGAAGCCTGGACATCGCAAGGTCGGCATCGGTGTGGCGCTCCCGGTGAGAACGCCGACGGAGCTCCCCGTGCCGTGCTTCTCTCAGGAGTTCACCGATCCGTACGGATCGTACGCGCCATTGCCGCGCAAGGCCAAGGTCGGCCAGACGCTGCGTGTGGAGGGGACGCTCGGCGCGCCGGCGACCATGGGCGGCGTCGGGCTCGCGCGCGTCGCGACCCCGAAACCGATCTCGGTGGGCGAGCTGAACAAGCGGCGATCGTACCCGGTGCCGGGCCCCTACCAGATGTACTGGCCGGCCGGTTTCAAGACGCCCATCCCCGTGACGGTCCGCGAGGGTGGCCAGTTCTCGATCGAGGTTCCCCTGAGCGACCGGGGGGAGCCGGGGCTCTACGAGGTCAGCGTCTGGGGCAAGCTCCCGGGCTCCCCCGATTTCGTCATGCTGGGGCTGCGGACGATCCTCGTCGAGAAGTGAGCCACGACGAGCCGCTCTACGGCGCCGCCTCGAGGACCGCGCTCCAGTCGCGCGGGCACCCGGCGCCGGACGGCCGCCCCGCGCAGCGAGCGGGATCGTTCATCGGGCCGAGGAGCATGTAGGCGTCGCGCGGAAGGAAGTTGAACTCGTCGCGCCAGCGTGACTCGATGACGCGCATGTTGTGCTCGACCTCGTCGCGATCGGGCGTAGCCCCCAGGACGGCGAGCTTCTGCGCGATCTCCTGGCGGTCGCGCTCGCTGTCGGCGAGCACGTACGCACGCGTGAGATCACGGATGGCCGCGTCGCGTTTGCCGTAGCGTGACAGCAGCGTCGCCGCGGTGATCGTGCGATCGGCATCGGCGCCGAGCTCGACGGCGCGCACGATCGCCCGCGCGCCCTGCTCGCGGTACCCGTCGAGCTCCGCCTTGTCGGTGACGAATGACGTCGAGCCGAACGCCAAGAACTGCCCGTAGTGCAGCCAGGCTTCGGCGTCGTACGGCCGCTCGCGGGTGCCGCGCTCCAGGAACGTGCGGGCGAGGTACCAGTCCTGCAGCGTGCCACGGGGGGGCCTGTAGACGAGGAGCGTCTCGGCGTATTTGTAGACCTGGGGGTAGGCGGGATCGAGCGCGAGGATGGCTTCCATGTACTTGGGTGCGTCCTCGAAGGGTCGGTGCTCGGCCCAATGGGTGCCGTACTCGACGAGCAGCTTGGCCCACAGCGCGTCGGCGGCGGCGGCGCGGTAGCCGAGGGACAGGGCGCGGACCTCGTTCGGTGGCGGCAGCATGTAGATGTCGCCCTGGAGCTTGACGTCGTGCACGCGCGCGGCGAGGCGCGGCTGCAGGCGAGCTACACCGAGGACGCTCGTGGCGAGCAGGAGACCGACGAGAAGGGGGCCGCGCATCACTCGACCTCGCTGTCCACGTACATGCCCGGCTCGAGCACGGGCGGCTCGCCGTCCTGCGCGTGGCCGCGGAGCTCGAAGGTGCTGCGCACGCCGTCGCCGTCGAGATCGCCGTGCGCGCGCGCAACGAAGGACGACCGCGCGGCTCCCGGCGCGGCGTCGAACGCGAACGCGAACCCGTGCGCGACCCCCTCGGGCGCTGCGCGGAAGCCGAGCGCCACCCACGACGGGTGCTCCCACGCGCCCGGAGGATCGACCTCGCGCGTGCCGCGGGGTGGAGCGACCGGCGTGAGGGGCGCGCTCGCCGGCAGCGCGTCGCGTGCCGCGGGATGCGCGGTCGCATACGCCAGCGCCCCCTGGCCCATCCGCTGCAGGCCCTCGACCGGCTCGGCGAAGCGCGACGCGTGCAGCTCGCGCACGAACGCGGGCACGGCGACGGCGAGGAGCGACCCGCCGATGGCGAAGACGATCGCGGCCTCGACGGCAGTGAGGCCCCGCTGGGGCGCTCTCTTCGCCAGCGTCGCGCGTGTCGTCGTCATCGGGTCACTCCTCCGGGTCGATCTTCTCGATCTCTGCGGCGACCTTCGCCTTGTAGGTGACCGGGTCCGGGGCGATGCTCAAGCGGTACGTCGACGTCTTGCCGTTGCCGTCGAGGTCGGCATGGGCGATCGCGGTGGCCGTCGCCTGCGCGCCAGAGCCCTGCGACTCGAACGAGTAGGCGTAGAACTGCGGCTGCGGAATCGAGAAGCGCAGCTCCGCCCACGGCGACCCCGTCCAGTCACCGAGGCTCGACTGGTAGCGCTTGCCCTTGATGGCCTCGGGATCGGCCGGCACGGCGGCCTTCGACGCGCCCGGAAAGTGCCGCATCGCGTGCGCGGCCTCGGGGGTCGTCCCCGCCGGTTGGTTGCTGTCGGACTGGTCGTAGAAGCGCGCCGCGGCTTCGGCGATGGCGGTCACCGAGCCGATGGCCTCCGCCGTCTTCTGGTGGCGGACGTACCGCGCGAGGCCGTACATGCCGGCCGCGCTGAGGACGGCCGCGAGCGCCAGGAAGTTCATGGCCTCGGTGAGGGCCACCCCACGCGCAGACTGGTGCCCGGTGAGGGGGCTTCTTTGGGCGCGTGGCGCGCGGATCACGCGACGACGATAGCGCAACGTTCGGTGAAAGTGCGAAGAGATGGCTCTCATCGCGGCCGGCCGGGTACGATCTCGGCTCGAAGGAAGGACTACTTGAACGACGGTGCCTCGGGAGATTCAGGTGGTGGCCTTCGGAGGCGCGCGCTGACATACGGCCTGGCGATCTTGGCCGTCGGCTTCGTGGCGTACGTCGTCCCCGTCCGCGACCGCTGCTTCGAGCCGACCGATCCCCCTGCCGCGGCAAGTGGAGCGAATCCGACGCGGGCGCCACTGTCGCGCGAGCCCGACGCATGTATTCTACATGGATCGGGCGGCGATGTCCGTCTCGCGCCCCCGGCGTGCGCGCGTCTCGACTGCGAGCCGGGCCTCGCGTCGACGCTCGCGCACGCGCGCCTTGGCCTGCTCGCGCTCTTCGGGCTGGTGTTCGCGCTCGGGACGCTCGCGTGGGCGGCGCGCTGGCACTCGCTCCTCCGCCTGGCCAACGTGCCGGTCACCGTGCTCCAGGCGTGGCGGATCACGCTCGAATCCATGGCGGGCGGCGCCCTCCTGCCGGGCGGCGTCGCCGGCGACGCGCTGCGCATCGGATCACTCCAGGGCCTCGGCGTGCCCACCCCGATCGTGGTGGCGAGCGTCCTGCTCGATCGTGCCATCGGCCTCTCGACGATGTCCGGAATGGCCGCTGCGCTCGCCGCGTCCTTCGATCCGGGCGCCGTGGGACCGGCGGTGCTCGTCCTCGCCGCGTTGCCGCTCGGAGTCACACTCGGCCTCGCGGTGCTGCGCTCGGGGCCGATGCGGCGCGCGAAGCTGCTCGACCGCCCGATCCTCGCCCGTACGGCGAAGCCGGTCCTCGAGTACCTGAGCCACCCCGGCGCCAGCCGCGCCATCGCTGGATCGGTCGCGTGGAGCCTCCTCGTCTCGGCCGTGCAGCTGGGCATCCTGCGCGGCCTCCTCACTGCGCTCGACGTCGTGCCCACGGGCGAGCGCTGGGTCTTCACCGGCTCCGCGATCGCCTTCATGGTCGCCGTCATCCCGGCGCTCCCAGGCGGGTGGGGGACCAGCGACGCCGCGTTCGTCGTCTTCCTTGGGCGCGCGGGCGTCTCGGCGTCGGCCGCGCTCGGTGTCGCGGTGCTCTACCGTCTCTACGTGTACGCCTCGAGCATAGCGGGCGCCGTGCTCTTCGTCGCTCGACGTCGCCAAAAGCCAGGCCCGAAAGGCTGAGACGTTGCCCCGTCCTGCGCTCGGGCGCGGGGCTTGCTGCGCCGTGACTGTGGTATCTTCTTCCTGGGAAATCTCGATAGATGTTCGTCTCCATTCTGGTCCCAGCGCACAACGAAGCGAGCAACATCGCGGCCGTCCTTCGCTCGCTCCTCGCGCAGGAAACCCAGCACGCGCGCATCGTCGAGATCGTCGTCGTCGCCAGCGGTTGCACCGACGACACCGCCGAGCTCGCCCGCAACGTCGCGCGCGGTCGCCCGGGCATGCACGTGCACGTGCAGGAGCGCCGCGGCGGCAAGGTGGCCGCCATCAACGAGTACCTGCGCATCAAGAACCCCCGCGCCGACATCCTCGTCGTGTGCAGCGCCGATCTGCGCGTCGCGCCCGACGTCGTCGAGAAGCTCGTGCGCTGCTACGAGGAACACCCGGGCGTAGGCATGGTCGGCGCCCGCCCTATCCCCGACAACCTGCCCACCGACACCGTGGGCAAGATGGTCCAGCTTTTATGGGAGATGCACCACCGCGTCGCGACGCAGCACCCCAAGATGGGTGAGCTCGTCTCGGTTCGCGCCAACCTCATCGAGCGCGTGAGCGAGCTGTCCGTCGTCGACGAGGCCTCCGTCGAGGACATCGTCCGCTCCCAGGGCTACGAGCTGGCGTACGCCGGCGACGCCGTCGTGCAGAACCACGGTCCGGAGAAGCTGGGCGAGTACTTCGAGCAGCGTCGCCGCATCGCGCGCGGCCACTACTGGCTCGACTTCGCGTTTGGATACCAGGTGGCCACGCTCGACCGCGCCCTCTTGCTCAGGACGGCGTACGACATATTTCGCGAGGAGGACGCGTTCGGCAAGCGTGCCCTCGGCGCCGCCATCGCGACCGAGGTCGTCGCGCGCGTCGCGGGGTTCGTCGACGCGCGGATCCTCGGCGGCAAGCACCGCACGTGGAAGCAGCTCCGCAGCACGAAGACACTGCGTTCGATGATGCCCGCGGCGAACGATGCCGGCCACGCCGCGCCCTTCCCGAGCATCCCCCCGGCGGCGAACCTGCCGCGCGTCGACGGACCGTCGAAGTGATGGGCCGCAAGCTCCCGGTCCTGGCCCGCCTCGCGGGGTACCGCGTCGAGCACGCGACGGGGCGGACGCGCCAGCTCCCCATCAACCTCACGGTCTCCGTCACTTACAGCTGCCCGAGCCGCTGCGCCACGTGCGACATCTGGCAGAAGAAGGTCGACGATCTCTCGGTCGACGAGTACGGCCGCATCTTCCCGACCCTGGAGAAGGTCCCCATCTGGGTCACGATCTCCGGTGGCGATCAGTTCGTCCGGCGCGACCTCGACGAGATCGTCCGCCTCGTTCGCACGCAGATCGAGCCGACGATCATCAACATCCCGATGAACGGCGTCATCACCGAACGCATCCACCAGCTCCTGCCGAAGATCGCGCACAACTCGGTGGGCTCCAGCCTCGTCTTGAACCTGTCGGTCGACGAGATCGGCGAAAAGCACGACGAGATCCGGGGCGCCCCTCGCAACTGGGAGAAGCTCCTCGAAGTCGCGTCGCTGATCCGAGATCTGCAGAAGACCTACGGCCACATCGTGATGGGCGTGCACACGGTCATCTCCAAGCTCAACGTCCACCGCATCCCCGCCATCCAGGCCGAGGTGCGGCGCGTCTTCGACCCGGACTCGTACATCACCGAGGTCGCGGAGAACCGCGTCGAGCTGAAGACGACACACAAGGACATCACGCCCGATCCGGCGGACTACCGGCGGGCGGTGGCTCACCTGAAGAACGTCGTCGAGGCGAAGCGCTCGCTCCAACCGGTCGCGCGCCTCGTCGAGTCGCTGCGGCTCGAGTACTACGATCTTGCGTCGCGCGTCCTCGAGGAGAAGCGGCAGATCATCGACTGCTACGCGGGGTGGGCGAGCGCGCACCTGGCCCCCGACGGGGACTTGTGGGGCTGCTGCGTGCGGGCCGAGTCGATGGGAAACCTGCGCGAGCACGGCTACGACTTCCGCCCGGTGTGGTTCGGCGAGACGGCGGAGGCCTTCCGGAAGAGCGTGAAGAACAAGGAGTGCGCGTGCCCGCTCGCCAACGCCAGCTACACGAACATGCTGCTCGATCCGGCCACCCTGACGCGCGTGACGGCGAACCTCGCGGGGCTCAGGTGAGCACGATCGTCACCCGCGATCGCGGGCTCGGCTCCGCGTACGAGCGATACTGCTTCTACCAGCGCCTCGAGGCATGGGCCAAAGCGTACGACATCCACTCGATGCTCGAAGGGCCGCTCGACGGGATGGCCGGGGTGGCAGGGGTGCATGGCGTCGGCTTGGCGATGCAGGGGGTCGCCGTCACCTCCGCCGTCGACGACGAGGAGAAGGCCGACCTCGCGCGCGGGGTGTACGCGGCCCTGTCGGCACCGGTGACCGTCGCGGTCACGCCGACGCTCGACGATCTTGCCCCCGCCGATCTCGTCCTCGCGTACCACTCTCTGCCGCTCGTCGCCGATTGGCGCGGCTACCTCGCGCAGCTCGCGGCGCACGCGAAGAAGCTCCTCGTCGTCACCGTGTGCAACCCCGACAACTGGGGGGTCGCCGCGATCCGCACCGCCGCGCGTCTCCGGGGAATCAAGGGTCTCGAGCCGCCCGAGACGTGGCGCACCGACGTGCTCGCGCCGGCGCTGTGGAACGTGGGGCGCGTGGTCGACCACGTGTACTTCGACTGCCCGTGGTGGCCGGATCTCCAGGTCTCGGCGGGCCAATCGCTGGCCGACCGCGCGCGCCAGCTGCTGCGCCAGAAGAAGTCGGACGTGCTCTTCACCGCGGACTCCGAAGGGGCCCAGCTCGCGGAGTCCTTCGTGTATGGCCCCGCGAAGTGGCCGTATTTCGGCGGGCCCGGCTGGCGCGAAGAGCTCCTGCCGGCGCTCCTGCGTCACCCCGGCTTCGACGGCAGCAAGACCCGCTTCATGCCGCGCCTCGCGCATCTGCACGCGTTCGTGGTGGATATGCGCCCGCGGACGCCCCAGGCCAAGCGGCGCCTCGGGCAGGTGCAGTGAGCGGGATGCGCGTCGCGGTCACCGGCGCCGCCGGCTTCCTCGGACGTCACCTGTGCGAGGCGTTGACGGCGCGCGGCGACGTGGTGCTCCCGCTCGTGCGCGCGGTCGATGCGAAATCGCCTGCGCGCGCGCGCGCGCTCGCCGACGTGCTCGCGGAGCCGCGCCTCCTGGTCGGCACGGACGTCGTCGTCCACGCCGCGGCGGCACGGCATCGGCACGGCGTCGATCCCGCGACCTACAACGCGTCGAACGTCGACCTCGTCGAGCAGCTCCTGCGGGCGTGCCAGGGTCGGGTGCGCCGCTTCGTCTACGTGAGCTCGGTCGGCGTGTACGGCTTCCCGGTGCGCCTCCCCATCGACGAGTCGTTCCCGTACGCCCCGGTGACGACGTACAGTGAGTCGAAGGTGGCCGCCGAGCAAGTGGTGCGGCGCGTCGCGAAGGAGGTCGGGGTCGAGTGGGTCATCGTGCGCCCCACCATCATCTACGGCTCCGGCGACACGAACGGCATGCTCGACAAGCTCGCGCGGATGGTGCGAAGCGGCACGTATCTCCTCGTCGGTGACGGGCGAAATACGTTGCACCATACATACATCTCGGACACCGTCGCGGGGGTGATGCTGGCGACTGCCCACCCCGCGGCCGTGGGGGAGGACTTCATTCTCGCGGGGCCGGAGACGACGACGCTGGGGGAGCTCTCGCGCCTCGTCGCGGGCGCCGTGGGCAAGCGAATTCCACGCGTCCGGGTGCCGCTCGCCTTTGCCCGCGCCGTCGCGAGCGCGGTCGATCTCTTGGCGCGGCGCGGCTGGGCGTTCGCCGAGCGCGAGCCGCCCATCGACAACGAGAAGCTCGACGTCATGTGCGTCCCGATCGCCTTCGACGGCAGCAAGGCGCGCCGCGTACTCGGCTTTGAGCCGAGGGTGGGCTACGAAGAGGGGGTCCGCCGAACGCTGCGCGCGAGCGACGGAGCCGGCAGCGCCGGCGCGACCGAGGCCGGCGGATGAAAGGCGTGTTCGTCGTCGGAGCGGACGGCGCCCTGGGGCGGCTCCTCGTGAGCGCGCTCGGCGCGACAGGCGTGACGTTCCGGCACCCCGGCGAGACCCTGAGCGGCCGCGTCCCCGAGATCGCGGCGGCGCGGGTCGTGGTCAACGTGAGCGGTCCGCGCGTGTGGCCGGGGCTGGGCTGGACGGATTACCTGCGCGAGCACGTCGGCACGGCGTCGGCCGTCGGGCGGTCGATGTCCGCGGGGAGTCACCTCGTGCACGTGAGCAGCGCGGCGGTCTACGGCGCCCAGCCCGGCGCCCCCATCGGGGCGCGCACCCCCGAAGCGCCGACGAGCTTCCCCAACCCGCCGTACGCGTGGGCGAAGCTCGCCGGCGAGCACGCGGTTCGGGCCATAGGCCGCGAGCGCGGCGTGCAGGTCAGCGTCCTGCGCCCGACGATGGTGTACGGCTCGGGCGTTTCGAGCGCGCTGGACACGCTTCTGTCGCTCGCGTCGCGCGGCGTGGTGCTCGATCTCCTGCCCGGCCACGTGCGTCAATGCGGGGTGCACGTCTCGCTCCTCGCGGCGGTGGTGGAGCGCCTCGCGACTGGCAAAACGCTGTCGGAGCCGCTCCCGGTCGCCGATCCGTTCTCGTTCACGAACGCGGAGCTGTCGCGCGCCGTGGCTGCGCGGCACGGGGGCCTCAAGCTCCCGATTCCGCTCGGTGTCGCCGAAGCCGTTCTGCGGCGCTGGCCGCTCTTCCCCGCCCGCGATGCACCGGGCGCGCTCGCCGCGCTGGCCGTGCTCGGCCTCGGTAACGTGTTCGACGCGGCGCCCATCCTGGCGGCCACCGGCCTCGACGCCGGCGACTTCACGCGCGCACGAACGCTCGACGCCTACCTCGGAGGGGCGTCGTGAGCCGTGCCCACGCCATCGTCTTCGGCGCGTCCTCGGGCATCGGACGCGCCACGGTCATGGCCCTCAAGGAGCGCGGTCACGTCGTCGCCGGCCTCGCCCGGCGCCCGTCGGACGTCGCCGACGCGTCGTTCGCGTGCGACGTGACCGACGACGCGAGCGTCGGCGCCGCGGTCGCGGGGGCCCAGCAGGCTCACGGCCCCCCCGACGTGATGGTCTACGCCGCCGGCGTCGGGGCCATGGGTCGAACTCTCGACGTCCCCGCGAGCGCCGCGCGCGAGGTCTTCGAGGTGAACTTCTGGGGCATGGACCGCGCGGTACGCGCGGTCCTCCCCGGCATGATGGAACGGCGCCGCGGCGCCGTGGTGCTCGTGAGCAGCATCGCCGCGCTTCGCCCCATCCCGCACGAGGCGTTCTATGCCGCAAGCAAGGCCGCCGCCGCGCGCTACTTCGGCTGCCTGGCGTTCGAGGCGGCGTCTGCCGGCGTCCGCGTCCAGATGCTGCACGTCGGGTTCATCGACACCGGGTTCGCAGAGCGGGCGGGGTGGTTCGGAATGGCGGCGCCGGCGCACCCCGCCTCCAGCAAGACCGCCGGCGACGTCGGCGTCGCGGTCTGCGCGTTGCTCGACGCCGGCGCGCCGTCGGCCGTCCTCGGCTGGCGAGAGCGCGCCATCGCCCTCGGCGATCGCGTGGTCCCCAACCTCTACGATCGATGGATCACGTTCCGCGGACGTCGGCGCTGACGGCCTCGACCCCGCGTCTACTTCCTTCGCTCGAAGTACGCGACCTGGAGCTGGTCCGTCTCCGAGAGGGTCGTCGTGCGCTCGAACCCCGCTTGCTGGAGCCGGGAGTGGATCGTGTCCGGCGAGATGACCCACTTGTGGATCTCGAGGACGATGCGGTCGACGCGCTTCAGGAACGGCATGTCCGCCTGGATCAGCTCGGCTTCCGAGCCTTCGATGTCGATCTTGAGCAGATCGCACCGCGCGTCGCCCATGAGCCCACGCCACAAGAGCTCGACGTCGACGTAGGGCACCCGCGTCTTGGTCCACTTGTCCTTCTTGGCGAAGAGCTCGCCGGACGTGGTGAACTGTGACGACATGATCTTCACGTCGTTCACGAAGAAGTCCCCGTGCGTGCCGCTGGCCGCCCCGCCGACGAGCCCGAGCACCGGCACGACGCCGTCGAGGCCGTTCTCGCGCACGACCCACGACGTCTCGCCCACCATGTCGCGATCGGCGTCGATCGCGAGCCCGCGGAGATCGCGTCGTCCCGTGAAGTCCGCCAGGCGCGCCACGAACTGCCCGACGTTGCAGCCCAGATCTACGAAGGTCGTGATCTCGCGGCTCAGCGCGGGATCGTAGACGCGCTCCCGGAAGATCTCCTGCTCGAGGGGAATGGAGTCGACGTACCGCAGCCTGTACTTCACGCCGTTCTCCGAGCGCCGGACGATCGGCACCGCCCGGAGCGCGACGTTCGCCGCGCGGCGGAGGTGAAGGCGCTCCACGACGCCGTGGAAGAGCGGGGAGGCGTTGAGCGTCTCGAGGAGCTTCATCGCGCGGCGTTCCGCGGGTGCGGGCGCGGGCGCGGACCTACGGTGCGGAGCAGGTTCATCTGCCTTCGAAGAATATCATGCCGCGCGGTGCCCGTCCTCATGAGGCCTGCGGGGTGACGTCCGCGACCGCCGCGGCCTGAGCGCCTGGCGGATCGGGAACCGCGCTCGTGCCACGGAGGTACGCGACCAGCTCTCCGACGTAGCTCGGGTGCTCCTGGAACGTGAGCTTCTCTCTCGCGCGCGCGGCCAGGCGAGGGGCGCCGAACCACGGCATCGACGCGACGGCGTGGTGGTACGCGTGAAGGTGGAAGTTGAACGGGCCGAGGAAGAATCGCTCGAGCGGGCCCGCGTGGTACACGTGCATCAGGCCGCCGCGATGCTCGAGGAACTGACGCGTCTCGTCGAGGACGAGCCGGATCGAGATGCTCGGCCACAGCCAGAGCAGGAAATACCATTGCCATCCCAGCGTGGCGGCGAAGATGCCCAGGAGAACGACGTGCGCGACGACGATGCGAAGCTGGTCGCTCCGGTCGGCCTTGAACGCCGCCGGGGCGACGACGCCCGCGCGCGGGCGCGCCGGAGGCAGCCCGACCACCAACCTCGCCATGCGCAACACGAACGGGAGGCCGGTCGCCGTCGCGCACATGTGCAGGACGAATGCGGCGCGGTCGCTCTTGCGCCAAAACCACGCGTAGCGGTCGGGATCTTCGACGGTGCCGACCTTCCGGTGGTGCTCGAGGTGCCCGGCGCGCGCGCCGGTCCAGGGGATGACGATGGGGTATGCGGCGAGCCATCCTCCGGCAAAGCGGTTCAGCCACGCGTTGCGGAAGACGGTCTTGTGAAAGCTCTCGTGCGCGACGACGAAGAGCGCGTGCTGCCGCGCGGCGATGACGAGCACGGCGGCGACGTAGGCGAGCGGGCCGGGGTGGCGCGCGAACAGACCGAGCGCGGCTACGGCCGGCCCCCACGACCAGACCACCATCCAGACGCCGAACGCGTCGTGGCGCCATGTCCCTCTCTCGGTCGCCATGTGCAGGTCCTCCGAGGGTAGCAAAGGCGCGCGGCCGCCGTGCGAACGAGCGGCGGGTCTTTCGCGGGACGAAGTAGCATGGGGTGTGCCCATCGAGAGCCCCGAGCGCGACCGTGCGCAGGAGGTGCGCCGCGAGCTGGCGCTCGTAGGCGCGGGCTTGCTCTTGGCGGGCGGCCTCTACGTCGGCTCGGCGTGCCCGCACGTGCTCGGCGCGGACAACGGCGAGTTCGCGACCCTGTACGCCGAGGGGGGCGTCTCCCACCCCCCGGGCTACCCGCTGTACGTGCTGTACCTGCGCGCGATGAGCGTCCTTCCCGCGGCGTCGGCCGTCCTCGGTGCGGCGCGCGCCACGGCGCTGCTCGGGGCTCTCGCGCTCGCGCTGACGTACGCGGCATGCCGCGCGTGGGCCGCTTCTCCATGCGGGGCGCTCGTGGCGACGGCGACCCTCGGGCTCGGTCGCGTCGCGTTCGAGCAATTCACGCAGGCCGAAGCGTTTGCGCTGAACCTGGTGCTGTCAGCCGCGTTCCTCGCGGCCTCTGGCGAGTCGTCGCGCGTGCGCGGCGGAGCCCGGATTGTCCTGCTGGGTGCGCTCACCGGGCTGGGCGCGGCGCACCACCACACGCTGGCGACCCTCGCGCCGATCGGCGTCGTCGCCGCGGTACGCGCGCTGCGTGCGGAGGGCGCGCGCCCGCGTCATGTCGTCGCGGCCGTCGCTGCCTCGGCCGTGGGCCTGTCGGCGTACCTCTACCCTGTCTACGTCGCGCGCCACCCCGCGGGGCGGTGGGTCTGGGGCTATCCGGCGGATGTCGGGCGCCTCGTGCACCTCTTCCTCCGGTGGGACTACTGGGTGGCCCCTGCGGCGCGCCGCGCGCCGGGAGAGCAGCTCGACGCGCTCGGGGCCGGCCTCGTCGAGATGTTCGTGGGCGTCGGGCTCGTGCTCGCGGCCGTCGGGCTCGCCGGGCTCCTCTGGCGCAGGCAAGGGGCCGCGCTCCTCTCTCGCGCGTACGGTGTCGCGCTGGCCGCGAGTGTGGCGCTGGCCGGACCTTTCCTGCTCATGTCGTTCACCGGGCGCCCGATAGGCGTCGGACGCGCGGTGGCCGAGCGTTTCTACCTCTTGCCGGCGCTCCTCCTCACCGTGCCGTTCGCTCTGGGCGTGGACCTGCTGCTCGCACGGCGAGCCCGCCCGTGGCGGTGGGTCTTCGCGGCCCTCGCCCCGCTCGTCGCGTACCACGTGCTCGTCGTCCGCCCCGCCGCGCGCGAGGAGCTTCGCCCGACCGTCGACCGGTATGCGAGAAACCTCCTGCGTTCGGTTCCCGAAGGCGGCGTCGTCGTCGGCACCGGCGACGCCCGCATCTTCAGCGTCATGTACATGCAGCACGCGAACGCGATCCGCCGAGACGTGATCTACACCGACGCGGGCATGATGACCGTTCCCTGGTACCGCACCGACGTCATGCTCCGGCTCGGCGACCCCGCGGGCGGGGACTTCGACCTCGACGTTTTCGCCGACCGCGTCCTCGGCCGCGGTCGCACGCTCTTCCTGACGACGCCCGACTTCACCGTGGCGAGCCGGTTCGCGCTCGTGCCACACGGAGCCGTCTTCCAGGTCGTTCTCGCGACGGCACCGAAGCCCCGCGCCGAGGATCTGGAAGCCGAGAACATGGCCATCGCCCGCACCTTCGACTGGGACGACACGCCGGTGAAGGACCACTGGTCCTGGCCGGGGGTGGTGGAGGACGGCTACCGCACGACGTGGGCGGCGGTCGGGCAGCGCTACCGTGACGAGGGCAGGCAAGAAGACGCTCTCCGCAACGCGCTGCGCTCCGCAAACGGCGCGCAAGGCCCTTGGGCGCCGTGACCTGCAGTGCGCCTTTGGAGAGGACCTCGCCTTGACGGTCACGCGGGGACCAGCGAGCATCTCCAAATGGCGGCTGAAGCACGGAGATCCGCCCGAGAGCGCGCGGTCGGCACGCCCCTGCACGATCTCCTCGGCGTCTGGATGATCGTGTGGTCCTACGCACCGGCGGTCGCCGCCTTGTGGCTCTTCGGGCGCCACCCGAGCGTCGTCACCTTCCTCTTCGCGCTGGCGATGGTCACGGTGCGCATGAACGCTCTGTTCGTCGTGGTGCACGAGTCCTGGCACTACAACCTCTTCCGCTCGCGCCGCGTGAACGAGATCATCGGCGCCGTCTTCGCCAGCTGGCCGTGCGTCATGCCCTACGACCACAGCCGCACCTCGCACTGGAATCACCATCGCTACGTCGGCACCGCGCGCGATCCCGACGCCTACGCGTGGAAGTGGGACGACGACGAGCGCGGCGCCTTCCTCTGGCAGCTCTTTCTCACCGCGACCGGCCTCGCCTACGTCGTGCGCCTCGCGCGGCTCGCGCTCGGAATTGCCCCTCCGCCCGGCCGCCCGGGCCTCGCGCCGCGCCCTGCTGTCAGTCGCGCGACGGCCATCCGTGAGATCCCGCGCCTGGCCGCGGTGCACCTCGTCATCCTGGCAATCTTCTGGAAGACGATCGGGGTCTACTGGTATTTCCCGCTTTGGTTCTTCCCGGCGCTCAGCCTCTTTCCGGCGCTGACCGGTCTGCGCGAGTTCCTGGAGCACCGCCGCGGCGCGCTCATCGTCTACCGCGCGTGGCCGCACGAGCGGTTCGTCTTCGGGTGCTTCAACTTCCACCTCCACGCGTTTCATCACGCCTACGCCGCGGCGCCGTGGTTCACGCTGCCCAGCGTCGGCGAGCGCGCGCTGCGGAAGGCTCCGAACATCGTGTCCCTCGGGAGCTACCTGGGCGAGCTCTTCGCGTACTTCGCCGGTCGCTCTCGGGTGCCGGCCCGCGCGCTGTCCGTGGACGCCGAGCCGCGCGCGGCGGGTGACCTACCCCTTGCGCAGCGCAGCCCGCTCGAAGCAGACCCCGCGCCCGGAGCCCCAGCGAACGGATGACCCTCGTACACCAGGCAACAACGCCGCGGGTGCCCGAGAGCATTCGCGTCCAGGAGGTCGCCTGCAACAACTGCGGCAGCACGAAGTTCGAGGTCGTCACCGAAGGGCGGGACCACGAGTACCCGCACACGACGAGCGCGACGTTTCGCCTGGTGCGGTGCGAGTGCGGCCTCGTCTATCTGAACCCGCGCCCCGCGACGAGCGAGCTCGATACGATCTACCCGCCAGACTACTACGCCTACCAGATCATCGAGCGCCGGCAGCGAGATGCGAAGGGGAAGGGGAGCGCGTCGCTTCTCCGTCGCTTCATGGACGCGCAGGCGATCCGGCGCTTCTCCGCCTACGCGAAGCTCGTCGAGAAGGACGCGCCTGGGCCGTACCGCATCCTCGACATCGGCTGCGGCGACGGCACCGTTCTGAACCAGTGGAAGGGTGCCTTCAGTACCGACATCGAGACCCACGGCATCGAGATGAACGAGGCGGCCGCCGCCATCGCGAGCGCGCAAGGCCACGCGGTCACGGCCAAGCGCATCGAAGACACGCCCCTCGCTCCGGACGCGTTCCAGCTCATCTACTCGTTCCACGTCGTCGAGCACGTCGAGGATCCGACGAGCTTCATGCGCGCGATCCACACCGCCCTTCGCCCCGATGGGCTCGTCATCATCGACACGCCCAACGTCGAGACCAAGGATTTCTACGCCTTCCCCAAGCACTGGGGGGCCTATCACTTCCCCCGCCACTGGAACCTTTACGACGCGAAGACCTTCACCGCGCTCGCGGAGCGCACGGGGTTCGAGGTCCTGCGCGTCGAGTACATGCCGTCGGCGGTCTTCTGGAACTGGACGTTTCACTCGATGATCTGGGCGCGGTCCCCCAAGCTCGCCGATCGCCTGTTCCCGCCCGTCGACATCTTCCTGCGCGGGGGCCCCTGGATCTGGACGGTCATGAGCGCCTTCACCGCGCTCGACACGTTGATCCTCAAGGCCACCGGTCGCACCGCGTGCATGCGGATCCTCCTCAAGAAGAAGCCCTGAGGGCCCGCGCCCCTCAGGGCTCGTCGCTCGGGGGCTTCGCGCCGGGCGGCGTAGCTCCCGCGTCGGGAGGCGCGTCGTTCGGTTCGTCCAGGTCCTTGCGTGGCAGCGCGACGGCGCTGCCGATCCACCCCGGCGGAGGCTCCTGCACGATCTCCGGAGGGATGGGCTCTCCCGTCGCGCGTCGAAGCGCGTCCTTCATGCGCTTGCGGAGCGTGTGCGGGCGGGGGTAGGGGAGCTGCGAATCGAGCGCGAGCACGCCGTGTTTCAGGTGGGTCGACTCGAACAGCGACCACTCTCCGCGCGTCGCGACGAGCCGCGCGTCGGGCAAGAGCGCGACCGCCGCGATGTCGTGGTACGAGCGTTTCTTGCTGTGGAAGTACAGGTAGCGGAAGTGATCGAAGTCGTGCTCCGGTCGCATCAAGATGGGCTTGGCCTGCATGCGATCCCACGGATCGTTCCACGCGTACGTGGGGGACTGGAACGCGGCGGCGATCGGTGAGCGCGTGAAATCGAAGAGCGTGCGCCCGCCGCGCTGCGCCATCACGTGACCCTCCAGGGTCGACGCGGAGAACATCCGATCCGGCGCAGCCCCGACGTCGACGACCAGGATGGCGCTGTCGTAGTCCGACGCCTTGACCACCTCGTCGAGATCGCGCGTCAGCCTGTCCGAATCGACGAAGCTCGGCCACGCGATGGCCAGCGATCCGAGCGGCGCGATCGCCGCCGCGAAGCGTGGAAGGCGCCAGTTCGTCTTGCCCAGGCGAGGAGCCAGCACGATGGCGAGGAGCGCATACGCCGGCGCGAAGAAGCGGTGGTAGAAATACGTGCTTCCGCTCAGCGTGTGCGGCAGCGCGAGGTAGAGCGGAATCAAGAGGCCCGCGATCACCTCGAAGCGGTACCGGACGAGGCCCGTCCGCCAGGGCGTTCCCCGTAGCGGCGGCCGCTCTCGCCACCTTTCGATCGCGAACAGGACGATCGCGAGGACCACGATGGCCGTCATGAGGAGCGGAACGTACGCAGGCTCGTAGCCCGCGAAGAGAACGCCGGGGATCCCCTTCAGCTTGGTGCCGATCGGCTCGAAGAGGATCGGCAGCGCCTTGTTGAACGGCGGACGCAGCCGCTGCGCCCACCAGAAGTGGAAGAGCGCCAGGCCGAAGGCGGCGGCGACCGGCAGAACGCGGGCGACGAACTGCCGCGACCGGAGCTCGTACCCCAGCGTGAAGATCCCCATCGCGAGACACCCGCAGAGCATGGCCGTCTCGTGCGCGAAGAAGAGCAGCACCAGCGCGAAGAAGGACGCTACGCCCCCGCGCGTGGTCGGACGGGCGACGAACGTGTCCAGCGTCGGCAGCACGGCGAGCATGGCGGCGAGGCCAATCAAGTTGGCGATCAGCCCCCAGTAGAACATCCAGCCGTAGCCGAGCACGCCGACGAGGAGCGCCGTCCACTGCGGGGTGCCTACGTGGCGTGCGAAGCGCGCGGCGGCGAGGTAGAGCGCGAGCTCGGTGGCGGCGACGATGAGCTTGAGCGCCCACGTCGTGCCTACGACGAAGGAGAGCGGCCACGCGACGAGGTAAAAGAGCTGGTTGGGATGCCCGAGGTTGAGCTGGTAGAGCCCGTCGGGAAAGAACTTGGAATCGCCATAGTGCCGCAGCACACCGACGACGGCCTCGTGGAGCGCGAGGTCGGTCATCGGCGGGTAGTAGGCGACGAGCACGGGGATGGCGAAGAGGACGCCCGCGATCCGCGGGGCCCACGTCTCGGCGAGGCTAGGGGCGCTCACGTGTCTTGGGAGCTCGAGGAACTGAGAAACTTCATGGGCGGGAGCAGAGTCTCCACAAAGCAAGAAGCCCTGCCCCGCAAAGGGAGCAGAGCTTCTCGGGCGAAGAACGCGCGCCTCGTACCGGGACTACTCCTCGGGATCGGTTTCGCCGATCGTCGGCGAGGTGTTGAGGATGCCGCTCTGGATGGAGCCGGAGATCGAGAACGTCGACAGGGTGCTGTCGCCGTTCAAGTCGCCGTTCGCCGTCGCCACGTAGCTACCCGAGGCGGTGCCGCCCGTGAACGTGTACTGGAAGTACTGCGGCTGCTCGAGCGAGAACTTCAGGCACTGCCAGCCCGCGGCATCTGCCCAGTCGGACTTCTGCGACTGGTACTTGAGGGCCTTGATGGTGGCCGCGCCGGTGGGAATGGCCGCGCCGTTCGGGCAGAGCTGGCGAATGAAGCTCGTCGTACCGCCGGGAGCGAGGACGGTGCTGCCGCCGGACTCGCGCTCGAACGCGCTCGCCTGGTCGTTCTTGATTTCGCCCAGGGAGTTTCGGGCCTCGGTGGTCTTCGAGTTCGCGATGTACTTACGAACGCCATAGATCGCGAGAACCGCGAGAACGCCGACGATCGCGACGACGATCATGAGCTCGACGAGGGTGAAGCCTCGCTGTTTCTGGATGACTACTCTACGCATCTCCTGTCCTTTCTTCTTGCTCGCTGGGCCAAACTTGCCGCTCGAGCGATGGTTACCGAGTCCGAAACTTTGGCCCGCGCGCTTCTACTCACCCTCGTTCGAGGAAAACACTTCGTTGGAGAACGACCCGGACACGTACGCGCTGAAGACCTTGTCGCCGTCCGTGTCCCCGCACGCTGCGACCAGGAACCAGTCGGACGTCGACGCGGGGAAGTTGAGCGTGTACGCGGTGCCGTTTCTCAACATCGTGGCGATGGCCGTCGGCGTGGAGCCTGCGAGGCCAGCGATGGTCGTATAGCCGAACATGACGGGGCCATCGACGTGGACCGGGACGGACTCCCACGTCATGCCCGTGTTGCACTGGGCAGCCGTGCACGCGGCGCCCCACGCCGTCTTGACGACGGTTCCCAGCGTGATGGAGCCGTTCGGGTACATCGCGCCGTCGGCCGTGCAGTCATCGCCGGTGGCCTTGGTGACCGAGAGCGACGGCGAGATGTTCGCGTAGGTGCCGGTCTCCGCCTTGTACGCCTCCTGGGCGGTGCGGATGGCGTTGACCATATGCGTCGCCTCCGCGTTGTGCGCCTGGGTGATCAACTTGCGGTACCCGACGACGGCGAGAACCGCGAGGATGCCGACGATCGTGACGACCGCGCCGAGCTCCACGAGGGTGAAGCCGGCCTGGCCCGCTCGCCCGCGCGCGACGCGGGTGGCCATAACGGTCCCTCGCGCCCTGCGGCTCGGCGGCGACACGTTGCGGGAATGGGGCGTCCTCACGGGGACAGCACTAAGCACTGGTTGTGCCACGGGGACCTCCTGGCATGGGCGCCTCGAACCTCTCGGCCACGTCTGGACAAAGCTATGTCATTTCGGGCAAGAGTCGCCACTATTGGCACCGCCGCGCGTGCGCGCGGGTGAGGGTGCGGGGCGTGGATGTGGGCGTGACCACGGCCGTGAATCGTCCTTCGGGTAGGGGGCTTGGGCCCAATTTTGTCAGGTGGGCTCGGCGCCCACCCACATCGGCACGCACACCCGCGCGCGAAATGGCGGCAGCCGACGGCGTCCCACGGCGTCCCAACAAGCGAAGGCGATCAGCGCGTCGGCTTGCTGCTCGCGGGCTCCGCGGCCTCGAACGACGCGCTGCCCGGGCCTTCCTCGCTGCCGCCGTCGTCGACGCCGTGCTTCTGTAAGCGGTAGCGGAGGCTGCGCAGGGTGATACCTAGGAGCTTGGAGGCGGAGGTGCGCACGCCGCCCGTCCGGTCGAGCGCCTGGACGATGAGGCGTCGTTCGACCTCGTTCATGACCTCGTCGATGTTGCAGCCGTCCTCGGGGAGCCCGACGAGCGCGGGCGTCGGCTGCGCCGTCATCCCGCTCACCTCGCGCGGCAGGTCTCCGAGGCTGATGAGCGAGCTGGTCGCGAGGGCCACGGCGCGCTCGATGATGTTCTCGAGCTCGCGCACGTTGCCGGGGAAAGCGTACGCATCGAGGGCACGCAGCGCGTCGGCGCTGAATCCGCGGATCTCTTTTTTGTGCTCGGCGGCGCAGCGACGCAAGAGGTGCTCCGCCAGATCCGGCACATCCTCGCGCCGATCGCGCAGCGCGGGCACCTCCACGCGGATGACGTTGAGGCGGTAGTAGAGGTCCTGGCGGAATTTGCCTGCCTTCACGTCGTCCTCGACGACGCGGTTGGTCGCCGCGAGGACGCGTACGTCGACGCTCAGCTCGCTCGTCGCGCCCACGCCGCGCACCTTGCGCTCCTGCAGGACCCGGAGGAGCTTCACCTGCATCTGGATCGGCAGCTCGCCGACCTCGTCGAGGAGCACGGTGCCGCCCTCCGCCTCGCGGAAGATGCCGAGGGTGCTCCGCGTGGCGCCGGTGAAGGCTCCCTTGTCGTGGCCGAAGAGCTCGCTCTCGAGGAGCGCCTCGGGGATAGCGCCGCAGTTGACGACGAGGAACGGCTTGTCGTGCCGGTCGGAGAGCTCGTGGATCGCCCGCGCGATGCGCTCCTTTCCGGTGCCGCTCTCGCCGGTGATGAGCACGGTGCTCTTGTTGCTGGCGATGCGCTGCACCAGATCCATGATCGCGCGCATCGGCTCGGACCGGCCGAGCAGATCCTTCGGTCGCTCGCGATCGAGGCGCGCGTGCAGCTGCAGGTTCTCCGCGACGAGCGCGCGTCGCTCGAACGCTTTCTGGACGAGCGCACGCAGCTCGCTCGTCCCGAACGGCTTCGCGACGAAGTCGTACGCGCCGCGCTTCATCGCCTCGATCGCCGTCTCCAGCGTCGAGTGCGCGGTCATGACGATGACCTCGGTCCCGGGGCTGCGCTCGCGCGCGAGGGTGAGCAGGTCGAGGCCCGAGCCGTCGGGCATCATGATGTCGGTCAGGAGGACGGAGTAGGGGCTCGGCGCGTTGAGGAGCGCCTCCTTGCCAGTGAGGAAGCCGGGGGCCGCGGTGACGTCGTATCCCTCCCGTCGGAACAGGATGGACAGCATGTCACGCAGCCCCGGCTCGTCATCGACGACGAGGATGGTCTCCTTGCCTGCGCTGCTCCGCATGTGCGGAGGAGACTACTCGCTGGCCTTGAGCTTCGCGATCGCCTTCTTGGTCTCGCCGGCGCCGACCTGCACGGAGACGCTCTTCTTGAGGCCTTGCTCGGCGTTCACGAAGACGACGGTGTGCGTGCCGGGCGTGACCGGGACATGGATCTTCGGCGTGGTGCCGATGGGCTTGCCGTCGAGGAGGACGTTGGAGACCGGGATCGAGTTGATGTCGAGGAACGAGTCCCCGCCACCGCCGGCGGCGGCCGGATCGGGGGCGCTGGGACCGGGGTCCGGGGTCGGCGCCGGGGTCGGCTTCGGCGGCTTCGGCGCCAAGGCGACCGGCTGCGGGGCCGGCCGGGGATCCTGCGCGACGGGTGGCGGCGCCGGGTTGGTGGCCACGGCGCCGCGCGGGTCGAGGGTGACCACGAAGGTCTTCTCGGCCTGCCCGTCGTCGAAGCTCACCGCCTGGCGGTAGTCGGTGAAGCCGACGCGGTTCGCCTCGAGCTGCCACGACTTGGAGGTGTCGATATCCACCGAGATCGGCAGGATCGGCAGCTCGCGGCGATCGGCGCCGGAGACGATGTAGACCTTCGCGCCCGGCGTGCCGGGTGTGACGGTGATCTTCCCCTTCACGACCTTGAGCTGCTGCGGGCCGAGGTCGAGGACCTCGTCCTTGGCGATGGTGATGTTCTTCTCGATCGTCACGTAGCGATCGGTCCCGACGATGCGAACGCGGTGGCTGCCCGGGGTGAGGTCACGGACCTCGGCGGGGAGCGGCCCGACCTCGCGATCGTCGACGAAGAGCTTCACGCCGGGCTGGCTGCCGGCGACCTTCACGCCGGTGCCGCCCCGACCGGCCGCAGGCGCCAGCGCGAACGACAGGCTCGACTCCTTGCGCGCTTCGACGGAGATCGCGCGGGCGGCGGGGACCTCGAAGCCGTCGGCGAGGACCTTCACCTCGTGCGGACCGGCCGGAACCGGATCGATCGCGCACGGGGTCGTGTCGCACCACTTCTTGCCATCCACGAAGATCTCGACGCGGTTGATCGCGACGCCCTTCGGATCGTTGACGTTGACGACGACGCGCCCGGTGCGCGGCGACGTGAGGAAGAAGACCGCGCCGGCGACGGCGGCGGTGAATGCGACGCCGAGCGCGACCCAGAGGCCCGTGCGGCTGGGTTGGGGGCGCACGAGCGCCGTCGCCTCCATCGAGCGAGGCTCGAGCGATCGCATCGCACCCGCGCCGGGCGACGAGCCGAGGTGCGGGCGCGGCGGGGGCGTCGGCATCGGGAGCGGGGCCGTCGTGACCTGGTGCCCGGGCATGTTCATCGGCGACGTGTTGCCGAAGTTGGACGGCGGCACCGAAGCGGGCATGCCCGAGGCGCGGGCGAAGGCGCCCTGGCTGGTCGGCGGCGGCGGCGGCGCGGAAGGCCGGAAGGGCGACTGTGACGACGGGCCCATACCCATCTGCGGCGAGGCGGCGCGGAGACCGGGCTGCGACGGCGGCGAGCTCGCCCGCATCGACGCGCTCGGCGGCGGGGGCGGCGGGGGCGGGGCTGCGAGGCCCACGCCGTTCTGCCCGTTGGTCCGCGGACGCTGCGAGCGAGGGGACGGTGTGTCGGCCACCGGGGCCGGCGTCACCTTGGACTCGCTCTTGTCGAAGACGTGCGTGGCCTCGTCCTCGTCGTCCCAGTCCATGTCGAGGCCGCCGGGGCCTCCCGTCTTGGACTTGGCTCGGGCCGAGGGCGGCGGCGGACCCGGACGCGTCGACGGAGCCGCCGGCGGAATCGGGGGCGGCGCGCTCGCCAGGCCCTGGCGCGACGGAGGCGCGCTCACGAGCGGCAGCGAGCCGCGGCCGGGCGGCGGCGGAGGGGCGGCGCGCATCGCGGGCTGCGACGCAGGGCCGTTCGCCGCGGGCATCGGCGTGGGGGAGGACGCCGGCGCGGCGGCAACGGGTGCGGGCGTCATACCCACGAGCGTGCGCTTCGCGTTCACGATGTCGGCGCCGTTCAGCGGCGGCGGCGGGAGGCCGCCTCCCGAGCGGGGCGGGGCCGGGACACTCGACACGCGCTGCGTGGCGGCGCCCTTCTTGCCGAGACCTTCGAAAATATCGAGGTCGGAACCCTTGTTCTCGGTTGCTGACATCACCAAGGCCTCCTGCCGCGGCGCTTTTTGGCCCACGACGTCGCCGCCGTCTACCCGATTCATCGCTTGCTGCCTCTTTTCATCTGCTCTGTGCGGTTCCGGCAAGGCTGCCTTCGCCGCTTCGACGAAGGCCTGACGCATGTAGCTTGCAACTTCATCGCGCGTCGCCGTGCTCTCCGGCAGCGCGTTGATGTCTCGATACAGATCCTTTGCGCCGCGGTAGCGGTCCTGCGTCTCCTTCGCGAGGGCCTTCAGCACGATGCGATCGAGCTCCGGCGTGACCTGCGGGTTCTTCTCCGACGGCGGGACGATCTTCATGTTGCGGATGCGGTCGAGGACCTGGAGCTCGTTCTCGGCCTGGAACAGCCGCTCGCGCGTGAGCAGCTCCCACATGCAGACGCCGAGCGCGAAGATGTCGGCGCGGTGATCGATGTCGACCCCCTTCACCTGCTCGGGGCTCATGTAGCCGAACTTGCCCTTGATCGTGCCTGCCTGGGTGCGTGTCATCTTGCCGCGCGCCTTGGCGATGCCGAAGTCGATGAGCTTTACGTCGCCGTTGAAGCTGACGATGATGTTCTGCGGGCTGACGTCGCGGTGAACGAGCGAGATCGTCTCGCCGTCTTCCTTGCGGCCATGCGCGTACGAGAGCCCCTCGCCGATGCGCGCGAAGACGTAGAGCAGGAAGGCGAGGGGAATCTCCGCCTGATCGCGGACGGCGCGATCGTAGATCTGCCGCAAGTCGCGGCCGTCCACGTACTCGAACGCGATGTAGTACTCGCCGTCCACGTCGCCGAAGTCGAGCGTCCGCGCGATGTGCGGATGCTCCAGCTTCGAGCAGATGCGGGCTTCGTCCTTCAACATCGCGATGAATTCTTCGTCCTCGGCGACCTGCGGCAGAATCCGTTTGAGCGCGACGACGTTGCCGCGCTGGATGTCGCGCGCACGAAAGACTTCGGCCATGCCACCGGCGCTGACACGGTCGAGAAGCTCGTAGCGGCCGAAGGCCTGCGTGCGGGTCACGGATCAGAAGCTCCAGATCGAGGCGAGACGTGGGTGATGCAAGTTGCTCGAGGGGGAAAAAGCCGAACCCTTGTACGCAGGTGAGCGCGCGCGGGTTTTACTTCTTCATGCCTAAAGGGTCAACTGGGCGCACACGCGCCCCGACCCCGAAAAGGAGTCTAGCAAGCGATGGGTCGCGGGGCCCGCGGGGAGGGGAAACCCCTATTATTTCTTGGGCTCGGGACCTGAGCCGGGCGCCGGGGCGGGGGGTGGACCTCCTGGTGTCCCCCGTGAGTCTCCGTTCAGCGCGGGCCCTCCCCCGGGGGGCCCGGCATGGGTGCCCGCGCCGCTCGGCGCGCCCGGGTCCTCGGGTTTGGGGGCGCCCGCGTCCTTGGGGGCCTCCTTCGGCGGCTTGCGGAAGTAGCGTACCCGCTGGTTCTGGAGCGGTTGCCATACGGCCGGGCTGACGACCTTGGTGTCCTCGAAATGGGGATGCGCGCCCGGCGGCGCGCCGCGGACGAGGCGGGCGGTCGAGGTGGTGCCGGCGGGCGGCGCCGGATCGCCGGCCGCGTCGAGCGTGCCCCCGAGCATCGCGCGCGCGTCGCCGGCGACGAGCATGCGGCTCGAGCAGCCGGCCTTCTCGAGGAGCTTGTCGAGGAGCTTGGACGTCGACTCGTCGGCCTTCACCTCGGGCGCGAGCTCCACCCATTCGAGCATCCCGTCCTCGTCGTGCACGCCGACGCCGACGCGCGCCGTCTTCGCCACGCCGCCGCCTGCGCCTGTCGCCGCGGCGCCGGACGCGAGGGGAGTCGCGCTCGCATCGGGCGGCGTCGGCGCGAGGAGGAACACGCCGCTCGCCAGCCACAGCGCCATCTCGCCCGGGCGCGGGGGCTTGCCGCCGCCGACGAACGACACGACCGTCGGCGTCTCGGCGGTCGTGCCTGCGCTGCCGGCGGGGCGCACCGTTCGCGGATCGACGCGCAGCGCGCGCACCTTCACGTCGGGCCGTGACGCGTCGGGGCGCATCTGCGCGATCGCCATCGCGTACGGAAAGCCGTGCTGCGGCAGGCCCTTCAGCCGCCACGCTCCCTCGTTCGGGAGCTTCGGCACGATCGGCGACGGCAGCTCGGCGCCCGGCAGAACGGGGCGCTGCGTGAGGTAGAAGAAGTCGCGCCCGTCGCGGTGGATGTACTGGGGGAAGTTCTGGTGCTGCATGCCCTTGATCATGCGGCGCGCGCGGAACTTGAACTCCGGCAGCTCGCGAAACGTGCCCTCGTACTCCCAGTCGGTCTGGACCGGGCGGCCGAGGGGCTGCCAGGTGTTTGCAGGTTGCACGTTGTAGAACTCGAAGCCGGCGAGCCCCGGGTTCATGTCCAGGTGCACGCCGTACGCGCAGCGCGCGAGGAGCATCGCGCCGGCGAGGGTCTCGGCGGAGATGTCGACGCCCCAGAAGTACGCGGCGTGGTTCTCCTTGGTGAGGCAGACGCCGCTGCGCGTCGTGTGGATGTTGTCGGCCCAGCCCTTCGGCGTGCCGCCCCACCACAAGCGCTGGTACGGGTTCCACTTGTCGCCCTCGACGAGCGCCGTCAGGTTCTGGCGGTACGAGAGCACCTCGTCGGGGACGTCGCTCGCCGCCGGCCACGTGCCCATCGCGGTCGAGCCGTCCCTCATCTCCATGATGGTGGCGGCGTAGGGCTTGGGCGGCAGGTAGTTGATGCCGTTGACCTGCATGCCGAACTCGCCGTGGATCGCCTGGAAGCCGCCGTTGAACCCGGCGACGACGCGACGCAGGACCTCGGGCGTGCGCGGGATGACGCCAGGACCGGCCTCGCCCGTTGCGCTCACCGGCTCGACGGTGCCCGCCTCCATGTGCAGCGCGATCTGCCGCGGATCCCACATCGTCAGGTAGATGCGCGTCGCCGGCCGGGATTTTTCGGAGCGGATGAAGGACGTGACGAACGCCGGCGGCGCGCCTTCGACGTGGGTGATGAACGGATCCTTGTCGAGCGTGATCCATTGCCCTTCGTTGGGGAGCGCCGGCGTGAGCAGCGGCTTGATGGGCGGCGGCGGCCAGCCGATCTCGGGATCGACGAAGCTCGCAGGCTGCTGCTGGCCGCTGTTCACCGCACCGAGATCTTCGGCGACGTTGCTCGTCTCGCCGCTCAGGCCCGGGATCCACTGCTTGAGGGTGAAGGCGATCGCCTTCAGGTACATCGTCTTCTCGTCGCCGATCCACGGCGTCTCGCGGAGGCGCTCGCTCATCCACGGCGCGAACGTCGGGGGCCGCGCCTTCTCCTCGAGGGCCACGCGCACCCAGCCGGCGCCGTCGACCGGTACGCCGTGCGGCGCGTCGACGGTGATCGTGCGGCCGTCGGCGCGGATGGAGAGGGTGTCGTCGCTCGCCCACGCGATCTGGACGTCGGTCGCGATCGGGTCGAGGGCGTAGGCGGCGTGGACTACGCCGGTCGGCTGGCCGGTCTTCTGCCGGTTCGTCATCCCCGTCTGCCATCGCTGCATGCGGGTGAACTCGGTGTACGTCTCGGGAGGCCGGCCCGTCAGGTCGAGCGTGTGCACGCCGGTGACCGTGCCGTCGATGGTGGCCGCGTACGCCGCGAAGTGGCCGCGGACGAGCGGGCGGGCTTCGTCGACGCCGATCGTGTGCGTGAGATCGTGCTCGCTGCCGACGTCGAGGAGGGTTCCTTCCGGCGAGAGGCGCGCGTCGACGAAGTAGAGATCCGCCGGATCGCCGCCCTTGCTCGCGCGGACGAGCGCGCGGGCGCCGCCCGTGAGCGCGCCGCGCACGCCGCGCGGACCGCGGACCCACGTGACGTCGTCGGCGTCGCAGGACAGGCCGCGGGCGCGCAGCACCTGGGCGAGGGCAGCCGAGCGGCTCGGTGCGTTCGCGTCCACGTCGACGCCGCGACGCATCGCAAAGAGCGCCGCGGCCGCGAGGGCGAACGGGATCGGTCGCCAGACGGGCTTCACGCGGTGCATGAAGAGGAAACGCTCGCGAAGAAGCATCGAATTCGGGAGGCTCGGGCGGCCGGCGCCTGCTCCAGCCGTACCAGCTTGCCCTGATTCGATCCACATCATGGCCGCCACCCACGGTGTCGCACAGCCAACCTAGTTGGCGGGTGCTGGGGCGATTTGCTGGGATTTCTGGGCCGTCCGGGCTGGCGCAGCGCGTGCTACAAAGGTCGCGTGGGACTCCGTCGTGCGCCGTGGCTGATCGCGCTCCTGGCGCTGGCGCTGTCGTGCGCGAGCCCGACGTTGCCCGTGCCCCCGCCCCTCCTGCCGACGATCACGACATCGAGCGCACCGGGCAGGGTGCACCTGGCGAGCAATCGCGGGGCGGAGGCGAACGCGCTCGTCATCGTCTACAACCGGAACCCTGCGGTGCCGCGGGACCAGAGGGTGTCGGGGGCGCAGGCCGATGATCTCGGGACCTGGGACGCCGAGGTCGTGGCGAGCCCGGGGGACTTCCTGGACATCACGCAGGAGCTCGGGACGTCGAGATCGGCACCGGTGACGGCGCAAGTCCCGCGGTAGAGTGAGTTACGCCGCCCCGTTCGACTGTGACGACCCGACGCCGAATCGCATGACGATGACGCTGACGTTGTCGGGGCCTCCGCGGCGATTTGCGAGGTCCACGAGGCGCTCGGCCGCGCGTGCGAGCTCCCAGTTGATGTCGAGGACGTCGCGGATGAGATCATCGGGCACTGCCTTCGTGAGCCCGTCGGAGCAGAGCAGGTAGACGTCACCGAGGCGCGGCTTGGCGAAGATCACGTCGGTGAGGACGTAGTCGCGAGGGCCCACAGCTCGGCTGAGGGAGTCGGAGCCGGGGCCGACGATGCCGTAGCTGGCCATCGTGTGATCGGTCGTAACCTGCTCGAGCTTGCCCTCGCGGAAGCGGTAGCAGCGGCTGTCGCCAACGTGTCCGATATAGAGCCGCCCCTCGGCTGGTGAGAAGCGCGCCGCGACGACGGTGGTGCCCATCTTCACGAGCGTTCGGTCTTTCTTGGCGCGCTCGTGGATGCGGGTGCTCGCCAGCTGGATCGCCCGGGCGACTTCGCTGGCGCGCGGCACGAGCTTGGGATGCGGTTTTCCTGCGAAGGCGTGGCCCTCGATGGCCTCGGCGATCGTCTCCACCGCGAGCTTGCTGGCTATCTCGCCGCCGCCGTGGCCGCCCATCCCGTCGGCAAGGACGCACAGACCCTCCGCCTCGCGCACGAGCACCGAGTCCTCGTTGTTGTGGCGCTTGCGACCGCGGTCGGTGCGGGCGACGGCGTCGACATGGAGGTAGGGCGGCTCGGCGGGGGGGCCCTGCTCGAGCGCTCCCGCTTCGAACGCGATGGGGACCGCCGGACAGCTTTCGCGCGGCTTGTCGTCCTCTTCGTCCTCGGGCTCGAAGGGGTCCAGGCGCGCGAGCTCGGGTCCCGAAAAGTGACGATTGGGGACAGGCCCGTCACGGAGAATCGTGCGCGGGCGGGGACGACGGCGCACAAAAAACGCAAACGCCGCGGCAACGGCGAGAAGGACCACGCCTACGACCGCAAGGAGCCGCATCGACGACGACTGCTCGAAGATCCCGGCCATCACGCTGACTGCAGCGTATTCGCTCCTTCACGTTTTGGCACGCATTGCGATCTTGCGGAAAGCGTTGACGGTCCGGATAAGTGCGTGTCCGATGGTGATCTCTCCGCAACTCGAACGGCTCCGAAGGATCTCACGCATGCGCCCCTCACGATTCGCCGCGAAAAGTCTGTTGGTCCTCGGCGTCGCCGGTGCGGCTGCGGCTGCGGCTCCGGGGTGCAATCTGGTCACGCACGCCGGCGACTACCGCACGCAGGAATGCGCCACCAACGCCGACTGCATCGGCGTGCACGGCGCGAACTGGATCTGCCGCCGCAGCGACAAGACCTGCCAAGGACTGATCACCGACGACTGCGCCACCGTGCTCGGCTCGGACAACCTGCGGGACGACGACACCGCGTTGTTCGGAGCGCTCTTCGCCGTCCATGGCGCGAACGCCGCGACCGGCAAGGGGGAGTCTTACGCCCTCCAGATGGCGTTCAACGACTTCGCGCCGGTCAACGGACTCCCGCCGGTCAACGGCTCGAACAAGCGTCGGCAGGTGAGCGTCCTCGTCTGCGACGACGCGGCCGCCAACGACGTCGCGCTCCGGTCGGTGACCCACATGACCGCTGACCTCGGTATCCAGGGAATCATTGGTCCGTCGTGGAGCGGACCGACGATCAACTTCCTCACCAAGCAATCGGTTCCAGCCGGCGCGCTCGTCATCGCCGCGGGCACGACCAGCCCGGATCTGACGAACCTCAAGAAGGACGGACTATTTTTCCGCACGTGCGAGTCGACGGCTCTGGAAGCGCCGCCCATCGCGCGGCTGTCGGCGGATATCGAGGCCGAGCTCGTCAAGCAGCCGGCCCTGGCGGGCAACGTGAAGGTCGCGGTCGCCTCCAAAGGGGACTCGTTCGGAAAGGGCACGACCCAGGTTCTCCTCCAATCGCTCACCGTCGGCGGCAAGCCCGCCACCGATCCCGCCAACAGCGGGAAGTTCCTCCAGCTCGACTACGGCAACCCCGCCGATCCGACGGCCAATCCGCTGAAGTACACGGAGACCGCGACCAAGATCGTCGCCCTCGCTCCTCAGATCATCATCCTCATCGGCACCGGAGAGGCGCCGAGCAACATCATGGCGGTGGTCGAGCAGCAGTGGCCGGCCGGCGTCAAGAAGCCCTACTGGCTCTACGGGCACAACCAGTTGAGCAGCGCCATCGTACAGCAGCTCAAGAACTCCGATGCGACGGGCGACCTACGAAAACGAATCATGGGGGTCACATTCGGCTCGCTCACACCTGCGTATCTCCAGTTCCGCTCGAACTTCAGCGCGTCGCAGCCGGCGGACGTCTCGCCCGACTCGATCTTCGCGAACACCGCGTACGACGCGTTCTACACGCTCGTTTACGCGGCGACCGCGGCCGGCGGCAACCCGCTCACCGGCGCGAACATCGCGGCCGGCATCGGGAGCCTCGTGCCGCCCGGGACGCCCATCAACGTTGGGCCCGGCGACCTCCAGCAGGCGCTGACGCTGCTGGGCAACGGCCAGAGGGTCGACCTTGTCGGCACTTCGGGGCCGCTGGACTTCAATCTGCAGACCGGCGACGTCGCGCAAGAGAACCAGGTGTGGTGCATCCCTGGCGACAGCAACAACCAGCCGCTCTTCCCGTCGTTCAGCGGCTACGGCTTCGACCTGCAGTTCAATCCGACGGGCTCGCTCGCGTCGGTCACGTCGAAGTGTGGCGTGACCTTCACGCCGTAGCGCGGGCGCTTCTCGCTCAGAAGCTGCCGGTCACGCCGGCAGTGCCGACGCCGACGTAGGGCGAGACGTGCGCTCCCGCGGACCTCTCGGCGGAGGGGCGGTTGAGCACCAAGAGGAGGCCCCCGGCGGCGACTCCGACGCCGCCGACGATGAAGCCGATCGTGGAGATGGTGCTCGTGGTCTTGAGCGACGTGATGTCATCCTTCGATTTGGGCGGGCAGAGGCGGCTGCTGCACGCCGAGTCGAGGTCCGACCGTTTGCCCAGCGCGGAGATGCCGAAGATCGATCCCACGGCGATGCCGATGCCGCCCACCGAGAACGCGACGACGGCAGGCACCGCGCTGCGCCCCGACGAGCTCGGCGTCGCCCCCGTCGCCGGCGCGGCGGCGGGGGGGGATCCTCCCGGGGCGACAGGCGGGGAGCCCCGCAACACCTTGACGGCCTCCTGCGCCTTCACGCGTCCGCTGGAGTCCGCGCCCGGCGAGTTGATGAAGATCTCGTACTTCTCGATGGCCGTCTGCTTGTCGCCGAGCGCCTCGAAGCACTTGGCCATGTTGTAGAGGAGGTTCGGATCGGGATCGACCGCGTACGCGTGCTGGAACCTCTCGTTCGCCTTGCGATAGTCGCGCGCCTGATAGGCGGTCAGCCCCTCGTCGGTCAGCTTCTGGACGAACGCCGTCCGCGCCGCCGGATCGGTGGGCACGGGCTCGTCGGCGGCCGCCGGTGAGCCCGTCGCGAGCGCGGCCAGGAGCAGCGAAACGGATACGGCGAGTCTCGAGGGTGTCATGCGCTCTCCTGCGGTTGCTGCGTAGCGGACGGCGACAGCCCAGGAGTCTACTGGACCTGTGGCACCTTGGGGGGACCGGGATCGTCGACGAGACGAACGCGGTTCGTGTCGTCCACCGTCCGGATCCTCGAGGTGCCCGTTGCGGCGGCGACGGGGCTCGGCGCGGCCGGCTTCGCCGCGGCGATCGCCGGCGAGGGTGGTGGAGCGGCCGCCGCAATCGGCGGAGGGGGGGCCAGCGACGCGGTGGACACCCGGCCCGACGGGCCCGTCGCCCCGGCCTTCCCCGGGGGATGCGCTCCCAGCACGCGTGACGCGAGCGTCGCCGCACCGGGCGGGAGCGCGGTCGCGGGCACGTGCGGGGAACGAACCGCCACCGGCACCTCTGCGTTGGTCCTCTTCATCGTCACGCGCGCCCGCTTGTCGGCGTCCGCGGGCGCGATCGTCAGCGTGAGCGACTCGGGCGCGTAGTCGTCTTTCGTGAGCTGCAGCGTGAACTCCCCCTCCGGGAGCTGAAGGCTCACGGGAGTCTCGCCGAGGAGCTTCCCGTTCGACTCGACGCGCACTCCGGGCGGGTCGCTTTCGACGCTCACCCGGTGCAGCGCGGCGGTCGCGACGCGCACCTGCTCCTTGTTCGTGCCGCGCACGACGAACATGGTCGCGACGCCCGCCGCGAGGAGGAGCATCGCCACACTGGCGACCGTGACGATGCGGCGCGTGCGTGTCGCTTCTTTCGCCAGCGCCTCGACCGCCTCGGGATTGCTGGACGTGGTCCCCGGCGGCACGGGGAACGACGGCACGGGCGGCTGGCCGGGGATGCGCTCGCTGCTCGCGCCCCCGCCGACCGGCGGCATGCTGCTCTGGAACCTGACCGAGGCCCCCGCGTGCCCGGACGCCCGCAGGATCGTGCTCGCGCGCTCCGCGTGAATGCGCCCCTTGCTCGGCCCGAAGGGAAGAAGAGAGATGGCGAGCTCGGCGACGTTCTGGAAACGGCGCGCCGGCGCCTTTGCGAGACATCGATCCACGATCAACTGCAGGTCGTCGGGGATGTCGACTGTGAACTTCGCCATCTTGACGGGCTCCGCATCGAGCACCTGGTCGCAGATCTGGCGGACCGACTCTCCAGTGAACGGCGGGCGCCCGGTCAGCATCTCGTAGAGCACGACCCCGAGCGACCAGATGTCGGTGCGGTGGTCGACGGTCGACTCGCCTCGAATTTGCTCGGGCGACATGTACAGCGGCGAGCCCATGACGGCCTCGGTCTCGGGCGCAGCGCGCTCCTTGAGCGATCGGCCTGCCAGCGCCGTCTTGGAGATGCCGAAGTCGAGGACCTTCACGACCTCGGTGCCGTCCGCGCGCCGCGCGAGGAACATGTTCTCCGGCTTGATGTCGCGGTGGACGATGTCGTTCGAGTGCGCGACGGCGAGCGCCTCGCAGACTTGCAGGACGGCCTCGACGGCGCGCCGCACCGGCAGGGTCCCCGACGTGGCCAGCGCATCGGCGAAGTCTTTTCCTTCGAGGTACTCCATGACGAGGTAGGGGCCGCGCCCCGCCATCGCGCCGACGTCGAAGACGCGCGCAGCGTGCTCGCTCTTGATTCGCACCGCGGCCTTCGCCTCTTGTGCGAAGCGGCGGACGATGTCCGCGTTGCCTTGCACCTCCGCGCGAAGAAACTTGATGGCGACGATTTCGTCGAGCTCGGTGTGGCGCGCGGCCAGAACGATGCCGACGCCGCCGACCCCGAGCACCCGCTCGACGACGTACTTGCCACCGATCACGTCTCCGGCGAGGAAGTCGTCCGAGCGGATAGGCTCGATGCCGCTCACCGCGGGGGGCGTCGCGCTCTGCAAGCGCTCGCGGCTGACCGGGTCGTTTCCGCTGCGGTTCATAACCAAGAGCGTATCGACTTGGAAAAGCGGGTCAATGTGGGCGAGCGCCGCACTTGGGAGGAGAGATGCGCCAGCGCCCTCAGTGCCGGGCGGACTTGTAGATCGCGAACACCCCGCCGGTCGGATCGATCAAGACCGCGAACCTCCCCGTTTCCGGAATATCGCGCGGCGCGACGACGGGCTTCGCGCCGAGGCCCTGCGCCTTTGCGAAGGCCGTATCGACGTCGGCCACGGCGACGTACGAGAGCCACGCCGAGGGCATGCCTTCGTGCGCCTTCATCATACCTCCGCAGTCGATGTTGCCTTCGCGCGCGACGTGCCAGTAGCCGGTCTTGTCATCGGCCTTCGGCGCTCTCATCGTCCAGCCCCAGATGGCCGAGTAGAACGCCTGCGCGGCGTCCGGGTCCTTCGTCATGAGCTCGTCCCAGCAGAACTCGCCCACGCCACGCTGCGTCTCGTCCTTCGTCGCCGGCGCGTCGGCGGGCGACGTGAAGGCGGCAAGGACGGCGCCTTGCGGATCCTTGAGCACCGTCCAGCGTCCGATGTCCGGCACCTCCATCGGGGGGACGAGCACCGCGCCGCCGAGCGACTTGGCCTTCTCCGCCGCCGCGTCGACGCTCGGCACGTGCGCGTACGCGAGCCAGAACGTCGGCGCGCCGCCCTGCGCTTGCATGCACCCGCCGACCTGGTCGTCGCCCCTCTTGAACAGCGTGTAGGTCCCCATCGGGCCCATGTCCATCTCGGACGTCGTCCACCCGAAGAGCTCGGTGTAGAACTTCACCGAAGCCTTCGGATCGGTGCTCAGGATCTCGTGCCAAACGAATTTCCCGGTGCTCTTCGTCGTCGCCATGGGCTTCCTCCCGCGTTCCAATGGCGATCGTCTACGCCCGCAGCGCCGAGGCGTCCAGGGTCGCGGTCGCTACACCACGCGCAAGCTGACGCGCTTCTTCTCGCCGGCCCGCGCGCGCGCACGCGGCTGCTCGTCCACGACGTCGCCGACGAGATCGTAGTCGCTCGCCTGCGTGATCCGCACGCGTCGCATCTCGCCTGCCGCGACCTCACCGCCGCCCAGGTACACCTGACCGTCGATCTCCGGCGCTTGCCCGGCGTGGCGACCCTTCATCACGAGGTCGTGCTCCTCGCTCGGCCCCTCGACGAGGACGTCGACCTCGCGGCCGACGAGGCGCTTGTTGTTCTGGCGGGCGATCTTCCGCTGAAGCGCCATGAGCTTGCGGTAGCGGTTCGCGGCGACGACGCCCTTCACCTTGCCCTCGAAGCCGAAGCTCTTGCAGCTCTCCTCGTCGGAGTATTTGAAGACGCCGACGTGATCGAAGCGCGCCCACTCGACGAAGTCGAGGAGCTCCTGGAACTCCTCGTCCGTCTCGCCGGGGTGGCCGACGATGAACGCTGTCCGGAAGAAGAGCTCGGGGATCGCCTCGCGCAGCCTCGCGACCACGCGCTTCTGGCGATCGGTGCCGTGCCCGCGCTTCATGCGCTTGAGCATCCCGTCGGCCGCGTGCTGCAGCGGCATGTCGACGTACGGGACGACACGCGGGTGGCTCTTGAGCAGATCGATCAGCGCCTCGTCGATCGTCTCGGGGTAGAGGTAGAAGAGGCGGACCCACTTGACGCCGGCCACGTCGGCGACACGGCGGACCATGTCGGCGAGGCGCTCGCCTTGCGCTTTGCCGAGATCGCGGCCGTAGGCGATCGTGTCCTGCGAGATGAGGTTCAGCTCGAGGGTGCCGCCGGCGACGAGCTGCTCCGCCTCGCGGACGATGTCGTCCACCGGGCGCGAGCGCTGCTTCCCGCGAAACTCGGGAATCGTGCAGAATGCACAGGTCCGGTTGCACCCCTCGGCGATCTTCAGGTAAGCGCTGGCGCGCGGCCCGGTGGTGACCCGCGGATCGGACGCACGTACGATCCAGTCGGCCGGGTTGCCGACGAGCATGCGCTCGGCCTTGCCCTCGAGGACCTCCTTGAGACGGAGCATGTCGCTGGAGCCGAGGAAGTGATCGACCTCGGGCATTCCCTTGGCCAGATCCTGCGGGTAGCGCTGGGACAGGCAGCCGGCGACGACGAGACGCTGGCAGGTGCCGAGCTTCTTGTACTCGCTCATCTCGAGGATGGTGTCGATCGACTCCTTCTTCGCCTCGCCGATGAAGCCGCACGTATTGACGACGATCACCGACGCCTTGTCCGGCTCATCCACGAGCGCGTAGTCCCCCATCTTGGCGACCCCGAGCATCACCTCGGTGTCGACCCGGTTCTTGGGGCACCCCAGGCTGATGAAGTGGATGCTCTTGTTTTTCGGCTTCGCCATGCGCGCGTCGCGCTAGTAGCACGCGACGTCGTTGTTGTCCTTGTTCGGCGTCCCGAGCAGCGGAACACCGCCGTCGATCTGGGGCGCGGCCTGCCACTGGTGGAAGCTCCAGCTCCAGCGGTTCCAGTCGGTTCGGACGCTCCACGCGCAGTCCACCGGGAAGCTGACGCTCCGGCCAGGGTGCGCCGGCCAGCTCCCGTAGGTGATGGTGTCCACGGTCACGCCGTTCGCCGTGACCGTGATCGTGTCGCCGTCGTTCTTGAGCGCGTCGGTCGCGATCCACGACAGGACGACGCCCGGCAGGTTGTGGTTCAGATCGGTGATCGTCGTATCGGCGACGAGGATCGTGCCGTTCGGAGGGAGAAAAAGGTCATCGGTGACGGACACCGAGTCCGGGGTCGAGGCGCCGCGGGGGGACTCGACCTTGAGGCCCTTGAGGTTCAGGATGCAGTCGGGCTTCGTGCTCTGGATCTCGATCCATTCGCCGCGATCGCCGGAGCCGGTCTGCGAGGCGATCATGAACTCGACGATCGCGAGATCGCCGGCTCCCAGCGTCGGGCAATACACCGGGCCGGCGTCGACCGGCGGGGGCGGGCCTCCGTCGTCCGGCGGCGGAAGGATGCCGCCGTCGTTCGTGTTCGGGCGTCCGCCGCCCTCGGGGACGGGCGTCGACGCATCGCGACCGCGCTCGCCCGCGCCGAACGCATCGGAGTCGGGGTTGTTGTAGTCCGGCGGCCGCGCGTCGGGGAGCGACGGGTCGCCCGGATCGTCGGTGTTGTAGTCGCTCGCGTCGGCGGTGAGGTGGGCCCGGCTCTTCGCGGCGGGGGCGCACGCGACGAGGGCCACGCCGAGCTGGCCGGCGATTCCGAGAAGGAGCAACGTGCGTACACGCGCCGTAAGCATGGTCCTCGTTCTAGCAGGCCGTGGGTGTGGTGCCAGGGCACATTGAAGGGAAATGTAAGATAAAAATTGGGGCCGACGAATCATGGCCCGAATGCTGGGCGGCGGTTCGCGGCGTGAGCTACCGCATCATCGCGATAAACCTATCGAAAAGATAGAGCGAATCATGAGGGCCGGCGGCGGCCTCCGGATGGTACTGAACGCTGAAGGCTTGTACGCCGGGCGCGCGTAGACCTTCGCTCGTGCCGTCGTTCAAGTGCACATGCGTCGACTCGACGCCGGAGGGGAGGGTCGCCAGGTCCACGCAGAAGCCGTGGTTCTGGGTCGTGATCTCGATGCGGCCCGTCGCGAGATCCTTGACCGGCTGGTTGGCGCCGCGGTGGCCGAACTTGAGCTTGTAGGTGCGCGCGCCGAGCGCGAGGGCGAGGAGCTGGTGGCCGAGGCAGATGCCGAAGATCGGTTTGTTGCCCAGGAGCTCCTTGATCGTCGCCTGCGCGTAGGTGACCGCCGCCGGATCGCCCGGGCCGTTCGAGAGGAAGACGCCGTCGGGCGCCAGCGCCAGGATCTCCTTCGCGGTCGCCGTGGCGGGGACGACGGTGACGTTGCAGCCCGCGTCGACGAGGCATCGCAGGATGTTGCTCTTGGTGCCGTAGTCGATCGCCACCACGTGGTGCCGCGGCGGCCGCGGCTTGGTCGTAGCCCACACGCCGCGGCCCTCGGTCCACGTGAAGGCCTGCTTGGGCGTGACCTCCTTGACCAGATCGAGGCCGCTCATGTCGGGAGCCTCCTTGGCGCGCGCGGCGAGTCGCTCGATAGGCTCGGTCCCGATGGCGCCGTTCTGTGAGCCGCGATCGCGCAGGTGGCGCGTGAGCTTGCGCGTGTCCACCTCCGAGATGCCGACGATGCCGTGCCGCGTAAGCCACGCGTCGAGCGTCTCCTTCGAGCGCCAATTCGACGCAACCGGCGACAGATCGCGCACGACGAAGCCGGCGACGCGTGGCTTACCGTCGGTTGCCTCGACGTCCTCCTCGTTGACGCCGACGTTGCCGATCTCGGGCGCCGTCATGGTCACGATCTGGCCGAAATACGAGGGATCGGTGAGGACCTCCTGGTAACCGAGCATCGTGGTCGTGAAGACGGCCTCGCCGATCGCGGCGCCGCGCGCGCCGAAAGGGCGCCCGGGGAAGACGGTGCCGTCGGCCAGGACCAGATGGGCGCGCTCGTCGCTCATTCGAAGATCACCCTTCCTTCGCACGCCGTGAGGAGGACTTTTCCTTTGACCTCCTTGTTCAAGAACGGCGTGTTCTTGCTCTTGGACCGCAGGCGCTCCGGAGACACCGTCCACCGCGCGGTCGGGTCGATGAGGACGAGGTCTGCCGTCGCTCCTTCCTTGATGCGCGGGACCGGCAGGCCCACGATCCTCGCCGGCGCGCGCGTGAGCGCGTCGACGAAGCGTGCCATGGAGAGGACGCCTTGCTCGACGAGCCCGAGCAGCAGCGGCACGCACAGCTCGAGGCCGATCATTCCCGGCGACGCCTCGGCCAGCTCGCAGTCCTTCTCGAGCGGGCTGTGCGGCGCGTGGTCGGTGGCGATGCAGTCGATGGTGCCGTCGGCAAGCGCGGCGCGCAGGGCTGCGATGTCCTCTTCTTCGCGGAGCGGCGGGTTCACCTTGCACGCGGTGTCGTAGCCGATGAGGGTCTCGTGGGTGAGAAGGAGGTGATGCGGCGTCACCTCGGCCGTCGCCGCGATGCCCCGCGATTTGGCCTCGCGCAAGAGGCGCACCGCACCGAGCGTCGACACGTGCGCGATGTGGTAGCGGCCGCCCGTGTATTCTGCAAGCAGTAGATCTCGCGCGACGATGATGTCTTCTGCCACGCGCGGCCAGCCGCGCAGGCCGAGGCGCGTGGCCACGCTCCCTTCGTGCATCTGCGCGCCGACGGTGAGGTCGTGATCCTCGCAGTGCTGGATGATGGGGACGTCGAACGTCGAGGCGTACTCGAGCGCGCGACGCATGACGCTGCTCTTCGTGACGCACCGGCCGTCGTCGCTCGCGCCGACGCAGCCGGCGTCCTTGAGGTCGGCCATCTCGGTCAAGGCCTCGCCCTTCTGGCCGACGGTGATGGCGCAGATGGGGTGGAGCCTCGCGCCGCCGAGGGCGCGGGCCTTGGCGACGAGCATCTCGGTGATCACGCGGTCGTCGTTCACCGGGCGGGTGTTCGGCATCGCGCAGATGTCGGTGAATCCGCCGGCGGCGGCGGCGGCGAGCCCGGAGCGGACGTCTTCCTTGTACTCTTGCCCCGGCTCGCGGACGTGGGCGTGCATGTCGATGAGGCCGGGCAAGAGGAGTTTTCCCGTACCGTCGATCGTCCGGACGAGCTCGCCGACGATGCCGGCCGCTGCGCCGACGCCCACCCGCGTGATGCGTCCGCCCTCGACGACGACGTCGACCTCCGCGTCGAGGGGAGCATCTCCCCCGGAGATCGCGCGAACGCCACGGAAAACCAGGGCCGAGCTCTTCACGAGGCGCTTGGGTAGCACACCTGCGGCCTCACGGGAATTCGTGGGGGCTGAGCGACGACGGCGGATCCTCGATGTCGAACGCCGGGCTACTCGCGCTCGCGAGGAGCGTGCGCGCACGGGCCGTGCAGACGTGCACGAGCGGGCTCCTGCACGCGAGATCGAAGTCGACGCGCGCACGCGACATGTCGCCGACCTTGTAGAAATACCATCCGCGGAAATAGCTCTCCATGGACCGCTGCAGCTCCGGGTCGAACCGCAGCGACGCCTTCCAGCCGACGCGGAAGCTCGGCGCCGGGGGCATCGTCATCGCGGCGGCAACGTGCTGCGCGGCCCCGCCCTTGTCGCCAAGGCCGAAGTGCGCGTGCGCGAGCAACAGGGCACCGAGCGGGGTAGGCAGATCGGACTGCGCGGCCTCGAGCAGGGCCCGGGCCTCCTCGAATCCATGCTCGCGCAGCATGAGCACGGTGCCGAGGAGCGACCGCGCCGCGTACGTGAGTCGCTCGTCGAGCGGCTCGGCGAGAAGCTCGCGCACCCGCGCCTCGGACTCGGCGAGGCGCCCCTCTAGCTCGAGGCACAGGGCGACGTTGTAGCGCGACGCGCGCGCCGCGCTGGGGAGCCAAAAGCGCGTCGTCTTCTCGAAGCCGCGTCGGGCCACCGCGTATTCGCCGCGCGCCATCGGCCGCATCGGGGCGAGCAGCGTCCAGATGCGGAAGCTGAAATAGAAGAGGAAGAGGAGCGGGACGACGGGAGCGACGAGGAGGAACGTCGCGATCCACGTGGACTCGGTCTCTGCGGGCACGCGCGCAGGCTACTCCGTTTGGCCGCTCCCGTACCCTGGCGGCGGCGGCTTGGTGACGGCGCGATGCGGATCGGCCGACGAAGACGACGGGGGCGGCTCGCTGTCGTCGCGCCGCGGATCGCGCTTGGCGGCGACCTCCTCGACGACGCGCCTCGCGCGTGTTGCCTTGCTGCCGGGGATGGGGGCGGCGATGGTGGCCTCGGGGTCGATGTCGACGCGCGCGAAGGCCTCCTTCGGTGGCGCCGTCGGGCGCTGGTCGGCGAGCGCCTTCTCGGCCAGGAGCTCCTCCTCGACCATCTCCGCCACGACATCGCGCTTCTCGCCCATCGCGAGGAAGGATAGCGCATTTCGGGTGGGTGACGCCGCGCGGGCGCGATGTGATCGAGGTGATCACAGTCCCGTGGCCGGTGTGATCGAACTCTCGCCACGGGGCGGGTCCACCCGCAGCGTCCAGACGTCCACCCCCTGCGTGAAATACGCCGAGAATTCCCGCGCAAAGCGACGACGCCGAACTGGCCCGATCCGTGCGTCAGGGATGTGCGAGCGGAGGACACCTTGCGAAGCAGACTCATCGGTTCGAGGTTCGGGGGCCTGGTCGCGTGCGTCGTTGCGTGCGCGGGCTTCGGCGTCGTCGCGGGCTGCAGCGCGAAGCATGGCACCGACGCGCCGCCCGCGGCCGAGGCTGCCGCGCTCACGGTCACGCCCGTCGCATGGAACTCCGGCGGCACCGACGTCGGCCAAGTGCAGGCGGTCGTCGACCAGGACAAGGGCGTGGCGGTCTTCGGGTCGACCGGCGTGTACGTGTTCACCGGTGGCTCGCTGGTGGCCTCCGACGGGAGCGTGACCGCGTGGAAGTCGGCGGCGGCGATCCCGTCGGCCGACGGGCTGACGACCTGGACCGTCGGTGTCTCCGGCGAAGGCAAGGTCCTGCGCGTGCACACCGATGCGCCGGCGCAGGAAGTCGGCGAACGCTACGGCGTTGCGAGCGACAAGGTGCAGGCGGTCGTCGGCGATGTCGGGCGGGTCGCGTTCCTCTTCGACGCAGGCTTCGCCGTGAGCGACGGCAAGAACGTCACGCGCTACGGCGCCGCGGGGCTCCACTCCATTGCGACGAGTGGCGCCTACGTGGCGCTCGCGGTGGATGGCGGCATCCGCGTCTTCGAGAACGGCAAGGAGAGCGATCTCGGCCTGGCCGACGCCGCCTTCGTCGCTTACGACGCCGGCGGTGCGCTCTTCGCTGCGTCGCACCACGCCGTCTACAAGGTGGACGGCGGCGTCGCGACCAAGCTCTACGACGCCGGCGCGCGCACCATCCATGATCTGGCGTCGTCGGGCGCGAACGTGTGGTTCGCGGTCGACGCGGATCTCGGCCTCGTCGCGGGCACCCAGGTCGCGGTGGGCACGGGCGGCGCGCTCGCGGCCGACGCGCACCTGGCCGGTTCGCCGGGGGGAGACGTGTGGGCGCTGAGCGGAGGGCAGCTCCTCCGCTTCGCCGCGCAGAACGGCGCCACGGGCGACCTGGCGACCTGGTCGTCGACCGTGCAGCCGGTGTTCGCGGCCGTCTGCAGCAACTGCCACAGCGCGCCCGGGACCGGGAAGGAGTCGTCGGGGATCGACATGTCGACCTACGCCGGGTGGAGCTCCCGCAAGGCGAAGGTCTACGCGCGCGTCGTGCAGCAGGCGGGGACCGGCTCGTCGATGCCGCCGCCGACCTCGGGTCTCAAGCTCACCGACGCCCAGAAGGCCGCGCTCGAGGCGTGGTCGAAACCTTGAGGGCGTGACGAACGGCGTTCAGCCTCCGCAGAGCGACGGGTCCGCCACGGCGGCAAGGGCCGCCGGACTGAGCTTGGCGTCCGCGACGAGGGACTGCCACTTCGTCCACGCGACGGCGTCGCCCGCCGTCAGGAGATACGCCGTGCAGACCGCGTCGTAGTGGATGCTGCGAGCCGCGCGGCGATGAACGACGTCGGCCAGGGTCTTTCGCGCGCCGGCGTTTTCGGCAGCCGTCGCGCCCTTCACGCTCGCGATTCCGGCGATGGCCGGCCTCAACACCTCGGAGACCGCGCTGCCCGCCGCCAGCTGCTCGAAGAACGCGCGCCACGTCGGGAGCGCGCCGACCGGGATCGTCTGCCCGCGATCCTGGAGACCCGCGAGGTACGCCGCGGCGGCGCGGCGCACTCGGACCGAGTACCCGTTCTTCGCGACGGGTCCCCAGACCGACAACGCGCGCTGCGGCGGCAAGACGAAGCGAGACAGGTAGCTCACGCGCGGCTCGGGCAGGGTCGCCGTCACGAGCCCGCCCTCGAGCTTCGCCCAGTCGGCGGAGAAGACGGTGTCGAGGGACACCGCCGAGTCGCATCCCCAGTACGTCGCCACGTAGGCGATCCCCGCATAGGGTGGCTCGCGCGTGAGCCAGTCGCCGAGCGTCGCCGACCAGCTCCCGTCCGTGGAACCCGCGAGACATGCGGACGCCACCGCGAGCGCCTTGGCCGACTCGGCGTGCAGGGCCGGAACGAACGCTCCGAACGTGGCCGGGACGACCCCCACAGGAAGGAGGAGCTGCCCTTCGAGCGGCGCGCGCTGGTGCACTCCGGCGAGGGCCTCGAACGGAGCGAGTTGCGCTACCTTCCATCCAGCGAGACGCGAAAGGACGTCCGGCGTCGCCGCGGCGGAGAGCGCCGTCCACTGCGGATGCAGGTCGGCCGGATCCTCGACGAAGATCTCGTCTGGCGCCTTCGCGAGGAGGAGGGGCGTGCCCAGTCCCAGGGCCTGCGTGCGCCGCGCGCCGGAGGAGCCGACCCACGCAACGTCCATCGGCTCGAGCAGCGCGCCGTCCGGATCATGCAGCGTTGCGCGAACGGTGCCGTTCGCCTCGGCGACGAGATCGACGGAGGGGAGCTTCTTCGCGGCGACCGCGCGGCGCACGGCGGCCGTAGCCGGTGCGCCGAGGGCTCCGGCGAAGGCACCGATGAAGGTCTCGGTATCGATGGAGTCCATTCGGTGCGCCAAGAGGACGTCGTGCAGGGTCTTCCAGAACGCGGCCTCGCCCACGTGGTGCCGGATCTGCTCGAGCAACCATGCGGCGCGGTCGTACGGGCCGGTGGTGTACTTTTCGCCCGGCGCGAGCGAGCGGTCGACGATGGACGCTCCGTCGGTGAGGTTCCATTGGTCGCCCTGGAGGGTGTGCGCGAGACTCTCGTCCTCGTTGCGGCGCACGGCCTCTTCCTGCAGAAGCGTGGCCATTCCCTCCTTGAACCAGAGATCGTCCCACGTGCGGACCGTGACGAGGTCACCGAACCACTGATGCCCGAGCTCGTGGCCAAGGACCGCGAGGTCCCCGTGCAGCGAGGGCTGCCCCGAGAACGTCTCCCCCTGGAACGTGATCCCCGCGTGCTCTACACCGCCGGGGATGTCCGGGAGGAGGACGAGCGCGTATTTCTCGAATGGGTAGGGGGTCGTGAGGAGGGACTCGTAGAGCCCCATGAGGCGGTCCAGCTCCGCGAGGAGCGCGGGGTAGTCGCCCGGCACCCCGCGGCGATGCCAGACGGCCAGCGGACGCGAGCCGTGCGCGCCGTTCTCGGCCTCGAGATCGCCCATCGCGAACGCCATGAGGTACGGCGGGAGCGTGTAGGCGGTCTCGTAGCGCATCACGCGCACGCCGGACTGGACCGTGTCGCTCTTCTTGTCGCCGTTGGCGATCAGCACCTGATCGGTCGGCATGCGCATCTCGGCGGAGAAGATGGCGCGATCGGCCGGTACGTTGTGGCAGGGCATCCATGACGCGACGCCCAGCGGCTCGGAGTAGGTGTAGACCACCGGCGACTGGCTAGGGTCGCCGACCCGCGGCGTGTACGCGCGGAGGTTGCCGGACGCGGGCGCACGGTAGCGAATGTCGAGCTGTGTACGCCCATCCGGGAGGCGCGCCGCGTCCGACAGGGTGATGGTCAGCGTCCCGGCCGTCGCGTCGACCGCGAAGCGCAGAGGAGCGCGTGCCGCGGTGAGGACCTCCGCCACCGACACCGTGCTGCCGAGGACGAGCGAGGTCACCGCGACATTTTTCGGCGAGAGCGTCAGGCGCAGCGTGGCGTCGAGCTCGAGCGCGGACCAGTCGAACGTCCCGGTGAGGTCGTAGCGCTCCACGTCGATCTCGGAGCTCGTCCCCGCTCCGTCGTCGTGCGCGTCTTGGGTGGCAGTCGGCCCACCGTCCGCGGCCTCGCCGCCGTCACGGATCCCTATGCCGGTTTCGCGGCCGGTGGCGGCGTCATCTCCCGTGATCGGCGAGCTGTCTCCTGCATCCACGGAGGCGCCACACGCCGTAAGCGAGAACCACACGAGTCCCATACCGAAATGAAGGCGTTTTTCCACGAGCCCCTCCTGCGACAGGCAAGGACGTGGGACCGCGCCCGCGGTCGCAAAATTCGCAAATTCGACGGTGAAACTCGCTATGGGTCGCCTGCCGTGGGGCACCCGAGGGTGCCGCTTCGCGCCCGTGCGGCGTCGGCCGAGCGACTCCCGGGGCGGGCGTCCCCCCAGCGCGCGAGGACTTCGGCGTACGCCCGGCACGCCCCGTCGCGATCGCGCGCGCTCTCGAGTGCGCGGGCGAGCGTGAGCCACGCGCGCGTCTGGAGCGCGGGGTCTTCGAGCGCGATGCAGGCGGCGACGCCGCGCCGGAGCAAGACGAGAGCGCGGTCGGTGTGGCCCACGAGCGCCTCGACCGTTCCACGCGCGATGTCGAGGGCGCCGCTGTCGAACGTCGCGGCGTCGGGAGGAGTGGCCAGGAAATCTGGCAGCGCGCGGAGCGCGTCCTCGGCGTCTGCTGCGGATTCGGCCGTGAGGGCATGGGTCACGAACCACAGGTACCGTCGGTCGCGCGGGGTGAGGCGCTCGCGCCATTCGGCGAGCCAGGCGGCACGCGCGCGCGCGGCGTCCGCGGGCTTCAGCGTTCCGCCCTGGACGGCCGCCCGCCACGCGCGCGCGATCGGGGTGCGCACGAGGTCTTCCGGATCGTCGCCGAGTGGGCTGCTCCACGCCCTGCGCTTTGCCAGAAACGCGTCGGCCACCTGGGCTGCGCGGGCGACGTCGCCCGTCTCTGCGTACACGTCGAGGCGCAGCGCGACGACCTCGCCGTGCGGCCGCTCGGCGGACACGCCTGCGATCGTCCGATCGAGGTCGTCCGCCAGTTGGTCCGCGGAGGTGAAGTCTCCGCGCAGGATGGCGAGTCGGATGAGATCACGTCCCCGCACGACCGGCCGCTCTCGCTCGGAGACGAGCGCCCACCGCTGCTGGAGCGCCTGCTCGACCGCTGCGTACGGCGCGCCGCTCCCGGCGAGCGCTCGGGCCAGCATCGCGTAGGCGCCCTCACCGCCCGGTTCGACCTCGACGACCCGGCGCGCATCCCGCAGAAATTCTCCACACCGCCCCGACTGCGCCAAGATGGCGCCACGAACCCGCAAGCAGCTCGCCGCGCCGGGGGAGACCGCCACGCACCGGTCCAGCTCCGCGATCGCGGCCTCGGCGCCGGTCGCGAAACGCTCGGCGGCCGCCTTGCCCCAATAGGCCAGCGCGAACTCGGGATCGAGCACCAGAGCGCGGTCGAACGCCGCGATGGCCCGAGTCTTGTCGCCGAAATCGAGCAGGGCCTCGCCACGATACCACTGAAGCTCGGCATCCTCGGCAAAGCGCAGCGCCAGCGCGTCCATGCGCCTCACGCGCTCGGCGGTGTCGGGCGGCTCGCGCGTCAGAGGCTCGAGCGCGAGGAGAAGCCCGCGATCGCGATCGGACAGCGTGGAGCGCCTGTCGAAAGCCGCCTTGTAGTGCGCGCGCACCTCTTCCGCATCCGGTGACGCCGACGCGAAGTAGATGAGCCGCACGTGGGCGGCCCCGATCGACGGGTCGAGGACGAGCGCTCGATCGAGGCTCGCGATGGCCGACAGGTTCGACGCGCCGCGCAGTGACTCGAGGCCCGCGCGGTAGGCGGCAAGGGCGGCGGGCGCCCCCCCAACATCGTCCGCGAATTCGGTCATCGTGACCTTCGCGCGCGCGGGCGGCGCCGCGGCCTCCGGCGTCGCTGCGTGGCGCCAGATCCCTGCGACCAACCCGAGCACGGTGACGGCGAACGCTACCGATGCGAGGCGACCGGACGTGGCGCGAAGCCGGGAACCGCGCTGGGCGACGAGCGCCGCCTCCAGCTGTTCTACGAGCGCGTGCATCGACCGCGGCCGCGCCGCCGGCGAAGGGTCGAGGGCGCACAGGATGGCGGCGCGTACACTCCGCGGCGCGTCGCGTGTACGAGGTGGCGTCGCACCGCCCACGCCGGGACGCGCGCCGAACAGGATCTCATGCGCCGTCACGGCGTACGCATAGACGTCACTCCTCGCGTCCGCCGCCGCCCCTGCGAAGAGCTCGGGCGCCATGTACGCCCGCGTCCCTGGGATGGCGCCTGCGCGCGTGATCGCGTCGTCGTCGGCAGCTGAGCTCGCTGGCGTCGCGACGACCGCGTGCGCGTCCGCGTGAAAACGGGTCAGCCCGAAATCCGCGACGAGCACGCGATCATCGTTTCCGATGAGCACGTTGTCTGGCTTGAAATCACGGTGCACGAGCCCGGCATCGTGGGCGGCCGCAAGGCCCCGACCTGCGGCGATCAGGGCGCGGAGGGCGCGCTCCCACGAAGGCCTCTCCTTGAGTGCCCACGCCCGCAACGTCACTCCGTGAACGCGCTCCATCGCCAGGAAGACCTGACCGTCCATGACGCCGGCGTCGTAGACGGAGAGGACGTTGGGGTGCGTCACGCGCGCGAGCGCGCGGGCCTCGCGGACGATACGCGCTTCGTCGCTCCGCTCGGCGGGCCCTGTGTCATCGCTCGCCCTGAGCAGCTTGATGGCGACCTCTCGGTCGAGGACAGGATCGTACGCCGCGTAGACGACGCCCATCGTCCCGGCGCCGAGGCGCTCGAGGATCACGTGGCGGCCGAGCATTGTGCCGGACGCGAGCGGCACGCCACTGAACGTGGTCATCGTCTTCGAAGCGTGGTCGAGCATCGCCAGAGCTACCCGGCTCGACCTACCGCCGGCTCGCCGAGGAGGGCGCCGAGGCTCAGCTCGAGCTTGCTCCTCACGACGCCGAGCAGGCTCTCGAGCTCCTCGGCGCTCACCTTCAGCCG
>JANYHK010000016.1 GCA_025359105.1 Myxococcales bacterium | reverse complement strand
CCCGCCTGGCAACCGTTCTGCCAGGTGGGGTGAGCCGTCCGGACGCGCGCGTGTCGCCAGCGTGATCCCCACGCGGCATCCCGCCGTCCTGGCCCGAGACGCTAAACCGGGCCGCTAACTCTGGTACTGGGCGCGGGGGGGGGCAATGCACCGCTGCGTCGACTCCGCGCCTCGTCGGCCCCCCGTCGGGGGTTCCGCAGCGGCTCGCTCGCGTTTTCCGATTTTTTTCAGGGCGTAGCTTAGTTTGGCGAAAGCGTCGGTCTGGGGGACCGAAGATCGCAGGTTCGAGTCCTGCCGCTCTGACCGCGAAGGTGAGGTGAGGCTCGCCTGATGTTTGATGTTTCTAGGAAGATGAACTGGCCGAGCGGCCGGGCCTGTCTCGAAAACAGTGCGTGCCTCCGGGCATGGGGATCAAGACCTCCGTCTTCCGCTGACCAGGAAACCGAACCACGCGCGGGCGTGGGCCTGGCCGCTACCCAGTGCGTGCCCTCGGGCATGAAGTTCGACTCTTCCGGTTTCCGCCGACGGCCGCCCTCGACGCGGCTCCGCTCGTCCGTCGTCGCGCTCGTTCTTCGTCTCTTTCCGTTCGTCGTTGGCGTCGAATTTTCTCCTGGGTCGGAGGCAGATAAGGCTGGCTGCGCGTGTCTGTAAAACACGTCCTTTCCCGGTGAGGGTTCGAATCCCTCCCGACCCACCGCAAGGGGCCCGTTTGCCGGCATCCCGTCGCGTTACCCGAGCTCGCGTCCCCGCGGCGCCGGACCTAGCCCGCCTCCGGCTTCACGCGCCCCTTCTCCACCCGCTCGATCTTTCCGCGCGTGAGGACGACGAACCTCGCGACGAGCACGAATGCGACGATCACGAGGCCCAGCGTCAGCCCGCCCCAGAGACCGGGCGCGCCCAGGCCCAGGCCGAAGCCGAGCCACAGCGCGACGGGGAGGCCGATCGCCCAGTAGGCGACGACGTTCGCCAGGAACGCGAAGCGTACGTCGCCCGCGCCGCGGAGCGCGCCCGACGCGACGCCCTGTACGCCGTCGAAGAGCTGGAAGACGGCGGCGATCATCACGAGCTTGGCGCCGAGGTCGACCACGCGCGCATCTTGCGAGAAGAGGCCGACGAGCTGGCGCGGGAAGAGCGCGAAGACGACGGCGCTCATCGCCTGCAGGCCGCCGCCGAGGCCTATGCCGAGGAGGCCGACGCGTCTGGGCGACGTTCCTTCGCCCACGGCGTTGCCGACGCGGACCGACGTGGCCGCGCTCACGCCGAGCGACGCCATGTACGTGAAGCTCGCGAGACCGATCGCCACCTGGTGCGCGGACGCCGGCACCTCGCCCAGCCTCCCGGAGACGAGCGCGACGAGTGAGAAGATCCCCAGCTCCGCGAAGAGCTGCAGGCCCACCGGTATGCCCACGGCCAGGACTGTGCGCACGAGGACGGGCTCGCTGGCTCCCCCCGCGTGGCGCGCGCGCGCGGCGTAGAGGGCGATCCCGACGAGCACGATCTCGGCGAGCGAGGTCGCGAGGCCCGCGCCGAACGCCCCGAGCGGCGGCAGCCCCACGCCCGGCAGGCCCACCGCGAGGAGAGCCTCGTCGCCGCGCACGAGCACGTTGCAGACGATCCAGTTCATCAGGTTGGCGATCAGCGCCGCGAAGAGCGCTGCCCGGGCGTTGCCGTGGGCTTGCAGGTACGTGCGCGCCGCGATGTACGCGCCGTACAGGCCCAGGCCAGGGAGCTGCCCGGTGAGGTACCAGCGCGCGCGCACCGTGATTTCGTGCGCCACGCCCATCGGCTCCAGGAGGAACGTGATCGCCATCCCGAGGAGCGCCACCGGGATCCACGTGAGCGCGATGGCCTTCAGCGTCGCGACGAGAGCGCCCCACGCCCGACCCGTCTCGCCGGCCCCGAGCGCCTGCGACGCCAGCGGCTCGAGCCCCATCCCGATCCCCATCGAGATCGACGCCACCCCGAACCCGATCGAGCGGCCGATCGTGGCGCCGGCGAGCTCGGTGACCGAGACGCGGCCAAGCACGGCGGTGTCCACGAGGCCCATCGAGACCAGCAGCATTTGTGCCGACGTGATCGGCCAGGCGAGACGCGCGAGCGCGACGAGCTCGGCGCGGGCGGTCCCTCGGGGGGAGTCAATAGGCACGGAAGTGAGGCATCTTACCAATTGTGCCCTCCGAGCGGTTCGCTAGGATGAGCCTCCGGAAATGGCCATCACGCACGCGGACGCGCTGGGACGACCATTCGTCACGGCGAGCAAGGACGAGCTCGGCGAGACCCTCGTGACCGGTCTGCTCGAGCGCGAGTACGTGCAGTCCCGCATGGTCCCTGGGAAAAACCTGCTCTTCGCGTCCGCCTTCGCGCTCGCCTGGGAGGAGGTCGCACGGGTCGGCGGGAGCACGATCCTCATGCAGTACGATCCGCCGGTGATGGTCGGGATGCAGGCGGAGAAGGACTACAAGCTCGATCTCGAGACGCCGGCGTGGTTCGCCGGGGGCAACTACGGCAACGCTGGCGTGCTCACCCAGATCCGCGAAGGCCTGGCCGCGCACTTCAACGGCGTCGCCACCCCGACGCTCCTGCCGGACAACGTCGACGCCGAGCACCTCTTCGCGTACGCGTACATGTTCAAGCACGTCGCCTACAACGACCGTGAAGGCCAGTCGGCGCAGGTCGCCGTCGGCCCGCGGCCAGAGGACTTCATCCTCGACCTCCCGCTGACCTCGGCCGACGACCGTCTCGTCATCGCGTCGGTCCAGCCCGCGGAGACGCTCGCCGACACGGTGGAGCGCGTGCTAAGCCCGCATACGCCGTTCACGGCGGCAGGGATGCCTGCCACCTGGGCGCTCGAGCGCTACCGCGTGCCCAAGATCAACTTCGACATCACCTGGAAGTTCCGCAACACGTCGGCGCGGTACGTCCTCAAGGTCGACGAGTTCGGCGCCACCGTCCTCTCCGAGGCGGCCCAGATGACGCTGCCGCTGCCGCCGATCATCGTGGCGCGGCCCGGCGGTCGCGCGCCGACGCCCATCCTCGTCGTCCTGACCAAGCGAAACCGCACGCGGCCGTACTTCGCGGCGTGGATCGAGAGCACCGAGCTCCTCATCCCCGATCCGGTCGGCTGATCCGGAGCTGCGCGCCGAAGACGCCGAGCTTCGAGCCTGCCATCGCGCGCACCATCTCGCGCTCGAAGAAGGCGAGCTTCGACATCGCGCCCATGCCGGCGTCGCGCAGCACGCCGAGCCACCCGTGGTCGGACTGGAAGAACGGCGTGAGCCAGCGCGTCGCGAACTGGTAGAAATCCAGGTGATCGGCGCGGCGTGACGAGTACGACGAGAGCGCGTCCGCGACGCTGGGCGCCTCGTCGACGCACGCCGCCAGTGTCCATGCGTCGATCAGCGCCAGGTTGCATCCTTGCCCGAGCTGCGGGCTCATCGCGTGCGCCGCGTCGCCGAGGACGACGACGTTTCGCGTGTGCCAGCGGGGCATCACGACGTCGTGGTAGACGGCCAGGGTGACCTGCGACGCGTCCTCGATCTGCGCCAGGACCGGCGCGGCGTCCGGGCGGAGCGCGAGGATCTCCTCCTTCCACGGCGCCAGGCCCGCGGCCCGCCACGCATCGACGGCGTCGCAGCGAAGGCTCCAGTAGAGGCTCACGTGCGGCACCGGATCGGCGTCGTCGGGCCCCTGCCCCGTCGGAAGCAGCCCGAGCATCCGGCGATTTCCGACGACAGTCTGCTCGAGGCGCCCCGTGAACTGCGCCTCCGGATCGCGCGCGACGAACCACAACGCGCCCCATGGGTAGGTCGACGACGCGCGGGTGAGGCCGGCCCCGCCGCCGAGGTGCGATCGCGCACCATCGGCGACGACGACGAGATCGTGCGTACCCTGCGCCGCGCCGTCCGCTGCCACGACGACGACGCGCCCCGCAGCCGCGGGCCGGAGCGCACCGACCTCGACGCGGAGGCGGAGCCCGACGCCGGGCTCGCATCGCACGGCACCGAACAGCGCTTCGAACAGGACGCCGCGATGGAGCCCCAGGCCGAACATCTCCGGATCCTCGCTCGAATAGGACAGATCGACGATCGTGCGTCCGCTGCCGGTGACGCAGACGAGGCCCGACAAGCGCGCCGCCTTGGCGACGATGGGCGCCAGCAGGCCGAGCTCGGCGAGCACCGTCTGCCCCGTCGGCTGCAGCACGATCCCGGCGCCGACGGGCCCTGGCGCGGGGACGCGCTCGTACAGCGTCACCGCGTGCCCTGCGCGCGCGAGGAAGAGCGACGCCGCGGCGCCCGCCGTGCCACAACCGATGACGCCGACGTCGAGCGCTCGATGCACCGCCCCGAGAGTAGCCGCTGGAGGTGACGCAGGGTACGATTCCGCCATGCGCGAGTTTGCCGTCGTGCCTCTCCTCTTCGTCGGCTTCGCGGCATGCTCGTCCAAGAGCTCGTCTCCCGTGCCGGCAGGGAGCGACGCCGGCGTCCGGGCCGACGACGCCACCGCCGCCGACACGCGCGGGCGGTGCGGTTACGCGCGCGGCGCGCTCGCGGCCGACACGCTCGGCGCGAGCGCTCCGGTCGGCAAGGACATCCCGATCGACACGATCGTCGTCATCATCCAGGAGAACCGCTCGTTCGATCACTACTTCGCACACCTCGGCAAGTACGCGGGGCGCAGCGACATCGACGGCGCTCCCGACACCGCCACGAACCCCGACACCATCGGCACCCGTCCGGGCAAGAGCCACCCGTTCCAGCACGCCACGCGCATGTGCACGCTCGACACGAACCACGAGTGGTACGGCACCCACCTGGAGTGGGACGACGGCCACCTCGACGGCTTCTACCAGGAGAATCAGGGCTGGACGCCGCTGCCACCCGGCGGGGATGCCTCGCTCCAGAGCGGCGAGCGCGCGATGTGGTGGTACGACGAGCGGGACATCCCGTTCTACTACGAGCTCGCCAAGACCTTCGGCATCGGCGACCGCTACTTCGCCCCCGTCCTCGGGCCCACGTGGCCCAACCGCATGTACGCGTACTCGGGGACGAGCTTCGGGCGCACCTCGAACGATTTTCCCAACCTCGACGGGTACTCGTACCCCGCGAAGGACGCGGTCATCTTCGACTCGCTCGAGAAGGCCGGCGTGTCGTGGAACGTCGTGAACGAGACGCTGCCGGGGCCGGCCATCGTCGTCGGCCTCGGGATCGCGACGCGGTGGGGCAGAACCCCGATTATCAACAACGCCGACTTCTTCGCGAAGGCCGCGGCCGGCAAGCTTCCGCAGGTCGTCTACTACGAGAGCCACATCGGTCAGGAGGGGCCGTCGAAGGACGACGAGCACCCGCCCGCCGACGTGCAGATTGGCCAGAAGGGGATCAGCGACGTGATGCACGCCCTCTGGAAGAGCCCGCAGTGGCCGCACATGGCGGTGTTCTTGACGTACGACGAGCACGGCGGCTTCTATGACCACGTGCCGCCGCCCAAGGCGTGTGCGCCCGACACCACGGCGGCGATCATCGGGCCGACCGATCCGCCGGTGGGCGGGTTCGACCAGTACGGCATCCGCGTGCCGCTCACGGTCGTGTCGCCGTTCTCGAAGAAGGGCTACACGTCGCACGTCACGAGCGACCACACCAGCATCCTGCGCTTCATCGAGGCGCGGTTCAGCCTGCCCGCGCTGACCGCGCGCGACGCGAACGCGAGCGCCCTGCTCGACTACTTCGATTTCGCCAATCCACCGTTCCTCACGCCGCCCGTGATCGCCGAGCCCACGATCAATCAAGCCGAGCGCGACTGGTGCGAGACCACGTTTCGCAAGTAGAATGGCGGCGATGACGATCCCCGAGCGAGACTTGGTCGCCCGCGCGCGGGCCGCGGCGACGATTGTCGGCCCCCTCGCCGCCCAGATCGAGGCGGAGCGGCGACTCCCGAAGGAGGGCGTCGCCGCGCTCGTGGACGCCGGCGTCTACAAGCTCTTCACGCCGCGCGCGCTCGGTGGGAGCGAGGCGTCGCTGGAGACCGCGGCCCTGGTGCTGGAGGCGATCGCGCGCGCCGACGGATCGGCGGGCTGGTGCGCGATGATCGGAGCGACGTCCAGCCTCATGAGCGTGTTCCTCGGCGACGCCGAAGCGCGCGAGGTCTTCGGTCCGGCCGACGCGGTCACCTGCGGCGTGTTTGCGCCGACGGGCCGCGCCGCGCCCGCGGACGGCGGCTACCGCGTCACCGGGCGCTGGGCCTTCGCGAGCGGCTGCGAGCACGCGGCGTGGCGCATGGGCGGTACGATCGCGGCGGGCGATGCGCCGCTGCCGAGCGGCGCGCCGAACGTGCGCTGCATGCTCTTCCGCGCGAGTGAAACCGTCATCCACGACACGTGGAGCACCAGCGGCCTCCGCGGCACAGGGAGCCACGATCTCGAGGTGAACGACGTGTTCGTCCCCGCCGGGCGCGCCTTCTCGATGATCACCGACAAGCCGCGCTACGAAGGGCCCGTCTACGCGCTCTCGTCGTTCGGCGTGCTCGCGACGTGTGTGGCGTCGGTGGCCGTCGGCATCGCCCGCGGCGCTGCCGACGCGCTGATCGATCTGGCGACCGCGAAGCAGCCGCTGGGGAGCAAACGCACGATCGCCCACCGCGAGCTCGTGCAGCTCGGCGTCGCCAGGACGGACGCGATGATCCGCGGCGCGAGCGCGCTCCTGCAGGACGCGATCGGTGAAGCTCTGCGCGAGCCGTCGCTTCGAAACCGCGCCCACCTGCGCGCCGCAGCCGCTTTCGCGACGACCCAGGCCGCCGCCGCCGTCGACCTCGCGTACGAAGCGGGCGGCGCGTCCTCCATCTACACGAAGAACCCGCTGCAGCGTCACTTCCGCGACGTGCACGTCGCGACCCAGCACATCATGGTGAGCCCGACCGCGGCGACGCTTGCCGGACGTGTCCTCCTCGGCCTCGAGTCGGACACGTCCATGCTTTAGATCTCGAGCCTTCCGCTCGACTTCAGGTGACGAGCTCGAACAGGCCGGCGGCGCCCATGCCGCCGCCGATGCACATCGTGACGATCGCGCGCTTGCCGCCGCGGCGCTTGAGCTCGTAGAGCGCCGTCGCCGTGAGCTTCGCGCCGGTGCACCCGAGCGGGTGGCCGAGCGCGATCGCGCCGCCGTTCACGTTGAGCTTCTCGTCGGGGATGCCGAGCTCGCGCTGCACGTAGACGGCCTGGCTCGCGAAAGCCTCGTTCAGCTCGATGACGTCGATGTCCTTGAGGGTCAGCTTCGTCTTGTCGAGCAGACGCCGCACCGCGGGAATGGGGCCGATGCCCATGATCGCCGGATCGACGCCCGCCGTCGTGAATGCCCTAAAAATCCCGAGCGGCGTGACGCCGAGCTTGTCGGCGCGATCGCGCGTCATGATGAGCGCGGCGGCGGCGCCGTCGGAGAGGGGCGAGCTGTTGCCGGCGGTGACCGATCCCTTGGCGTTGAACACCGGCTTGAGGCCGGCCAGACCTTCCGCCGTCGTCTCGGCGCGCGGGAGCTCGTCGCGGAGGAACGGGACGTTCTTCCGCGTGTTGCCTTCGTATTTCACGGCGTTTACGGTGACGATCTCCTGCTCGAACTTCTTCGCCTCGATGGCGGCGGCCGCCTTCTTCTGACTAGAAAGGGCGAACTTGTCCTGATCGGCGCGCGCGATGCCGAAGCGCGACGCGACGTTCTCGGCGGTGATGCCCATCGGCGTGTACGCGGTCGGGTGCGTCTCCATCGCTTCCATCGACGCCGAGAGCTTGTTGCCGGTCATCGGCACCATGCTCATCGATTCGACGCCGCCAGCGATCACGATGTCGTGCGCGCCGATGGCGATGGCTCCGGCGGCGAAGGCGATGGCCTGCAGGCCGCTCGAGCAGAAGCGGTTGATGGTGACGGCGGACGACTCCTCGGGCAGCCCGCCGAGGAGGCCGGCGATGCGCGCGATGTTGAGCCCCTGCTCCCCTTCTGGCATCGCGCAGCCGAGGATGAGGTCGTCGACCATCTCGGGCTTGACCTGGGGAACGCGCGCGAGCAAGGCCCTGATGACCTCGCCGGCGAGCTCGTCGGGGCGCTTCTGCGCGAGCGATCCCTTGATGGCACGACCGACGGCGGAGCGTACGGCCTCTGCGATGACGATGGTGTTGTCGGCGGCCATGATTAATTCACTTTCGTATGTTGCATGAGGTTCCTGCTACGTGGACTTCACTGCACTCCGTCCAGCAAGCTGGACTCCGTGCAGTTCAGTTCCTCAACGGCTTGTTGTTCATGAGCATGTACTGCATGCGCTCCTGGCTCTTCGGCTCGCCGCAGAGGCTGACGAAGGCCTCGAGCTCGAGCTCGAGCATCTCGCTCTCGGTCACCTCGCGCGCCGCGCCGCCGATGCCGCCGCACAGGACGACGGCGAGCTTGCGGGCGACCTTGGCGTCGTGCTCGCTGGCGAAGCCGCCGGCGACCAGCGTGTCGACCATCATGTTCAGCGTCGCGATGCCGCTCTCGCCGGGGAGCACGTAGGCCCGCGGAGTGGGCGGGTGGTAGCCGCTCTCGGCCATGCCGATGACGCGGGCCTTCGCCTCGGTGAGCTGCCGTGCGCGGTCGAACGACACGCCGTCGGTCTTGCGGAAGTACCCAAGCACCTTCGCCTCTTCGGCGCTGGTGGCGACCTTGGCGAGCGCGATGTTCTTGAACACCTGGTTCACGAACTCGTTGGTGGCGACGTTGGTGCCCTCGGGGATCCCCTCGAGCGCCCGCCACAGCATGTTCAGGTTGCCGGCGCCGCCGGGGATGATCCCCACGCCGACCTCGACCTGACCGGAGTACGTCTCGGCCGCCGCCTGCACCGCGTCCGACGCCATGCACAGCTCGAGGCCGCCGCCCAGCGTCATGCCGTAGGGCGCGGCCACGACCGGCACGCGCGCGTACTTCATCTTCTGCATGCCGGCCTGCAGCGTGCTCACCATCGTGCGAAGCTGGTCGAACTGGCCCTGGCTCGCGGCCATGACGACGAGGAGCAGATTGGCGCCGACGCAGAAGTGGTCGCCGTCGTTGGTGAGGAGGAGGCCGCGGAAATCTCGCTCCGCGCGCTCCACCGCCTGGCCGAGCATCGTGATGACGTCACCGTCGATGCTGTTCATCTTCGTCTTGAAGCGGAGCGCGAGGACGCCGTCACCGATGTCCCACGCCTCGGCGCCGTCGTTCTTGAGCACCGGCGCGGCGCCCTTCTTCAGGATCTGCAGGGTCGCGTAGCGCGGGTCCTCCTTGCGGGCGACGTACTTGCCGGCCGCGAGATCGAAGACCTCCCCACCCTTGTAAAAGCTCGTCGCGCCGCTCGCCTTCATCTTGAGGATGGACTCGGGCAGCTTCACGCCGTCCTTCTGCATCCGATCCACGGTCTCGGCAAAGCCGAGGGCGTCCCACGTCTCGAAGGGCCCGAGCTCCCAGTTGTAACCCCACCGCATCGCGTCATCGACGCTCACGATGTCGTCGGTGATTTCTCCCATGCGACGCGCCGAATAGGCGAGGGACTTGGAGAGCACCTTCCACGCGAACTGGCCAGCCTTGCCGGGATCGGCCGCGAGCTTCCTCACGCGCTCGCTCGGGTCCTCGATCTTGGAGAGGGCCTTGGTGGTGTGCTTGATCTCGGCGTCGCCGCCCTTGGCGCGGTACTCGAGCGTCTTGGGGTCGAGCGTCTGGATCTGCTTGTCGGCGCCCTTCTTGTAGAAGCCACCCTTGGTCTTGTCGCCGAGGAGCTTCTTCTCGACCATCGTGCGGATGTACGGCGGGACCTTGAAGACCTCGCGGTCTTCGTCCTTGTCGAGCGCGGCGTAGCAGTTGTCGGCGACGTGGGCGAAGGTGTCGAGGCCAACGAGATCGGCGGTGCGGAAGCTGGCACTCTTGGGGTGCGCCATCGGCGTGCCGGTGATGTTGTCGACGTCCTCGGGGGAGAGGCCGTCGGCCAGCATCTGGTGGATCGTCGCCATCATGGCGTGCGCGCCGATGCGGTTGCCGACGAAGTTCGGCGTGTCCTTGCCGCGGACGATGCCCTTGCCGAGCACGTCGGCGCCGAGAGACGCGACGCGCTCGTACGTCTCTTTCGACGTGTCGGGCCCCGTCACGAGCTCGAGGAGCTTCATGTAGCGGACGGGGTTGAAGAAGTGGACGACGAGGAAGCGGCTCTTGAAGGACGCCGAGCGGCCCTCGACCATGTCCTTGATGCGGAGGCCGGACGTGTTCGACGCGACGATGCACTCGTCGTTCACGATCTTCTCGAGCTTGTCGAAGAGAGCGCGCTTCACGTCGATGCGCTCGAGGACGGCCTCGATGACGAAGTCGCAGGATGCGAGCTTGGCGAGATCGTCCTCGGTGTTGCCGACCTCGACGAGGCGCGCGTTGTGCTTGTGGAAGAAGGCGGCAGGGCGGGACTTCAGGGCCTTGTCGAGGCCGCCCGCCGAGAACCGGTTGCGCGCGGCGCGATCGGTCTTCTCGTGGTCCTTCAGGTCCGGGGGGACGATGTCGAGGAGCAGCACTTCGATGCCCGCGTTCGCAAAGTGCGCCGCGATGCCGCTGCCCATGACTCCTGCCCCGATGACTCCGCACCGGCGGATCGGCTTGCTCATGACTCACTCCTTTTAGGGGCCGAGAGTCTAGAGCGAACGTCGATTGACCGAAACGGGCAAACGACGGGACCGCCCCGTCACTCGGCGGACTTCGCGCGTGCCCGGGCGGCGAGCGCCTGTTTGTCGATCTTGCCGAGCGGCGTGCGTGGCAGCTCTGCCGCGATGAGGATGGACTTTGGCACCTTGTAGCCCGCGATGCGCGCCTTCAGGAACACGCGGAGGGCATCGGCGGTCTCGGGCGTGGCGCCGGCGCGCAGGACGACGAACGCGACCCCCGCTTCGCCCCACTTGGGATCCGGCGTCGCCACGACCGCCGCCTCCGCCACCGCCGGGTGCTCGCACACGGCCACCTCGACCTCCGCCGGGTAGACGTTCTCGCCGCCCGAGATGAACATCTCCTTCTTGCGGCCCGCGACGAACCACCCGCCGGGCGTCGCACGGAGCACGTCGCCGGTGTGGAGCCAGCCGCCAGCCATCGCCGTCGCGGTGGCGCCGGGATCGTTCAAATATCCCGAGAAAACCTGGGGTCCGCGTAGCAACAGCTCGCCCGCGTCGCCCGGCGCCACGTCCTTGCCGTCCTCCCCGACGAGGCGCGCTTCGAGCTCGAACGTCGGCGTCCCCACCGAGCCGCGCTCGCCGCGCGCGAGCGGGCGGAAGCAATTGGGTCCGCACTCCGTCATGCCGAAGCCCTGCAGCAGCCGCAGGCCACGCTGCCCGAACGCGTCGAGGAGCGACGGAGGGCACGGCGCGCCGCCGGTGACCCAAAGGCGAACGACGCTCTTCTCGACGAATCCGCCGGCGAGGAGGCGTTCGATCATCGTCGGCACGCCGAACGCAACGGTGCACTTCTCGCGAAGGAGCACCTCGGCCGAGGCGGCCGCCTCGAAGCGCGGCAGGACCACGACCCTTCCGCCGACGTAAAGGAGCGGCGTCGCGAGGACGTTGAGCCCGCCGGTGTGGAAGAGCGGCGCGTCGACGAGCGCGGCGTCGGCGGCCGTCAGCTCCCACGCGCGGCGCGTGCTCTCGGCGTTTGCGGCGATGGCGCGCGCCGGCAGGATCGCGCCCTTGGGGCGGCCCGTGGTCCCCGAGGTGAAGAGGATGACGAGCGCGTCGTCGAGCGTCCCTTCCACCCCGAGGAAGGCCTCCGCCGCGAGGAGATCCTCGTCCGTCAGCCGGGCGCGCGGGACGGCGGCGCCGGCGAGGACCGCGGCGTGGGCCTCGTCGACGAAGAGGACCTTCGGATCGGCGAGGCGAAGCACCGGCTCGAGCTCGCGCTCCGCGAGGCGCAGGTTGAGCGGCACGATCGCCGCGCCGAGCGCCGACGCGGCCACGAGGAGCTCGAACGTCCGAACGTCGTTGAGCGCGAGGATCGCGATCCGGTCGCCGCGCCGGACGTCGTACCGATCGCGGAGCTGCCTTGCCATGCGGGCGGCGCGCGCGGCGAGATCGCGGTAGCTGCGTCGTTCTCCGGTGACCGCGGAAACGAAGGCGATCGCGTCTCCGCGCTCACGGGCGTGCGTCTGGACGATCTCGGCGAGCGGCAGCATGCCCCTCGCATCGCACGCTGGTGTGGTTTGTCAACACTGGCGGCGGTCGCGACCCGCTCCTTTGCTAGCCTCTGGGCATGGCCAAGACCGCCCGAACCGCCACAGACGAGGTCCTCGACCGTATCCGCGAGGTCTGCTTCGCGTTCGCCGGCGCCGAGGAGAAGCTGTCCCACGGCGCGCCGTCGTTCCACGTCCGGGGCAAGATGTTTCTCATGTTCGCCGACGATCACCACGGCGACCGCCGCCTTGCGGTCCGGGTCAAGGCCACCCCGGCGGAGCAGCAGCGCCTCGTCGCGAGCGACTCCGATCGCTACTTCGTGCCGCCCTACGTCGGCGTGAAGGGCTGGGTCGGCGTGCGCCTCGACGGGCCGAAGGCGGACTACATCGATCTGGCGATCCTCGTCGAGTCCGGCTGGCTCTCCGTCGCGCCGAAGAGCTACGTCAACGATCCTTCCGCCGCTCCTGTCGTGAAGCGAAAGCCGGCGCCGCCACTCCCGACGACCGATCCGGCCCTCGCGCGCGCGACGCTCGAGCGGCTCAGCAAGCTGTGCCTCGCGCTGCCGGGCGCGACGTGCGAAGCGAGCAAGCGCGAGGCCACCTTTCGCGTGAAGAAAAAGCCGTTCGCGTACTTCCTCGACAACTACCACCGCGACGGCGTGGTTTCGGTCTGCGCGCGGCTGCCCGTGAAGGACCAGGCGCGCCTCGTCGCGAAGGAGCCAGCGCGGTACTACACGCCCGCGTACTTCGGCCCCAAGGGCTGGCTGGGGATCCGCGTCGACGCGCGCAAGGCCGACTGGAAGGACATCGAGGCGCGCGTCCGCGCGAGCTACGAGGCCACGGCGCCAGCGCCGCGCCGTCGCTGACGTCTGCTCCGCTGGACGCGCTCCTTGCCCTGGATCACGGCAAGGACGACGTCGGCGCTCTGGCAGTCGACGCGGTGCCCGCTCGCAGGTAGAAGGCGGGGATGCGTATGCGTGACCGTCTCGCCCTCGTGCCCGTCCTCTCCGTCCTCTTCTTGGCCTGCGGTGGAGGCGCAGCCCCTGCCCCGACGTCACCGACCGCGGCAGCGACGCCCGCGCCTGGCCCGACCGCGGCCACGCCCGGGCCCGGCGCGAAGACACCGCCGTTTCCCGCGTCGCCGAAGAAGCCGGTCACCGACGAGTACTTCGGCACCAAGGTGACCGACGACTACCGCTGGATGGAGGACGGCAAGGATCCGGCCGTCCAGGCCTGGACCGACGCACAGAACAAGCTGACGCGCACCACGCTCGACGCGATGGAAGCGCGCCCCAAGATCCGCGCGCGCGTGGCGGAGCTGCTCTCGCAGCGCCCGGCGTCGTTCGACGAGGTGACCGCCGCCGGCGAGCAAGTCTTCGCCCTGAAGACGCAGCCGCCGAAGCAGCAGCCGATGCTCGTTCTCTACGCCGACGCGACGAAGCCGACGGAGAAGGTCGTGCTCGATCCCAACGTGCTCGACGCGACGGGAAAGACGGCGATCGATTTCTTCGTCCCGTCGCGCGACGGCAAGAAGGTCGCCGTGTCGCTCTCCGTGGGCGGCTCGGAGGCTGGTGACGTGCGCGTCTACGACGTCGCCACCGGCAAGGCGGCGCCCGACGTCCTCGTCCACGTCAACGGCGGGACCGCCGGCGGCAGCGTCACGTGGAACGCGGACGCCACTGGCCTTTATTACACGCGCTACCCGCGCGAGGGCGAGCGCCCGAAAGCGGACCTCGATTTCTACCAGCAGCTCTATTTCCACAAGCTCGGCACCCCGGCGGCGTCGGATACCTACGCGCTCGGAAAGGAGCTCCCGCGCATCGCCGAGATCAAGCTGGCGACGAGCGGCGACGGCAAGACGGTGCTCGCGGCGGTCGAGAACGGCGACGGCGGCGAGTACGCGTACTGGGTCACCGACGACAAAGGAGTGTTCACGCAGATCGCCCGCTTTGAGGACAAGATCGTCGACGCGCGCTTCGGGTCCGACGGCGCGCTCTACCTCCTGTCGCGCAAGGGAGCCCCGAAGGGGGCGCTGCAGCGGCTGACGAAGCCCTTCACGACGAACAAGCCCGCGCTCCTCGTTCCCGAAGGGGACGGCGTCATCCAGCACTTCGCAGCCACCAAGACCCGCCTCTACGTCGCGGAGCTCCTGGGCGGCCCGTCGCGCCTGCGCAGCTTCAAGCTCGCGAACGGCAAGGCGGAGGCGCCGGAGACCATCGAGCTCGCCTTCAAGATCGCGGCCGTGGGCGGTCTCGAGAAGATCGGCGCCGATGACGTGCTCTACCACGCGGAGAGCTACACGAACGCGCCCGGCTGGTTCCGCTTCTCCGCGGCGACGAAGAAGAGCGCGGCCACCGCGCTCGCGCAGGCGATGCCGTACTCGATGGACGATGCCGAGGTGGTGCGCGAGACGTGCAAGTCGAAGGACGGCACGGAGATCCCGCTCAACATCGTGCGCAAGAAGGGCATGCCGCTCGACGGCTCGAGCCCGGCGCTCCTCAACGGCTACGGCGGCTACGGTGTGTCGCGCACGCCGCGCCTGCGGCCGATGAACCGCCTCTGGCTCGACCAGGGCGGCGTCTTCGCCGAGGCGAACCTGCGCGGCGGCGGCGAGTTCGGGGAGGCGTGGCACGCGGCGGGCAACCTTGCGAACAAGCAGAACGTGTTCGACGATTTCTACGCCTGCGCGCAGGCGCTCGTGGCCAAGGGCTACACCAAGCCCGAGCGTCTCGCGGCGTACGGCGGCTCCAACGGGGGGCTCCTCATGGGGGCGCAGATCGTCCAGCACCCCGAGGCGTACCGCGTGATCGTCTCCGCCGTCGGCATCTACGACATGCTCCGCGTCGAGACGACGCCGAACGGCGCGTTCAACGTGACGGAGTTCGGCTCCACCAAGGACGAGAAGCTCTTCCGCGCGCTGCTGGCGTACTCACCTCTCCACAACGTGAAGGACGGCGCCACGTTCCCATCGGTCATGTTCACGACGGGCGCGAACGATCCGCGGGTCGAGCCGTACAACTCGCGCAAGATGACCGCGCGCATGCAGGCCGCGACCGCGTCGAACCGTCCGATCCTGCTCCGCGCCGACGCCGACACCGGTCACGGCATCGGCACGCCGCTGAACGCGGCGATCGAGGAGAGCACCGACATGTTCACGTTCATCCTGAACGAGCTCGGCGCCTCCGCGAAGTAGACGCGTCGCGACGACGAAGCCCGCGTAAGCACCGGTAAGCACCGGATTCTTCGACGGTCGGTGGGCGGCATGGCACCGTCTGCCAATGCCCTGCGCGCCGCTTTTCGGTTCTCGAAGCTCGACCCGATCGCGCGCGCGCCCGCGCGGTCGCGCCGCGATCTTCGCCGCAAGCGCGATCGCGATCGGCGTGCAGAGCCAGGTTGCCGGCGCCGAGCCGCGCCCCGCGCCGCCTCCCGTCGTCCCGCTCGCCCCGATCGTTCCGCTGGGGCTGCTCGGCGTCGCGCCTCCGCCCATCCCGGTGCCGCCCGGCTACGGCCACTATTGCAGCGTCTCGGACGGCGCCGGCGGTTGGGCGTTCGAGTTCGGCGACGTGAGCTCCGATCCGTGTGGGGACATCCTGAGCCGCTTCAAGACGGGCATCGTCCGGCGCGCCGGGCTGTGGTCGATGAACGGCGACAACAACGTCATGGTCCGCTGCGGCACGCAGAAGGAGACCGTCCCGTACCGCGTGCGCGGCGCGGGCGCCGCGCTCGTCTCGCAAGCCTTCAGCGACAACAAGAACGCCAAGAACTGCATCTTCATCGTCTCGCCGACCGCGCTGCCCATCTTTGGGCACCCGTGGGCTCCGATGAGTCCAGCGATGCCCGCGGACTTCGGCGTGAAGGCTGGTGAGACCGGCTTCAACTACGATCTCTTCAACGCCCCGTGGGACGTGACGGCGTTCGGTCAGAGCCCGATCCCTGCGGGCAGCAAGGCGGGCATGGTGGACCGCCACGGGGTCTCGCAGGCGCATTTCGGCAGCGCCCAGGAGTGCCTGCAGGCGGGCAAGGGCGCCGGCTGCTTGCTCGTGAAGCCCGGCGCGCACGCCGTCGAGGGGGCGTACGACTGGTCGATGGAGGAAGGGCGTCCACTCCTCGCCGTCGCCCCGGGTGTCGTGCGCGGCGCGCGCAACCGGAACGTCACCGGGATGTGCGGCAAAAGCGACTTCCAGGCGGAGATCTTCATCGAAAGCCAGGTCGGCGCGGGGCGCTACGCGGAGACGTTCGTTGCTGCCTACCACCACATGATCAAGCTCACGAGCAACCCGGCCGACAACGTGCAGGCCGGCCAGATCGTGCACCGCGGCGAGCGCATCGCCCGCATCGGCAACACCGGCTGCTCGAGCGAGCCTCACCTCGATCTCTCGGTGCTCCGGACGTCGAACCTCACCGGCATCGGTCACTACGCGTTCCAGGCGCTGCCGGTGAACGCGAACGAGCCGCCGAGCTTCCCCAACGTCTACGGCGTGAACGGCGTGCAGGGCGCGATCGATCCGTTCGGGTGGGCGGCGCCGAAGGAAATCGATCCTTACGCGTGGAAGTTCATCAACTTCTCCGACGCGAACTTCCCCAACGCGCAGATCCCCGGCTTGACCGAGCCGGGGGCGTACAGCATCAACCTGTGGATCCCGGGGCAGGCGCCGCCGTCGTACTGATGATCGGCAGCGACTCGCCGAGCACCGCGCTCAGCGGCCGACGTTCTCCAGCTTTTCGCCGGTCTTGTGCACGGCTTTCTTCGAGTCCGCCTTCACCCCGTTGTAGGTGTTGCGGCACGCGCTGGCGCCGAAGGCAGCGAGGATGAAGAGCAGCGCCAGGGTGGTTTTGGAGGACTTCATGCCAACCATCTTAGCGAGCGCCGTGCCAGCGGACGCACCCGCGTGACTTTGACCGGGCAACGCGAGAAAGCAAGGGCCCGCGACGCCGCGCGCCGCGCATTTCCGCCACGATACCGCAACGTCGCCACGACCTCGCGTGGCCGAGGCGGGCCGCTCAGAACCACGTCGTCAGCCCGAGCGTGAGCGTGTCCTGCGAGCGCGAATTCGCGACGTACGGGCGCGCGGACGAGCCGTCGCCGTCGACGAGCCCCGCATAGAACGCCGGCGTCGCCGAGAGATCGTGGCGGTACTCCAGGCGCACCGAGACGTGCGCGTCGGGACGAAGATCGAGCGTCGCGGTCTCCGAGCTCACCCAGCGCGTCGGCCAGAAGATCGCGCTGGCGACCGCGCCCGCGCTCTCCGCGCGCTTCTCGAAGAAGAGATCGCCGCGCCATGCGAGAAATAGCCACTTCGCGAGCTCGACGCGCGCGTAGAGGGCGCCGGCAGCCCAGCCCGAGAGACCGAGCCGGTTCGGCTCGACGCCCGCGTCGGCGTACACGATCGCCGCGAGGCGCGACGACAGCTGCATCTGGGTGAAGACGTCGACGAGGTGCCGCCACGGGTTGCCTTCCGGTGCGCCGCGGGGACGCTCGACGCCGCCCGAGTACATCGCCGTGATCTTCACGTCGTCCGTCAGCTCGTGCAGGTACGTCACGGCGATGGACTTGTTGCCGTCTGCGCCGACGATGTCGTTCCAGCCGTTGGCGAGGGCTCCCTGCAGGTTCGCCTTCTCGGAGAGCCGGTACGTCGAGCGGATCCCGGCGTAGTAGGAGGGGAGGCCCGTCCATACGAACGAGCGTGACCAGTTCCACTCGTCCTTGACGGCGAGGTCCTCCATGCCGAGCGGCGAGAGGAAGATGCCCGCCTCGGTGAGCAGGCCGGTGCCGAGCGGCGCCTCGTACCCGGCGTAGGCCTCCTGGATCACGGAGAAGCGTCGATCGGCCGGCGCGTAGTAGGCGGGCCCCGTCTGTCCGAGCTGCAGCGCGAGCCACCCCGAGAAGCGCCCCGTGTGCCCGTCGATCTGCGCCGCCGCGTTCTGAAGCACGAACGAGTCGCTCCGCGCGTCGAAGTCGCGCAGCGCCGTCAGGTGGTTCGACGGGCGGTTACCGTTGTAGGCGGTGTACGCCTCGACGTAGCCCCCGAAGGTGACGCCCGGCGCATCGTTCCGGCGCGTTCGCTCTTCGAGCTCGCGATCGGCGTGCGCCTCGCGCGCGCGCGCGATGAGGAGCAGGCCCCCCAGCCATAGCGCGCGCCGCTTCATGTGACGGCCATGGTAGAGCAACCGTCCTTTTCAGGGAACGGTTGCTCCACCTTCTGGTGGTTCGCTATCGGCCTTTTGGCGCCTCAATAGCTGTCGCTCGAGCCACCACCGCTGAATCCGCCGCCGCCGCTCGGGCCGCTGTCGCCGCCGCCGCCGCCGCCCCAGCCGCCGTCGCCGCCACCCCAGCCGCCGCCGCCCCCACCGCCCCACCACCAGAATCCGCCGCCACCGCCACCGCCGCCGCGACGGCGCCGGCTGAGGAGGAGGATGATGACGATGAGCACGATCACGATCGCCCCAACTTGGAACGGGTTCGCCCCCTCCGACGCCGCACCGCGACGGGCACGCCGGTCCTTCTGACCGGGCACCGCCCCGTGCATCACGGCGCTCGCGATGCCGTCGATGCCCGCCTCGATGCCGCCACGGAAGTCGTTCGCCTTCAGGCGAGGGCCAATCTTGGTGCGGATGATGTCGTTGGCGTCGAGATCGGTCAGATCTCCTTCGAGGTGGCTGCCCACTTCGATACGCACCTTTCGCTCGTTCGGCGCGATGAGGAGCAGCACGCCATTGTCGGCCTTCGTGCCGATCTGCCAGGCGCGCGCCGTCGCGATACCCACGTCGTCGATCGACTCGCCCTCGAGCGATCCGGCCACCAAGACAGCGATCCAGGGTCCCCCACCCTGCTTCAGCGCGACCAGCTTCCGATCGAGCTCCTCCTTGTCGGCGGCGGTCAGCTTTCCCGCCGTGTCGACCACGTAGCTGCCCCCCGCCGGCGCCGGAGGGGGCGTGAACGCCAACGCAGAACGCGGCGCCAGCCAGAAGACCAGCGCCGCGAGGAGAACGCCGAGCCACACGTAGGCCCGGGCGGGGCGCATCAGAAGCTGACCTTGGGCGCCGCCTGCGCTTCGGTGGACGCGTTGAAATACGCGCGCTGCTTGAACGGCTTGCCGGTGACCTTGTTGACGGCCTGGCCGCGGATCTTCCCGAGCTCGGAGTTGTAGTCCTTCACCGCGGCGTTGTAGTCACGACGCGCGACGAGCACGCGGTTCTCCGTCCCCTCCAGCTGCTTCTGCAGATCATGGAAGGCCTGGTTCGCCTTCAGATCAGGGTAGCGCTCGTCGATCATCATCAGGCGCGACAACGGCCCCTTGAGCTGGTCCTGCGCCTTCTCGAACGCCGCCATCTTCGCCGGATCCGACAGATCGTCGGCGGTGAGCTTGATGCTCGCGGCCATCGAGCGCGCCTCCATCACCTTGGTGAGCGTCTCCTCTTCGTGCTTCGCCGAGCCCTTCGCCGTGGCCACGAGGTTGGGGATGAGATCGTAGCGACGCTGCAGGTTGGCCTCGACGTCCGCCCACTTCTGGTCGCACGTCTGGTCCTTCTCGACGAGGGCGTCGTAGCTCTGGCATGCGGGGACGAGCGCCAGCATGAGCGCGGCGAAGATCGCGAAGAGGAGGGAGCGCCTGGAGTTTTTGGTCATCTCGCGCACACCGTAAGGACGGCCGCCTCGGCGCGCAAGCCTCGCGCGGGATTGCGCGCCCCGACGCACGTGGTTAGCGGGCAGGCGCAGCGAGGCCGAAGAAGGTTTTCGCCGTTCCGCCGAGGAGCGCTTCGAGGGCGTCGGGGCGGAGACCCATGCCGGCGATGTGCTTGAGCTCCCGATCCCACGCGTACGGGACGTTCGGAAAGTCGGTGCCGTACATGATCCGGTCCGGGCGGGCCTGGAGGAGAGACGGCGGGCGGTCCGGGAAGTAGCCCGCGAGCACCATCGTGGTGTCCAGCCAGAGCGTGTCGTAGCGCTCCACGAGCGCGAGGTAGGCATCGTATTCGTCGGCGCCGAGGTGCGGAACACAGACGCGGAGCCGTGGGTGCGTCGTGAGGACGCGCTCGATGCGCTCGGCCGCGCAGATCGCGTGGGTATCGCGCTTGTATGCGGCAGTCTTCGGCTCGCGACCGGCGTGGATGACGAGCGGCTTGTCGTGCCGGACGCAGGCCTCGTAGATCTCGTGGAGCGCCGGCGCGTCGGGCGCGAAGCACTGCACGTGGCAGTGCAGCTTGATGCCCGCGAGCCCCAGGGCGAACGCTTCTTCGACGACGGCCACGGCGTCGGGCTCGCCAGGGAGCACCGTGCCGAGCCCGGTCACGCGCGGGTCGCCGCGCGTCACCTCCGCCATGTAGGCGTTGAGCGCGCGCGCCATGCCCGGCTTGTGCGCGTACGAGAGCGCAATCTGGTGGCCGACGCCGCGGCTCGCCAGGAACTCGACGACGCGCGGGCTCGTGAGCTTGTGGCGCACCGGCCATGCGTTGGCGTCGAACCACCGCCAGATCGCGGAGAACACGGCGTCGGGGAACAGGTGGACGTGCGCGTCGACGACCGGAGGGAGATCGCGGGCGACCCCCAGGCCGTCCTCGTCGTCGAGCGGGCCCATGCCCATGTAGGGCGCGCAGCCGAGGACGGGCGGTTTGTCCATGTCGGGCACCATCTTATGGGTAAGAATCGAGGCGTGGACAGGGTGCTCTTGAACGTCGATGCCGGCGAGCTCGCGGACGAGCCGGAGGAGCTCTACGCGCTGGCGCACCTCGTCAACGTCGCATGCGGTGGTCACGCGGGGGACGACGCCTCGATGGATCGGGTGATTGCATCCTGCATGCCATCGGGGACGCTCATCGGTGCCCACCCCTCGTACGACGATCGCGAGGGGTTCGGGCGGCGGGCCGTCGCGATGGACGCCGATGCGCTCGAGCGCCTCGTGCACGATCAGTGCGCGCGCCTCGCGCGGCGGGCGAGCGTCGCAGGCGCCACCGTGCGATCGATGAAGCCGCACGGCGCGCTCTACCACGCGGCAGGCGCGGACGCAGCGCTCGCGCGCGCGGTGGTGGCGGGAGCAGTCCGCGCGCTCGGGCCGGCCGTGGCGATCGTCGGGCTCGCGGGGAGCGAGCTGATGAAGGCCGCGGAGGCGGCGGGGCAAGAGGGGTGGGTCGAGCGCTTCGCCGATCGCGGCGTGCGGCCGGACGGCTCGCTGGTCCCGCGCGGGGAGCCCGGCGCGCTCGTCACCGATCCCACCGTCGCCGCCGTGCGCGCGGCCGACGTGGCGACCGCCAGCGACGCGCGAACCCTCTGCGTCCACGGCGATACGCCAGGGGCCACGGTCCTCGCGCGCGCGGTGCGGCGGGTGCTCGACGTCGTCGCCCCGGTGCAGGCATTCGGGGACGAAGCCTGGCGATGGAGCATCGCCGCGACCGCCGACCGGCGCGCCCTCCTCGCTGCGCTGCGCGCCATGCCGGGCGCACGCGACGTCGTCGTGACCGAGGCCCACGCGTGCGTGATCGGTGCGCGCCCCGACTTGCGACGCCTGGCGCCGCTCGCCGAGAGCGCTGCACCTCCCCGCGCGCACACGATCCGCGTGCGCTACGACGGCGAGGACCTCGCCGCGATTGCCGGGCACGCGGGCCTGTCGCAGGACGAGGTCGTGGCCCTCCACGCAGGACGGACGTACACGGTGAGCCTGGTCGGCTTCCTGCCCGGATTCGCGTACCTTCGTGAGGTGGACCCGCGCATCGCCGTGCAGCGGCGCGCGACGCCGCGCGCACGGGTCGCGGCGGGGGCCGTCGGGATAGGTGCAGGATACACGGGTATCTACCCGTGCGCCTCGCCGGGCGGATGGAACCTCGTGGGAACGGCGCTCGACGTTCCCCCTTTCGAGCCCGCAGCGGAAGCGGCGCTCGCCCTGGGCGATCGCGTGCGGTTCGAGCCCGTGCCGTGATCGAGCTCGCGCGCGTCACGGGCCTCGCGACGGTGCAGGACGGCGGCCGACCAGGCCTCATGCACGCCGGGGTACCCGCCGGAGGCGCCATGGCGCCCGCACACCTCGCGTTCGCGAACGCCGCCGCACGCAACGCCCTGGACACGGCGGCGATCGAGGCGTTCGGCGACCTCGAGATCGTCGCGCGCGTGGCGATCGTCGTCGCGACGGAGGCCGGTGTCGTTCGCGCGCTCGCGGCGGGTGAGCGCGCGCGGTTCGACCGCCCGCCGGGACGACGCGTCCACTACGTCGCGGTGCGCGGTGGCGTCGACGTTCCGTGCGTGCTCGGTGGGCGCGGCACCCTCCTGACGGCGGGCCTCGGCGGGCACGAAGGTCGCGCACTCCGTCGCGGCGACGTGCTCCGCGTCGGCGACGACGAGCCCGCCGGCGCCGCCGCTACGCTCTCGCCCCCACCTCCCGTGGCGCCGCCATCGGACGACGACGGCCCGATCGCGCTCGTCGCCGGCCCCGATTTCGAAGCGTTCACGCCCGACGCGCTCGAGCTCCTTTGCGCCGCGACCTTCACGATCGCGCCCGCCAGCGATCGCACCGGCACGCGTCTCGTCGGACCGCGCCTCGCGCGTCGCGACGGCTCCGCGCGCCCCTCGGCGCCGATGGTCCGCGGCGCCATCGAGGTCCCGCCGGACGGCGCGGAGATCGTGCTCGGCCCCGACCACCCGACGACCGGCGGCTACCCAGTGCTCGCGTGCATCGCGGCCGCCGATTTCGGCCGGTTCATGCGCATCCCCCTGGGGGGCGCGGTGCGCTTCGCTCTCCGCTGATCTCGCTGCCGAACGTCACAAACAGCGACCCCCCGCACCGCCATCCGGGGTGGCCATCGGCATGCAATCGTTGCTGCAACAGGCCGTCGGAAAGGCCGGATTGCAGTCCGCGTTCGGCGCGAGGCAGCACAGGTTGTCCGGGTTGCACCGACACCCACAGCAGACGTTGCTGTTGCCGCCGCACGGCGACCCGCCGACGAAGCAGCCAGCGGCGTTGGGTGTGCACGAACCTCCGCCGTCGCTGCCGGCGTCGATCGGCACACACACGCTCCCGCTGAGGAAAAAGCCGCTGTTGCACCCGTACTGGCAGGCGCCGCCGTTGCAGCCGGACGCGAACCCGTTGGCGGGTGCGGTGGAGTTGCAGTTCTGGCAGAGCGCACCGCAATGCGTCGGGTCGCTGCTGGTCTGGTAGCAGCCGTCGGAGCACTTCACGAACGTCCCGTTGCAGGTGTAGCCGCAGACCGTGGCCGTGCAGGTCGGGACGCCGTTGCCGTTGGGTGGTCCGGGGCAGACGGTGCCGCAGTTCTTGCAGTTGAACGGATCATTGGTGGGGTCGACGCACGCCGTGCCGCAAACCTTTTGCGGCGCGCCGCAATCCGCCGCACACGCCCCGGTCACGCAGAACTCGCCCGCATCGCAGGTGCGCGCGCACCCTCCGCAGTGGTTGCGGTCGTTTTTCAGATTCGACTCGCAACCGTTCGCGGCGTCCTTGTCGCAGTTCTGGAAGTCGACGGCGCACTGGCCGATGGTGCAGCCAGGCCCGCAGCCGTAGCTCGTCACTTGCGAAGGGTTGCCGAGGAGCGTCGCGCACGAACCGCAGCCTGGCGCACTACAGCCAAATGCCGGGTTGTCGAGGGCCTGGCACCCGTTGCACGCCTTCTTGTCGGCGCCGCACCCGCCGTCGGTGCCGCCCTCGAAGCCGACGGGCGCGTCGGACGCGGAGTCGGGCGAGCCGGTCGTCCCGTCGGCGCCCGCCTCGGAAAGCCCGTCGAGCGGATCGCCGGCGTCGAGGCCGAGGACGGCGGCGCAGCCGGCCGCGAAGACGCCGGCGAGGAAGGCACCCGCGAGGAGACGCGTCTTCATGAAGGTCGCTCAGAATTTACCGCGAAGGATGAACCCCGCGTCGCGCGCCGACAGTGCGGGGGCTACGGCGAGCCCTGCCTTCGCGTCCCCCTTCGGGGCGATCAGGTACAAGACCGCGCCTCCGGCCACGGCCGCCGTGCCGACGACGAAGAAAACGGTCGAGAGCGTGGCGGCGTGGAGGCCGTCCTGTCGGAGGCCGAGTCCCGTGGGGTCGCATTTGTCTGCGGCGTTGCAGTGGGCCTCGGCGTCACTCTGCTTGGACTTCGCCGAGAGGCCGAACACCGTACCGAGGCCCAGGCCGACGACGCCGACGCCCGCGACGACGAGGCCGACGGTGCGCTGGGTGGCCCCCGGCGCGGCACGGGACGCGTTCTCCGCGGGCGGAGTCGGGGCCGGAGTCGGAGTCGGAGTCGGAGTCGGAATCGGAGTCGGAGTCGGAGTCGGTAGCGGCGTCGTGGTGTTGCGGGAGGGGCGGAGGAGCGGGATATCCATCGCCGTGGAGGCGCCCGCGACGGCGGTGACCTCCGACTCCCACGCGTTGCCGTCCTCGGACATCGAGCGAATCTTGTGCGGTCCAGGCTCGACCATCATGGGCTGGCCCCACTCCTTTTGTTCGAGCCGGCGACCGTCGAAGATGATCTGCTGCCCCGCGGCGGCGACGTCCGCCGACACACGGAACGTGAGGCGTGGGATGGCCTTCTCCAGCTTGTCGGCCCGGTCGTGCGCGATCTTCTCGCGCGCGTCCTTGCGCGCGGCCGCGAGCTTCTCTGCCTCGCGGAAGAGGAGGAACGCGGCCACCGGCCGATTGTTGTTCTCCTGGCAATCGGCGAGGTAGAGCGTGACGCCGAGGCCGGTGGCGAGCTTGCGGCTCTGCTCGAGCATGTCGCACGCGTCGGCGTACTTCTTCTGCTCGAGAAGCTTCACGCCTTGATTGAAGAGGCCCTCGGCCATCGCGACGTCTTTGGGGCTCTGCGCGCGCGCCGCAGCAGGCACGAGCAACGCCGGCACGAGGACCGCGACGGCGGAGGCGACAATGAAGTGCTTCTTCAATCTCGACCTCCGAATCCGGGCTTGACCGGGGGTGGCACCGGGACCGGCGGCGGGGGCAGCCCGGTGGACTTGCCGACGGGCGGACGCGCGCCGGTCGGCGGACGCGGCTTGCCGGCTGCCGCATCGGGGCCGGCCGTCGTCGTGGCTGGCGTCGCCGGTGGGGGCGCGGCCGTGGCAGGCGGCGCGAGGGCAGGCTGCGTGGCGGCCGACGGCGTCGCGCCTCCTGCCGGCAGCGGCAGCGGCGGCGGATCGGCCCGCGGAGGGGGCGGCGTCGGGTCACCCAGCGCCGCAGCGGGAATCGGGGGCGTATCCGCGCGCATCGGCGATGCCACGCCCGTCGGCGCACCGGGCTGCGATCTGGGTCCCACGCGGAGCGCGACGAACAGCGTCGCCGCACCGACCACGAGCAGCACCGCGCCCGCGGCCAGCACGACGCGACCGACGCGGGCCGGCCGCTCCGCAACGCGCGATTCGAACGCCGCCTGCGTCCCCGACGGGTCCGCCGTCCGCGCCGGGAGAAGCGGCAACGGCGCGGCGATCGACGATGCCTCGACGGTCGGCGAAGACCACGCCTCGGCGCCGGCGCCAGCGCCGATCGCGCCCAGGCCGGGCGAGCTCGTGCTCTGCGGCCCCGACTGCGACGCCGGCCCACCGCGGCTGCTCTGCGCGATCACGCGCACGACGCGATCGATCGAGAGCGTGCTCCGCATCGGCGCGATCGGGCGAAGCGCCTCCGCCAGCTCGGCGACCGACTGGAAGCGGTCCTCGGGCCGCTTCTCGAGGCAGCGGAGGATCACAGCCTCGACCGCGGGGGGCACGCGCCCGGCGAGCGGGAGCGGCGGCTCGGAGAGGATCTGCGCGCAGATGGCGGGGATCGTCTCGCCGGTGAACGGGCGCAGGGCGGTCAACACCTCGTACAGAATGACGCCCATCGACCAGATGTCGGTGCGCGCGTCGACGTCCTTGGTCGCCTTCATCTGCTCCGGCGACATGTACAAGGGGGAGCCGAGGAGCGACGACGTCGCGGTCATCGCTGCGTCGTGCCCGCCCGGTCGCGGCTGGACCTTGGAGATCCCGAAGTCGAGCACTTTCACGACCGGCGAGCCGTCGGCGCGCTTCGACAGGAACAGGTTGGCCGGCTTGAGATCGCGGTGAACGATGCCTGCGACGTGCGCCTCGGCGAGCGCCTCGCACGCCTGCAAGATGTAGTCGACGCCGTCCTCGACCGAGAGGGTGCCCTCCTTGGAGACGACGTTGTCGAGGTCCCGTCCCTCGAGGTACTCCATGACGAGGTAGGGCACCCCTTCGTCGACCAGGACGTCGAGCACGCGGCACACGTGCTCGCTCTTGATCTTCGCCGAGGCGCGGGCCTCCCGGGCGAAGCGCGCGACCGACGCGGAGTTCTCCAGCGCCTCGGGCTTCAGGTACTTGATGGCGACCTTCTCGTCGAGCGAGAGGTGGAACGCCTCGACCACGACCCCCATGCCGCCCGCGCCGAGCACGCGCTCGACGCGATATTTTCCGGCGATCACGTCGCCTGCGCGTGTAGGAGCCGGCACAATGGAAGCGTACTGGATGCGGCGCGTCCGGTAAACGCGACAACGAGTGGGACAACGTAGTCAGAGTGCGCCCGCCACGCGCACACGAGCGCGCTCTACGACGCCGCCTCGATTTCACGTTCGAGCTCGGCCAGGAATGCGCGCATCGCGGCGGCGCGCCCGTCGGCCATGGCCCGTCCGGTCTTGGTGTGGAGCTGGGTGGGAATACGTAAGAGCTTCGTGAAGAAGTGATCGGTCCCCCAGAGCTTGTCGTTCGGCGCGCGCGTACGGCACATGGGATCGTCGGGGGCGTAGAAGGGCCGCTTCATGATCGCGCACGTCGCGAAGCACCGGGCGATGCCAATGGCGCCGATGGCGTCGAGCCGATCGGCGTCCTGGAGCACCTCGCCCTCGAGCGACGTCGGGGCGAGCCCGCGCGAGAACGCGTGCGTGCGGATCGCATCTGTGACCTGCTCGGTGAAGGGTGTCGCGGCTCCTTCGCGTGCGAGCAGGGCGCGGGCGTGTTCGGCGCACACGTCCCCCGAAAGGTGGGACTCGGTGTGGCTCTTCGGGTGGTTGAAGAGCTCGTGGAGGAGCGCGGCCGTCGTGGCGACGTCGACGTCGGCCCCTTCGGCCGCGCCAATCGCCCGCGCCGTCGCGACGACGCGCAGCACGTGCGAGAAATCGTGCGCGGGGTCGGCCTCCGCGACGACGCGCGCCTCCGCCTCGATGCGAAGCCGCTCCCAGAGCGCCGCCTCCATCTTCAACCCCGCCCCCGGATGTCGGTCCACTTCGGCCCGAGCGGCGGCGGCGTGAACGCGAGGAGCGCGTCGACGAGCTCGCCCGCCGATGCGCGCGTCAGGACCAGGGCGGCGTGCTCCTGCGCCGCGAAGCCCTCGGCGATCACGTGGTCCAGCAGGCGATTCACCGGTCCGAAGAAGCCGGCGACGTCGAGGAGACCCACCGGTTTTTTGTGCAGACCGATCTGCGCCCACGTCACGATCTCGAAGAGCTCGTCGAACGTGCCGAAGCCACCGGGCATCGCGATGAACGCGTCGGCGAGCTCCGCCATCGCCGCCTTGCGCTCGTGCATCGAGCCGACGACGCGCAGATCGGAGAGGCGCGTGTGGCCGAGCTCGCGATCGGTGAGCCAGCTCGGGATGATCCCTATCACCTCGGCGCCGGCGTCGAGCATGGTGTCGGCGATCACCCCCATCAGGCCCACGCTGGCGCCGCCGTAGACGAGGCCGATGCCGCGCGCGGCGAGCTCGGTCCCCAGGGCGCGCGCCCCCGCGAGGTACTCGGGCTTGGCGCCTGGACGCGAGCCCGTGAAGACGCAGATGCGGCGAATCGCGACGGTCATGGTGCATGTCTACCGCATCCGAGGCCCGAGTTCCTCCGCGGTCGACCATGGCAACCCTGTCGCGTGCCACGCCCACCGCATGGCACACGCGGGCGCCCGGACCGCAGCGTTTCCGCAGGATTCTCGGTGGCACGCGCGCTGCTCTACCGTGCGCCATGCGAACCTTCCTTCTCGGCATCGGCGCCACTGTCCTCGCGAGCCTCGGGGTCGCGTGCGGCAGCAGCGCGACCAGCGGCTCGTTCCCCGAGTCGAGCAACGCCGGGTCCTCTTCCTCCTCGGGCGGTGCCTCGGCGGCGTCCCCTGGCGGCGGCAGCGGCGGCACCCGCGGCGGCAGCGGCACGGCGGGCACGCCGAGCGGCGGCGGCTCCGGCGTCAGCAGCGGCGGCACCAGCAGCGGCGGCGGCGCGGGCATCCTGACCGCCGGCATGTGGGACGATCGCCAGAACTACGATTTCTTCGGCGGCTACCTCGACGCACGGCAGAGCAAGATCCCCGGCGATCCCGGCTTCGCGCGCGCGGACTACGATGCCGCGCACGTGGAGTTCGGCCAGCGCGCGCCGCACACCGTCGTCGACGCGGCGCTCGTCCTCGACACGACCGGCAGCATGGGCGACGAGATCGCGTACCTGACCACCGAGTTCGCGAGCATCAGCGCGGCGGTGTCCGCGAAGTTTCCTGGCGCCGACCAGCGCTGGGCCCTCGTCCTCTACCGCGACACGCCCAAAAACGATCCGGGGGAAGCGTACGTGGTCCGTTCGTTCGACTTCACCGGCAGCGCGCACGACTTTGCGGCCACCATCGGCCAGCAGACCGCGGCCGGCGGCGGCGATTACCCAGAGGCCCCGCACCTCGGCCTCGCGGAGCTCACCAAGCTGTCGTGGCGCGGGGGGCCCGACGTCGCGAAGCTCGCGTTCTGGGTCGGCGACGCACCGCATCACGCCGACGAGGGCGGCGCGATGAAGCAGGCGATCGCCGGCGTGCACGGCGCAGGCATCCACGTCTACCCGGTGTCCGCGAGCGGGACCAACGAGCTGCTCGAGCTCACGATGCGCACGGCGGCGGAGATCACCGGCGGCCGGTACCTGTTCCTGACCGACGACTCGGGCGTCGGCGGTCCCCACAAGGACCCGGAGATCCCCTGCTACTTCGTGACGAAGCTGTCGAAGGCGCTCGTCCGCTCCGTCGCGATGGAGCTCTCGGGAGCGAACGTCGGACTCGACCCCGCCGACATCCTCCGGACGTCGGGCAGCCCCACGATGGAGGGGAAATGCACGACGGTCGACGGCAAGACGGTCCAGATACTCTGACTCGATGAACGTGCCTCGCCGCCCGCGTCGATGCACGAAGTCGCAGCATTCTCACCTCCGGAAGAGATGCCGAGGAAGGATTTGCCCGCCGGATCCGTTTGACTAGGTGATGGGGCAACGTCGGTATCTGTGAGCTCGCCCTCGATGCCAAGGCGATTGGACGGGAACCTCTCCTTCCTGCCGCCGACCGGGTGGACCGAAGGCGCGCTCGCCGTGTTCCACGCGAACTGCGCGTCCGGGCCGGTGCCGAGCCTCCACGTCGCCTGGGAAGCGCGCGAGGGCGGGTCGGTGCATGCGCATGCGCTGCGCCGGCTCGCGGCGCTGTGCGGCAAGGATTCGCACGTGTACGACGTGACGAAGGTCGTCACCGGGCGCCCGTCGGTCGGCCTTCGTATCACCGTCGCGACGGAGCCGGTGCCCGTCGAGGTGCTCGTAGTCGTCATCGAGGCAGACCCGGACGGTGCGGTCGTCGTCTTCTCGCTCGTCGCGGGCGGCGGCCTGACGCCGCCTTGCCGCGAGATCTTCGAGCGCGTGCTGGGAACGTTCCGCGTCGAAGCACGCGACGGCGCACCCGCCGGAGAGGAGTTGGCAAACGCCGAGGAGGTCGACATGCAACGCTACCGCTACCGAAATGTGTCCTTCGAGCCGCCCGCAAATTGGGTAGAGACCACCATAGCCGCCTATCACGCGCCGCCCGGTCCCGACGGTTCGAAGAGCTCCTGGCTCGTCGTTGGGCGCGAGCCGCTGGCTCCCGCGGTCACCCTGCGCGCCTACGCCGACCGAGCGCTGATCCGCTTGGCCCAGGGCGCCGAGGCCGTTTCGCTCGTCGACACCCGGTCGCTCATGGTGGGCGATCGGAGCGCCATCCTCGTTCGCGTCAAGATGGGCAGCCCCGAGGGTGAGACCGAGAAGACGCTGGTGATGGTCGAACCAGGCGACGGGCCGCCTCGGCGGGTGACGCGGTTCGTGATGACCGCGCCGCTTGCGCAGGCCGAGGCGACGCAGCGCGCCCTCGCGGAGACGTTGTCGAGCGTACGATTCGGCGCGTCTTCGGCTTCGGCATCGGTTGACGCGCCCGCCGCGGCGGCCGCCACTCAACCCTCCGCGGCGCGCGAGCGCCCGTACCTCGTATCGATCCCGGGAACACGACGGAGCGACGCGTGAGATCTTCGCGCATGGCTACGGCGCGCGACGTCTGCCTTCAAATTTTCTGAGGTGACCATGGGCTGCGAGACCTGCAATCCCTGCAAGGGGCGAAAAGCCTCCGACATCGTGAAGAACGACATCTTGGGCGGCAAGCCGGCGAGCGACGGCTTGACCGGAACCTCCGGCGCGTGGGCCGACGCGAACCAGATGCAGCCTGGCCTCCTCACGCGTCTCGACAACATGCGCCAGATCGACGCGGGCACCATGACGCCCGATCCGAACAGCCGCCTCGGCGCCTACGGCGCGACCGCCGGCTACCCTGCCGGGACGGTGGGCAACTCGGTTCACAGCGCGATCGGGACGATCTACGCGGGTATGGCCAACTACGGCGAAGAGAACATCGGCAAGGTCTTCAACTCACCCCAGGCCAAGGCCATGTATGGCGATCCGGTCCAGTCCCAGTCGAGCAAGTGCATCGCGTCGGTCGAGCACGCTTATTGGGAGCAGGTGAAGGCGGAGGACCCGTGGTCGGCGGGCGGGCAGCTTGGGTCGGCGTTCTCCCCGTCGACGCGCGATTTTCTCCAGCGCAACGTGTTCTCCAGCTCGACCACGCCGCCGCTGGAGTTCGATCCTCGCTTCTTCGCGCCCTGAAGGAGGCCCTTCAGGAGTCGAAGCGGATGCTCGAGAGGAGCTCGGCAAATCGCGACTGCGTCTCGAGCGCGACGCCCACGGGTGCGGTGGCCGTTACGACGAGGGCGGTCCTGTCGTCGTCGCTCACGGGCTCGACCCAGACGGCCGTCTCCACCACGAGGCGTTCGCCGCGGGCGAGGAGGAGTCGCAGCAAGATCGCCGGACGACCATCGACCTGCAACGTCTCGGTGGGGTCCATGTCGACGAGGCGGAGGTCCGGGGCGCCCTTGGCGGCGCTCACCAGTCTCTGGTCGACGAGGGCTCGAAGGCTCTCGCCACCCTCGAGATCCCGTTGGGATATCTGGAAGCTCGCGTCGTCACGGTCCCCGTCGGACGCCGAGAAACGCGGCCCGTCCGCCGCCGTCCAGGCCTTCGGCGGTTGCCACGCGATGTCCTCGTCGTCAGACCAATCCATGCCCTTTGGTACGGCGGGATCCAGGCCGGCATTCCCTTCGCGCCGAGCGCTCAGGCCGCGCCATCGAGCTCTGCGAGCATCTGATCGCCCGTGAGCTCGGGCGCCGAGGCGCCGCCGATGTACTGCAGGAGGCCCGCGTCCTCGTAGCGCGGGAGGATGCGCGGCGTCATGAGCCCGATGTCGCGGAGGTTCGGGACGAGGCGCGAGAACATGACCTCCCGGAACTCGCGCATGCCCGGCACGTTCGTCACGTAGGCGCGCCACACCGCGCGTGGCATGCGGCCTTCGAACCACTCCTCGTAGACCTCGTACGCCATGAAGCGGTTGCGCATCAGGAGCGCGACCTCGAACGCCCAGTCCTCGCGCTCCTCCTTCTCGCGCTGCGTCAGCTCCTTGGCGACGTGCTCCTTCAGGGCGAGGACGCCGTAGTGGACGTGCCGCGCCTCGTCGAGGATGACCATCTTGAGGAGGTTCTTGAGCAGCGGCTCCTGCGTCCCTTTGTAGAGCGTCCCGAAGGCGCCGAGCGCGAGCCCCTCGACCATGATTTGCATCCCCAGGAACTTCATGTCCCAGCGCGGATCGGTCATGAGCGAATCGATGATGACGAAGAGGTTGTCGTTGATGGTGTAGAGGCGACACATCTTTTCCTCGAGGTACTTGCGAAAGACCTCGACGTGACGCCCTTCGTCCATCACCTGTGTCGCGCCGTAGAGCTTGCCGTCGAAGAACTGCACGCTCTCGGTGACCTGCGCCGCCGCGAAGAGCGCCCCCTGCTCGCCGTGGAGGAACTGCGAGAGAGTCCACGCGCACAGGCTGTGGTTGAACTGCATCTGCTCCTTGGCGGTCAGGTGGATGCCCATCGCCCGCAGCGGCTCGTAGTCGAAGAACTTTTCGGGGAGGAGGCGCACCTCGGGGTTCAGTGGATCGACGCTCGTGTCCCAGGGCAGCTGCTCGCTCACCCACTGGCCACGCTTGGCGCGTTCGTAGAGGGCCTTCATTTCCGAGTGATCGTGGGGGTAGGTCCAGTCGAAATACGCCGAGTGCGACGCGGGCATGTGGGTCGGCACGCCCTGCTTGCCGCGATGGAGGACCAGGCCACGCACGCCCGCGGGCCCGAGCGCGCGCAGGACCTTCGGGTCGCGGATCTGCATGAGAACATCCACCGCTTCGAGCGCCTGATCGGCGCGCTCGCGCATCCCGAGGGGGAGAAGGTTCGTCAGGTGCTGCACGTTCGGCTTCATGTGTGACCTCCGAGCTGCGCGAAGAAGGTGCGCACTTTTCGCTCGTGCGCGCGGACCAGGAACGAGTTGAGGAGCGGGATGGCCTTCTGGATCATGACGCCGACCTGGGCGGGATCGAGGCTCCCCAGGCGTTGCGCGAGGGTGGCGGTCTCCCAGTCGAAGAGCTCGCCGAGCTTCTCCTCGATGACGGCGAGATCCTTCGGCGTGAAGCCGAGCTCCGCGGAGAAGCCGGCGCGACGGACCTCTCCCCACGTCTCGACGATCCAGGCGTCGTCTGCGGCGATGCGCAGGCGCGCTTTCCTGGCGGGTTTGCCGGCACCCCCTGTCTTTCCGTTCTTCTGCGTCCGGTCCGCGTCCTCGATGCCGGCGACGACGCCCGTGGCGATCATCTGCCGCAGCTCCTTCTCCGTCACGCCGGTGCGCGCGAGGAGCGCCTTCGCGTCGACGTAGCCCGCCGCAGGCGACATCGCTTCGCCGAGGCGGTCCTTCACCTCGAGAAGCATCGAGCGCTGCTCGGGGGTGAACGGATCCTTCGTCTCACCGAGCACGGCGCGGATCGCGCGGAGGGGTAAGAAGCGCTCGTGCTGGAGCTGCCGCACGAGCTTGATCCGCGCCACGTGGTTGTCGCCGTACCACGCCATGTTGCGGCCGGTCTTCTCCCCCTCCGGCACGAGCCCCTGCTGGATGTAGAAGTGGATGACCTGGCGCGGCAGGCCCGTGCGCTCGGAGAGGTCCTTCATCCGGTAGGGCAGCCGTGCGGCGGGGGCGGTCACGAGGCCTCCACGATCGCGCCGTCGCTCGGCGTGCCGACGCAGGCGAGGACGTAGCCAAGGGCGCGCTCGTCCTCGGTGAGGCAGGTGGGCTCGTCCATCTCCACCTTGCCAGCGCGGACCTTCACACGGCACGCGCCGCAGCCGCCGAGCGCGCACGAGAAGGGCATCGCGACGTTCGCGGCGAGGCCGGCCTCCAGGAGCGTGCGGCCGGGGGGCACGAGGACGTCGTGCTCCTTGCCCGCGAGTCGGATCTTGACGCGGACGGCGCCGGCGGAGCGCGCAGGCTTCGCGGCGCGGGCCTGGGGCGAGACGAAGCGCTCTTCATGGATGCGCGACGCAGGCACCGCGCGCGACGCGAGCACCTCGCGGACGACGTGCATCATCGGCTCCGGCCCGCAGACGTAGATCTCCGCGTCGGCCACGAAGGGGATCTTCGTGAGCTCCGCCGCGAACGCAGCCGCGTCGAGGGTCGCGCCGAAGAGCGAACGCACGACGAAGCGGCCGGCGTGTGCGGCGGCGAGCGCCTCCAGCGCGCGCGCAAAGATGACGTCGTGCGGCGTGCGGTTCGCGTAGACGAGCGTGACGGCGCGACCGGGCTCCGTCTCGAGCACCTCGCGGAGGATCGAGATGAGCGGCGTGATGCCGCTGCCGCCGCCGACGAGCACGAGCGGCGCGGTTACGCCCGACGCGAGCGTGAAGTTGCCACTGGGGCCGAGGACCTCGAGCGCGTCGCCAGCGCGTGCGGTCTCGACGAGGTGGGTCGATGCGCGGCCGCTGGCAACGCGCTTGATCGTTAGCCCCACCTTCGACGGATCGCGCGGCGAGCTCGACGCCGAGTACGCGCGGCGGAGGATCTCGCCGCCGACCGGGACCATCAGCGTGAAGAACTGCCCGGCCACGAACGGCACCGCCGCGCCGGTCGGGTCCTCGAGCCAGAGCGTCACCGCGTCTGGCGTCTCGCGGACCACCTCGCGCACGACGAGGCGGCGCGTCGGCAGCAGCGCGGCCTCACGCTCGCGGGGGATGCGTGGGGCGAACGGCGCAACTCGGGCGCCGGCGGCGAACCGAAGATCGCGCCGCAACTTCGTCAACCATCGACCGATCGGACGGGCCATGGGTTCATTGTGACCGGGGGCCGCCCACTGTCAAGTGTCACTTTACACTTTACACGGGCCCGGGGCGGCGCGCGGCGCATCGTTGCCGATTCGGGCGCGCTGCCTTAGGTTCCGCGCATGCCGACCCTCCTCGTCACGGGCGCCAACCGCGGAATCGGTCTCGAGCTTTGCCGCCAGCTGAAGGAGCGAGGTGGCACGGTCATCGGCGTCTGTCGCTCGTCGTCCCCCGAGCTCGCCGCCCTCCGCGTTCGCGTCGAGACGGACATCGACGTCACGAGCGACCTCAGCGTCGAAGGCCTCGCGAAGCGCCTCGAGGGGACGCAGCTCGACGTCCTCGTGAACAACGCCGGCGTCCTCGCCCGCGACACGCTCGACAAGCTCGACTTCGAGGAGATTCGCCTCCAGCTCGAGATCAACGCGCTTGGTCCCCTCCGCGTGACGCGCGCGCTCATGCCCCGCCTGCACGAGGGGAGCAAGGTCGTCATCGTCACGAGCCTGATGGGCTCGATCGCCGACAACGGCTCGGGCGGCTTCTACGGCTACCGCATGTCGAAGGCGGCGGTGAACATGGCCGGCGTCACGCTCGCGCGCGATCTGGCCGGCCGCAAGATCCCGGTGCTCCTGGTGCACCCCGGCATGGTCTCCACCGACATGACCGGCCACAACGGCATCTCCGCGAGCGAGAGCGTCGCGGGCATCGTCGCGCGCATCGACGAGCTCGACATGGCCAAGAGCGGCAAATTCCTGCACCAGAGCGGCCGCGAGCTGCCCTGGTGAGGTGTGACCGGTGACTGGTGAGTGGGGCTGAGGAGGCCTACGGAACGATCAACCGCAGCGCCTGCTTCCACACGTCGACCGTGACAGTCTCGCGCGGGTCGGCGTCGAGCTCTTCGCCGTCGATCTGCCCCGTCAGAGCGGCGCTCCCCTCGGGCACCGTGAAGCGGAGCTCGAGCTTCGCCGCGCGGAAGGGCTTGGTGTGCTCGATGCCCACCGCGTTGAGCACGTCCTCGGAGAGCGGGCTCCCTTCGAGATCGACGATGGCCTTGCTCGTCCAGTCGCGCTTGCCGAGGAACGGGACGACCTCGAACAGACCGTCATCGTGGCGGCTCTCGCGGTCGAAGACCCACGCGCCGCCGTAGACGCGAGTTCCCTTCACGATCAGATCGGTGACCCCGTCGAGCTCCACGGCGCGACCGTCGGCGACGGCGTGGACGGTGAACTTGTCAGGCACGACGTACGACTCCAGGAAGACGCGGAGGAGCGCGCCGGCGTAGACGAGATGATCGCGGTAGATGGCTTTGAGCGGCTCGATCGGCTCGATCGCGCGCCGGTCGTCGTTCCGCGTCCGGAGCACGCGCGCGCTGATCCCCCACCCGGCCGAGTCGAAGAACAACCCCTCGAACGGCGGCGCCCCCTCGCGCGCGCGGGTGAGCCGCCCGGCGTCGAGGCGCGTCTCGTGGCCGGCGAGGACGACCTCGAGGTTCTTCTCGAGCGCGTCCTCCCCCGCCTCGAGGCCGAAGCTCCGCCCCTGATCGTTGGCGGTGCCGGTCGGGAGCATCCCCATCGCGACGTCGTCGCGGCGCGCGCTCGCGAGGATGCCGGAGGCGACGTCGCGAAACGTTCCGTCGCCGCCCATGTACACGACCGTGCCGTGGTCGCCCGCGTCCACCGCGGCCTTCACGAGGCCCACCGTCTCTCCGGCCGGCAAGGTCGCGACGAAGTCGCACCGGGCGCCGCGGGACCCCAGCCATGCCCGCGCGCGCTCGATTCGCTCCGCGTTCTTGCCGCTCTGGGCGGTGGGGTTGCCGACGAGCAGGATGGTCATGGGGCTAGCCTCCCGGGCACGTGATCTCGAAGCCGTAGTTCGGCCCTTTGGCGGTCGGGATCTGCTTGCAGGTCGCGGCGCTGACACATGGCGTGCCGGCCGGGAAGCACGCGCACGACGCCGTGTGCGCGCAGCTCGCGGGCAGCGGCAAGCACGCGTCGGACTCGGTGATCGGCGGCACGTCGCTCAGCGAACGCTGGCAGTACTGCGTCCCGGCGTCGCAGAGGATCGTTCCGCACGCAAAGAGCTGGCCGGGCGGAACCGGCGTAGGCGGCTTGGTGCACGCCCCGAGCCTGGCGACCGACACGCCGGCGCCCGCCGCGGTGCACGGGTTGCCGTAGGTGAGGCCGTCGCACCCGCACACGGGCTGCCCGATGTCCGTGCACGCCGTCGGCTTCGTCGCGCACGTGCCAGCTGTGCCGCACGTGGCGCCGACGTCGCAGTACGCGCCGGCCACGCACACCTGGGTCCGGCCGCAGATCCCGCCCAGCGGGCTGGGCGCCGCAGCGTCCGATCCTGCATCATTTCCTGGGACTTCGACGGAAGCGATGCTGCCACCGCACGCCGGGAACGTGAGCGCCGCGAGGAGGGAGAGGAGGGACCACGAGGGAAGACCGCGCATGCCCCACGAGAGAAGCACGAAGCGCGCCCGGGCGTCGACAGCGTCAGCCCCCCGAATAGAAGGTGGCCATCGCCGGCGGGAAGTAGACGACGATCTGCACCAGCACGAGCACGAAGAAGAAGGACTGGAACCCTGCCCAGTCGAGGCGCAGCTCGCCGAAGGACACGCCGTGCGCCGCGGTCGCGTGCGGCGCCACGGCACGCATGGCCGCGTAGGTCGCCGGCAGGAACATCGCCAAGCTGAACCGCTCCCCCGCCCCGAGCGGCCCGTAGAACCCCAGGACGAGCAGGTGCATGACGAGGTAGGGCACGACGAGCCACCCCACCCACGCGGGATCGCGCAGGCGAAGCACCTTGGCGCGCAGCTCCGCGTTCTTCACCACGAGGGCGGTGGCGAAGCCGAGGAGCAGCACGAAGAAGAGCGCGTAGCCGTGGGAGATGAGGCAATTGCCGACGACCTCGCCGAGGCCGCCGAGCGTTCGCATCACGATGTCGCCGATCGAGTGCGTGGCGAGGAAGCTCCGCATCGTCGGGATCTCCGGCGGCGGGTTGTCCTTCCACATGTCGTGGGTGCCGTACCGGCGATTCAGATCGCAGTACTGCTCCCACGAGTCGCACCACATGACGTAGCGCGTGCTCATGTCGTAGAGGTACGCGCCGTAGATCTCCTTGCTCGTCTTCGCGTACGGGTATACCCCGGCGAAGAACGTGGCGAGGCTGACGCCCCCGAGCGCGAGGTTGCCGAGCGCGACGCGCGGCGCGCCGAGGCGAAGCGCGCGGACCCCCTCGCGGACGACGAGGGCCGCCAGAAAGACGTACAGGCCGAGCAGCGCCGTCCCCTTGACGAGCCATCCGAGCGCGGAGAGCCCGCCCACCGCGAGCGCGAACGCCAGGGTGGGTCTCCGCCACATGCGGCACATGGCGAGGAACTGCAGGAACACGAGGGCGTAGACGAGGACCTCGGCCTGCACGTAGGGCGCGCGGAACGCGATCACGAAGAAGATCGTGACGAGCGCGAGGTTCCGCGCCTCGGCGCGCGGGAGGAGCCGCGAGAGGACCCACGCGAGGAGGATCGACAGACCGAACGAGAGCGCGATGTTGACCCGCTTCGCACGCTTGAAGTGTGCGTCCGCGCTCGCCTCCGGCTCGTAGAACACGGCCTGCAGCGTGGGGTAGATCGGCATTTGACGGCGCGTGCCGATCGCCGTGAAGCCCGACTCCTTCAGCCGGGCGGCGTAGGCCAAGTACGAGTCCTGGTCGTGGCGGATGGGATCGGTGTTCACGCGGTCCGCGTGCACGAGCGCCATCGCGAGGAACGCGACGGCCCCCAGACCGATCCACAGAAGCCGCCACCGCGGGCCCACCGTCATGGGCTCGTACGCTAGCCCAACTTCGGGCTGGCCAGCGTAGGACGCGTCAGCCCGTGGCTACGACTACTTGGACTCGCGGCGATCGCTGCCGCGCGAGCTGTCGGGCGAGTTGGCCGGGCGGGCCGACGGATCGGTGCAGGCCACGGCGAAGACCGAGGCGAGGATGACGAGGCAAACGGAGAGGGCGGTGACACGGTGGTGATTACGCATTTGATGAAGTCCCCTTTCGCGGGGCATGTCGCCGGGCGCCGCCGCGAAATTTCGTTTTTTTTTCACCGACCGCGAAAGAACCGCGATTTCCAGGCATTTCACGGGCTGATGATGTGCCCGCGGGTCTCCAGGGGCTTGGTCTGCGCGTGGGCGAGGTCGAACGCGTAGCCTCCGAGGACGTAGACGAAGTGCTGCACGAGGCCTCCGCGGTCGAGCGGCATGTCCCGCTCGTACGCGACGTGGAGCTCGATGGGAGCGGCCCGGAAGATGACCTCAGGCGTCAGGTCGAGCTCGGTCGGGCCGAGGAAGTTCGCGTTGCGACGATCGGAGAACATCGTCCCGTCGACGCCGACGGAGACGTGATCGTCGATGACGCTGAGCTCGACGTGGCCGGCGTAGCGAAAGAGCGCGCTGCCGGTGTTGTCGGGGCGCGCGGCGTACGTCGGGTTCACGGCGAACCAGCCGAACGTCAGCCAGCCCGATACGTCGCCGTTGCCGAGCGCCTCGCCCAGCTTGGGGAACGTCGTCGCGAGGGAGTAGAGGTAGCGCGCGCGCGCATCCAGATACGTCTGCGAGTCGGGCGTCGCGCGGAGCTCCTCGGTCGTCGCGTCGAGCGTTCGATCGTGCTCGACCCGTGTGCCGATCTCGAGCGCGCCGGGCCCCACCGTCCAGGTGCTGGTGACGCCGGTGATGAGGTCCCCCTCGCTGGGCACGAGCTTGCGCATGCCGGACCGCGTGCGATCGGTGAACATGTTCAGATCGACCGGGATCGAGAGCTTGCGGCCGATGAGATCGATGTCCGCGTGGAATGCGTATCGAAAGAGCGTCAGCCCGGAGTTCGCGGGGCGCGCGGCGTACGACGGGTTGTAGAGCGACACGCCGTAGAGAAACGACCCCTCGATGTCGAACCCTTCGTCGACCCCCTCGACGGCGCCGCCGTGCGCGCTGCCCTGCTTGTCGAGCGCGCGCGCGCTCCCCTCTCCTCCCAGAACGAGGGAGGCGAGCAGGCCCAGGCCGACACCGAGAGCTCGCGAGCAACGCACGCGACGCCGATGCTACCTTGGCTCGCGATGCATCCCGAGACGAAACGCCTCCCCGAGCACGCGGCGCTGGTCCCCCGGCTCTCCCGCCGCTAGATAGTTCCCATGGAACGGCCTCATGTCGTCATCGTCGGCGCCGGCTTCGGTGGTCTCACCGCCGCCAAGGCGATGGCCAGGATGCCCGTGCGCGTCACCGTCGTCGACCGGACCAACCACCACCTGTTCCAGCCGCTCCTCTACCAGGTGGCCATGGCCGGCCTCTCGCCGGCGGAGATCGCTCAACCGGTGCGCGCGATCCTGTCACGGCAGGAGAACTCCCGCGTCGTGCTTGCCGAGGTCGCGCGCATCGATCTCGACGCGCGCGCGGTCCACTTCACGGATGGGGACGCCGTCGCGTACGACCATCTGCTCCTCGCGACCGGCGCGAAGACGGCGTACTTCGGTCATCCCGAGTGGGAGCAGTTCGCCCCTGGCCTCAAGGCGCTCGACGACGCGGTCGAGATACGGCGGCGCGTCCTCATGGCGTTCGAGCGTGCGGAGCGCGAGGCAGACGAAGCGCGCCGCCGCGAGCTGCTCACCTTCGTCGTCATCGGCGCGGGCCCCACCGGCGTCGAGATGGCGGGCGCGGTGGCGGAGCTCGCGCGCAAGACGGTCTCCGAGGATTTTCGCGCGATCCGCCCCAGCGACGCGCGCGTCGTCCTCGTCGAGGGGGGCGACCGGGTCCTCCCCGCGATGCCGACGGATCTGTCCGAACGCGCACGTGAACAGCTCGCCGAGCTCGACGTGGAGCTGCGCCTCGGCGTCCGCGTGACGAACATCGACGAGCACGGCGTGGACCTCGGCGGCGAGCGCCTCGTCTCGGCGACGGTCGTGTGGGCGGCGGGCGTCGAGGCGACGCCTTTGACGCGCACGCTGGGCGTCCCGCTCGACAAGGGGGGCCGCGTGCTCGTCGGGCGCGATCTCGCGCTGCCTGGTCACCCGGAGGTGTTCGCGATCGGGGACATGATCCGCTTCGAGCAGGACGGCGCGCCGCTGCCTGGCATCAGCCCGGTGGCCATGCAACAGGCACGCTTCGTCGCGGAGACGCTCGCCCGCGAGCTCGCGAACCAGCCGCGACTCGAGTTCCGCTACCACGACAAGGGCTCGATGGCGACGATAGGCAGGTCGCGCGCGGTCGCGCAGGCGGGGCGAATTCACCTGTCCGGCTTCATCGCCTGGCTCGCGTGGCTGACGGTGCACATCTGGTACCTGATCGGCTTCCGCAGCCGCCTCGTCGTCATCATCACCTGGGCCTGGTCGTACCTGACGTACCGCCGCGGCGCGCGGCTCATCACCGCTCGCACGTGGGAGCCGCATTCGCGATAGCCCACCGTCCGCTACCAAAACCCGATTGGACCCCGACCCACGGTCGGCGCTGCCGCTCAGACGCCTACCATCCGCACTTTTCCCCCTTGATCTGATCCTTCAGCCACCCGCGGAGCGGCGCGAAGTACTCGAGGAGCGCGGTGGCGTCGGCCTTCGTCTCTCCGGGGCTGAGCGTCGCGAGCGCCGTCGGCCAAGGCTTGCTCGCGCCGAGCGAGAGCATCGCCATGAGGCGCTTGCCCGCCTCCTTGTTGCCGTAGATGGAGCACTTGTCGAGCGGCCCGGTATGCCCCGCCGCCTTGCAGAGCGCGCGGTGGAACTGGAACTGGTAGATGCGCGCGAGGAAGTAGCGGACGTACGGCGTGCTCGCGGGGATGTGGTACTTCGCCCCCGCGTCGAAGTCGGCCTCGCTGCGTGGCGCCGGCGCCGCGACCCCCTGGTACTTCGTGCGAAGCGCCCACCACGCCTCGTTGTAGCGGCCCTTCGGCACCTTTCCGGAGAGGACGTCCCAGCGCCACTTGTCGATGAGCAGGCCGAAGGGGAGAAAGCTCACCTTCTCCATGGCCATCTTCATCTGCTGGTTCAGGAGCGCCTTGTCGTTCGTCGGCAGCTGGTCCAAAAGGCCCAGGTTCTTCAGGTACTGCGGCGTCACGCTGAGCGCGAGCGTGTCGCCGATGCCCTCGTGGAAGCCGTCGTTCGCGCCGCCCTGGAAGAGCATCGGCCGCGTGTAGTACTGGTGGTAGTAGTAGTCGTGCCCGAGCTCGTGGTGGATCGTGATGAGATCCTCCTCGGTCGGCTTGATGCACATCTTGATGCGCAGATCGTTGGCGTACTGAGGGTCCCACGCGCTGGCGTGGCACACGACGTCGCGATCCTTCGGCCGCGTGAAGAGCGAGCGGTCCCAGAAAGTACTCGGGAGCTTGTCCATACCAAGCGATACGAAGAACGACTCGCCGAGGCGCACCATCTTCTGCGCGTCGTATTTCTTGGCGACGAGGTTCTTGCCCACGTCGAGGCTCGGCTGCCCCTTGTACGGCTCGACGACGTCGTAGACGTTGTTCCACTCCTGCGCCCACATGTTGCCGAGGAGGTGCGCGGGAATGGGCGCGCGCTCGCCGACCTTGTCCTTGCCGTACTTCTCGCGCAGCTTCGCGCGGACGTAGCAGTGCAGCTCGTCGTAGAAGGGCTTGGTCTCCTGCCAGAGGCGCTCGATGTCGGCCTCGAAGTCGGCGGCGGGCATGTCGTAGCCGGAGCGCCAGAGATCGCCCATGTCGGCGAAGCCGACCTCCCTCGCCCCCTTGTTCCCGAGCTCGACGTACCGCGCGAACTTGTCCTTCATGGGCGGCGCGATCGAGTGCCAGCCGGTCCACGCTTCGAGGAGCTCGTCGTAGTTGCGGCTCTTGGCGAGGGTCTTGTCGAGCTCGTCGAGGGTGAGGCAGTTGCCGTTGAGCCGCTTAGGGCAGTACTTGCCCTTGCCGTAGGTGCTCGTCATCCAGGACTGGATCTCGGCGAGCTCGCGCCGCTCGCTCGCGTCGCTCGGCGCGGGCACGGTCTGCGAGGTGCGCAGAAGCACCATCTGGCGCGCGAGGTCGACGGGGAGGTTCAGATCCTTGAAGCGACGGGCGGCGACGACCGCCTGGCCGACGTAGGCGCTCGTGGCCTCCTCGGCCGCCGCAGAGAGCATCTCGGTGTCGTCGGTGATGAAGTTCTGGTTCACCCAGGCGGCCCGGTCGCGCGCGGTCCAGAGGCGGCGCAGATCCTTGTCGACCTGGTCGAAGAACGTCCGCGCCTCGTCCACGGTGGGCGGCCGCTTCGCCGCGTCACCGCCGCTCCCTCCCGCTTCTGGGCACGCAGGGCACGCCGCGGCCCCGGGCGAGACGACCTGCACGGACGTCGCCGGGGTCGGCGCGCCGCCGCACGCGATCGGAAGAACGAGGACCAGGCCGAGCGCTGCCGCTTCGAGCTTCATCGGGATCTCCTGTGGATGCAGAGGTCCCACGTGTTTACGCCTACAATGGCGCCATGAGGCGTCTTTTCCTCCCGTGCGCGCTCGCGAGCGCGCTCTGGGCAGCCCCGGCCCGCGCCGAGGAGTCGATCATCAAGAACCCCGGTGACCACCCGCGGTACGGCATCGACGTCGAGCCGCACGTGCTCGTCGGCTACGGGGGCTACGGCCTCAAGAATGGCACGCCGGGACTCGGCGTGCGCGGGACGTTCATCCTCGTCGAGAACGGCTTCGTGCCGTCGCTCAACAACAACGTCGGGCTCGGCCTGGGGATCGACGCCTTCCTCTCCGGCGGCGCGGTCGATGTTCCCGTCGTCATGCAGTGGAACTTCTTCCTGTCGACGCACTGGTCGGTGTTCGGCGAACCGGGCCTCGGCCTGGAAATCGGCGGCCGCAACGTCCTCCACCCGGTCCTGGCGGTCGGCGGGCGCTATCACTTCACCGAGCACATCGCCCTCACGATGCGCCTCGGGTACCCCACCGCCTCCATCGGCGTCGCGTTCCTGCTGTAGGCGGCAACCGGCGGCAACCCATGGCAGACTGCCGACCCCCGGCCGGTGCGGGGCCAAGCGGAGCACCCATGACAAGACTCTCGGAGACGGCGCGCGCGATGCGCCCAGGAGTGTTCGCCGAGCTCGAGCGCCACATCGCGGCGCGCGGCGCGGGAGCCCGCGACCTCGTCCCGCTCCACATAGGCGACACGTACCTCGACCCGCCGGAGACCGCGCGCCTCGCCCGCGTCGATGATCATCCGAGCCTCTACCGATACGGCGCGACCTCCGGCACGCCGGAGCTGCGCGAGGCTATCCGCATGCGCTTCGGCGTGACGGGCGATCTCGACGTCCTCGTCGGCGCAGGCGGCACGCACGCCCTGTACTGCGCCGCGCGCTGCGTGCTCGACCCGGGCGACGACGTCCTCGTGTGCGCGCCGTACTGGCCGCTGGCGCCCGGGATCTTCCACCAGGCCGGCGCGCGGTCGGTCGAGGTCCCCTTCACCTCGCGCCTCTACGACGATCCCGCCCTCGACGCCGGCGCGCTCCTCGAAACCGCGCGAACGCCGAAGACGCGCGCCGTCTACCTCATCACGCCGAACAACCCCGACGGCAAGGTGCTCTCCGCGGCGCACCTCGCCCAGGTGGTCCGCTTCGCGGCGGCGCACGATCTGTGGATCTTCGCCGACGAGGTCTACGCCGACGTCGCGTTCGACGCGCCGCACGTCCGGGTGGCGTCCTTGCCGGGCGCCGCGGAGCGCACCGTGACGCTGCACTCGTTCTCGAAGAGCCGGGCGCTCGCCGGCGCGCGCGTCGGGTTCGTCGTCGCGCCGAAGGCGCTCGTCGTGGCGGCGATGCGAATGGGGGTGCACACCATCTTCAACGTGCCGGTCGCGATGCAGCACGCCGCACGCGCGGCGCTGGCCGACACCGAATGGGCCGTTCGCGCCAAGGCCACGTACCGCGCGGCCCGCGACGCCGCCGCCCGCGCGCTCGAAGGCGCGCCCGTGCGATTTCCGCTCGCGGAGGGGGGCACGTACCTGTTCCTCGACTTCACCGAGCTGCTCGCCGGCCGCCCGCTGACGGTCCTCCTCACGCGGGCCATCGACGAGGGCGTCATGCTCGCCCCCGGCGCGGCGTTCGGCGAGGCCTACGCCACCCACGCGCGCCTCTGTTACACGGGCGTCCCCGAGGCGCGCGTCCTCGAGGGCATCGCGCGCCTCCGCGCCGCCATGGCGGCGCTCGCGTGATCCGCCACGACGTTAGAACCCGAACTGCATCCCCGCTTCGAGGCCGAACGACGGGGTGACGCCGGCGTTGCCGAAGGCGAGATTGACGCGCGGCCCTGCGAGGAGCGCGGCGCGCGGGGAGAATGCGTAGCGGATGCCGCCGCCGACCGCCGCGAAGATGGGGCCGCCGAGCGACCACGCGTCGACCTGCTTGGTGCCGGTCACGCCCGTCTCGCGCACCGATACGGCAACCTTGCCGCTGAACTCGCCGTAGCCCGCCGCGACCATGATGTACGGCGCGACGCCGGCCTTCGCGAGCGCGTCCTTACCGATGACGTAGGTGCCGCGCACCTCGATGTGCACGGGGCCGAGCTGCGACGCCTTGCCGTCGTTCGCGGCGGCGGTCCCCGGGTACCTCAGGAGGATGATGCCCCCGCGGACGCCGGCGAGGAGGTTCGCGGTGAACGCGTATTCGAGCGAGAGGAGCAGGCGAACATTGCCGATGGTTCCGCCGCCGGAGACCTTGTCCGTCTTGCCGTCCTTCACGATGGCGAGGTTCTGCTGGCCGGAGCGATCGTTGCGATCGGGGTAGTCGGCGCCGCCCGAGTCGACGCAGTAGTAGCCGGCGCCGTTGAGCGGGGCGGCCGCGGCGTCCTGTGAGAGCTTGCAGACGTCGTCCGCCGAGCCGACGAGCGTGAACTCGACGCCCACCGAGACGCCGACCCACAGCTTCTTGTAGCCGCCGGAGGACTTGTCCTCCGGCTTCGTGCACTTGTTGTTCTTGCACTTGGTGCTGGCGCACTGGGCGTCTTCTTCGCAGTCCTCGTCCTCGCCCTTGCCCTTGGGCTCGTCGGTCGTCGCCGGGGGCTTGCCGCTGTGGCACCCCGGGAAGTCCGGCGGGCAGTCGCCGGTGTCGGCGCACTGCGCGGGGGCAGGCTGGTCGGGGAGGTGCGGCGGATCGCCTTCGATCTTGTCGCGCTTGACGGGGACCTTGTACGGGTGGTTCCGGTCGCCGGCCGTCGCCACCGGATCGTTCTGCTCGTTGAAGCCCTGCAGGTAGTACTGCAGGTCCCCCTGGATGACGTCGAGGCACGGGATCTGGCCGCCCCAGCCCTTGCCCATCTTCTTGAGCTCGGCGCTCTTCCACTCCGTCATCCCGAAGCCCTTGTAGCGGGCGACGACCTTCACGATCGCCTCCGACCCGCCGTACTCGGCGAAGATGGGCACGGGGGTGCGAACGAGCTGCATCGCGGCCGGCGTGTGCGTGAAGTCGCCGGCGGGCGCCGGACCGGGGGTCCCGGCCGGGGGACCGCTCTTCTTCGCCTTCTCCCACGCGTCCTCGACGTCCTTCGTCTTCAGGTCGGGATCGAGCTGCACGGTCGGATCGATCGCCATGGCCTCGGCGAAGTTCTTGATCGCCTCGTCCTTGTTGATGTTGCCGCCGATCTGGACGACGCCGAGATCGCGCTTCAGCTGGGCGCGGAGCGGAGGCGCGCACTTGTCGGTGCCGCACAGCTGCATCGCCTTGGTCAGCTTGTCGGACGCCTTGCCGAACTCGGTCGTGAGGTAGTCCTCATCCATCGCCTTCTTCTGGAGCTGGCGGGCCTGCGCTTCGACCTGCTTGTTCTGCGCGTGCGCAGCTCGCGGGACGGCGAGCGCGAGCGCCGCGTAGGCCGCGAAGGCCAGGGCGACAAGGAGAACCAAGCGGGGCGCGAGTCGGAAGAGGACGAGGGAGCGTTCCACGGGGAGCCAAATACAACGAAATTGCCCCGGCTTGGGGACAAAGCGTTATCGGCCCTCCCGGGGGGCTGGATTAGGGGGCCGGCGGGCCCGATTCGGTACGAATAAACTGAACGCGTCGATTCAGGGTCCGGTTGGCCGCCGTGTCGTTCTTCACGAGGGGCTGGGTCATGCCGTAGCCCTTGCCGATCATGCGTTCAGGGGCGACGCCGTTGGACACCAGGTAAGCCCGGACGCTGTCGGCGCGCGCCTGCGAGAGCTTCAGGTTGTAGGCCGCGTTGCCGACGTTGTCCGTGTGGCCCTGGATCTCGAGGGTGATCTTCGGGTTGTCGCGGAGGACGTCGCGGACCTCGTTCAGGATCGGGTAGCTGACCGGCTTGATCGTCGCCTTGTCGAAGTCGAACTGGATCTGCTGGGTGATCCGGATCTCCTTGCCGGTGACGATGACGAGGCTGTTCTTCTTGGGGCAGCCGGGCCGCTCGCCGCCGGGGGAGCCGGGGGTGTTCGGGCACTGATCGTCGACGTCCGCGACGGTGTCTCCGTCGTTGTCTGGGTCGGGGCAGCCGTCGTCGTCCTGGACGCCGTCCATGTCCTCGGCCTGGTTCGGACACTTGTCCTTGGCGTCGGCGATGCCGTCGGCGTCGTTGTCGAGCTCGGGGCAGCCGTCGTCGTCGAGGTAGCCGTCGATGTCCTCGGGATCGAGGAGGCACTGGTCCTTCGAGTCGGGGATGCGATCGCTGTCGGTGTCGGGATCGTCGGGGCAGCCGTCGACGTCCTCGAAGCCGTTGTAGGTCTCGGGCTGCTCGGGGCACTGGTCGACGTCGTCGAGGATGCCGTCGCCGTCGCGGTCGCCGGGCCTGGCCGTGTCGGTGCACTTGTCGGCGATGCTGACCTTGCGCGCTGCGTGGGCGTTCGGCTCGGCGATGAGCAAGTGGTTGTCGGCTTGCGACATCTCGCCCTGGTCGAGATCGGTCGTCGCGAAGCGGAGGTGCGACTTGGCGAGGGCGAGCTCACGCGGCGCACAGCGAAGCGCGCCGTTCTTCTCGGCCTCCTGCACCACGTTGTTCAGCCCGGCGATCTTGCCGCGCATGACCGCCCCCTGCGCGCACGCGCCGAGGAGCAGACACGCGCAGACCGTGAGCAGGAGCGCCAGGCGCGCGAAAGGGCTCGGCCTCGCCCGAACCGTCACGGGCCTTCCCCTTTGCGCTTCTGCGACTGGGAGAGCTCGATCGCCTTGGCCGCGTACTCTTCGGCGGTCTCGGCGTAGGCGGCGGCGTCGCTGTAGCTCGCCTCACTCGCCTCGACCTGCGCTTGCCGAAGGTGCTCCTTCGCGAAATAGTACTCGTACGGCGCATACTGCTCTGCGCCGACCGCCTTCGCGTGCTCGAGCCGGCTCGACGCTGCGTTCACGGTGGCGGCGTAGTACACACCACCGCACGCTAGGACTTGGGACGCTGCGAACAGCAGCGCCACGCCGGCGAGAAAGCGAGTGCTCATCTCAGTCGACGCTAACTCAGCAGGTCCCGCAGCGGCAAAGGCAAAATCAGATGCGGCGGAAGACGCCGACGACCACGCCGAGGAGCATCGTCGGCTTGAAGTCCATGGCGCGGACGAGGATGGGGGCCATCGTCTTGTTCGCGGGCTGGAAGCGGACGTAGTCCTTCTCCGGGTAGTAGTATTTGACCGTCGCTTCGTCCCCGATGAGGGCGACGACGATGTCGCCGCGCTGGGCCGTCAGCTGCTTGCGGACGAAGATGTAGTCGCCGGTGAGGATTCCCGCGTCGATCATCGAGTCGCCGTGGACCTTGAGCCCGAAGACCTCGCGCCCACCCTTGAGGAGGCCGCGGTCGATGCGAACGGTATCGATCACCTGCTCCTCGGCGAACAGCGGGAGGCCGGCGGCCACGCGTCCGAGGATCTGGACGTCGATCATGTCGTCGTCGTTGGCGGGGAGGGCCAGCGGGACCTGGTCACCTGTCCCTGCAGGCCTGCCCGCGCCGTTCGTGTTGGCGGTGGGCGGCAAGGCCGTCGGGCGTAGGGCGCGGGACTTCATGTCCTCCCGCGTCAGGTAGCCCTTGCGTTCGAGCGCGCGCAGGTGATCGTTGACCCCGTTGGTCGAGCGAATGCCCATGCGCGCGCCGATCTCACGGAGCGTCGGGGGGTAGCCCCTGTCCGTGATCGACTGCCGGATGAAATCCAGGACCATTTGCTGACGTTGGGTGAGCCCCTGCATGCTGAACAACGATACTGAACACCCGTCACCGCGTCAAGTAATCCGGCGCAAAGATGCGCACCTGTGGGATCTGTAGCCGCTGGATTTTGCCCCAGCTATCCACAGTTTCTTCAGGTTTTGCCCGGGTTTCCCACAACTTACAGGTGCACCGGCCTCGCACCTTGTCGGCACGCGAAGGTCTAAAACTTCCCGCTCGTCGAGAGGAACGTGAGCTTGTCGTTGGTCTCGCGGAGGCGGCCGGCGAGCGTGCGGACGCAGCTCCAGAGGACCTCGTAGGCGAGATCCTTGTGGAGGAAGAGCAGGTCGTCGAACGAGTCCTTGGAGATGACCAGCAAACGGCAGCGCTCGTGGGCGCGGGCATCGGCGGAGCGGGTCGTCTCGTCGAGGAGGGCCATCTCGCCAAAGACCTCGCCTTGCGCGAGGACGGCGAGCGCCTCCTCGCCCATGCCCGAGACCTCGCGCGAAATGCGGACTTTCCCCTCGAGAATGATGAACAGCTTGTCGCCGAGGTCCCCGTACTGAAAAATCCGCGTCCCCAGGGCGTGGGTCTCTTCTGTGGTGACCTGGGCGATGAGCGCGAGGGCTTCGCGCGTCAGCCCCTCGAAAAATGAGACTTTCGCGAGCTGCTCTTCGCGCTCCGAGAGCTGGGTCGTGGGGGCGGCGGTCAACGGGCTCTCACAAGGGGTAGGGCCGAGGTTACCCTCGTCCTTTTCAAAGTGCGAGATTGCGCCGATGATGCGTCCCCACACGCATGGATCAACACCAACCGATCGTGGTCTTGGGTCTCGGGGAGGCCGCCGGGCTCTGGGCGCAGGCGCTGAGCCAAAACGGGCACAGGGCCGTCCTGGCGGACCCGTTCACCTTCGTCCCCCCTGCCCCCAGCCACGGGCCCCGCCCCATCAAGCTGGTCGTGATCGACAGCGCGCTCGATATCACGCCGAACCTCTTGCATGCGGTCCGCGGGGCCGGCGTCCCCGCCATCGTCGCGACGAGCCCGCACGTCCCACAGAACCCGAACCGCGATCCGCTCACCTACTACGGCACGTGGATCGCCGACGCCTACGTCGGCTCGGCCGAGGAGCTCGTGCACGCGGTGCCCATCGTGCTCGACACGCAGCAGAGCCCCGACGGCGCCGCCCTCCACCTCACCTACCGAGGCGCCATCCCCCCGATGGAGATCGCGTTCCCGATCGGCACGGCGTTTCCTTTGCGCGAAGGCGTCGCGTGCTTCCTCGGACGCAGCCGCGGCGCCACCGTCATGCTCGGCTCGCCGCACGTCGGGCGCATGCACGCCGTCGTCGCGACGATCCCCGGCGGCGAGCACCGCGCCGCGGCCATGGACCTTCAATCCCACAACGGCACGTACCTCAAGGGCCGCCGCGTCCAGGCCGACGTCCTCGCCCCCGGCGACGAAATGGCGATCGCGGGCTACCGCTTCGTCTTGGAATGTCTTCCGAGCTATTCGGCGTGAAACCGGGCTCCCGACGTCACTGAGGTGGACGTCTCTCGGTTCTCTCTCCACGCACCCCAAGGTCCGGGCTCGCCGGCGTGCATCGCACGCCTTCACCGCTAGGCGATGCAGGGGAGCCCCCAGCGCTCTGCGCTGGGGGGGCGGCTAGCCCACACAAACAAAGGCAAATGAATCACGTCAGTGATTCATTGCGAGCCAGCGCTCGGCTTCTAGAGCTGCCATGCAGCCCGAGCCGGCGGCCGTCACGGCCTGGCGGAAGGTGAAGTCCTGGACGTCGCCGCACGCGTAAACGCCGACCTGGCTGGTCTGCGTGGTGCCCGGCTTCACCTTGATGTAGCCGTTGTCGTGGAGGTCGAGCGCGCCGGTGAACAGATCGGTGTTGGGCGTGTGGCCGATCGCGACGAAAAAGCCCGTGATGGGGACGACCGTGGACTCGTTCGTCTTCATGTTCTTCACGCGCGCGCCGGTGACTTGCTGCTTCGAGACGTCGAGGATTTCCTCGATGATCGTGTTGTAGAGGACCTTCACCTTCGGGTTCTTCAGCACGCGGTCCTGCATGGCCTTGCTGGCGCGGAACTCCTCGCGGCGGTGGACGAGCGTGACGGACCGGCAGATGCCCGACAGGTACATCGACTCTTCCATCGCGGTGTCGCCGCCGCCGATGACCATGACGTCCTGGTTCTTGAAGAACGCGCCGTCGCACACCGCGCACGCGGAGACGCCGTAGTTCTGCAGCGCCTTCTCGCTCGGCAGGCCGAGCCACTTGGCCTGCGCGCCGGTCGCGATGATGAGCGTCTCGGCGTAGTGGTCGCTCTCGCCGTCGAGGCCGCTCGCGGTGACCTTGAACGGACGCTTCGACATGTCGACCTTCACGACGTCCTCGGTCACGACCTCGACGCCCTGATGGATCGACTGGTCGCGGAACGCCTTCATGAGGTCGGGGCCGGTGATCTTCGTGGGGAAGCCCGGGTAGTTCTCGACCTCGTTGGTGATCATCAGCTGACCGCCGGGGATGCCGCCCTTGGTCATGCCCTCGAACATCAGCGGCTTCAGATTCGCCCGCGCCGCGTAGATGCCGGCCGTGTGACCAGCAGGACCCGAGCCGATGATGATGACCTTGCGGGGGGTGGTGCTCATGCGTCTTTCCTTGGCTCAGAAGCGGGACTCAAAAGCGATAGGCGACACCGAGGTTGATGGTGTTCACGCTGTTCCAGATGGTGCCGAGGTTCACCGGCCAGTTGGTGCGGTACTTCTGCTTGCCGTCCGTACAGGTGTCGGGCTGCTGAGGGTTCGCCGGGTTGTTTCCCGTCGGATTGCAGGCAACGCCTGCGATGCCGCTCACGCCCGCCGCGTTCCTGTCGTTCGCCCCCTGGTCCTGCTTGGCGAAGAAGATGTGGCCGTAGCCCAGCGAGAACTCGAGCGCGCTCTTGCTCTCGGGGCTGCCGACCTTCAGCCGGTAGGTGCCGCCCAGGGCGAAGCCGAACCGTGCCGCGCCGGCGAAGTCGACGCTCTGGTACTGCTGGTTCTGGCCGCTGGACTCGGCGAAGACGCCGCCGCGCAGCGCGAGCTGGTCGGGCAGCACGTTGTAGTCGCCGCCGACGCGGACGCCGAAGACGTCCTTGAAGTGCTTGGGGACGTCGGCGTTCGGCGGGAGCGTTCCGCCGGCGATGCCGTTGACCGGGATGACGCCGTCGCCGTTGGCGTTGCCGGGGAAGCGGATCTTGAAGGTGTCGAGCGCGCTGTTGTTTGCCCAGGTGAGGTTGAGCTCGGCGTCCCACGCGTCCTGCGACATCGGATCGCGGCGGTGGCTCGAGGCAGGCGGCGCCGCCTCGGGCGCCTCGCCTTCGGGCGTGGGGATGACGCGCGGTTTGTGGTAGCGGAAGCCGAGCTTCGCTTCCATCGGGATGGTCGCCTTGATCGTGGCGTTCTTGCCGCTGCCGCAGATGTTGGTCGCCTGGCCGTAGCCGCAGTCGGCGGCCGACGTGTCGGTGCCCTTCACGCCGCTCTGGTCGCCGGACTGGACGGCCTTGGAGAAGTAGTTCGAGTCGGCCACGACGTCGCCCGTCGCGTTGATGGGCGCGCTCCACTTGTACCAGGCCGCGATGTCGATCTGCGGCGTCGCGCTGTAGATCGCGCCGAGGGTGAAGCCGGGGATGAAGAACTGCTTCACCTGCACGAGACCGCGGACGTCGTTCTGGTCGGGACGCGTGTTGTCGGCGTTGAGCGCCATGCTTGCATTCTGCAAGTGAAGGCTCGCGATGCCCCACTGGAAGCTCCCGCCGATGCGGAGGTTGTCGATGACCTCGTACCCGACCGCGAGCGTCGGGTTGAACTGCAGGCCGTCCGCCTTGAGGAGCAGGTAGCGCTGCGGCGCCGGGTTCGCCCCGTTCACGAACTCTGGCCACTTCTGCTTGCCGGCAGCGTTCGGACCGAGGAGCGAGATCGCGAGCCCGAGGCGCTCGTTTACGCGGTACGCGAACGAGATCTGCGGGTTGGGGAACGGCGCCAGATCGTTGCAGACGCGCGGGAAGAGAGCGGACCGCGGATCGGTCGGATCCGACGAGAGGAGCGCGGGCTCCGTCGTCGTGTCCCCTGCCGCGTAGACGCGCGACATGCACGTGTGCTGCACGATGACGTTGATGTCGAGGGACAACTTCGTGTCCTGCCCGGCGAGTCCGGCCGGGTTGTAGTACGCGGCGTTGGGCGTGCTCGCCCGCGCGACCCATGCGCCGCCGCGCTGCATCTGCTCGGAGCCCCCTTCGCCCACCTCGAGGACGTTCGAGGCGCTGGCATCGCGCGCGGCGAGGAGGCCGACCGACACGGACGAAAGGACGAAGAGAGAGCGAAGGCGGTTGGATGAAGCCATCTGCGTGATCCCCGGGACTGGTTTGAGAAAGGACTTACTCTAATCCTTGATCGGCGTCGCCTTGAGCGAAGCGCGACCTTCCTTCACGTAAACGGCGAAGCGGACGCGCTTGCAGCCGTGACGCTGCATGAGCGCGTCGCGGTTCTTGCGCAGGGTCTGCGCGAATTTTTCGAATGTGAGCCCTTCCGTGGGCTCGTTGCACTCGCGCTTCTTCCGGATGAAGTCGTCGTAGACGCCGAGCCACTCCTCGGTGCCTTCTTCGGCCCTGTTCTCGCCGGTCGCGGCGGCGAGGACGTCCGCGGGCACCTGGCCGACCATGGTCTGCTCGTCCTCTTCGCCGGGGGCGTTGAGCGGCGTCAGGTTCGCGATGCCCGCCTGCAGGAGCGGCGACTGCGCGGCCTGCGTCGGCTCATAGGCGTCGGCCGGGTGATGGTGCGCGTTGGTGGGCGACGACGGGGGCCCGCCGAGCGCCGTCGTCTGCGCGAACGGGGACGTGGCGGGCATGCCCGCGTTCGGGCGCGGGGCCGGGAATGGATTCGGTCCCGCGTTCGGGCGCGGACCGGGCGGGCCACCTTGCTGGTGGTGTTGCATCATGGGCGGGCCGAAGTTGCCGGGGCCGTTCTGCGGCGGCGGCGGACCGGGCGGGCGCATCTGGTGCGGGCCGGTTCCCGGGTTCGGCTGCGGCGGACCCGGCGGCCGGAACGGGTTCGGCGGACCGCCGCCCATGCCCGACGGCTGTTGCTGGCCACCCATCCCCGGGCCCTGGGAGCCTTCGGGGAGCGGGAACGAGAACGCGCTCATCGCCGGCTGGGCCGGCACCGGGCCGAGGATCGACTCGAGATCGGCGGGCTTACGCGCGGCGCCGCCGCCTCGCTCGAGCACGCGCTCGATTCCGGAGTTCACGTCCTGCGCGATCGGGCGATACCCGCCGCGGATCCGCGGGAGCTGGAAGTAATCGAGCTCACCCTTCTTCAGCCGGCGGGCCTGCGCGGCGAGCTCCCCCATCGGCAGCGTGTGCTCGAGGAAGGAGAAGAGAATGCCGAGCGCCGCGCCGAAGAACACGACGGCGCCGAGGATGAACCAGTTGACCGTCTTCTTGTCGGTGTCGTCGGCGCCCTGGAGGAAGCCGAGGGGCCCCTTGACCGTGACGCGCGGGCGGAGCACGGAGAAGCCCGCGCCGAGGTCCCAGGCGTCGCCGGGGAGGCGCGCGTACATCGAGCCGACGTCGGGCGAGAGCGAGTGGACGTCGCTGCGACCGGAGTCTTTGTAGACCTTGTCCTCGACGAGCCTCGGCAGATCGGTCGTGAGAAGCTCGAACGCGGCGTCGTCGAACTTCTCGCCCGCGCCCTCGTACGACGCCGCGGCGATGCGGACGTTACCTGCATAAAACGCGATGTTCGTGCGGGTGCGCTTGGCGAGGTCCTTGGCGAACTGCCCGTCGACGGCGCGGAGCGCCACGATCGCGCCCACCGGCGGCTGGGTCGAGTCGTCCTCGACAGGCCGGGCGACGGCGCGGTAAATCTTCCCGCCCCACACCCAGGTGTCGTCGCGGAGGTAGCCGTGGAGCGCGTCGAACACCGCCGGGTACCCGCCGAGCTCGAACTCGGCGTTGCTGTTCACCTGCTCGAAGCCGACCTGGGCGATCACCCGGCCGTCGCGATCGACCGCGAAGACGGCGTCCGGCTTGTAGTCGGTGAACTTGGCCTGGATGTCCCCGAGCGCCTTCTTCGCGTCGTCCTTCGCCTTCTGCGGGATCTTGTCGGTGTCCTTGCCGTTCGCGGCGCCGAGCGAGGCGCGCACGCTCGGATCGACGCTGCCCGGCAGGAGCAAATCGAGGCGGCGGCGCGCGTCGATCTGGAGCGCCCAGCCCACCGTCTGGCTGTCCGACGCGAGCCCCTCGTTCATCGCGACGTTGTTGCGGCGGTTGTATTGCCCCACCGCGACGTAAACGGCGTAGAGCGCCACGCCGAGCAAAATGCTCACGAGCACGTACCAGAAGCGCGAGAGGAGCATCATTTCTGAGGTGCTCCCGGCGTGGGCGGCTGCGCGGCTTCGGCGAGGTTGAACGGATCTTTGAGGGTGATGGTCGACTTGTCCTTCACCGAAACGCTCGACGTCCCGACCACGCGTCCGTTGAAGAAGGCCTTGAGGACGTAGTCGCCGGAGCTCAGATTCAGCTCGAACGCGCCGTCACGCCCCGGGTACGCGATGTCGGCCACCATCGGGTCGACGAGGATGAAGGAGCGGAGGCTCGGGAAGAGCTCGTCGCGCACCTCGAACTTGCCGGCGCCGCTGGCGACCGAGAACTCGCGCTGCGCGTTCGGGTTGATCGTCTCCGGCTTCCAGGTCTGGCTCTCCTTGATGTAGAGGCGGTGGGGAAACGGATCGAAGTTCTTGAACGCGAGGCGCGTCCCGTTCGACACGGCGATCGTCGCCGGGACCGTTCGCCCTCCGGTGATCTTGATGAGGTGCGCCGGCTCGTGCGCGGGCTGCTGCGACTGCGCGATGGCGGCCACGCAGATCTCACGGAGCGGGTTACCAGAGAGGACGCGGAACTCGGGCTTCACCGTCGGCGACGGCTCGCGCCAGGTGTAGCGGTGGGCGTCGGGCTTCGCCGCCTCCGCGTACACGTCCGGAATCAGCTTCTCCTGGCCGTTGATGCGCCCCCGCACCGGACCGGCGAAGGCTGCGCCCGTGGCCGCGAGGATCGCGCATGCGAGGAAGACGGAGCGTTGAGTCGAGGGAAGGTGCCGAATCATGCATTTGTTCCGCGCGACTTCGGCCGGAGGTCCGAGGTGGCGAAAGCGCGGCGCTGTGGGTCCTCTAACTTTGCGAGACTGCTTGCGAAGACAAACGGTACCCTTATGGCTCCGTCGGTGTAAACGGCTTTGGAAGCATGGCAGCCCGCGCCACGTCCCTGAACCCACCACAAACCCCGGTTCGCCTCGAGCCAAGGGGCGATGGGCCGGCGCCGCTCGTCTTTCGCCAGGGGGCGCGCGCCCCGTACGCCGTCCGCTGGTACGGCGTGACGGCGCTGTTCGGGCACTTCCGTAACTTCATCGCCCGGGCGATCGCCAGCGAATCGGTGGATTCACGCGACTGGATGCGCCCCCTCGAGCCCGCCGAGATGCTCCAGCGGGCGGTCCGGGTTCTCGGCGGCGCCCCGGAGGCCCCCTCCCTAGTGGAGGCGCTAGGCCGCCCGATGTGGCTCGACTTCGTCGCGGACACGGGCGACGACCGAGACGTCAGCCACGCCGTCGGGAAGCTCGTCGCCGCGACGTACATCGTGAAGGACGACGCCGGTGAGGAGCGGACGTTGCCCCGCGGCGAGGTGCTCCTCTTCGGCGGCGACACGGCCTACCCGGTGGCGACCGCCGAGGAGATCGACCGTCGCCTCGTGCAGCCGTGGAACGAAGCGTTCGGCGAGCCCGACGAGACGCCGCGCCTGCTTCTTGGCATTCCCGGCAACCACGACTGGTATGACGGGCTCGACGGATTCGGGCGCCTCTTTCGTCGTGGCGTCGGCGGGGGCGAGGCCGCTCACCCGAAGGAGGGATCGCACCTCCTCCGCAGGCTGCGCCGCGGCGCGCGCACACGGGAGGTCGGGGTCGCGGTTCGTGAGCTCCACCTCGACGAGGTCGGCGGCATCTTCCGGCTGCTCGCGAACGCCGCGCGGAGCGTCCGCGCGTTCTTCCGCGGCGTCGCGATCAAGCGGGCCAAGCGCCTCGAGCTCTTCGGGTACACGCCGGTGCAGGAGGCGAGCTACTGGGTGCTTCCGCTCGCGCGCGGGCTCGATTTGTGGGGCGTCGATCGCCAGCTCGGCCGGCTCGATTTCCGGCAGCGACAGTACTTCCGCCGCCGCAAGCGCGAGTCGACCGATCGCGCCAAGGTGTTCGTCGCGCCCGATCCGGCGATCGCCTTCGGAGAGCCGTGGGACCCCGGGCAGCGCATGCTCGCGGGCTGCAAGCTGTCGCTCGAGGACGAGCGCATGTTCTACCTCACGGGGGATTTGCATCACTACGAGCGGCGTGAGGTCGGCAAGTCACTCCACGTCATCGCCGGCGGCGGCGGCGCGTTCCTTCACGGCACGCGGATCAGCCCGGCGCCGATGGGGCCCGCGAAATGCGCGTACCCCACCGGGCCGATGACGCGGCAGCTCGCCGCGCAGGTGCCGCTCAAGCTGATGCTCGGACACGGCGGCTTCCTCACGCACATCGCGCTCGCGCTCGTGGCGTCGCTGGAGCTCGGCGCCGCGCTGGAGGGAGACGCGGCGCTCGTGGGGACGGCGCTCGTCGTGACGGTCGCGATGAGCGTCGCCTTCTACTTCATCGCCGGTCACCATCGCGCGCACCCCCGCACCATCGCGGCCGCGAGCGTCCCCTTCGCGGCGGCGCTCGGGTTGTCGCCGATGCTCCTCAAGCTGGCGATTCCGAAGGTCGTCCCGACGCTCGCGGGCGACAGCGCGGTGCTCATCGCGCACGCGTTCCTGGGAACGTTCGTGTTCGGGCTGTTTCTCACCTCGGTGGCGATCGCGGGGCTGGAGCAGCAGCAGGCGTTCGCGGCGCTGAGTCACCCGGGGTTCAAGCACTTCGTCCGATTTTGCGTCCATCCGGGGGGGAAGATGGAGGCGTGGGTGATCGGGAAGGATGATCCGCTGGCGAAGGTGGAGGCACGGTTGATTGATCGGTTCGAGTGGGAGCCGTAGAGCGCCCCGCTACACGAGCTCTCAGAGAGGGGACACGCTCGCGACCGCCCAGGGGCTCGCGGCGGTGTCCACCAGCAGCAGGCGCAACGCCTGTCCCTTCGTCGGGTCCAGAGCCCCAGCGGCGATCGCGAACGACCTTGCGCCTGCCGTCAACGCGACCGGGAATCGCGCGACGACCTGAGCGCTCTGGCCAGCCGGCGTCACGCCGAGCGTGTAGCTCCCGGGGGCGATGGCGACGCCGAGGGGGAGCGAGGACCCGAGGAACGGCAAGCCTGGCATCAACACCGGCGAGACGCCCGCGCTCGTCGCGACCCCGATGTCGACCGTGGGCGCGTCGGGCGACGCATGGACGGCGCGAACACGCGCGTTGACCGTGTCGTCGTACGCCTTCTCGTCGGAGAACGCCGCGAGCTCGAAGCTCGGGGAGCCTGCGAGGAACCCCGCTGCGACCGCGAGGTACCTCTGCCCCGCGAGGAGAATCCCCGAAGACTGGGTCGTGGCTGGAGCCCCCGATGGCCGCACGTTGCCAGCCGCGTGCGTGAAGAAGTCGACGTCGTACCGCCCAGGCCGGACCTGGGTGGACGCCGAGAGCTGCCCGAACGCGAGGTTGTCGGCGATCTCCGCCTGCCCCACGTACAGATCCACCGCGGGCGCATCCGGCGACGCATGCAGCGCGTAGACCACGGGGTTCTGCCGGACGAATCCGAGCGTCGCGATCGGGCTAGCCGCGATGAGCGAGAAGCCGTCGTCGGCGCGCGGATGCCTGCCGAGGAGCCCGGCCGCGACGACGAAGACCTCGGAGCCGTCGGGCAGCATCGGAGTCGTGAAGGCCGTGACGCGGCTCCCGCCCGCGACGATTCCGATCTGGAGCGGCTGACCCGCGGCGAGCAGCACGCCGTCCGCGCCGCTGTCGGCGAAGCGGGCCAGCGAGGGGATCTCCGGCTTCGCCGGATCGTCGTCTCCGACGTCGATTCCGACGGTCGGCGCGTCAGGCGACGCGTGGACGACGCGCACGGCGACCTTGCCAGGCGCCTTCTTGAACGCGTCGGCCAGCGGAAGGATCCGGAACGCCTTGGCCGGGTCCGCTGCACCGAGCACGCCCGCTGCGACCGCCGTCATCGTGGTGTCGGCGGCCAGATCGAAGGGGGGAGGGGCGAACGCGACGGGATCCGAGATCTTGGACGGGGCAGCGCGCAGCTCGAGCGAAATGCTGCCCGCAGGAACCTTCACGTAGTCGGTCGCGAGGCCGTACGTCGCGCCCTTGAGGACAGGCTGCGTGCCGCCCTTCAGCCAAACATCGACCATCGGCGCGTTTGCCGACGCGTGCAGAACGCGCAGGCGGGCCTGCGGGATCGCAGCCGCGGGTTGGACCCCGGGACTCTCGGAGGGAGCAGGCGGGGTCGGTGCGGGCGGCGCCGGCGACGGAGTCGAATCACTGCCGCACGCGGAGAGCAGCGTCGAGAGCGCAGAGACGACGGCAACGACTGAAATCACGTGGCGCATGGGGTTCCTCCAGGAAGATGAATGGTCGGACACCGAGCACGGTGGGCGCCCGCATCGCAGAGCATGTTGCGTGCCGAGCGACGCAGCGCCCCGCGGAACGGTCCGCAGCGCACGAGAGTTCATGGGCAACCGCCGCGAGATCGGTCCGCGAGGCCCAACGCGTGAGCGCGCGGCGAAGGCGGGCAGAAGGCACCGGAACGTGACCACCGCTCGGTAACGGCGTCACCGAACCGTAGCGAACGGGGCGGATGCGAGCGGCGCCGAGCCTGGACAATCGGCGCAAAGGAGCCGAGCATCGTGCCATGAGCGTCAAAGCCCAGGTCCACTCCAAGTTCAAGCTCTTCTGCGGCCCGCTCGGGCCCAACGCGTCGCTCGGCAAGCTGGCGACCGACGTCGAAGCGTTCGCCACGAGCGCGAAGGCCGCGTCGAAGAGCATCGGCGTCGAATACCTGGAGGGCACCAAGCAGGTGGTGCTCTCCCTCGGCTACCGCGACGACGAGGCCGCGTACCCCATCAAGCTCCACACGATCTCGCTTGGGAAAGTCGAGAGCCTGGCGACCGCCGAGCTCGCGCACCTGGAGAAGAAGATGGAGGAGGCCGCCGCCAAGATCCCCCACGTCATCTGCCACGAGCTCCTCGTCACCGAGAGCCGTGAGTTCGTGATAGTCCTGATGACGCACGCCGCGTGACGAGACGCGTCGCTACCGCGACGCCGAGAGCTCCACCACCACCGCGTCCACGCTGTGCGTCGTCGGGACGCGCACCTTCGACACCGACACGCGCACGTCCGTCGCCGGCGTCTCCGCGAGGAGGCGATCGAGCAGCAGCCGCGCGTAGGTCTCGAGCAGCCGGTGCGACCGCGCGAGCCCCTCCTCGACCACGAGGCGCGCGACCCAGTCGTAGTCGAAGACCTCCCGCACGTTGTCGCTCTGCGGCATGCGCTCGTAGGGCAGCGTCACGTCGACGTCGACCGAGACGTCCTGCGGGATGTCGCGCTCGGAGCGCGAGGCCCCCATGCGCGCCCGGAAGCGAACGCCGCGAAGCGCGATGCGATAGGTCTTGGTCGTGGCCACGCTCGTCAGTCTATTCTAGTTCTTCTTCAGCGACGCCATGCGCAGGACGTACCCGACGGCGAGTGCTCCCGCCGCCGTCGCCCACTCCGTACGCGTGCCGTGCGCCAGGAGCAGCGCCGGCGCGATGAGCGCGGGGAGCGCCAGCCACGCATCCCTCGGCGCGAAGCCGTGCCGACGCCGCAGCGCGAGCCACCCCAGCGCCGCCGCCGCCGACCCGAATTGACAGAGCACCGCGACGCTCGACAGGACGAGTAGCTCGCCGAGGTGCGCGCCGAAGACCACGGCGAGCCCGACGACGAGCACGACGGTCACCGCGAGCGCGCGCCGAGGCACGCCGTGCCGCATCTCGTGCAGGCGCCCCGCGAGCGACTCCTGCGCGGCGAGCGCGGCGAGGTACCGCGGCGTCATCGAGATCATGCCGAAAGCGATGCCGAGCGCCGAGAGCGATGTGCCCCACGTGAGCAGCGCGCGCATACCCGGACCACCGACCGCGCCCGCAGCATCGGCGAGCGGCGCCTCCGAGGCGCCCAGATCCGCCCCGAGCGCACGAACCGCCACCGTCTGGAGCACCAGGTAGAGCAGCGTCGCCGCGCCGAGCGACGCGACCGTGGCGAGCGGCACGATCCTGCCGACCGATTTCGCCTGCCCCGCGACGACCGGCACGATCTCGAACCCCTGAAACGCGAACGTGGCCAGGAGCGCCGCGCCGAGCCACGAGCCGCCCGCGGCGGCGAGCGGCGCGACCGGCGACTCCAGCGCGGGGGACGAGGCCACCGCCGGCGACGCCGCGACGAGGCCGGCCACGGCGAGGACGAGCAGCGGCACGAGCTTGAGCGCCGTAAGCGTCGTCCACACGCGGGCCGAGAGCACGATGCCCGCCGCGCACACCACCGCGAGGCCTGCGGCCACCAGCGCGCCCACCGCGCGCGCGTTCCCCGCGCCGACGAGCGCCTGCGCGAGCCCCACGCACGTCGACGCCGTGCTGAGCACCGCGCTCACGTACGCCATCCACCCCACGGCGAACGCCAGCCACGGCGGAAAGGCCGCGCGTGCGTAGAGCACCGGGCCGCCGTCCTCCTGGAAGCGCTGCGACAGCCGCGCGAAGACGAGCGCCACCGGCGCGAGCAGGAGCGCCGTGAGCGCGAACGCGGCGACGCTCCGACCGGGCGGCGCCGCGCGGGCGATCTCGGCGGGCGAGAAGAAGATGCCGACCCCGACGATGCCGTTCAGCCCGAGCGCGAAGAGGCTCAAAAAGCCGAGCGGGCGCTCCGTCTTCACCGCACGCGCGCCGGGATTTTCAGCACGAACCGCGTGCCCGACGGCACGGTGACCTCTGCATGGATCTCGCCCCCGTGCCCCTCCAGGATGTTCTTCACGATGGACAGGCCCAGCCCCGTGCCACGGCCATCGGTCTTCGTGGTGAAGAAGGGCGCGAAGATGGCCTGGAGGTTCTCGCGTGGAATGCCGTGCCCGTTGTCCTCCACGTGGACGAAGACGAAGCCGTCCTCCACGCGCGTCGTCACGACGAGCCGCCCGCTCCCCCGCGGCATCGCGTGGCATGCGTTGGTCACGAGGTTCACGAACACCTGCGCGAGCTGCTCGGGCATGCCCTGCACCTCGGGGAGGCTGGCCGCGTAACGCCGCTCGACCTGCGCGCCGGCTTCGTCGAGGACGTGCTCGCAGAACGCCAGCGCCTGATCGATCACCGTCTGCACGCTCACCGGCACGGGCGACTCGCTCGACGGACGCGCGTAGGTCACGAGATCCCGCGTGAAACGCAGCATGCGGCCGGCGCTCTCGTTCACGCGGCGGAGGCGTTCGAGGTCGTCGGCGTCGCCGCGCGCCTGCGCGCGACGCGACAGGTAGTCCGTGTACGCGACGATCGACGTCAGCGGATTGTTGAGCTCGTGCACGACCCCGGCGGCGATCTGCCCGAGGCTCGCGAGCTTCTCAGCTTGCACCATGTGCGAGTTGAGCTTGTGAAGGTCCAGGGCGGAGCGCTCGGCGGCGGCGTACTTTCTCGCCTGGTTCAGGCCGCGCTGCATCACCTGCGCCGCCCGGAGCGCGAGCATGTTGGCGGGCGTGCGCTCGTCGTCCGTGGCGGGGTCGTCGGAGGCGATGTGGAGCGTCGTCCCCGCGCCGTTGCCTTCTACGTCGTAGACGCGCTCGTGGACGTAGCCGGGGAAGAGACGCGCCGGATCGACGCCGACGGAGCGATGCTCTTCTCCAGGCGGCACGACCTTGGATACCTTCTGGCAGCCGCCGTGGTCGGCCGGATCGACGTGGCACGCGCCGACGCCCCACTCCGGCAGCAGCGCCGCGAGCGTCTCGAGGATGGCGTCCACCACACCGCCCTCCCCGTTCTCGATCGGCAGCGTGTTCGACGTGATGAGCAGCGTGTCGAGCCACGCCGCCGGCACGTCGAGGACGACCGTCCGCCGTAACGTCTTTGCCTCGTGGCTGATCGGGATCGAGGACACCGCGACGCGATCCTTCGGCTCTCCCGGGCCGCTGCTGATCTGCGCCTGCGAGTCGCGCGTGGTCTGTGTCGCGATGTCGCGCGGGTTGCTCGACGGCGTCATCGGGGCTCCTCTCCGAGTGGCCTGGCTTCCCCCGATTCCGCCTCACTCGCCTTGTCCAGATCGAGAATGCGCGCGTGACCGACGTACATCTTCGTCTCGTACTTCGTGATCTTGCCGATCTTCTTCACGATCTCCGCCATGCGGTCGGCCTCCGAGGAGATGACCTCGACGGCGTGGAGCGCCTGCGGCGACTCGACCCATCGCTTCAGGAGGAGCGCGTAGTTGATTACGGCGGTCAGCGGCTGATTGAGCTCGTGCGCCGCGGCACCGGCGAGCTCCGCGATGATTGCCTGCCGCTCTTGCGCGAGGATCTGCTCCTGCGCGGCCTGGAGGCGCTGCTCCATGCGCATCCGCTCGCGGAGATCGGTGAAGATGCCGACCGAGCCGGTGGGCGTGTCGCCCTCGAAGATCAGCGCGGCGGAGAGCGACACGGGAACGAGCTCCCCTTTCGAGCTGATCACGTCGGTCCGCAGCCCCTCGACGCGGCCGCCGCCGCTGCGAATCAGCTTCATGACCTCCTTGGCGGTGGTCCCCGGATAGAGCCCGCGGACGTCGGTGCCGATCATCTCGGCGCTCGTCTTGCTGTAGATACGCTCGGCGGCGCGGTTGAAGAGCAGGATGCGCCCGCTCATGTCCGCGCTGATGATCGCGTCGACCGACGCGTCGATGACGCGCTGGAGGAAGTCCTTCGTCTTGACGAGCTCGGTCTCGACGGCGCGCTCCTGCGTCACGTCGCGGAAGCTCGAGAGCACGGCGCCCTCCTCGCGAAGGACGGAGTTGAAGTTCACGCTGACGGTAATGGTGCGGTCGTCCTTGCGACGGATCCGAAGGTCGACGCCCTGCGGGAAGCGCCCCTTCATGAAGCCGACGCGGAGGTCGTGCGCGCGCGCGGAGTCCTCGGGCGCGAACAGATCGCCGAGGCGGCGGCCGCGGAGATCGTTCTCGTCGTACCCGGTGATCTCGCGGGCCTTGGGGTTCGAGAAGAGCAGTCGCCCCTCGTGATCGAGGACCACGATGCCGTCGGCCGCGCTCTCGAAGAAGTCGGCGTACCGCTGCAGCGATTTGAGCCGTCGCTCGGCCTCGAAGCGCGCGACGGTGACCTGCTGCGTCTGATCGCGAAGAGACTGAAGCACGCGGGCGTTGCGCAGCGCGATCGCCATCGCCGAAGACACCGTCCGGCAGAGCGCGACCTCGTGCTCGCCGAACGCGGAGCTGCGGCGCGCGCGCAAGAAGAGGACGCCGAGCGGCCGCCCCTCGTAGAGGATCGGGAGGATCGCGAGCGAGCTGAACGCGCGCGCCTGCGCGTCGTGGCGGACGATCTCGAGGAGCGACGAGGTCGCCGCGTCGTGGATGACGAGGGGCTCGCCGCTCGAGAGCACCTGCTGGATCTCCGGGTACTTCGAGAGATCGATGGGCAGATCGCGGAGGTGCTCGTCGTCGCTCGCGGCGACGACATAGCCGATCTGGCCCTGCTCACGAACGAGGACGATCGACACGCGGTCGACCTTGGCGACCTCGGCGATCCGCTGGACGACGGTGAACAGGATCCCGCGAAAATCCAGGTTCGACGCGAGCGCCTGCGTGAGCTCGAGGACGACGTTCGCGTCCTTCTCCTTCTTCGCGAGCTCCTCCATGGCGGCGCGCAGGCGGAGTTGCCCGCGGATGCGCGCGACGAGCTCCACCGGCTTGAACGGCTTCTTCACGAAGTCGTCGGCGCCGGCCTCGAAGGCCTTGGCGATCTCGTCCTCGGCATCGAGGCCGGTCAGGACCACCACGGGGAGGTCCTTGGTCTCTGCCCGCGCCCGCAAGATGCGGAGGACCTGGTAGCCGTCGGGCGCCGGCATCACGAGGTCGAGCAGGACGATCGACGGCTTCACCCGCTCGATCTGGGCCAGCGCTTCGCTGCCGGAGGCAACCGCCACGTAGGGGAGCTCGGCGCTCGCAAGCGCTTGCACCAATACGTGTCGACTGACCGTATCGTCGTCGACGACAAGGACCGGACCGCCCAGCACAGCCATAAGTGTAGCGGATCGCCATCGCGACAACGGGAAAGAAGGGGCCCCGTCGCAGAATCACCTACATGAGGCCCGCCACACGGGGAAAATGGCCCTTCTCCTCGTTGTCGCGCTACTCGAACAGGCCCCCCTGCCCGGGCCCCTGGCGCTTCGGCTCCTTCTTGCCGAGGTGCTCGTACGCCTTTCGCGTGGCGATGCGGCCGCGCGGCGTCCGGCCGAGGAAGCCCTGCTGCAGGAGGTAGGGCTCGTACACGTCCTCGATCGTGTCGCGCGGCTCGCCGAGGGCGGCGGCGAGCGTCTCCACGCCGACCGGGCCGCCGTCGTAGTCCTCGATGATGATCTTGAGGAGGCGACGGTCCATTTCGTCGAACCCCGCCGCGTCGACCTCGAGGCGCTCGCAGGCGCCTATGGCGGTCCGGGCATCGATCTGGCCGGTGCCGAGCACCTCGGCGAAGTCGCGGACGCGCCGCAGCAGGCGGTTGGCGATGCGAGGCGTGCCGCGCGCGCGCCGCGCGATCTCGGTCGCGGCGTCGGGCTCGCAGCGGACCTCCAGCAGGCCGGCGCTGCGGGCGACGATCTTGGCAAGCTCCTCGACCGGGTAGAAGTCGAGGCGCACGACGTGACCGAAGCGCGAGAACAGCGGCGCCGTAAGCATCCCGGTGCGCGTCGTCGCGCCGACCAGCGTGAACGGATGCAGCTGGATCTGGATGGCGGAGGCGAACGCTCCCTCGCCGGTCATGACGTCGATGCGAAAGTCCTCCATCGCCGGGTAGAGGCTCTCCTCGACGACCGGGTTCAGGCGGTGCACCTCGTCGATGAAGAGGATGTCGTTCGGGGCCAGCTTGGTGAGCAGCCCCGCCAGCGCGCCCTTGTGCTCGACGACCGGGCCGTTCGTCATGTGGAGCTGCACGCCCATCTCGTGGGCGAGGATCTGCGCCAGGGTCGTCTTGCCCAGCCCTGGCGGCCCGCACAAGAGGAGGTGGTCGAGCGGCTCGCCCCGGCGACGCGCGGCTTCGACGAAGACTTTCAGGTTTTCCTTGTGCTTGGTCTGCCCGATGTAGTCGTCGAAGGTCTTGGGCCGGAGCGTGCGGTCGTAGCGCGCGTCGTCCCCCTGGACCGCGCCGTCGATCGGCCGCGCGCGCGCTTCTTCGGTGGGCGCTTTGGGCTTCGGCATGGCGAGGCAGGGTACCGCGGCGGTCAGCGTTTCGCGAGCATCCGCATCCGAAGCCACTCCTCGACACGCCCCAGCAGTCGCTGATCGCGCGGGCCGGTGCTCTTCTGCAGCTCCTCCTTCGCCTCGATCGCGAGCGTGCGCGCGCGCTCCAAGTCTCGCCCCTTCCCCACCTCGTCGAGCGCCCGCGCCAGGCTGAACTTGGCCTCGGCGCGCACCGTTCCCACGGTCGCCGTGAGCTTCAGGTCGAGGGCGCGCTCGAGGATCGGAACGGCCCGCGCGTGCTGGCGGCTGCCGACGAGCGCCTCGCCAAGCGCCACCAGCGGGTAGATGAGCTTCATGTGCGTGGGGCCCAGCGCCTTCTCCCGGATCGCGAGCGCGCGTTCGGCGATGGGCGTGGCCTCCTCGTAGCGCTCCTGGTTCGACAGAGCGCGCGCCAGGTTGCCGAGGTGGATCGCGAGACCGGCGTTCTCCGAGCCGAGCGCCGCGTCGACGATCGCAGCGGCCCTCCGGTAGCTCGCCTCGGCCTGCGCGTAGTCGCCGGCGTCGTCCTGGGCCGAGCCGATCTGACCGACGACGAGCGCCGTGTCGGGGCTGCTCGGGCCGAGCGCCTTCTCGGCGACAGCGAGCGCGCGGCGGTACGCCTCGAGCGCGCGCGCGTTGTCGTGCTCGTGCAGGAACGAGAGACCGATGTTCGTGAGCGGCACGTAGGCGTGCGCGCAGTCCTTGCCGTGCGCGCGCTCGTGGGTCGCGAGCTGTCGCTCGAACGCCGTACGCGCCTCCGGCCTCTTCTCCTCGTCGAGGAGGAGCGCGCCGAGTACGCCGTCCAGCGTCGCCTGCAGCTCGACGTCGCCGGGAAGGCGCTTGGCCGAGGCGATCGCCTGCTGGCGGAGGAGGTCGGCGCCGTCCTTCTTCTTCGACGTGTACGCAGCGCCGTAGAGCAGCGACGTCCACGCCCAGGCGCGATCGCGATCGTCCCCGGCGCCGTCGGCGAGGAAGGCGGCGCGGTACAGGGTCTTCTCCGACGCCTCGGAGTCCCCGTTGCTGCGCTGCACCCATGCCACCTCGACCAGCGCCTCCGCCTCGAGGGGCGCAAACTTCAGCTTTTCCGCCTCGTCCGCGACGTGCTGCGCGACGGCGAGCGCCTCCGCGTAGCGCCCGACGTTCTGCAGGCCGCGCGCCCGGCCTATCTCCGCCGCGAGCTCACGCACGCGCTCCTTCACGCTGTCCGGCGGCTCCGGGAGCGCGCGCAGGGCCCGTGCGTCGGCGCAGGCCGTGAGCGTCCGGAGCGACTGCGCCGTCTGCACCGACTGGCGAACCGTGGGCGCGTCGGCCTCGCGGAGGGAGGCGGCCACGCTCTTCAGCTCCTCGCGTCGCTCGGCCAGACACGCCATCCGTAAATCGAGGAGCGCCTCGGACTGCTCGCCGCGCACACGCGTGGCCTCGCACGCCTCGGTGTGCATGGCGGTCCACCCGCGCGCGTACGCGTCGAGGGCTTGCTCGACGCCGCGCCATGCGTCCGCCGCGTAAGGCTTCTTGGTCGCCACGAACGAGGCCGCCACGTCCTTCTTTACGGCGCCGTCCCACACCCCGTCCATGCGCGCCTCGGCGCCGACGCACATCCCGCGCGCGCGAAGCTTGGCCTGCGAGTAGCCGACGACGCACGCTGCCGTCACGCCGAGCGCGACCACGCTCGAAACCAGCCAGCGCCGACGACGCACGGCAGGATCGCGGCCCAGCGCAGCGAGCAGCGCCTCCATCGATTCGAAGCGCGCGGCGGGATCGGCAGAGAGGCCGCGCCGGACGATCCGCTGCACCCAGGGGGGCGCGCGATCGGCCGGCAGGCTCCGGGGCTGCCCGAGCTCGACGGCTTTGCGCAGCTCGTCCCACGTGTCTCCGGCGAAAGGAAGCTCGCCGGAGAGCGCCTCGTGGAGCGACGCGCAGAAGGCGAACTGGTCGCTGCGCGCGTCGGAGCGGCCGCGGTGTTGCTCCGGCGCCATGTACGCGGGCGTCCCCATCAAGAGACCCGAGCGCGTCATGGTCGCCGCCAGCGCATCGACGGCGGGGCGCGGCTCGGTCGTCCTTTCGAGGTCGACTCCGTCCGCCTTCGTCTCCGCCTCCGTTTCCGCCTCCGTGTCGACCGCTGGCCGCGCGAGACCGAAGTCGGTGACACGGACGCGCCCGTCCTCGCCCACGAGCACGTTGTCCGGCTTGAAATCGCGGTGCACCAGGCCCACCGCGTGCGCTGCGACGAGCCCGCGCCCCGCCTGGCCGAACTTGCCGACGACCTCGCGCCACGGGCGTCGCTCGCTCGTCAGCCACGCGCGCAGCGTCTCGCCCTGGACGAGCTCCATCGCGAGGACGAGGCGTCCCTCGTGAATGAGGACGTCGTAAACGGTGACGACGTTGGGATGGGACAGGCGCGCCATGCTCCGCGCCTCGCGGAGCAGCCGGCTCTGCGCGTCGTCCCCGCCGCCCAGGTGGCGGTGAAGCTGCTTCAGGGCGACGTCTCGATCGAGCTCGGGATCGCGGGCGAGGTACACCGTCCCCATGCCCCCCTCGCCGAGCATGCGGAGGAGCTGGTAGCGACCGACGCGCAGCCCGCGAGGGAGCGCGCCGGGGCTGGTCGGCTCTTCCCCGCTGATCCAGTCGCGGGACGCGGTGACGGTGTTGGAGGGCCTCGTCACCGCGAAGGTTCCCCCCTAGTTGGTCCAGTCGAGGTCGATGTTCGTGGTCGTCGTGTTCGGGACGACCAGCTGGTGGTTGCCCTGACCGTTGAGCTCGAAGCGGATCGACTCGTTCTTGCCGACGACGGCCTTGAACTCGATGCGTGCCCCTTGCGGGAAGCTCGCGTGGCCGGTGTAGCGGAATCGGCCCGTGGCATCCGAGGTGGTCTGCGTGAGGTCGAGCCCCGGATCGGCCGCGCGCCAGTTGCTGAGGGGATCCGGACCGCCGAGCGCGCCCATGCCCTGGGGTGGCGTGGTCTGCCCGAGGATGCGGAGCGCCTCGTTGGCCGGATCGAACTGCGGCTGGTTGAAGTCCGTGCGCACGGTGAACGTGATCTCGCACTCCGGCACGCGCGGGTTGTGCACCTGCCCGACCCAGGCGTTGATGGAGTTGATGGCGTCGCGGTCCCCGACCAGCTTGAACTGCTGGAACGCCGACTGCGGCATCTGCGGTAGCGTGAGGCGCTGCGGATCGTTGGCGATGGGGAAGATGAGCTGGTGCAGGAGCACGTCCGCGCCGCTCGAGACCGACAGGTTCTGCACGAAGTCGTACTTGTCGAGGTCGGTGTTGTTGTAGCGGTGGCAGCTTGAGCAGTACGGGCCGATGAGCTTGGAGTAGAGGTCGACCTTGGATTGCTTGTACTGCGGCGTCACGCCATCCGCGTTGTCGGTGTAGCTCTTGGGGAGGTGGCGCGCGTCGCTGTTCGGAATCGCCGGTGGCGCGCCCGTCGGGTACATCGACCCGATGTAGTCGATGATGGCCTGGCTCGTGGCCACGCCGTTGGCGAGCGGCTGCGTCGCCGTGCCGCGCACCTTCTGGTTCGTCGCGCGGATGATCTGGTTCAGGTCGAACCACTGCTGCTCGGCGGCGTCCTGGCTCAGCGAGGGGTGCTTCTTCAGGGCGCTGGGCTCGAACTCGCGGAAGATCGACCCGACGTCGGCGCTGCCGGCGTAGGTGCCGCCGTGGCATGGCGTGCAGAGCGCGGGGGCCACCTTGGCGCCCTCACCGTCGAGGACGGCGAACGGCTGGATCTTGTGCGGAGCCTTGCCGCCGAAGACGTAGAAGCGGACCTGCCCGGTGGGGCTAAGGCTCATCGTGACCGTGCCGAGGTTCGTCTTGTCGTCGCCGAGCTGGGCCGGGTCAGGGGTCAGCGGGTTGCCGTTGCGCGGGTCGCCGTTGGGATCGTCGGTCGCCGGCCAGTTGGTGACGGCGCAACCGCCGACGCCCGGCGAGATGTCCTTGCTGCAGACCATCTGGCGCCAGAAGCCGAGGTCGAGATCGTTCTTGTAGAGGGCGCTGATCGTCGGGCCCGCCATGAACTGCGTCTTCCACTGCCCGAGCGTGTAGTCGGGGCCGGCGAAGGCGCCGAAATCCTTCACGTCCTTGGGGACCTTCCGGGCGTTGATCCGGAACGACTTCAGCTGAGGCACGTCGGGGTTGGCGAGCAAGAGGTACTCGAGCCCCTCCTGGAAGCTGAGGATGCCCTGCTTCGAGAGGAACACGTACGAGCGCGCGTTCGGGTCGGGCAGGCGCGGGCACGAGCCCGCCACCAGGCGATAGATCCCGCCGTGGAAGCCGAGGGCGAGCATCTCGCCGCTCGCGTCGGTCTGGAAGCTCGTGATCATCTCGCCGTTGCCGATGCGCAGCGGCGTCAGCGGGCCGCCGGCCGCGCGGAGGTTCGACGGCATCTTGGCGTTGTCGATCGCCGCGTAGACCTGGCCGTTCTGGAAGTCGGCGTAGATGAAGTGGCCGAGGAGGCTCGACATGCCGGAGCTCCGGCCGCGGTAGACGAAGCCGCCGGTGACCGACGACGCGACGTAGCCGCTCGTGTTCTTGGTGAGCGGATCGTTCGGATCGGCGCGGTGCGGGACCTCGATGATGGGGTCGGTGAAGGGCTTGTCGGTCGCGCAGCGGTCGACCGCCGCGTCGCACACGCCGAGCGGCGCGCCCTGGCAGTTGCCGAACTCGCGGCAGAACTGCTGGCGGTGGAGGCCTTCCTTGACGTTCCAGCCGTAGTTGTGGGCCTTGCGGACGATGTTGATCTCTTCGAACGCGTCCTGGCCAACCTCGGCCTCCCAGATGTCGACCTTGCCGTCGTGCTGATCGAAGTTCCAGCGCCACGGGTTGCGGTGGCCCCAGGAGTAGATCTCCTTCAAGCCGCGCGGGCTGACGGTCGCACCGGTCACTTTGGGGGGGAACTCGCCCTGCGGGCCGAACGGGTTGTCGGCGGGCGCGTCGAACTCGATGCCCTTCTGCTGGCGGGTCGCGGCGTCGAGGACGTCGATGCGGAGGAATTTTCCGAAGATCGAGTTGGTGTTCTGCGAGTTGCCGAGCGGCCCTTTGGCCTGCTCCGAGTCGCCGACGCTGATGTAGAGGAGGGGCACGCCCGTCACGCCGACCTCGGTCGGGTGGAAGTTCATCTGCCCGCCGTTGTGCTCACTCGCCGGCTTGTTCGCCGAAAAAAGAACCTTTTCGGTGCCCGGATCGAGCGTCTTGCCGCCGTCTTTGCTGACGAAGCGCGACATGCGCCACTGGTAGCCAGCGCCATTCACGAAGCCGTCGTAGGTCACGTAGACCTCGGGGACGGCGGGCCAGCGCGGGTGGATGGCGAGGCCGTTGATGCCCGGCTCGCGGTCGCCGCTGTTCACGCGGTCGCGGATGTCGAGGAGCACGTCGGCGCTCTGCACGTCGTCGCGGTTCGCGAAGCTCTTGATGGTGCCGGCCTTCTCGGCGACGAACCAGGTCGAGTCGTCGGGGGTGCGCACCAGCGTCGTCGGGATGACGAACTGCAGGCTCGCGAACGCGGGCTGGAGGCGGATGCCGCCGACCGGGGAATTGCACGTCGTGTCCGCCGACTCGGAAGAGTCGTCGCTCCCACCCGAGCTCGAGCAGGCGAAGCCGGAGATGGAGGCCACAGCGACGCTCACGGCGAGGGCGGCGGCTTGGATCAGGCGGCGGGTCATGGCGAAGTCCCCTTGGTAGATGAAGCGGCAGAAGTCAGAAGCGCGGCGACCGACAGGCGCCGATGTAGGCATTTGCACACTTTGGGCCGTAGTCCGTGAGGTCCAAATGATGTGATTTCATGCAATTGCAGTGCAAAACGATGGGCCTAAGTGGTCAAAAGTGTGACCGGGTGGTTATCTTTTGATCTGGTTGTACGCCGCAGCGCGTCAGATGCCCCTCGTCTGATCCACCCACGACAGGGGAGTCCCTGCCCCACCCCGCCGTCGCTGCCCACCGCCCCGCGGCCTTGTTTGCGCTGCTGGCCTGACACCCTTCGCGGGGTCATGTCGCGCGCCGTCGCCTTCCTTCGTGCCCGACCGTGTGGGAAGCTCCGGGCGCGTGCAGCGTGTCCAACAGATCCGCGTCCCGTTCGACTACCCCGTGGTGTTCACGCGCGGCGTCCTGGGCGAATCGAACCGGGCGCTCGCCGACGCGCTCGGGCGGCGCGAGCCCGACAGGCGCCACCGCGCGCTGTTCGTCGTGGACGAAGGGCTGCGCGACGCGACACCCGGGCTGCTGGAGTCGATCGCCGGTTATGCCCGGGCGCACGACGGCCGCTTCACGCTCAGCGGCGAGCCGCTCGTCGTGCCGGGTGGCGAACGCGCGAAGAACGAGCGCGAGCACCTCGACCGCGTCCTCGCCCGCATCGAGAAGGACAAGCTCGACCGTCACGCGTTCGTCGTCGCGCTGGGCGGCGGCGCGATGCTCGACATGGTCGGCTACGCCGCCGCGACCGCGCACCGCGGCGTCCGGGTCGTGCGCGTCCCGTCGACGGTCCTCGCTCAGGCGGACAGCGGCGTCGGCGTGAAGTGTGGCGTCAACCTGTTCGGGAAGAAGAACTTCCTCGGGGCGTTCGCGCCTCCTTTCGCCGTCGTGTGCGACTCCGCCATGCTGGAGACCTTGTCGCCGCGCGATCGCCGCGCCGGCATGGCGGAGGCGGTCAAGGTCGCGCTCGTGAAGGACGCGGAGATGTTCGCGTGGATCGGCGCGAGCGCGACGGGCCTCGTGGCCGGCGATCAGGCGCTCGTGACCGAGCTCGTTCAGAAGAGCGCCGACATGCACCTCGACCACATCGCGAACGGCGGTGATCCGTTCGAGATGGGGAGCGCGCGCCCGCTCGACTTCGGGCACTGGGCAGCGCACAAGCTCGAATCCCTCACCGCGAACGCGCTGCGCCACGGCGAGGCGGTGGCGATCGGCCTCGCGATCGACACGATCGTCAGCGAGAAGATGGCGCTCTGCGACGCGAGCGTGCCTGAGCGGACGCTCGCGACGCTGCGCGCGCTCGGGTTTCGGCTCTGGGACGACGCGCTCGAACGCCCCGAGCACGTACTGGCCGGGCTCGAGGAGTTTCGCGAGCACCTAGGCGGCGAGCTCACGGTGACGATGCTGACCGCCGCCGGCGCCGGCAAGGAGGTGCACGAGGTCGCCGCGCCCCACGTGCGCGCTGCGATTGCTCGGCTGCGCGCGGAGGAGCGGTGATCCTGACCGCGCTTCCCGGAGCGCCGCACCTCGGGTATTGCACGAACATTCACGCCGGCGAGTCGTGGCCGGAGGTGCACGAGGTCGTGCGCACGATGGTGAGCGCGGTGAAGGCGCGCGTGTCGCCCGACGCGCCGTTCGGCGTGGGGCTCCGGCTCTCGGCGCGCGCCGCTCTGGCGCTCGAGGCGCCGGGCGAGCTCGCACGGTTTCGCGAGACCTTGCACGAGCGGGGCCTCTACGTCTTCACGATCAACGGATTCCCGTACGGCGACTTCCACGGCACGCGCGTCAAGGAGAGCGTGTACCGCCCGGACTGGACGGAGCCGATGCGTGTAGAGTACACGCTTCGCCTCGCGCGCATCCTGGCGGCGCTCCTGCCCGACTCGGTGCGGACCGGCAGCGTGAGCACGGTGCCGCTCGGCTTTCGGGCAGCGGGGGTGGCCGGCGTTCGCGCCGCCGCGATGGCCGACGCGCTCAGGCGGGTCGCGACCGAGCTCGCCGCGCTCACCCACGCGACAGGCAAGCGCGTGGTGCTCGCGCTCGAGCCGGAGCCCGCCTGCGCGCTGGAGACCACGGTCGACGCCGTGCGCTTTTTCGAGGACGAGCTCTTCGCCCGCGCGGCACAGAGCGAGGCCGCGGTGCGCGCGCACGTCGGCGTGTGCCTGGACGCCTGCCACGCCGCCGTCGAGCTCGAGGAGCCGAAGGAGGCCGTCGCGCGTCTCGAGGGCGCGGGCATCGCCATCGCCAAGATCCAGCTGACGAACGCGATCGAGGCACGCGGCTCGGAGGCGCGCGCCAAGCTCGCGCGCTTCGCGGAGGACACGTACCTGCACCAGTGCGTCGTCCGCCACGGCGACGGCTCCGTCACGCGCTACCTGGACCTCGAAGAGGCGCTGGGTCACGATTTCGGGGAGGACGCCGTGCTCCGCACCCACTTCCACGTGCCGATCTTCCTGGAGCGCCTGGGCGAGCTGCACGGCACCCAAGGGTTCTTGCGCGAGCTGCTCGCGCTCGTGCGCGCGCGCGCCTTGACCGAGCACCTCGAGGTGGAGACGTACACGTGGGACGTGCTCCCGGCCGAGCACCGGCAGCCGAGCGTCGTCGACGACATCGCGCGGGAGCTCGCGTGGGTGCGCGAGGTGCTCGCGTGAGCGGGCTCGGCCCTCCCCAAGGGGGAAGCGCGCCGGGAAAGCTCGGCGTGTACCTGCGCCTCGGGCGCGTGTCCAACCTGCCGACGGTCTGGACGAACACGCTCGCGGGCGCGCTGCTCGGCGGGAGCGGCGGCGACAACGGCATGCTCGCGCCGGGGCTCGGGCTGCCGAAGCTCGTGGGCCTCGCAGGCACGATGTCGCTCTTCTACGTCGCCGGGATGTTCCTCAACGACGCGTTCGACCGCGAGATCGACGCGAAGGAGCGCCCCGAGCGGCCGATCCCGGCCGGCCAGGTGAGCGCGCGCGAGGTGTTCTCCGTCGGCTTCGGCGCGCTGGGCGGCGGGGTGGGCCTCCTCTATTGGCAGGCGGGCGCCCTCGCCGCGCTCTTCGGCGCGCTGCTCGCCGGGAACATCGTCCTCTACGACGCGTGGCACAAGAAGAACGCGCTGAGTCCCGTGCTCATGGGGGGCTGCCGCGTCCTCGTCTACCTCACCGCGGCGGTCGCGATGGGGCACCTGAACCTCGCGGTGGTCGCCGGCGCGGGCGCGCTGTTCGCGTACCTGATCGGCCTCACGTACACGGCGAAGATCGAGGGCAAGAGCGGCGCGGCGCTCTGGCCGCTCACGTTCCTGGCGGTGCCGTTCCTGAAGGAGGGCCCGAGCGCGTGGCGCAGCGTCGTGCCGGCGCTGTCGTTCGTGGGCTTCCTCGGCCTCGTCGTCTGGGCGGTGTGGCTCGTGCGCGAGAAGAAGGCGATCGGCAAGGCGATCGTCGCGCTCCTCGCCGGCATCTCGCTGCTCGACGCGCTCGTCCTCGCGGGCGCGGGCCACTCCCTCGCGGCGCTCGTGGCGACGCTCGGCTTCTTCGCGACACGCGGGCTGCAGCGATGGATCGCCGGGACGTGAGGGCGAGCCTCCCCAGCTAAGGCGACCTGCGCCGCAGCCAGCCCATCTGCTTCGCCCGCTCCTCGGGGAAGAGCTTCTCCAGAATGGCGGCGATCCTCCCGGGCGCATCGGTCGCGCCATGCTGTTGGGCGAACGCGTCGAGATCGTGCGCGAGTGCCGCGGCGGTGAGGTAGCGGTGCATCCGGTTGCGCTCCAGCGCCTTCAGGATGATCGCCGTGAGCTCGGCCGGAAGTCCGGGCTCGAACGTGCGCGGATCGGGGATCGGCGCGTTGCGCACGGCCTTCACGGTGTCGACGTCGCTGTCGCGCACGAAGAGCCGCTTCATCGTCGCCATCTCCCAGAGCGTCGTGCCCAGCGCGAACACGTCACTCCGCCGATCGAGCGGCATCTGCATGATCTGCTCGGGGGCGAGGTACGGAAGCTTCCCCTTGACGATGCCGGCGTCGCTCGGCGGCGCGCGCCGCACCTTCGACTTCACCAGACCAAAATCGAAGAGCTTCACCTCGCCGCCGTAGGTAAGAAACACGTTGCTCGGATTGGCGTCGCGGTGGACGAGGTCGAGGGACTGCCCGTTCTCGTCGTTGAGCTCGTGGGCAAAGTGCAGGGCGTCGGCGACCCGGGCGCCGATCCACGCGATGTCTCCGGGGCGGAGCGTGAGCTGCCGCGCCGCGCACGTCTTCCAGAGGTCCATGAGCGAGTGGCCGACGAGGAGCTCCATCGCGATGAAGAGCTGATCGCCGTCCGCGCCGCTCTCGAACGTTCGCACGATGTTGGGGTGCGCCATGCGCGAGAGGATCGAGGCCTCGTCGAGGAACATCTGCACCATCTTCTCGTCGGCGGCGAGCTCGTGGCGAATGACCTTCACGGCGACCGGGGTGTGCTTGCCGTCGGGGCCAACGGTGCGCGCGAGGTAGATCGTCGCCATTCCTCCCTTGGCGATCTTGCCGAGGATGTCGTACGCGCCGAGGCGCGACGGGCGGCCGCCGGCGACAGGCGCAAACGAGCGGGGGGGCGTCGAGCGCATCGGACGCGGTCTACCGGGCCCCTGGCGAGTCCATTCCCTGAGGATACCGCAAATGCCGGCCGGTCGCATTCGCGCGTGGGCACGCCCACTTCGAGGACGCGGCGGCGGAGTCCCCGGGGAGCGCGGCCATGTTAGCCTCCGCGCACGATGGACGACGGCGTGAAGGGGATGATCATCTTCGGGGTCGCGCTCACGCTCTCGGTGGCGTTCCTCCTCTATCGGCGCTTCACGAACCGGGTCGGCGCCGGCGATCTGCGCCCCACCGACTCCGACCCGCGCGCGCAAGCCGCCGTGGCCGCGCTCCGCGCCGGTGATCCCGGCGCGCTCCTCGGCCTGCTCCACGGGCTCGGGGCCGACTGGGGCGCGCGCGCGTACTACCTGGAGCACCTCGTGGTGCACTGCAAGCGCGAGTCGCTCGACCTCTTGTGTGGGCGCCAACCGAGCCCGCTCGCGTTCCTCGTTCGGGGTCGGCACGCGATCCAGTGGGCGTGGGAAGCGCGCGGCCGCGGCTCCTCGGACAGCGTATCGAAGGAGGGGTGGAGGCTCTTCGCGGAGCGCATCGCCATGGCGGAGCGTGATCTCCTCGCGGCGGCCAACGGCGATCCGGCCGATCCCACGCCGTACGCGCTCCTCCTCGTCGTCGACAAGGCGAACGACGCGCCGATGGACGTGGCCCTTCAGCATTTCGCGGCGGCGACGGCGCGCCTGCCCGACCACTACTTCGCGCACACCGCGATGCTCTCGAGGCTCTCGAAACGCTGGGGCGGGAGCGACGAGGCCATGTTCGACTTCGTGAGGCGCCGTGTCGCCAGCGCGCCGAACGGGAGCGATCTCCCGATGCTCGTGTTCGAGGCCCACCTCGACGTCTGGAGCTACATGCACACCTTCGGCGGCGATCCACAGGGGGCCCTGCGGTACCTCGCGCAGCCCGCCGTCCGGCAGGAGCTCGACGCGGCGTACGCGCGATCGCTCGGCGCCGGATCCATCCCACGCGCGACCACCATCCACTACCGCAACGCGGCCGCGTTCCTCTTCTTCATCACGCAGGACCCTCGCTTGCGGACCGAGCTCGAGCGCATCGGGCAGGCGTTCACGGAGTATCCGTGGGTCTATTTCGCGCAGGCCGATCAGGAAACGCGCGACGTCACGGCGACGGCGCGGCTCGTCGCCGGCCTTCGCTGACGCGCGTGAACGGGTCGCCTGCGAGGAGCGTCGGCGACAGCCTTCAGCGAAAGAGGTGGTCGAGGATGATGCGCTTCACGTCGGTGACGTGCGCGGCCCCTTCGGGCAAGAGCGACGGTTCCGTCGACAGGAGCACGGGCTGCTCGTCGGCCTTGGTGGACGGCCTCCCGTGCGAGCCCTTCACGAGCGACGCGTCGAGCGGGATGACGTCCATCAGGTAGCGGAAGCCGAGCATCTTCTGCGCGAGGCGGAAGCCGACCTTGAGCTGCGGCACTGGGATGGCCGGGTCGAGGAAGAGCTCGACCGGGTCGTAGCCAGGCTTGCGGTGGATGTCGACGGTGCGCGCGTAGTCGGGCGCCTTCGCATCGTCGTTCCAGAAGTAGTACGTGAACCAGGCGTCCGCGTCGGACACGAGCACGAGGTCGCCGCCGCGCTCGTGGAGGATCTTGCGCTCCTTCTGCGCGCTTTCGTCCAGCACCTCCGCGACGCCGGGGAGCTTGGCGAGCAGCTTCTTCACCTCGGTGAGGCGCGCACGGTTCTTCACGTAGACGTGGGCGATCTGGTGATCGGCGACCGCGAACGCCTCGCTCCCGCCGCAGTCGAGCTTCTCGGTGCCGAGCTCGCGCCGCACGCGGAGCAGACCCGCATCGCGCAGCGCGCGGTTGGGGTGCACGGCGCGCGACACCTTCGTGATGACGTACTCGGAGACGATCATCACGCGCGCGCCCGCCTTCGTGAAGTGTTCCACCAGATCGCCCACGACATCGTCGATTTCGCGGAGGGCGACGGCGACGCGTGGATCCCCGGGACCGACGCGCTGCAGCTCGTAGTCGAGGTGCGGGAGATAGACGAGCGAGAGCGTCGGACTCTTCTCGTCGAAGACGCGCTTCGAAGCCGCCGCGATCCACTGGCTCGAGCGGATGCCGGCCCTCGGGCCCCAGAAGTCGAACAGCGGGAAGGCGCCCAGCGCCGCGTTCAGCTCATCGCGCAGATCCTCGGGCTCGGTGTAGATGTCCGGGAGCTTGCGCCCGTCGGCGGGGTACATCGGCCGCGGCGTGACCGCGAAGTCGGCCGAGGAGTACATGTTGAACCACCAGAACATCTTCGCGCACGTGACGCTCGGGTCCCGCTTGCGCGCCGCCTCCCACACCTTCTCGCCGACGGTGAGGCGGTTCACCTGACGCCACAAGAGGACCTCGGCCAGATCCTTCCAGTACCACCCGTTGCCGACGACGCCGTGGTCCGACACCGGCAGGCCGGTCAACATCGATGCCTGCACACTGCATGTGACGGCAGGGAGCAGCGTCTCCAGCGGGCGCGCGCCGCCCTGCGCCTTCGCGATGCGCGCGATGTTGGGGGTGTGCTCGCCGATGAGCCCGGTCGCGAGACCGACGACGTCGAGGACGACGGTGCGCTTCACGTCAGGTACGAACCGGGGTCTGCCCGCGGAGGACGGAGTTGCCTTCGAAGAGCTGCGCCTGATCGATCTTCGCGGCCTCGCCGAGGTCGGCGGCGGCGATGCGCCCGGTCTGGCCGAAGAACGCGATCGGGTTGTTCCACACGATCGTCTCGATGTCGGCGTCGCTGACGCCCACGTCCTTCATCGCCTGCGCGGTCTTCGGCACCTTGAGCGGATCGCTCACGCCCCAATCGGCGGCGCTGTTCACGATCATGCGCGTCGTGCCGTATTTCTTCACGAGGGCGGCCATGCGCGGCTCGTCCATCTTCGTGTTCGGGTAGATGGAGTGGCCGGCCCAGCAGCCGGTGGCGAGCACCAGGGGGAGCGTCTCCTCGTTGTTGTGATCGATGACGACGCGCTCCTCGGGGAAGCGCTGCTCCTTCACGAGCGCCAGGCTCCGCTCGGTGCCGCGCTTCTTGTCGCGGTGCGGCGTGTGGACGAGGACGGGTAGGTCGAATTTGTTCGCGAGCTCGAGCTGCGCGGCGAAGTACTTCTCCTCGGCAGGGGTCTGATCGTCGAAGCCGATCTCGCCGACGGCGACGACGCCGTCCTTGCCGAGGTAGTGCGGCATGAGCTCGAGGACGCCCGGCGCGACGTTGGGGTTGTTGGCTTCCTTGGGGTTGAGGCCGATCGTGCAGAAGTGCGTGATGCCGAACTGGCTCGCGCGGAAGCGCTCCCAGCCGACGAGAGCCTGGAAATAGTCCTCGAACGTGCCGACCTTCGTGCGCGGCTGGCCGAGCCAGAACGCGGGCTCGATGATGGCGCGGATGCCCGCCTTGGCCATCGCCTCGTAGTCGTCGGTCGTGCGGCTCGTCATGTGGATGTGCGGATCGAAGAGCTTCACGTCGTCTCCCCTTTCATGACCGAGCCGAGGTCCGCGGGCACCGGCCGACCCGCGGCCCGCCGCTCGGCGGCGAAATCGCTCGCCATGCGGGCGAGCTCGTCGTTGCTCCGCGCCGCGAGGCCGACGATGCGCGCGAGGGCGAGGCCGTTGAACGCGACCTTCAGCACCATCTGGTTCCAGTTGGGCTCCGGGAAGTGGCGCTGGGGATACGGGTTCTCGCAGGCGATGGCCTCGAAGATCGTGAGCACGTTGGTGCGGCACGCCTCGACGGCGAGCGGGAGGAAGCGCTCGGGAGCCTCGAGGAGCGGGAGCGCGCGGAGGACGGCCTGGCGCTCGCGGTTGTCGCCGCGATCGTAGAGCTCCTCCGGCGAGACCGACGCGGCGCCGCGGACCAGGAGCGCGGCGCGGGCGAGCTCGTCGGCGCCCCAGGTGCCGCGCTCGGGGACCGCGCAAGGGTCCTTGCCGACGTTGCGTGCCGCGCCGGAGAACGCCCCGAGGAGGGCTATGCGATCGTCGGGTGCGACCGAGAGGACCCACGCTCGGGCCGTCGAGGGCAGCGCGTCGAGGAGGCTCGTCATCGAGGGGGAGAAGGTAGCACGCGCGCGCTTGTTGGAGGGCGCGCGGCGCCGGCCAGTGGTAGAGATCGCGTCATGGACCTGCCCGCCGACTACGACAAGGCGCTCGAGCTCATTCTGGCCGATTTCAAGGCGCAAATCGGGACCATCCACGTGCTCGAGGCCGACGGAATGCTCCACCTGCGCGCGCACAGCCGGGGGATCCCCGAACCGGTGCTGGCGGCGAGCCGCGTCATCCCGATCGGCAAGGGGATCGCGGGGCTCGCGGTGGAGCGCATGGCGCCGGTGAACATGTGCAATCTGCAAACGGACAAGAGCGGCGACGCGCGACCGGGGGCGAAGGCGACCGGCGCGATGGGGTCGCTGTGCGTGCCGATGCTGGACGGCGAGCGCGCGGTCGGTGCGCTCGGGATCGCGGCGATGGGGGAGCGGGAGTTCACGAAGGAAGAGGAGCACCGCCTGATGGCGCACGGGCGGCAGCTGGCGACGCACGGGGGGACGTAGGGGGACAGACCGTCCCATCCTGCTCTCGGACCTGCACCATCGGGCGGCGCCGCACCTCCGTAAGATCCAGGAAGCGACGAGCGACCCTACGCAGCAAGCGGCGCTCGAGATGCAGCTCATGCGCGATCTGCTCAATCGCCTCATCGATGAGCGACTCGTCGAACAAGAAGCCGTCCGAGCGCGCGTCGCGGTTTTACCTGCCGAGATCGACGCCGCCGTGGAGAACATCGCCGGCGCGGCTCGCCTCGACGTCCACGCCCTGCTGGCCGAGGCGCGGATGCAAGGACTCTCGGAGCAGGAATACCGAGACGAGCTCCGGAGGCACGTGCTCGAGGGCAAGTTGGTCAACCTGCGCGTTCGTGGGAGGGTGCACATCACGGAACAGGACGCGCGCGCCGCGTACGCGCAGGCCGTCCGCCAGGTACCCACGGGCGGTGCTCCCCCGCCGACGTTTCTGGAGGTAAGGGAGCGGATGTTCGAGCGGGCGCTCGAGACGGCGATCGACCGCGAGAGGAGCCGTTGGCTGCTGGATCTGCGTCGTGGCGTCCCGATCGACGTGCGGCTCTAGACAGGCTCTCCAAGGACCTGTGCTGCCTGCGCCCGGACGAGGTGGGCTTCGAGGTGCTGCGGTACTCCGGCGTGCGGTGCGTCGCGAGGTAGGCCTCGTAGCGGAGGGTCTCCTTCGCTACCCACCACGTGCGACCGAGCTTCAGGAGGCGCGCGTCGTGCGCGTGGCCGACGGTCTCCCACGTGACGCAGGCGCCTCCAGGCATCGTCTCCACCGTTCCCGTCATCACCTCGACGCGACCGCTGTCCTGCGCGCAACTGTAGAGGAGGTGATAGCGGTCGCTTCCTCGTAGCGAAACGGCGAGACGCCAGGATACGAACCGTCCCCGTAGCCAGACCACGTGCGAGAAGGGAGAAGACATCGCTCGCGACGACGGCCATCACAGCTCCTTCCAAGAGATCGATGCGTCGAGAACAAGGTCTTCCGCCGACAAGACGTGGACAACCGCGACCGCGGGCATGCGTCGAGGAGTGTACCTTGCCCTGCAACTACCCCGAGACGTCGAGCGTCCGGCCAACCGAGCCGGTCGCCGCGCGGACGTGCTCCTTCTTCACGGCGTCCGCTTCCGCGGCCTTCGTCGCCGCGCGCACCTTGTCGCGGCCATACGGTCCGTCCTTGGGATGCGCGGGATCGATCCCCTTCTTCGCGAGGTCCACCTCCGTGCAATTCTTACAGATGTACCCGTTGATGACGTCCACGCCCGAAGGTGAACGGATCTCCGTGCCGTTGCCGTAGTCCTATTTTGCGATCCACTGGCACTGATTCCACCTCCGTCAGCGGAGGAGAACTCGTCGGGGCACAACGGATTTGGACTAGGTCTACGTCGACTCGAGGATCGACTTCAGCCGGGCCAGATCCTTCCGATTGGCCCGCCGCATGGCGCTTGCCATGATCGGCGCGACGATCTTGCCGAAGCCGCTCGGCTCCCCGCGGTTCCGCAGCATCATCCGCGTGCTCCCCTCGGTCGCGCGCTCCCAGGTGTACGTCGTCTCCATCGGAAACGGTCCCTCACTCGTGCGCATGACGAGCCGCGACTCGGCCACGAGCTCGACGAGCTCGTAGGTGTACGCGAGGCGTCGTCCGAGGAACTGCGCGACGAACGCGACACGGGAACCTATGGCGAGCGGCGGCGGCGTCTTCCACTCGACGGACTTGATGTTTACGTACCACGTTGGCGCGTTCTCCGGCTCGCGCGCAAAGGCGGCAACGGCTGCAAGCGGACGGTCGATCACGATCTCGGTGAGGATGTCGACGGCCATGTGCGTTCCGAGAGTGGTAATGCCGAGGAGCCCGCGAGACAATAGGCCGCTCAGTCGGCCGGGTGCCTGGGCAGAGCTGCATCCGCATTCCTGCTACACTCGGAGGCATGAACGGCCGACGAAAACGACGCGCCGGGGCCACCGAGACGATCGGTGTGTCCGTCGACGTCGAGACCAAGCGGAAGCTGAAGGCGCTCGCCGAGGAGAGGCACGGCGGGAACGTGTCCGCGTTGATCGACGAGATGACCGACGCGGCCGTCCGCACGGCGGCGTTCGAGAGAGCGTGGCGTTGGTATGGTGGCGCCGAGCCCACCGTCGCCGCGCGCGCAAGGATTGACGCGGAGCTCGAAGAGGGCTGGGCGCTCGCGCGCAAGCACGCGCCGAAGAAGCCGCGGCGCCGGTCTGCGGCGTGAGTAGCCAGGGCGTCACGTTCGACACGGGCATGCTGGTCGCCCTCGAACGCCGCAAGGCCTCGGCGTGGGACGTCTACCGCCGGATTCAGGAGCGCGGCGCGCCCATCACCGTGCCCGCGGTCGTCGTCGGCGAGTGGTGGCACGGGCGGCCGGATCTGCGCGAGGCGCTGCTGCTCTCCGTCCGCGTCGAGCCCCTCACCGACGCGACCGCTCGACTCGCCGGGGACGCGCTGGCGAAGGTGAAGCGAGCGACGACCATCGACGCCTTCGTCATGGCCGGCGCCGCGCTCCGAGGCGACGTGGTCTACACGAGCGACACGGACGACCTCGAGGCGTTGCGTGCCTTCTTTGCGCGCGTGCGCGTGCTCTCGTTCTGAAGTCGATTCGGCGGCCGCAGTAGACGCCGCTCGGCCTCTACCCCGGCTGCTGATTCTTCGGCTGAATCAGGTCGAAAAGGTTTCCGTAGAGGTCCTGGAACACGGCGACGGTGCCGTAGGACTCCTCCGTGGGCGGGCGAGTGAAGACGACGCCACGCGCGACGAGCGCCGTGTGGTCGCGCCAGAAGTCGTCCGTCTCGATGAAGACGAAGACGCGCCCGCCGGTTTGATGCCCCACGCTCGCGGACTGCTCGGCTGTCGCCGCGCGCGCGAGCAGGATGCCCGCGCCACTGGAGCCTGGCGGTCGCACGCGGACCCAGCGCTTGCCGTCGCCGAGATCGGTGTCCTCGAGGCGCTCGAAGCCCAGGCGCTCGGTGTAAAACGCAAGGGCTTCGTCGTAGTCCTTCACGAGGATCGCGAACTGAGCGATGCGCTGCGCCATGAGCTCCTCCGGATCGCCTCCGACTTCGTTCAGCGCCGACGCCGGCGGCGCGCGACCGCGAGCGCGATCGCGAACGCGCTCGCCGCCGCGAGATCTCCGCCACGAAGGTCCGCCGCGCGGCATCCGCATCCGCTGCTCGAGCCGCTGCCGCCCGGAGTCGCGCCGGCGCCTGCGTCGGCGGCGCCTCCGCCACCCGGGCCGACTCCGCCGTCGCCGCCCGTGCCGCCGTCGCCACCGCCCCCGCCGAGCGGCTCGATCACGACCTTCGCGTTCACGGGAAGCGCCGGCGTGTCGACCGAGAGCACGTGCTTCTGCGCGTCCCACGTCGCGTTCGTGGAGACGCCGTTCACTTGGAGCGCGATCGCGCTCGTTAGGCCATGCAGGTGCACGTGGTAGCTGCGCGCGGTCGGCGCGCCCGGGTACGTGCCGTCGTCGGCCGCGAGCTCGAGGCGCGTCGCCGCGTTCGTGTAGGTCATCTGCGTGAGCGCGCGGTTGCCCGACTGGTAGCCGTCACTCACTCCGTCGTCCTCGAACTGCGTCGCGCGGCCATCGGCGCCCGCGTACACGTCGAGCACGCGCACGGCGCGATCCCAGGCCTTGGTGCCGAGCGACGGGAGCGCGCCGAAGACGATGCCGCCGGCCTTCGCGAAGATCGGCAGGCGCCCGATCTTCGTCGCGACGGCGAGCGACGTGCCGCCCGCATGCTTCGTCTCGTCCCAGTAGTCGTACCAGTCGCCGGGCGGCAGCCACGCGTTCACCGTCCCGCCGCCGTCGCTCGTGTCGGGCGCGACGAGCAGCGCGTCGCCCCACATGTACTCTTGGTCCGCCTTCCACGCTTCGGCGACCGTGCGGTTGTCGAAGATCATCGCGCGCGCGATCGGCAGCCCGGTCGTCGCCGCGCGCCACGCCGCCGTGTAGAGGTACGGCAGGAGCTGCATGCGGAGCGCGCCGTACGCGCGCATGTCGTCCTGCGCCGCCTGCGAGAACTGCCAGGGGAAGCGCAGGCCGATGCCGTGCGGCTTCCACATCGGCGAGAAGCTCCCCATCGCGACGGCCCACTGCCGGTACATCGCGTCGGAGGGCAGCGTCTTGAAGCCGCCGGCGTCGTGCGCCCAGAACGGGAACGCGCTGAGGCCCGCGGCGAGCATGCCGCGGATCTGGAGCTTCATCTCGACATACGTGTCGTCGATGTCGCCGCTCCAGACGGTGCCCCACCGCTGCGCGCCGGCGGTCGCGCCGCGCATCATGACGTACGGGCGCTTCTTGCCCTGGAACGTGGCCTCCCACCCCTCGCCCACCGCCTGCAGCTCCTGGAAGAAGTAGTAGTTGCCCGCCTCGGCCCAGGTGCGGCCGTCGGCGAGGGCGCCGGTCGGAGTCACCGGATCGTCGGGCTCGTCGAGCCAGACGAAGTCACCGGGGTACTTGAGGGCGGGATCGAACGATTTGGTGGACAGGAGGTTCCAGAACCACTGACGAACGGCGGGGCTCGAAAAATCGGGGTAGTCGGTGGTGCCCGGCATCAGGAACGACGGCTGCCAGCCGGCGGAGAGCGTGTCGTCGGCGCGGTTGAAATCGAGCTGGTTGGTGATGCCCACGGATTGGCAGAAGCTCTCGTATTCCGTCGGGTCGGAGTAGCGGCTCGGCGCCCACTGCCACGGCGCGGTCTTGCCGTTGCGCCACGAGTTGTCGTGGATGACGAGGTCGAACGGCCACTTGCCGTCCTTCATCCTCTGGATCTTGTCCTTCCACCACGCCTCGTCGCTGGGGAGCGTGTCGTCGAGCTTGTCGCTCAAGCCGAGGCCGAAGGCGGCGAGGGGCGGCAGGCGGGGGCGCCCGGTGAGGGCGGTGTAGCGGTCGAGGACGTCGCCGAGCTCGGGGCCGAGCAGGACGAAGTAATCGACCTGCCCACCCGCCAGCGAGAAGCCGTACGCGTTGTCGGTGAACGAGAACGAGTTGTCCCACGTGCTGTTCACGAAGACGCCGTAGCCGCGCGACGACACGTAGAACGGCGCGAGGATCGGCGCCTGGTACTCGCGGTTGCGCGTGATCGTCTGGCCGTGGAGATCGAGCGAGGCGACGCGCCCGAAGCCGCCGTAGCCGAGGCCGGCGAAGTGCTCGCCGGGCTCGGGCGCGAAGAGCTCGGCGGCGGCGGCGCCGTTGGCGTAGCGGATGTCGATCGGGAAGGTGCCGGCCTGGGCGACGCCGACGGTGAATTCGACGTAGTCGTTGGCGGCGTTCTGGAAGTCGACGTAACCGGTGCCGGTGTAGCCAGCGTTCTGGTTGCCGGCGGTGGCCCCCGAGCGCGCTCCGTTCTCCGCCTCGTAGGTGACGCCGCCGATGTACAGCGAGTCGACGTTGCCGCCGTTCGCTCCGATGGAGGTGATGCGGATGGCGTTGGGGCCGGCCTTGAGCGTCACCATGGCGGTCGCGGTGCTCCACGCCGTCCAGCCGCCGGTGATGGGGTACGGCATCGACGCGAGGACGGTGGCGCCGTTCACCTCCAGGCGTAGCGGACGGTCGCCGGTGGCGAGGCCGCCCACGGTGGTCTCGGAGAGGAGCGAAGCGCCGCCGGCGCGCACGTCCACGCGGACCGGGGACTTGGTCACGACGACCTGCATCTTGGCGCCGCCGAACGTCACGCTGCCGGCGCCGTCGGTCGCGGTGAGCGCGCCGGGGCCGTCGTGACGGAGCACCATCTGGTAGCGATCGTCGGGCGTGAACGGCGACGCCGAGGACGCCCCCTGCACGCGCACGACGGAGTCTCCGTACGGCGTGATGCGGAGGCGCTGCCCGTCGATCGTCGTCACGACCCAGCCGCGCCCGTCCTGCGCGTGGCTCGCGTACTCGCCGAGCGTAGGGGTGGCCGCGGACGCGCCACGGGCGACGAACAGCGGCAAAAGCAGGGCGAGGAGCGAAGGACTGCGCATCGATTTGGCGTCACTCACGAAAGAGTGCCGAACCGTTGTGCCACACACGACCCCGCGGCGCCAGGAACCCAGCGCCCCGCCGGCCCCCTCCACATCGTTTCTCCACGCTCGCGGCAATCGGGATGCGCGGATCGGTGTCGGCCGCAGGGCTTGCTCGAGATCCTTCGTCTCGAGGGCTTCGAGAAGATCCATGCCGAGGGTCCTGGCGCCGAACGGCGCGGCCGCGCAAGACCGGGCCGCCTACACGTGCGCGGCGCCGGCGAGCGGACGCGCGGCTTGCTCCAGGTCGTCGTCCTCCGCGGCGGCGATGACCTCGAGCTCCACGCGCACGCGGGGCTCGGCGCAGGCCGCTGCGGCGACGCGAAGGCGCGCGCGTTCATCCCCTTCGAGGGAGGTGCCGAGGGCCCTGGCGGCGGAGATGCGCGTGTCGGCGTCGCTCGACGGGCCGAGCACGAGATCCCACAGGCGCTCGCGCGATACGGCGGGCTGCCGGTAGTCGACGGCCCCGCGCGCCGCGGCGCCGACGCGCGCGATCGTGGCGTCGTGGCCGCGCGCCCCCTGCACGACGAGCTCGGCGCCGTCGCGACGCATCGCGGCCGCGCGCTCCATCGCCGCCCGGAGGCGCGCGGCCAGCTGGTCTCGACGCATCACGTCCGCGCCGTGGAGCTGCAGGCGAAGGTGGACCTTGCCGCGGCGCACGAGGAGCAGATCGCGCGTGGTCACCCGCACCTCGTCGAACGACGTGTACGCGACGAAGCGCGGCTTGCCGGCGCCGCGAACGAGGACGCCGTCGATGCCGACCGAGATGCGCGACACGCGACGAAACGCGGCCGACGCGGCGAGCGCCGCGAGCGGGTAGCCGACGAGGAGCGCGACCGACAGCGGATCGTGCCCCAGGTGGGAGACGGGCGTGGTCACGACGAAGGCGACCATGGCGACCGTCGTGACGCCGAGCGCCCCCACCGCCGCGCGCGTCGTCGACGTGACGGCCACCGCCGAGAAGGTGCCCGCGTCCGCCGAATCGCCCTCGGCGGCGGGCAGCGCCTCCTCCGGCGTCGAAGCGCGCTCGAGCGCCTGGACCCCGAAGCGCGCGGCGGCGGCGGTCGCTATCCCGAGCAACAGCACGGCGACGTCCGAGCCCTCGAACGGCCACGCGTGCCCGTAGTCGACGAACGCGCCGAGCCGCATCAGGAGCGTCCGCAGCAGCCAGGTCGCACCGAGCGCCAGGGGGATGTTCCTTCGCACCAGCGCCGCGTGCTTCTCCGCGAACGACGCGAACGACCCTCCGCGGGTCGCGCGCGCGCTGTGGAACATGCGCACGAGCGCGGTCACGGCGGTGAACACCATGGCCGAGTAGAGCAGGACGACGAATCCGTCACGCACCACCCACGCCCCGCTCGCGATGAAGTGGGTCTGGCTTCCCACCCACGCCCCAAAGCGTGCACTCTGCATGAACAAATCGCTCACCATGCCGGCCGCGAGCGCGCCAAGCCACGCCGCCCATCTCGTCGTGCTCGCCTTCCGTCCCGCGCGAGGTGCCGTCACCCTTCGAGCATAGGGGGCGAATCCACCCGCGCTAGAAGTTCTTCGCCGCCAGCTTCGCGTCCCAGCCGCTGCCGGCAAGATCCTGCGAGTACGACTCGACCATACCGACGCCGCGGCAGAAGATCGCGTACGCGCTGTAGGTGACGTTCTGGTGCGCTTTCCAGCATCCGGTGAAGGTGCCCGCGGGCACGGTGATCGTCGGCACCGCTTCCCACGTGTAGGTTGCGTTGAAGTACGTCCACTGGTGCCCCTGCTGCACGGGCACGTCGAGGTAGTGGTTCCACGCGCCCTGGTAGTCGACGTCGACCTGGTCGCCGTTCACCGTCTCGAACGCGGAGCCGACCGCGCTGCAGAACGACGAGACCTCGAAGGCGTTGCGTCCGTCTTTCTGCGACTGGCCGAGCACCTTCGCGTCGTGCGCACCAGGCGAGCAATAGCCGGAGCCGACGGCCATGACGTCGTAGGTCCAGGTCCGGCCGATCTCGAGCGGCATCAGGCGTTCGTCGGCCGCCTGTGAATCGCCTCCAGACGAGCCGTCTCGTGCAGCCGCGCCGTGATCGCCCCGTCCCCGCTCGAGCCGCCGTCGCCGCCTCCCGAGCTGCCGGTACCCGAGCTGCCGGTGCCCGAGCTGCCCGACGAGCCGCCGTCACCGCCGCCCGGCGTGCCGCTGGCGGTCGTCATCACCGAGCACGCGACGAGCCCGAGCGCGGGCAGGACCAACGCGGCCAGAGCGTGGATCGTAACCGACGGCGCAGGACGGAGCTTCACGGGACCATCCTACGCCCAGCATGTCGCGTTTCTCCCTCGCGCGCCGGTGCTACGCTGTCTCCCGTGCGTCGCCCTTCACTGCCCTTCGCGCTCCTCTTCCTCCTCCTCGGGTGCGGCAACAAAAGCTCCGGAGTCAACGATCCGGGCCTCACGAACGACGCGGCGGTGGACACCGGCGTCCCGCCCGTCGCCGACGGCGGCGCCGACAGCACGAGCCGCACCGACGCGGGCGGCGAGGATGGATCCGCCACCGGGTACGACGGCGGCGCCGGCCCCGCGAGCCTCCGCATCGTGAGCGCCAACCTCACGAGCGGCGGGAGCCAGTCGTACACGCCGGGCGAGGGGATCCGTATCTTGCAGGGGCTGAAGCCCGATGTCGTTCTGCTGCAGGAGTTCAACTACGCATCGAACAGCGAAGCTGACACCCGCAAGATGATCGACACCGCGTTCGGGCCGAACTTCTCGTACTACCGAGAGACTGGCGCCCAGATCCCCAACGGCGTCGTCAGCCGGTGGCCCATCCTGCAGGCGGGGACGTGGACCGATCCGCAGGTGGCAAACCGCGCGTTCGCGTACGCGAAGCTGCAGATCCCGGGCGCGCACCCACTGTGGGCCGTCAGCATGCACCTGCTGACGTCCAGCGGCACCAACCGTGACCTCGAGGCGCAGGCCGTGGTCGCGCAGGTGAAGGCGATCGTTCCGGCGGGCGACTACGTCGTCGTGGGCGGCGACTTCAACACCGACAGCCGCGGCGAGGCGTGCATCACGACGTTCGGTGGCATCGTCTCGACCGCGGGCCCCTACCCCGCCGACGGACTCGGCAACGACAACACCAGCGGCACGCGCACCAAACCCCACGACTGGGTCCTCCCCAGCCCCGCGCTTGCCGGCCTGCAGGTGCCCACGATGTTCGCCACCGCCGGGGGCGGCGTGAGCGCGTTCCCCGCCGGCCTCGTCTTCGACAGCCGCGTCTACACGCCGCTCAGCGACGTCCCGCCCGTCCTCGCGACCGACAGCGCCGCGTCGAACATGCAGCACATGGCCGTGGTGAAGGATTTTCACCTGCCCTGAGGGCGCTCAAGTTTGACGGGGTTCGTGCCGTTCCATAGGCACCGTCCCTCTGTGGAACGGTTGCCCTAGCCCCGTTGCGGGTCGCTACCGCTCTAAGGACCGAAACCATGGTCGCCGTTGCGTTGCCGAATCGAACCGTTTTGCTCGTGGACGACAGTCCTTACTGGACCGACACCATCGGCGAAGGGCTCCGCCGCGAGGGGTACGACGTCACCGTCCTGCACGACGGGCTCACGGCGGTCGAGGTGCTCCGTCGGACGCCGCCGCAGATCCTGATCACCGACTATTTCCTCGCGAATCTCGACGGCGGGAAGCTGTGCCAGCTCGCCAAGCAGGTGAGCCAGGACAAGCCGATCACGACCATCATCCTGACCGGCGGGGCGGATCGCGATCACTCGCGCACACCGTCACGTTACGCCGACGCCGTCATCGCCAAGAACGCGACCGAGATCGTCTTCGGCGACCTGCGCCGGTCGCTGCACGCGCTGCGGGAGAGCCTGCCGCCGATGTCGGACACGTCCCAGGTTGTCGGATTCGAGCGCCTGAAGCCGCGCGTCATCGCGAGCAAGCTGCACGGGATGAAGCAGTACCTGGACGCGCTGCACGAGGGGATCGGCGACGCCGTCGTCGGCGTGGACGCGCAGCGGCGGGTCTACTTCCTGAACTCGGCGGCGCTCGACGTGCTCGACGTCCAGGAAAGCGACGCGCTGGCGCACTCGGTCGAGGACGTGCTCGGCGTCGGGGCGGAGCACGAGATCGTGGTCCGCGTGACCGAGGCCCTCGAGGGGCGCGCCACGCCGCGCAAGCCCCTCACCGTGAAGCTCGGAGAATCGACGCTGCGGGTGACCGTCGCCGGGCTCGAGAGCCAGGACGGCAAGCCCACCGCGATCGTCATCGCGCGCGACATCAGCGATCTGCGCGCCGCCGAGGAGGCCCGCCTGGCGCTCGACGCGCAGCTGCATCAGGCCGACAAGATGGTGTCGCTCGGGCAGCTCGTCGCCGGCGTGTCGCACGAGATCAACAACCCCCTGGCGGCGCTCCTTCCGAACCTGCGCTTGCTCGAGGAGCAGTTCGGGCGCCTCCAGCGGAGGCCACCGACCGACGAGGAGATCAAAGACACCCGTCAGGCGTTCGAGGACTCGCTCGACGGTGCCATTCGCATCCGCGCCATCGTGGCCGAGATGCGGACGTTCGCCCACCCCGAGCAGAGCCGCGGCGAGAAGGTGCACGTCGAGGAGCTCCTCGAGGCCCCGCTCGCCCTCGTCGCGAACGAGGCGCGCTACAAGGCGCGCATCGAGAAGGTGTTCGCGGAGACGCCGGAGATCGTCGTCGACCGGATGCCTCTTTGCCAGGCCTTCCTGAACATCCTGCTCAACGCCACGCAAGCCATCGATGGCAACGACCCCACCGAGAGCTGGATCCGTGTGGAGACGAAGGGCGACGCCGACGGGGTCACCGTCGAGATCTCCAACAGCGGCCCGCGCATCCCCAAGGAGGCGCTCGGCAAGCTCTTCGAGCCGTTCTTCACGACCAAACCCGTCGGCGAAGGGATGGGGCTCGGCCTCAGCCTCGCCCTCGACACGGTGAAGCGGCACGGCGGCGTCATCGTCGCGCGCAGTGACGACGACCAGCCGACGACATTCCGGATCTGGCTCCCCACCAACACCGGCGTCGCGCCGGCGCGGCGCCTCGGTGGCCACCGATCGATGCCCGTCCCCGCAGCCCGGGTCCTCGTCGTCGACGACGATCGCCTGGTGCGCAACGCGCTCAAGCGCATCCTCGACCGCTATCACGAGGTCGTCGTCGCCTCGAGCGGCGAGCGTGCGCGCGAGCTGCTCGCGGAGAGCAAGTTCGACGTGGTGCTGTGCGACCTGATCATGCCGGGAATGACGGGCATGCGGCTCTACGCCGACGTGTGCGCCCGCACGCCGGAGCTCGCGGAGCGCTTCGTATTCCTGACGGGCGGCACCAACAGCGTCGAAGCGCGCGAGTTCTTGCGCGGCGTCCCGAACCCGAGGGCCTACAAGCCGCTCGACGCCGACGAGGTCCTCACGCTCGTCCAGCGCGCGCTCAAGGGCTTCCGTCGCGAGCAGGCCACGCTCCGGCCGCAGAACTAAGATTAATCTAGAGCAGCCCCGACGCTGGAGGCCTCTCGGGTCAACGCGCGTGGGGGCAGCCGTCGACGCGGTCGGGGGGAAGCTCGGGGCACAGATCGAGCTGGTCTACGCCGTCGCCGTCGCGATCGTCGGGGAGATCCGCGCGAGACATGTCCACCGCCAGCTGGCCTCGCGCGGCAGGATCGCGCTCGGGGACGTCGCCGGAGCCCGCGCCGACGGCCCCGACGCGAAAAGTGCGCGAGGTTTCACCGGCGCCGCCGCCCCCGCCGCCGCCAGGGCCAGCGAAGCCCGGGCTCGGCACCGCCGCCGTGGGTGCCGCGCACGCAGCACCCACAAGAGCCATGCCCGCCATCGCCAACACGATCGCCAGAGCGCGCATTTCTTCCACTCTACCATACGGCCGCTTGCGGCATGATTCCCCCACGGGTATTTGCGAGATCCCCAAATGACCGCGCATCCCCTGCTCCTGGAAGTCGGCGTCGAAGAGCTCCCCTCGTCGTTCGTCGACGCGGCCCTCGCCGCCCTGCCTGCCCTCGTCTCTGCCCGACTCGGGGAGCTCCGACTTCTTCACGGCGAAGTGAAGGCGCTCGGGACCCCGCGCCGCCTCGCCGTGATCGTGAAGGAGGTCGCCCTTCAGCAGCTCGATCTGGACGAAGAGGTCGTCGGGCCGCCGGAGAGCGCCGCGTTCAAGGACGGCAAGCCGACCAAGGCCGCCGAGGCGTTCGCGCAAAAGCTGGGCGTCACGCTCGACCAGGTGCAGGTCGTCGACAAGCCCGCCGCGGGCAAGCAGAAGGCCGGGCGGTACCTCGTCGGACGGCGCGCGGAGAAGGGGCGGCCCGCCAAGGATCTCCTGGGGGCGGCGCTCGCGTCGGTGTGCGAAAAGATCCCGTTCAAGAAGGCGATGCGCTGGGGCGCCGCGGACGTGACCTTCGGGCGCCCGGTGCAGTGGATCGTGGCGCTGTACGGCGAGGAGGCGCTCGACGTCACTTTCGCCGGCGTGCGCTCGGGGCGCGCGTCACGCGGACACCGGTTCTTGTCGACGGGGGACGTCACGATCACGAGCGCGCACACCTACGTCGAGCAGCTCCGCGCGGCGCACGTCGTCGTGGATCGCGAGGAGCGCGTACGCGTCATGATGGAGAAGGTCGCGGCGGCGGCGAAGGCGGCCGGAGGGATGCACGATCCGACGCCGTCGCTCGTGGACGACAACGCCTCGCTCGTCGAGGAGCCGCACGTCGTGACGGGCTCGTTCGACGTGACGTTCCTCGACCTCCCGGCGGCCGTCATCCGCGCGGTGGCGCGCGGGCACCAGAAGTACTTCTGCGTACAGAAGAGCGAGACGCACCTTCTCCCGCACTACATCACGGTGGTCAACACCGCGCAGATGCCCAGCAACATCGTGCGCGGCAACGATCGCGTCATGCGCGCCCGCCTCTCCGACGCGCGGTTCTTCGTCGAGGAGGACAAGAAGGTCAAGCTGGCGGACCTCGTCGAAAAGAGCACCGGCATCGTCTTCCACAACCGGCTCGGCACGGTGCGCGAGAAGGTCGCCCGCCTCGAGAAGCTCGCCCGCGCCATCTCCGGGCGCGTCGGGGAGGACACGGTGACGTGCGTGCGCGCGGCGCACCTGTGCAAGAGCGATCTGCCGTCCTTGATGGTCGGCGAGTTCCCGGAGCTCCAGGGCCACATGGGGCGCGCGTACGCCATCAACGCGCGGGAGACGCAGGAGGTCGCCGACGCGATTCGCGATCACTACCGCCCCCTCGGCGCGCACGACGACGTGGCGCCGCTCGGCCCGTCCGCGGTGGTGGCGATGGCCGATCGCCTCGACTCGCTCACCGGCTGCTTCGCCGTCGGCCTCTCGCCGACGGGCGCCGCCGATCCTTTCGCGCTGCGCCGCGCGTGCATCGGCGCATTGCGCACGCTCATGGACCTCGGCGACAAGAGCCCGAAGTGGGCGGAGCTGTCGTTCGTCACGCTGGTCAAGGACGCGTACGCGGGCCTCGAGGGCAAGAAGCTCGAGCTCGACGCCGACGCCACCGCCGCGAAGATCGCGGAGTTCTCGACCGAGCGCCTGCGCGGCCTGCTCGCGGGCATCTCCAGCAACCCGGTCGCCGATGCCATCCTCGGCAGCTACGCCTTCGTCGGCGACGCGAAGCAGACGATCGTGGCCTTCCCCGCGTACGCGGCGTGGAAGGCGCGCGCGCTGCAGAAGGCGGTGGACGGCAAGGAGGCGTGGCTCGACAACGCGCGCACCGTGACCAAGCGCCTCGCCGGCATCAGCAAATCGGCCGAGCCGCGCTTCCACGGCCTGGCCGTGCTCGGCGCGACGCCGGCAGATGCCGCGAAGAACGGCCTCATCGTGAGCCTCGTCGAGAAGGTCGACGCGGCGACCAAGGATCTCGCCGGCGCGAGCCTCGTGGAGGCCGCCGTCCGCTCGATGAAGGAGGTCGCCGAGGGGCTCGAGAAGGTCTTCGCCGAGATGCTGGTGAACGATCCGGCCGATCCGCTGACCCCGAAGCGCCTCGAGCTCCTCAGCTACGGCGCCGGATGCATGCTGCGGATCGCGGATTTCTCGCGCCTGGCGTGACTCAAGGCTTCCTGAGGAGAAACTGCTCCACTTTGCCGTCGAGGCGCCGGTACATCGAGGCGTGCAGCTCCGGGCCTGATGCGAAGGTGACCTTCACGAGTGGCGCCTCGATTCCGCCGCGCAATCCCTACGTAGCCCTCGGTCGCGACGATCTCGGAGAGGTACCGATCGATCTCGACGAGGTCGAAGGCCTGCGGCGGTTTGGGCGCCGCGGGGGTGGGCGGCGCTTCGGACCGGCGCAGAAGGCCCGGCGACATGAGCAGCGGCAGCATTGCCGCGGCGGTCCCGACGGCGACGAGGACCCTTCCACGGGTGGGTTTCGGACATGGCGACGGGATGCCACCGTCGTAAACGCGGCGACACGCCGGGGCGGCGCGCCTTGCCATGCCCTTGCGCTCCCCGGAGGGCCCGCGGGCCGCCAAGACCGCTTGAATTCGGCGGGTGGCACGGGCCCTGCTCTACTCGGGGAGCTTTGTCGCACCTCGAGTCTAAGGTCGATCAGGCGCCCGCGACGCCGGCCGCGACCCCCAAAGACGCGCACCTCCGCGAGGCGGCCCCGCCGCAGGTCGCCGCGTCACATGCCCCCGGGGAGCTCGCGATGCCTCTGGTCAATCTCCGCTTCTGACCGCGCAACCAAGCTCGAGCGCGCCGCATCGGAGACTCACGATGCGCCCCTTCCCCGTCCCCTTCTCCTCGCGCCCGCTCGGGCGCACCGGCCTCGACGTCGGCCCCATCGGCCTCGGCTCCAGCTACGGCCTCTCGGGCCCCGAGGTCGAGCGCGCCTTCGAGCGGGGCGTTCGGTTCTTCTTGTGGGGCTCGCGCCGCCGCGCGGGCTTCGGCGAAGGCCTTCGCAACGTGGCGCGGCGTCGCCGCGAGGATATGGTGATCGCCGTCCAGTCCTACACGCGCGTCGGCGCCCTCATGCTGTGGTCCGTCGATCGCGCGCTCTCGGCGCTGAAGACGGACTACGTCGACGTGCTGGGCCTCGCGTGGTGGAACGGGCCTCCGCCGCAGCGCATCGTCGACGCGGCGCTGCGCCTTCGCGACAAGGGCAAGATCCGCCGCATCATGATCTCGGGCCATCACCGCCCGACCTTCGAGCGGTTCATCGCGGATCCGGCGATCGACCTGCTCATGCTCCGCTACAACGCCGCGCACCCCGGCGCCGAGCGCGAGATCTTCCCGAAGCTGCAGCCGCGACGCCCGGGGACGATCGCGTTCACGGCGACGCGCTGGGGCACGCTCCTGGACCCGCGTTACCTCCCGCCGGGCGAGGCGGTGCCGCGCGCCACCGATTGTTACCGCTTCGCGCTCACGAGCCCGGACGTCGACGTGTGCCTCTCCGGCCCCAAGAACGCCGCCGAGCTCGACGCCGCACTCGCGGCGGTGGACGAAGGACCGATGGACGAGGCCGAGCTCGCGTGGATGCGCCGCGTCGGAGCCGCAGTCCGCGCATCGACCGTGAAGAAGAGCCAGGTCTCGGCGCTCGATCTCATCGACAAGCTCGCGTCGCTCTCGTTCTGCGGCCCCAAGCAGCTCTCCTCAGGGTGACGTCGCGGCCATCTCGGCGCGCGACCTGCGTCCTTCCTTGGTTGACGCGACGGGTTTTCCTACCGTACGGTCGGCGCATGAAACGGGTGGGGCTCGCGGTTTTCTCGTGCTTCGCAGCTTGGGGCCTCGCCAACTGCGCAGAGAGCGGTCCCCGAAGCACCGGTCCTGACACGGCATCGGAGGACGCAGGGACGATCGACGCCGCGGCGCCCAGGAGCGACGCCACTCCCGTCGACGCCCCCTCGGGCTCGGGCGATCCGTTCGCTCCGCAGCCCGACGAGAGCGAGGGGCTGACCAACGTGTCGGCCAACCTCGGAGCGCTCCTCGAGCACGGCGCGCTCGCCGGCGCGTGCGACAGGTACAAGGGCGGGCAGACCGATCGCAAGACGATGCTCACGTGCGGCAAGTGGATGTACTTCTACGAGACGTTCGGGACCGCGGGCATGCCCGCAGCGATCCTGAAGTTCCTCGCGAAGAATTTCCCCGACGAGCTCGGCCTCGGCTTCTCGAAGCTCGGCATGATCCCGGATCCCGGCTCCGCCGATTCGTTGCCGCTCGGCCTCGCGCCGACCACGAAGATGAACGGGACCATCGACGCGCTCGCGTTCACCTGCGCGAGCTGCCACATGGGAAAGCTCCCCGACGGACGCTACGCGGTCGGCGCACCGAACCATGCCTACGACTACGGTCGCCACATCCTCACGATCACCCTGACGCCGACGCTCGGGATGGGGCTCGGCAACGCCGCCGACCACGATCCCGATGCGGTGGCCAAGGTGCAGCCGCTGCTGGACAAGCTCGCCGGCGACGTCGCGCTCAAGGCGAGCCTGGGCCTCGTGCTCTTGCCACTCGCGTCGCTGAAGCAGCCGGCGATGACGAAGGCCGTGGAGCACGGCTACGCGTCTTGGCCGACCGGGACGCTCGACTTCGTCATGGCGCCCTTGCCCATCGACGACGGCGTCGAGGTCGTCGGCAAGATGATCGGCCTCTGGGGGCTGCCACGCCCCGCGGAGGCGAAGGCTGCAGGCATGGCGAACGCGATGCTGGGCTGGGCGGGCGCCGCGCACGGTCTGGACGAGTTCTTGAAGGGCTTCGCTGCCCTCGGCGGCGTCGACACGTTGCTGACCGACGACGCGACGAAGCCGCTGCTCGAGTACGTCTACTCGCTCCGCGCGCCGGCGAACCCTGCGCCGCCTGCGCCCGCGCTCGTCCAGAAGGGCGCTGCGCTCTACGCGAGCAAGGGCTGTGCGACGTGCCACGACGGCCCGCGCGGCGGTGGCAAGCGAATGTACGGGCTGGACGAGATCGGCACCGACAAGACGATCGTAAAGTGGGCCGATCCGAACCTGACCGGGTCGGCCTGCTGCGGCCTACCAACGCCCGCGGGTGGCCTCAGCCACGCCCTGAAGTCGCCGCGTCTGGTCGGCATGTGGGCGCTCGGGCGCTTCCTGCACAACGGCGCCCTCTCCTCGCTCGAGCAGCTCTTCTGCGTGGCGCCGGGGCGAGGCCCGACCGGCGTGGAGCCGGCGCGCACCGACGGCCACGCGTACACCTGCGACGGGCTGACGGACGACGACAAGCAGGCGCTGCTCGCTTACGTGCGCGCGCATTGACCTGTCGCGCCCGCGGGCGCGACCTCAATTGTAGGGGTTCGAGTCGTCCGGCGATTCGGCGCTGGGCGCAGGCAAAGGCGCGAGGGGAAAAGCGGAGGGCGCGACTCCAGGCAGCGGGGCGCCGATCGGCCAGGTGTGGCGGCGGCGAGGACCGGCGTCGACGTGAGGGGGCGTGAGGAACGCCGCGTCGAAGCCCCCGTCCTCCGCGACGACGACCGGCGGCTCGGGCGGAGGCGCCACGATCGGGGCGCTGTCGACGCTCGCGGCGGGCGGCGCAGCGTCCACCGGATCCGGGCGCGGCGGCGCCGCAGCGAAGGATCCGACGACCTCACGGACACGCGCGCTGCCTGGCCACACGAACCACCCGCCGGCGCCGACCGCGGCGAGAACAAGGGCGCCCCACACGAGGCCGCCGCCCCGCGATGGCGCCTCCCTCACGAGCTCGGAGGCGCGCAGCGTCGGCTTGGACTCATCGGGCGCCGCGGGGACCGGCCGCCTCCTCGCCGCGCCGTGCGGCTCCGTCGTCCTGCCGGAGAGAACGGTCGGCGCCAGCGCCTCCTCGAGGGTGTTCACGGAGTCGCCCGCGCGCGGGACCTCGGGCTCCTTCGTGCGCGCTTTGGCCTCGGCCAGCGCCTTGGTCACCGTCGCGCGCCTTTGCTTCTCCAGCTCGGGAACGGCCTTTCGAACGTACTCCGCCACGTCTTCGTTCGTCGCGGCGCCGCCGATGTCGTCGATCGCCTCCTCGAGCGCACGGTGCATCGACGCGGCCGTCGGAAAGCGGGCGTCGCGCATCCGGACGAGCGAGCGCGCGAGCACCTGATCGACCGCCGCAGGCACCGCTCCGCCCGGGAGCGGCGGCGCCTCGTCGCTCATCAAGCGGCGAACGACGTCGACGTCGTTCTTGCTGTCGAAGGGCAGCTCCCCTGTCACGAGCTCGTAGAGGCACACCCCCATCGCCCACACGTCCGCGCGGCGATCGGTCGACTTCCCGTTCACCTGCTCCGGCGCCATGTAGCGCACCTTGCCCTTGACGATGCCCTCGCGCGTGTCCCCCGCGTGGCGGTTGGTCGCCTTGGCGATGCCGAAGTCGATGACCTTGATGCTCCCCGCAGTGCTGACGAGGAGGTTTTGCGGCGAGACGTCGCGATGCACGACGCCGAGATCGCGGCCCTGATCGTCGCGGAGCTCGTGCGCCGCGTGCAGACCCTCGCACGCGTCCGCCACGATCCGGAGCGCGACGCCGATGGGCACCGCGTGTCCCCTCTTGCGCCCGAGCTTGAGGATCCGCGAGAGCGAGTCGCCGTCGACCCACTCCATTACGATGTACAGCACCTCGTCCTGCTCGCCGAGATCGAGGATCTGGGCCACGTTCGGGTGCTGGATGCCCGACGCGATGCGCGCCTCGTCGAGGAACATCTCCTGGAACGTCGCGTCGTCGGTCAGATCGGCCTTGATCGTCTTGATGGCGAAGAGCTTCTCGAACCCGCGCTTGCCGCGGAGCTGGGCGAGCCACACCGACGCCATGCCGCCGGAGGCGATGGGGCACAGGAGCTCGTAGCGGTCGAGCCGGTAGCCGGGGCAGAGCGGGGAGGCGCCCGATTCCATGCCCTTCCATCATGCCACGCGCGGGCGGCGACCGGTCAAAAGCCGTCCGCGACGACGAGGCGCTCCTCGACGCGCGCGGCCCGGGTGGGTAGAGTTCGCGCCCCAAGGAGCGCGGCCAACATGTCATCTCGGGTCTTCTTTTTCGGCGACGGGCAGGCGGAGGGTGACAGCGCGCGCAAGGACGTGCTCGGCGGAAAAGGCGCGGGCCTCGCCGAGATGACCCGCATCGGTCTCCCTGTTCCTCCCGGGTTCACCATCGCCACGGAGGCGAGCGTCGCGTTCCATGCAGGCGGGAAGATCCCGGCCGGCCTCGAGGACGAGGTGAAGGTCGCCCTCGCCCGCTTGGAGAAGAGCCTCGGCGCCAAGTTCGGCGACCCGCAGATGCCGCTCCTCGTGAGCGTCCGCTCCGGCGCGCGCGCGTCGATGCCGGGCATGATGGACACCATCCTCAACCTGGGCCTCAACGACGCGGTGTGCGAGGGGCTCGCGAAGAAGAGCACCGCCCGCTTCGCCTTCGACGCCTACCGCCGCTTCATGGCGATGTACGGCGACGTCGCGCTCGGCATCAAGCGCGAGAAATTCGAGCACGCCCTAGAGACGGCGCGCGAGTCGGTCGCCAAGGCACGCGGCATCGATACGACGCGCATCAACTCCGAGGAGCTGAAGCGCAAGGTCCCCGACAGCGAGCTCGGCGAGGCCGAGCTCAAGACGATCGTGACCGAGTTCAAGGCGATCGTGAAGAAGGAGAGCGGCAAGGACTTCCCGACCGATCCGAAGGAGCAGCTGTGGGGCGCCATCCGCGCCGTCTTCGAGTCGTGGAACAACCACCGCGCGATCGTCTATCGCCGCATGCACGACATCCCCGACGCGTGGGGCACCGCCGTGAACATCCAGGCGATGGTCTTCGGCAACATGGGCGACACCAGCGCAACCGGCGTCGCGTTCACGCGCGATCCGTCGACCGGCGAGCGCAAGCTCTACGGCGAGTGGCTCCCCAACGCGCAGGGCGAGGACGTCGTCGCCGGCATCCGCACGCCGCAGCCGCTGTGGAGACAACCGGCCGGCAAGGACGACTCGCTCGAAACCCAGATGCCCGCCGCCTTCAAGGAGCTCGCGCAGATCAGCGAGAAGCTCGAGAGGCACTTCCGCGACGCGCAGGATCTGGAGTTCACGATCCAGGACAAGAAGCTCTACATGCTCCAGTGCCGCTCGGCGAAGCGCGCGGGGCGCGCGGCGGTCCGCATGGCCGTCGAGATGGCGAAGGAGGGCCTCATCACGAAGGACGAGGCCGTCATGCGCGTCGATCCGAGCGCGCTCGACCAGCTGCTTCATCCGACGCTCGATCCCAAGGCGCCGAAGAGGCTGCTCGCCAAGGGGCTCGCGGCGAGCCCGGGCGCGGCGCAAGGCCACATCGTCTTCTCCGCCGACGAAGCGGAGCGGCGCGCCGGACAGGGCAAGCCCGTCATCCTGGTCCGCATCGAGACGAGCCCCGAGGACATCCACGGCATGAAGGCGGCGCGCGGCATCGTCACGGCGCGCGGCGGCATGACGAGCCACGCGGCCGTCGTCGCGCGCGGCATGGGCAAGCCGTGCGTCGCCGGCTCGTCGGCGATCAGCATCAGCTACGCCGAGCAGGTGATGACGATCAGCGTCTACGACGACAGCGGTCGCCCGACCGAGACCGTGAGCCTGAAGAAGGGCGATCTCATCACGCTCGACGGCTCCACCGGCGCCATCTACGAGGGCGCGGTCCCCACCGTGCAGGCGGCGCTGACCGGCGAGTTCGGCGAGCTCATGAGCTGGGCCGACGCGGCGCGCACGATGAAGGTCCGCGCGAACGCCGACACGCCCCTCGACGCCCGAACCGCGCGCTCGTTCGGCGCCGAGGGCATCGGCCTGTGCCGCACCGAGCACATGTTCTTCGAGGAGGATCGCATCGCCGCGATGCGCGAGATGATCCTCAGCGACACCTCCGAACAGCGCGAGAAGGCGCTCGCGAAGCTCCTGCCGTCGCAGCGCGAGGACTTCGTCGGGCTGTTCCGCGAGATGGCAGGCTTGCCGGTCACCATTCGCCTGCTCGATCCGCCGCTCCACGAGTTCTTGCCGACCGAGGAGAAGCAGATCGAGCACCTATCCATGGTGATGGGCGTCTCGGCCGCGAAGCTCGAGCAGCGCACCAAGGATCTGCACGAGTTCAACCCGATGCTCGGCCACCGCGGCTGCCGCCTCGCGATCACCTACCCGGAGATCTACGCGATGCAGGTCCGTGCCATCCTCGAGGCGGCGCAGATCATCGCGAAGGAGGGCGGTGACATGCACCCCGAGATCATGATCCCGCTCGCCATGACCCGCGGCGAGCTCGAGAAGATGCGCGCGATCGTCGACAGGGTGGCCGGTGAGGTGTTTGGCAGCGGCAAGCACATCCCCTTCTCCTTCGGGACGATGATCGAGCTGCCGCGCGCGGCGCTCATGGCTGGCGAGCTCGCGCAGGTCGCGGAGTTCTTCTCGTTCGGCACCAACGATCTCACGCAGGCGACGATGGGCCTCTCGCGCGACGACGCGGGCAAGTTCCTCCCCGCGTACGTGGAGAGCGGGATCCTCGCGAAGGATCCGTTCGTCTCGCTCGATCAAGAGGGCGTGGGCCAGCTCGTCGCGACGGCGATCGAGCGCGGCCGTACGACCAAGCCGGGCCTGAAGATCGGCGTCTGCGGCGAGCACGGCGGCGACCCACAGAGCATCCAATTCTTCCAGAAGGCCGGGCTCGACTACGTGAGCTGCTCGCCCTTCCGCGTCGCGATCGCGCGACTCGCCGCAGCCCAAGCCGGCCTCGTCGCAAAAGGCGCAAAAGCGAGCGGCGGAACGGCTTAGCCGAGCGTAGCCATGGTCTCGTCCGAGGCTGCGAGCGTCGCGTCGATGTCGGCTTCGGTGTGGGTGCCCGAGAAGAACGCGGCCTCGAACTGGGACGGCGGCCAGTAGTGCTTACGCTCGATCATCCCGCGATGCCAGGCGCCGAAGCGCTTGGTGTCGCACGCGCTCGCCTCGGTGAAGTTGCGGATCGGCCCCTTGCCGAAGAAGAGCGTGATCATCGAGCCGACGCGCTGTACGCAGCCTTCGATCTTGTGCTTCGCGAGCTGCACCGCGAGGCCGGCTTCGAGGCGCGCGCCGAGGGTCTCGAGCTTCGCGTAGAGCGCGTCGTCGAGGCGCTCGATCGTCGCCAGCGCGGCGCTGACGCACACCGGATTGCCGCTGAGCGTGCCGGCCTGGTAGACGGGTCCGAGCGGCGCGACCTTCTCCATGATCTCGCGCTTGCCGCCGTAGACCGCGAGCGGCATGCCGCCGCCGATGATCTTGCCGAGGCAGGTCATCTGCGGCGTGAGCCCGGCGCGGGCCTGGTAGCCGCCGCGCGCGACGCGCGAGCCGGTCATCACCTCGTCGAAGATGGACACGGCGCCGCTCTTGGCGCACACGGCGATGAGCTCCTCGAGGAAGCCGGGCGCCGGCGGGACGACGCCCATGTTGCCCACGACCGGCTCCACGATGACGGCGGCGATGCGGTGGCCGCGTGAGCTGAAGAGCTCCTTGAGCGCAGGGATGTCGTTGTACGGGAGCGTCGTCGTGTTGCCCGCGGCGCCGTTGGGGACGCCCGCGGAATCGGGGACGCCGAGGGTCATCGCGCCGCTTCCGGCCTTCACGAGGAGAAAATCGGCGTGGCCGTGGTAGCAGCCCTCGAACTTCACGATGACGTCGCGTCCGGTGAAGCCGCGCGCCGCGCGGAGCGCCGCCATCGTCGCCTCGGTGCCGCTCGACACCGCGCGCATCATCTCGATCGACGGGTACAGCTTCGTCACCGTCTCGGCGAACCGGACCTCGAGCTCGGTGGGCGCGCCGTAGCTCGTGCCGCGCCCGGCCGCCTCGGTGATCGCGCCGACGACGGCGGGGTGGGCGTGGCCGAGGATCATCGGACCCCAGGACCCGACGTAATCGGTGTACTTCGCGCCGTCGGCGCCGAAGAGGTACGCCCCCTCGCCGCGCGAGATGAAGATGGGCTCGCCGCCTACCGAGCGAAACGCGCGCACGGGGCTGTTGACGCCGCCGGGGATGAGTTTCTTGGCGCGCTCGAACAGGCCCTTGGAGATGGGATCGCTCATGTCGGTGCGAGCGTACCGGAAATCGGACGGAGCGACGAGCGACGAGCCATCATGGCGCGGCGGGGTCGCCGTGCCCCCAGTGCAGCCTCGCGGTGTAAGCGCCGTAAGCAACGGCCGCAAAGACGGCGAGGACGACCAGCACGACGAAGAGCTTGAAGCCCGCCCCGCGCGGCGGTCGCGTGGTGACCGTGGGGACCGCGGCCTGCACCTGCGGCGCGAACATCGGCTGCGGGGGCATTTGAGGCGACAGCGGATCGTGCCCGGGGAGCGGACCGGTGTAGAGCTGCGCGAAGACGTCGAGCGCGCCGCTCCCGATGCGCGTGGGCTTCTCGCCTTCGGAGTCGGGTCCGGTCGGCGACTCGGGCCGCGCGGGCGGAAAAGGCGCTGCGTCGGGCGGCGGTTGCGAGGCCGCCTGGGCCAGCGCCGGTGGCGCCGCCGGCTGCGCCGCGGACGCCGAGGGGCGCGGCAGCATGACGGTACCCATGAGCACCTGCGGCATGGGGCTCGTCACCTCGCGGGTCGGCACGCTGGAACCGAGCGTCATGACCGTGGCAGGGCCGGTCGCAGGCTCAGGCGAGCTCGGCCCGCCCCTCGCGAAGACGATCGGCGGCGCCATGTTCGGCGCCGAGTCCTGGAGGAGCGACGCCGGGTACGCGTTGGCGCTCCCGGTGAGCGTGTCCGGCCCACGCTGGAAGGCGGGGTTCGACCCGGTCCGCGCCGGCGGCGACTGCTCGAAGGCGTTCGGAACCGGCGGCGGCGGCGGCGGCACCCTGACCTCGGTGGCCGGGGGGGTCGGCGGCACTGCCGACTCGAGGGGCATCGACGGGTTCGCGACGCTCTCCGCCGGCGGGGGCGGGGTGGCGCGCTGCGGCGCGTACGGGCCCGTCCCCGCCGCAGGCGGCCGGACGTTGCCGGGCGCGTCGGGCATGCGCGCCGTCTCCGGCGCCATGTCGACCGAGATGTGCGGCTCGCTGATCGGCACCGGGATGGGCACCCGCTCGATCGACAGCGTGCGCCCTGGCTGGACGCGAGGCCCCTGCAGCATCGTGTTGTTGTTCGACGAGGCCGGATCGACGGAAGACGCCGAATTCGGCGCCTCGGTGTACGCGCGATTGCCCGCCTTCTGATCGCGCTGCATCGCGGCCTTGAGCGAGCCCCAGAACTCGCCAGCGTCCTGCGGCCGGTCCTTCGGCTTCAGCGCCGCGGCCGACACGAAGATGGCCTCGGTCTCGTCGGCGACGGCCACGCCCAGCGTCCGCGGCGTCGGGCGCGACAGCGGATCGAGCGCGCGCGACGCGAAATCACCGAGGTGCTCCCCCTCGATGGCCGGCTGATCGCGCAGGATCTCGAGGACGATGAGGGCGAGCGAGTAGACGTCGGTCCACGTTCCGATGGGGCCGTACTTGTCGTCGAATTGCTCGGGCGCGGCGTACTGCGGCGTGAAGATGCGAATTTTCCCGATCGTCTGCGCGCGGGGTCCGAGCGCCAGCGCGTGGTCGGAGATCACCTTGGCGACGCCGAAGTCGAGCACCTTCAGCTTCGGCCCCTGAGAGGTGCCCGTCATGAAGAGGTTGCCGGGGTTCACGTCGCGGTGAACGACCCCCTGCGCGTGCGCGTAGGCGATGCCGTCCACCGCGGAGTCCAGGATCGCGATGGCCTCCTCGAGGGTGCGCCCCTTGTCCCCGTACGCCCGACGCACCTCCAGATCGGCCCCGAGCGAGCGACCCTCCAGCCACTCCAGCACCATGTACGGGACGAGCGCGCCGGTGGCCGGCGCCATCGTGGTGCCGCTGGCGAGCGTGCGGACGATGAAGAGGCTGCCCTGCGAGAGACGGTAGTGCAGGCGCGACTCGTCACGGAAGCGCTTCACGAAGGAGTCGACCAGAGCCGAGCCCAGCGCGATCGGGAGCTTGAGGCACTTGATCGCGATCGGCTCGTCGAGGCCGACGTGGTGGCCGCGGTAGACGACGCTGAAGCCCCCCTCGCCGACGAACTTATCGATGCGAAATTGACCGTCCAGGACCTGCCCGATGAGGCCGAACGGATCCGTGGAGCTCACGAGCGAACGATACCATCGGGCGGTCCGTCCGGCCTAAAGTGGCGCCGTCATAGCTCGTGGGCGATGCGGCCCAATGTACGAATCGCGCGCGCGATCGTGTCGGACCACGGGAAACCGCAGCTGATGCGGACGCACGTCCCGAAGCGGCCCTTGGCCGAGAAGATGGGGCCCGGGGCGACGCTGATCTTGCGCTCGAGGGCGCGGGCGAAGAGCTCGAGGGAGCTCTTGCCGGGGGGCATCTCGACCCAGAGAAAGAACCCGCCGCGGGGCCGGGAGATACGCGTGCCGGGGGGGAACTCCGCGCAGATCGCCTCGCTGACCCGGGCGACCTGATCCGCGATATTTCGCCGCAGGCGCCGGAGGTGCCGCTCGTACCCGCCGTTCTCGAGAAAATCGGCGATCGCCATCTGCGGCAGGGTCGCCGTGCCCACCGTTTGCGCGAACTTCAGCCGTTCGACGACCTCGCGGTAGCGCCCCGGGATCACGTACCCGACCCGGTAGCCCGGCGCGAGCGTCTTGGAGAACGAGGTGCAGAGCATCACGTTGCCGCTCGGGTCGAAGGCGCGCGCGGGGCGAGGGCGCGCACCCTCGAAGTGAAGGTCTCCGTAGATGTCGTCCTCGATGAGCGGGACGTCGCGACGCGCGAGCATCCGCACGAGCTCCTCCTTGGCCGCGTCGGGGAGGAGCGCGCCGAGGGGGTTCGAGAAGTTGGTGACGAGCAGGCACGCCTTGACGCGGTGTTGACGGAGCGCCGCGTCGAGCAGATCGAGGTCGATTCCCGTGCCGGGGTTTGCCGGGATCTCCAGCGCACGCATCCCCAGGCTCTCGATGAGCTGAAGCACGCCGTAATACGCCGGCGACTCGACGAGGATCGTGTCCCCTGACTGCGCCACGGCGCGGAGGCAGAGGTGCAGCGCCTCCATCGTGCCGAACGTGGTGACGACGTCGTCGGCGGTGATGCCGACGCCCCAGTCGGCCGCGCGGCGGGCGATCTGTCGCCGGAGCGCCGGCAAGCCAGGGGGCGGATCGTAGGCGATGCCCGCGCCACCGGCGGCGCGCGCGACGGCGGCGAGGCCTCGGTTCAGGCGCTCGGTCGGCAGCAAGGACGGGCTCATGTAGCCCGCGCCGAGGAGCACCATGCTCGGATCGCGACCGGCGCCGTAGACCCGCGCGACGAGATCGCTGACCGTCGGCCGCGCCGCCTGCGACGACCCGCGCGGCGGCCGAGGTTCCGGCGCGAGCTGGGCCCGGGTCGCGCGCACGTAGTGACCCGACTGAGGGCGCGTCTCGACGACGCCGCGGCTCTCCAGGAGCAGGTACGCCTGGAGCACGGTCGACACGCTCACACCGCGCTGATCGCTCAGCGCGCGGACCGAGGGCATCCGGTCACCAGGGCGCAGCGTTCCGCGCGCGACGAGGGAGGTGAGGTCTTGCGCGAGGAGCTCGTAGAGGTGCTCCTGACTGGCGGGTGTGGCGGGCGAGGCGGCGGTCAATGGCTGAGCTCCAACGGGTACAGTATGGGGCGACCCCATCTGTGCTGGTATCAGATGACTCTGACTGAATCTGTTCTGTTCGGCAACCGAGACGCAAGCTTCGGGGATGGCTCCGCTGCCCTCCCCGCCTCTCGCGCCCCGCCGCGTGCTGTTGATCGCCGCCTACGCGGCGGTGTGCGTGATCTGGGGCTCGACGTACTACGGGATCCGCGTCGCCCTCGAGGGCTTCCCGCCGTTCCTCATCGGCGCGATGCGCTTCCTCGCCGCGGGCGCGGTCCTCCTCGCCATCGCCCGCGTGCGCGGCGAGGCGCTGCCGCGGGCCCGCGAGTGGGGCGCCGCGCTGGTGACGGGGACCTTGTTCTTCGCGCTCGGTAACGGGCTCGTGAACCTGGCCGAGCAGTCGGTCTCGTCGGGCCTGGCTTCCGTCCTCGTCGCCACGATGCCGCTTTGGGCGACGGCCTGGGCGCGCGTCTTCGGCGACCGGCCGACGGCAGGTGAGGTGCTCGGCGTCGGGCTGGGCCTGGTCGGGGTCGCCATCCTGGAGCTCGGTGGCGATCTGCGCGCGAGCCCGCGCGGCGCGCTCTTCCTGCTCCTCGCGCCGATGTGCTGGGCGCTCGGCTCGCTCGCGAGCAAGCGCCTGCCCGCGCCTCGCGCGACGTTCGCCCGGACCGGAGCGCAGATGCTGGCAGGCGGGCTCGTGCTCCTGCTGCTGAGCCTGGGCGCCGGCGAGCGCGTCGCGGCGGCGCCCAGCGCAAGCGCGATCCTGGCCGTCGCCTACCTGGCCGTGCTCGGCTCGCTCGTGGGCTTCACCGCATTCTCGTACCTGCTCGCGCATACACGACCGGCGGTCGCCACGAGCTACGCGTACGTCAACCCGGTGATCGCAGTCGCCCTCGGCGTCGCCCTCGCCGGAGAGCACTTCGGGCTGACGAGCGCGGTGGGGGCGGTCGTCATCTTGGGCGCCGTCTGCCTGGTGGCACGGGCGCGATCGGGCGCCGCGGGGCAGGCCGCGGCGGTCGGCGTCCCCGCCGCCCTCGCGTCGCGCGCGACCTGACGTACGATGAGCGCGTGCGCTCGCGCCTCGCCGTCCTGGCCGTCCTGGCCGTGCTCGCTGTGCTGGTCAGCTGCTCGACGGAGCCGGCCCGCCCGACGCGCCCCGTGCGCGTGGCGGCCCGCAACGAGCAAGACACGGCGGGCGTCGGGACCGTCGCGTGGCGGCCCGCCAATCCGAAGACCTCGCCGCCCGACCGCGTAGGGTTCGCGATCGCGTACCAGGGCGCGGGCAAGGTTGTCCTGTTCGGCGGCCGGACCGCGAGCGGAGAGCTCCTCGCGGACACCTGGATCTGGGACGGCGCGTCGTGGGTCGATGCGACGCCGACGTCGCACCCCGAGGCCCGCGCCGACTACGCGCTCGCGTTCGACGAGGCGCGCGGGCGCGTGGTCCTCTTCGGTGGCGTGGACGCGAGCGGCGCGACGCGGAACGACACATGGGCCTGGGATGGCGCGACCTGGAGCTTCCTCTCCACCGTGCCCTCCCCGCCGCGGCGCAGGGGACACGCGATGGCTTACGATCCGCGGCGCGCCAGGCTCGCGATTTTCGGCGGCTTTTCCGACGGCAGCCCCGGCGAGGTCCTCGACGACACCTGGGAGTGGGACGGCACGACCTGGTCGCCCATCACGACCGCCGCCACTCCGCCCGCGCGGACCCGCGCTTCGATCGCCTACGACGGACAGGGGCTCCTCCTCTACGGCGGGTATGGGGGCGCGACCGTCACCGGCGCCGACGTCGTATTCGGTGACACGTGGCGATACGACGGCGCGTGGACGGAGCACTTCCCTGGGCGTGCGCCGGGGAGGAAGCAGGCCGCCGCCGCGGCGTTCGACGCGCCCCGAAAACGCGTCGTTCAGTATGGTGGAAACACGTGCATCCGCGGGTGCCGAGCCTGCACGCCGCTGTGCGAGCCGTACGACGAGACCTGGGAGTGGGACGGCGCAGCCTGGGTGCAGAGGAGCCCCCAGCCCACCGATGAGAACAACCTGGGGCAGTCCGCGCTCGCCTTCGATCCGATGCGCCGCGTCGACGTCCTCGTGATCAGCCACGCGGCGGACGGCACGTTCCGGACCTGGGAGTACCTCTCCTACGCCAACGCGTGCGGCGCCGACGCCGACTGCCAGACGGCCCACTGCCTCGCCTCGTCGGCGCAGCCGCCGAGCGGCGACAGGATTTGCTGCACCGTCGCCTGCGGCGCGTGCGAGGACTGCGCCTTTACCGGCGCGGGGTGCGTCGCGGTCCGCGATCGCGACGATCTGGACTCGTGCACCGGGGCCTCGACCTGCGACGCGCAGGCGCAGTGCCGCAAGAAGGTCGGCGAGTCGTGCGCGCGCGGGGAGGAGTGCGCCTCGAGCCTGTGCACCGAGGGGAGCTGTTGCAACGCCGACGCCTGCACCCCGTTCGCGTGCGGCCGCGCGGGCGCGTGCGCGACGTCGTGCACGACAGCCCGCGACTGCGCGAAGAACCACGACTGCCACGCGGGCGCGTGCGTCCCCTCGTCGCCGACGTGCGACGGTGACGTTTCGGTGATGCCTGACGGCGCGCGCGTCGCGTGCGTCCCCTTCGCCTGCGGCGTCGGCGGCTGCCGGAGTCGGTGTGGCTCGAGCGACGACTGCGCCGCGGGGTTCGCGTGCGGCGGCGACGGGGCATGCGTGGCGCCGCGGCCCAGCGCGGCCGCGTGCGCTACGCACGTCGCCGGCGAGGGCTCCGTCCCCGGCGCATCCACGTGGGGGTGCCTCGCGGCAGCATGGGCCCTCGTGAAGAGACGACGTGCGCGGACGCCTTGACCTCCGCGCCGCGCTCGCCCTCGCGGCGCTGCTCCTCGCGGTGCGGAGCGGCGCAGATCCTGCGGCCTCCGAAGTCCCGCTCTGGCTGGAGACGACCCCCGCGGCCCGCCCGCCGCTGGGGGGCAACACCATCTTCCCCGCGTACGATGCGGTGGCCCAACGTGTCGTCATCTTGCTCGATGGAGACCTTTGGTCGTTCGACGGCACGGCGTGGACGATCCTTCCCTCGGGCGGCCCCGGCACGCCGGTGGGCTCGGCAGGCGCGCTCGCGTTCGATCGGAGCCGTGGCGTCCTCGTGGCCGATCTCGGCATCGACGGCGTCTGGGAGCGGCGCCAGGGCGTGTGGAACCAGGCGGCGGGCCTCTCCCCCGGGGTGCGTAGCCTGGTGTTCCACGATCGACTCGCCACCCTCGTCGGCGTCCGCGCGCCCGATCTCGCGGCGCTCGAGGTCTACGCGTACAAGGACGGCGTCTGGACGTTGCTCCCGGGAACCAGTCCCCCCGTGGGGCTACAGAACTTCGGCGTGACGTACGACGCGGCGCGCGACCGGCTCGTCCTCTTCGGCGGCTCCATCACCCGCGGCCTGGAGCCGCCGGTCCCCAGCGACGAGACGTTCGAGTGGGACGGCACGACGTGGCGGAACCCTCAGCCCGTGATTCGCCCGACGGCGCGCGCCGCCCGGCTCGCCTACGACTCCGCCCGCCGCCGCACAGTGCTCTTCGGCGGCACCGGCTACCGCCCGCCGAACCAGCCGCTGGGAGACACGTGGGAGTGGGACGGGGCGGCATGGGGGACACGCTTTCCTGCGTCTGCGCCGGAGCCGCGCCAGGACACACCGATCGTGTACGACGAGCACCGCCGTCGCGTCGTCCTCATCGGCCACGGGGTGAGTCAAGGAACGGCGAACGACACCTGGGAGTACTCGAGCTACGCGGGCTCCTGCGCGAGCAACGACCAGTGCGACACCGCGACGTGCGATCAGGGGATCTGCTGCCACGACGCCTGCGGGCCATGCCAGCGATGTGATCCGAGCGGCGTCGGCTGCCTGCCGGTTCAGGGGGTCGACGACGCCGACTCGTGTACGGGACCCTTCACGTGCGACGCCGCCGGACGCTGCAAGAAGAAAGGCGGGCAAACCTGCCGCCAGCCGTCCGAGTGCGCGGCCGGAGAGTGCACCTCTGGCATCTGCTGCACCGCGCACTGCGCCCCCTACGCGTGCGAGGGGACGGGGGCTTGCAAGGTCCGTTGCAGCGCGGACGCCGACTGCGTCGGCGAGGCGCGGTGCCAGGACGGCGCCTGCGTGGCCCCGCTGGCGACGTGCAGCACCCCCGTGAGGTTGCGCTCGTCGCAGGGCACCGAGCAAGACTGCGCTCCATTCGCGTGCGACGCTATCCGCGGAGCCTGCCGCGTCGCCTGCACGTCGAGTGACGAATGTGCGGAGGGGTTTCTCTGCTCCGGCGGACAGACGTGCCGCAGCGCCCCGCCGGCGACCTCCGCGGGGTGCACGGTCGGCGCGCGCGGACGAGACCTCGACCGGGGTGCCGGTGGCGCGGGCGTGCTCGCGGCGTGGCTCGTCGTGGTTGCGGTGAAGCGTCGCAGGCGCGAACGCGATCCGAGCTGATCCGGGCGCCGCGCGGCCATCGAAGGTGTCCGGGGAGGTAGTGGCCGGTTTTGAAATTCGCTGACGCGACGCGTTGCGCGCTCGCGTGGTACGCCTCGGCGATGGACCAAGCCGGCATCCCTGCTCTCATCGACGCGATCCGCCACCTGCACGACTGCGGCGCGACGCACGTCGAGACCGTGCATGTAGAGGAGAAGGCGCCGACCGGAGAGACCGTGTGGACCGGCGACGTCGAGGTCTTCGACCTCGTGGGCCACGCGAAGGCGAAGCGCGCCTACGCGTGGAGTGAGGCGACGACCGGAGCGAAGCGGCGGTTCTTCGCGGTGCTGCACGTGCCGGCCGTCGAGTCGCCGGCTGCGGCCGTCCGGGCGTCGATCTTGGCAGATGCGCGCGCAGCGCGGAACTAGCGCGCACCGAGCGGACTCTACTTGCTCGACTCCTGTTTCTTCTCGAATAGCGGACCGTACGCGTTTGGTGGCCGCGCGATGCGGCACCTGGTCACGTACGGCGCGAACGCGAGCACGCCCCCGTCAAACGCATAGAGCGTGTGAACATGCTACCGCGTCTCGGCTGTAGCGGCGATCATCGCGTCGTTTAGTTTTTGCTGCGAGGAGACGGTCCGATGGCACTTGGGGCAAGCGTGCTCAGTATCGGAGCACAGGCACCGAGGGCACACCCTCTCTCCCTTGTTGCGCTCCTCCAAAAGCTTCACCGCCAGATCGGCCGCCGAACTGTCGACCGGCTCGACCTGAAAACGTCCGAAGATTGACTGGACGTCTTTGCGCGCACGCTCTTCAGGGCGCAGGCCACGCATGACCTCCACGACCGTCACGGCGCTCACACGAATGTAACTAAGCTGACGTATCAGGGCGCTGCTGGAAGCCAGCATCTCGCGTAAATCGTCGGGGTCTGCCGCGCGTGCTCGACGCATGGCGTAGATGACGATGTTCGTGTCGACCATCGCATTCGCATCGACAGCCACCGCCTCTGTCAATTGGCGTCTCCCAGGAGAACGTCATCAAGATCGGCGAATGCGTCCGGCAACGCCGCGTGGATGGCGTCGAGAAAATCTCTCCCTGCGATCGGTTTCCAGTCGGCGCCGACATGAGTGATTCTGGATCTTGTAGCGTCGATCACGAGGGCGTTGCTGGCATCGCGCGTCCACCCGCCATCAATGTTGATAGGTACGATGGCTCCGGTTTTGGCGACGTCGAAGGCCGCAGCGACGGCCGCGTCTTCGATGGGCAGGTCGTATGGCCGATCATCCACCCGAATCCGAGCGCGGACCTCTTTCCCCTCGTCGGTCCGCCCAACCCGATAGATTGGGCTGTAGACCTGCGTTGCGCCCGCGATCGGGACCTCTACCCCCTTGGTTGCGGTCGGCGGTGTTGCGAGTTTCCCCAGGCGCTCCACGAAATTCTCGTTGATGACCGCTAGCGATTTTTTTGCGCGTGGTTTTGCGACGCGCGCACCGAACGCGACCATGTCCGTCGACGCCACCGCAATCGCCGACACCAGACGCCTGGCACCTGGGTCGCGGACCACCTCCCGCGACGGGCTACGCAGGGTTCGCTCGCACTTGCGGAGCGCTTCGTTTCCTGCGGGAGTCCACGCGCGAATGCCCGCCACCGTCGAGTAGTTCGACACCACCATGGTGACGCTGTCCGCCGGGAGGTCCGGGTCTGCGGCCGCCAGTACCCTTTCGATGAATCGAGCCGTGGCCGCAACGCGCGACGGGGTGGCGGCACCGGCAAACCGCACCTCCAGCGCTATTTTGGGCGGCTTCACCTCGTGCGGCATGGCTCATTTAGCATTCCATACCGCAGGATCAGAGTCAATTTTCTTGAGCCATTGTAGATGGTTACAACTTTGTTGTCGCACGGTTACGACGCCCACCCTTGACTCCTATAATATAGGTATTACCATAATTGACATGTCGAACGTGCTCCCCCGCTCGCAGCAAGTCGCCGTCGTGAACGCTCTCGTTGAGGGGTGTTCGATCCGTTCCACCGAGCGCATGACGGGCGTGAACCGCGAGACCGTTGGCAAGCTCCTCGTTCGCATCGGCGATGGCTGCGCGTCGCTCCTTGACGGCATGATGCGCGATCTACCGTGTACGCGGCTGGAGCTCGATGAGCTTTGGGCCTTCGTCGGCAAGAAGCAGCGCCACGTGAAGGCGACGGACGACGCGTCGCGCGTCGGCGACGCGTGGACCTTCGTGGCGGTCGACGCGGACACCAAGCTCGTCCCCTCGTTCCTGGTCGGCAAGCGCGACGCGGAGACCACGCGCGTGTTCGTGGCGGACGTCGCTTCGCGTCTCCGCAGCCGCGTGCAGATCAGCACGGACGGCCTCCGCACGTACGTCCAGGCGATCGACGATTCGTTCGGCGGCGCCGTCGACTACGCGCAGGTCGTGAAGTCTTACGAGGGGGAGCCGATTGGACCCGGACGCTATTCGCCCCCCAAAGTTACCGGTGTGGAAAAGACGCCAATCTTCGGGGCGCCCGTGGAGGAGCTGGTCTCGACGTCGTACGTCGAGCGCCAGAACCTCACGGTGCGCATGGGCGTCCGTCGCTACACGCGCCTGACGAACGCGTTCAGCAAGAAGCTGGAGAACCACATCGCGGCGACCGCGCTCCACTTCGCCCACTACAACCTCGTGCGGCGCCACCAAACGCTGCGCTGCACGCCCGCCATGGCCGCGGGGGTCACCACCTCGCTGTGGAGCACGGACGATCTCGTCTCGGCCGCGCTCGACGGGGTGCGACCGTGAGCGCAGAGGTGAAGCGAGGTCCCGGCCGTCCGCCGAAGCCGGCCGGGACCGCGAAGGTCGGCGTCTTCGCGATCCGATTGAGCGACGAGGAACGCTCGGCCATCGAGACGGCGGCCGAGCGCGCCGGGAAGCCGGTCACCCGCTGGGCAAGGGACGCTCTTCTCGCCGCCACTACGACACAATCGGAGCGAACCTGAAATGCCGATCGACCAGACCTTTCTCGACAACCTCAGGCCGCGTCCGATCGGGCGCGACGTCGACACGAGCAAGTTCACATGCAACCCGAGGATCGATTGGTACGTGGCTACGGTGGCGTCGGACCATCATGAGCGGCGCATCACATCGGTCATGTGCTGGCTCCACAACGGCGACCTTGCCGGTTACATCACCACGTCGATGACGATCATCCAGTTGAAGGAGTCGAAGCTACGGCAACTGCTTGGGCTCGCCGGCGTTCTTCTAAAGAAGGACGGCAAGCACTTCGATCGCTTTCCGGGGCTCCTGATCGGAATGCTCGGTGTTTGCGATCGCTACAAGCGGCGCGGGCTCGGACAGCACATGGTCAAGTACGCCGTTGGACAGGCGCGCTCGCTATCGAATGAGGTCGGCTGTCGGCTCGTCACCGTCGACTCGGACAAGACCGAGGAGGCTACGAGCCTCTACAAGAAGTTGGGGTTCCAGATCCCCGAAGGGCAGGACCGGGAAAACACCGTGTGGATGTACTATGACGTTGGGCCGATCGCCTGACTACTCCGAGCGCTTCGCCTTGCGATAGGCCTCGTCGCAGTCCGCCAGAAACTGAGCCCGCTCCGGCGTGTTGTCGACGGAGCCGCGGTCGATCGACGCAAGGAAGCGCTTCGCCGCGACCCCCTCCAGGCTCATCGGGGCGTCCTCAACCCTGAACTGGCCGTCGGCATTCTTGGTGACGCGCATCGAGAGACCTCTCCTGGTTGTACGGACAACCCGTAGAGATTCTTTAGCTTGATGGCCAAGTTTATCAAGCTCGAATGAACAAACGATCCGAGCATTTACCGCGTGTCGCGGACTTGCGACGCTTGACTTTGCGCATGGCGGCCCCCTTATATATCCCCGGTGAGCGCGGAGCGGAGCGAAGCGCGAGACGGGGACGCGACCCGTTTCTCGGCACCCCTCACGCTCTGCCGCAGTGCGGACACGCGCCCTTCGGCGGGTAGAAGCCGAAGAGGATCCGCTCGACGGGCACGCCCGCAACTCTCGCCGCGTTGATCGCGAGGCCGGCGGTCGGTCGACGTCGCGGACGCTTGACCGCTTGCGCGAGCGTCTTCTTTTTCACCCCCATCGCCTTAGCGAGCGCCTCCCACGAGCCGAGGCGCAAGCGGAGGAAGTTGACGGCCACGCGGACGCGCTCCTCTTGCTCTGGCGTCAACTTGTCGGCGGGGCTCGTCTCGCGGGGTGTCCGGGGACGGATCCACACTGTCCTGTGACGGAGGATGCTCATCGGGAGCACCTTGCTGCCGAAAACATGGCATGGGCCGCGTCATTTCAAAACAGGCCACTACCTCCGGGGACGCCCCCGGAGCGGCCCCGGACAGGTGGAGTGAACGCGATTTGCCGAAGAAATGCGCGCCGCCGCGCTGGCACGTCGCTCGCTCATGCGCTCGACGAAGGAGTGCCCCGCTCATGGACCGTCCGCATCGTGTTTCTCTCACCGCCCTCGCGCTGTCCCTCGCCCTCGTCCTCACCGTCGCCCTCGCCCTCGCCGCATGCATGGGAGCCGAAGGGAGCTCCGCCGACGCTCCGCCTCTCGCGCCGGACGCGGCGCTCAAGGTCGACGGCGCGAAGACCGACGCAGCGCCCCACCCCGAAGCCGCGCGCGGCGAGGGGTACATGCACGCGCGGGGCTGCTTCCGCTGCCATCAATCCGAAGATCCGGCGGACGGCATCCTCTCGGGAAGCACCCGGCCTCGCCCGGGCACCCTCGCCTACCCCAAGAACCTGACCCCGGATCCGGAGACGGGACTCGGAGACTGGAGCGATCGCCTCATCCTCCGCGCGATCCGCGAGGGGGTGGACGACGGCGCCTCGCCGCTGTGCGGGACGATGCCGCGGTACGTCGACATCGGTGACGATGAAGGGGCCGCGATCGTCGCGTACCTGCGCGACCTCCCGCCCATCCGACGGAAGATCCCCGTGAGCGCATGCGGCGAGACCCGCGACGACGCCGCCGCGCCGAGGTCCGACGCCGCAGCCGACGCCGCCGACACAGCGGACGCGGCACATGCCGCCGACGCCGCCGACGCCGCCGACGCCGCCGACGCCGCAACCTGCGCCGGGCTCGCAGGCCCCGGCACGAGGGCCTCCTGCCACGCGTGCGGCCTGCTCTTCTGTCAGCCCAACGGCTGCTACGGCGGCTACGTGTGTGAAACGCGGACGAGCACGTGCCGACCGCCTCCACCCGGCTGCACCCCCTCGTGAACCGCCTGGGTCGTATCTAGAGGGCCGAGCATGATTCTCGAATCATGCTCGGTCACTTAGATACCGCGATGGTCGTCCTCGTCGTGCGTTGCGGCGCGGCGACGCCGTAGAACGGCACATCCACAACGACCGTATATTTCCCGGCAGAGAGCGGTCGCGGCGCCGTCTTGGGGACGATGCGGTGGCCCGCGTCGTCTTCGAACGGCGGGTACGGCGCCGGGATGCCGAGGGCGAGCCACACGAACGAGTGTGTGAGCACCGCCTGCGGCGCGAGCACGATCCGGTAAAGGCGGACGGGCGGCGTCGACGTCGGGCCGACGAGCCGCAGCTGGTCGACCGAGATGTCGCGCGCGTCGAACGTCCTCATCGCGAAGCGCACCTTGAAGCCCTCGGACGGCACGATCCGCGGGGCCGACAGGCCGGTGAGGAGCGACCAGTCGTAGTGGGGCCCCGCCCCGGGAGGCTCCGCTTCGAGAACGAGCGCCACCGGCCGCTTGCCGGTGTTCGTGAGGGCGAGGCGCAGGTTGATCTGGCCTCCCCCGAGCGTCTCCGGCGCGTCCGGCGTCAGGGTCGCCGTGAGGACCCGAAGCGAGGCGAGTGTCTCCTGCCCGTCGGCGGTCGGCACGACGCAGCTCTCGTCGGCTTCGACGCCAGTGAGCGCGCCAGCGCGGCGGCAGCCTGGCCCGAGCGCGTCGGCGGGCTCGTTCGATTCCGCGCGCGACGGCCCCCGCGCGTCCTCGCCTCCATCGACGCCGACGCCGACGCCGACGCCGACCCGCGCGTTCGGCGAGTCGCAGGCCGTCAGCGGGAGGAGAAGCGAAACGACACGCGCGGCGCGCATGCCTGCCACAGGCCCTACTTTCCGCCGTAGAACACGACGCGGAGCCCGGCGACCGCGCCGTGCCGCTCGATCGAGCGTGCGGTGATCACGTCGTACTGCGCGCTCGGACCAACGGCGAGGTGCCCGCCGAAGAGCTTCGGCGTGAACGCCTCGTAGAAGAGCCCGGCGGCGAGGTACGACTGGGCGCCGTCCGCGCTCGGGTAGTTCCCGGGCAGCTTCGTCCGCAGCGTCGTCGAGCCGAGCCCGAGCTGCGTGAAGACACCGAGATCGGCGAGCTGCGGCACGAGCGTGTAGAGGGGAAACGCCTCGACGCGAAACCCGATGCCGAAGCCGGTCGATCGCCAGTCGGCGCTCTGGAACGTCGAGCTCCCGAACCACAGCCCGAAGCTGACGTAGTCGGCGAGGGCGCCCATCACGAAGAGCGAGGCGCCGCCCCCCGTCATCAGATCGCTCGATGAGTAGAATGCAGGGTTGTCGATCTTGGTCGCGCTGTTCGGGTACCCGCTCGAGCCCGCGAGGCCGAAGCTCGCGTTCACGCCGACCACCACGCCGGCGCGACGCTGGTTCGGCGAGTCGAGCGTCGTCGCCGACTCCTCCGCCGCCGACGCCACGGCGGGACCGCCGAGCAGCACGAGCAGACCGAACGCCGAGACGAAGAGCCGCTTCACGGTCCTCGAGGCTAGCCCAAAACCACCGGGAGCGTCAGCCGACGGGCTTGCCCGCCAGGTCGACCCCGCCTTCGAGGCAAAGGAGGCGCACGCGCCCCGTGGCCAGGATGCGTCCCTCGGGATCGGTGACAATCCCTTCCCACACCTGGGTCCGCTTGCCGCGCGTCACCGGTCGCGCGGTGACCCGGATCACCCCTTCGCGCGCGGCGCGGATGAAGGAGGTCGAGTTCTCGAGGCCCACGACCGAGTAGCCGCGCGCCATCGCGTGAACGGCGGCGCCGGTGGAGCACGCGGCCTCGATGATCCCGCAATGCAGCCCGCCATGGACGATACCGTAGGGCTGGAGGTGCTGGGGGGCGACGGTGAGCTCGCCGACGACGAGCTCTTCGGTGGCGGTCGAGAAAGAGAGGCCCATGACGCTGTTCCAACCGCCGAGCTGCTGGTTCAACTGCGAGGCGAAGTTTTCGCTCATCGGATGCGCACCTTAGTCGAGAGGGAGCGCCGCCGCGAGCCCCGACACGGCATTGGGTCGGCCGCGGTCGTTTGCCCGTTCCGGCCGAACGACTTCCGCTCTATATCCGCTTCATGACCGCCGAACGGGATCCCGCGCTCCAGGCCTCCGATCCGGAAATCGCCAAGCTCATCGCCGACGAGAACCGGCGCGAGCACGAGACCATGCGCCTCATCGCGAGCGAGAACTACGCGTCGCGCGCGGTCATGGAGGCCACCGGCTCGGTCCTGACGAACAAGTACTCCGAAGGGTACGCGAAGAAGCGCTACTACGAGGGGCAGCAGGTCATCGACCAGGTCGAGGAGCTCGCGATCGCGCGGCTCAAGACGCTCTTCGGCGCCGAGCACGTGAACGTGCAGCCCTACTCGGGCAGCCCCGCCAACCTCGCGGTGTACCTCGCCTTCTGCAAGGCGGGCGATCCGATCATGGGCCTCGGTCTCCCCGCCGGCGGGCATCTCACGCATGGGTGGGCGGTGTCGATCACCGGCAAGTACTTCAAGAGCGTGCCCTACGGCGTCGACGCGAAGACCCACCGCATCGACATGGACGAGGTCCGCAAGCTCGCGAAGGAGCACAAGCCCAAGCTCCTCTGGTGCGGCACCACCGCCTATCCCCGCACGATCGACTGGAAGGCCTTCCGCGAAGTGGCGGACGAGGTCGGCGCCGTCCTCGCGGCCGACATCGCGCACATCTCCGGCCTCGTCTGCGGCGGCGCGCACCCCTCGCCCGTCGGGATCGCCGACGTCGTGACGTCCACGACCCACAAGACGTTCCGCGGCCCGCGCGGCGGCATGATCTTCTGCAAGGCGCAGCACGCGCAGGCCATCGATCGCGCGGTGTTCCCCGGCTTGCAGGGCGGCCCCCACAACCACACGACCGCCGGCATCGCCGTCGCCGCGAACGAGGCGCTCCAGCCCAGCTTCAAGGCGTACGCCAAGGCGATCGTCGACAACGCACGCTCACTCGCCGACGAGCTCACGGCGCGCGGCTTCGCGCTCACCACCGGCGGGACCGACAACCACCTGATGGTGATCGATCTGTCGAACAAGAACGTCTCCGGCAAGATCGCCGCGCAGGCCCTCGACCGCGCCGGCATCGTGCTGAACTACAACTCGGTGCCGTTCGATCCCCGCAAGCCCTTCGACCCTTCGGGCGTCCGCCTCGGCACGCCGGCGGTCACGTCGCGCGGCATGGGCAAGGACGAGATGAAGAAGCTGGCCGACTGGATGGATCGCGTCGTCACGGCGCCGGGCGACGAAGCCCTCCTCGCCAAGGTCGCCGCCGAGGTACGCGAGGTGTGCGCGCGCTTCCCCGCCCCCGGCCTGCGCATCTGACGTGGCCGCACGAGCGGCGCCGCGCCAGCGAACCCTCTCCGCGTTCGCGTTCGTCGCGCTGCTGATCGCGTGCGCGAAGACGCCGCCCGCGCCGCCGCCGAAGCTGCCGCCACCCAAGCCCGCCCCGATCGCGATCGCGGACGAAGACGCCTTTCAGCCCGAGGCGGTCGACTTCGAGCCGAAGTGGCGCGGCGCGAGCTTCGCGCCCTACCTCGTCCCGAAGATCGACTTCGCCAAGGACGGCGGCGCGGTCGACGTCGTCTTCCAGTTCCACGCCGGCATGATGAGCGAGAAGGACTGGCGCGCGGCGCACCTCAAGGCCGTGGTCATCAGCGCAGCGTTCGGCCTCGGCAGCGCCCCCTACGAGGACGCGCTCCGCGATCCCGCGCGCTTCGGCCGCTGGATCGACGAGGTGCTTACCAAGCTCGGGAGCTCGGTGGGAACGCCGCTTCACCTCCGCCGGCTCGGCGTCGTGTCCTTCTCGGCGGGCTTCGGCGCCGTCCTCAAGATCCTGCGCCAGGGCTACGGCGACAAGATCGACGCGCTCATCCTCCTCGACAGCATCCACACGTCGTACGACAAGGAGCACAAGCCCGAGGTGCGCGGACTCGCCCCCTTCATCGAGTTCGCGACTCAGGCCAAGGACCGGAAGAAGGTCATGGTGCTCACGCACTCGTCGATCCGAACGCCCGACTACGCGAGCAGCACCGAGTCGGCGCAGGCGCTCCTGTCCGTGGTGGGCGTGCCGCTGGTGCCGCTGTCCGGCCGCAACGGGCACGGCATGGAGCAGACGTACCGCGCCGACGCCGGCGCCTTGCACGCCTTCGGGTTCAAGGGCGACGCCGCGAAGGATCACATGGAGCACCTCGGCCTCGTGGGAGACATGGTACGAACATACGTCGCGAAGCGGTGGGCGCGCATGGAGGTGCTCGACCGCGGAACCCTGGCGCAGGACGCGACGACGGCGACGACGACGGCGACGGCAAGAGAGAGAGACTCCCGATGAACCAGCAGCCTCAGTACCCGTACCCGCCGCAGATGCAGCCGCCGCCCCAGAAGAGCGGCGGGTGGAGCATCGGCCTCATTCTGCTCGTGGTCGTCCTTCCGATCCTCGCGCTGGTCATCGGCGGGATCGGCATCTTCGCGGTCCTCGGCATCTACGGGACGCGCAAGTACATCGCCACCGCCAAGCAGGTCGAGGCGCGGTCCTCGCTCTCGCAGATCGGCATGCTCTCCTCGGCCGCGTACGCCCGCGACGGCAACGTGTGTCCCTCGGCGTCGAGCCCCGTCCCCGCCAAGGTGCCGAGCGGGACGAAGTACATGTCCTCGCCCGCGGACTGGGACGTCGACAAGGCCGCCAACGCCGGGTTTGCCTGCCTGGGCTTCTCGATGTCGAGCCCGCAGTACTTCCAGTACGATTACAAGGCGACGGCCACCGGCTTCACGGCGACGGCGATCGGCGATCTGGACGCGGACGGCATCCCCAGCGAGTTCAGCCTCGAGGGCAAGGTCGTGGGCAGCGTGCTCGAGGTCTCGCCGACGCTGGGGGAGAAGAACGCCGGCGAGTGAGCCGCCGGCGCACCGCTCAGCGCCGCTTCACGAACTTTCCGCGCGCTTCGGGGTGCTCGTTCTCGAAGGCCTGCAAGCTCTCGACCGTGATCTCGACCTCGAGATCGCCGTCCTTCTCGATCTTGGACTGGCACCCGAGGCGCGACGACGCGCGGACATCGAAGGCCTTGTCGAGGATGTCGTTCTCCTCGTCTTCCATCTCGCTCAGGAGCTCCGATCCCTTGTGCACGTAGACATGGCACGTCGAGCACGCGCACACGCCGCCGCAGGCGTAGCCCTCGGGCGCGCCGACCTTCTGCGCGGCCTCCAGGATTGACGCGCCGACGGGGACCTCAGCCTCGCCGTAGCCGATGAACTTGATCTTGGCCATCACCCCACCTCCGTCGCGACGTCGTCGACCTTGCGGCCCTCGAACGCCCTGGCGATGGCGCGGTTCATCCGCCGCGTCGCAAACTCCTTGCTCGCGAGATCGAGCGCCTCGATCGCCGAGTGCATCCGGTGCGGCTCGGTTCCCTGCGCCGCGTCCTCGGCGGCCCGGATCGCCGCCTCGATCTTCGGCCGCTCGCCGTCGCCGAGCAGCGCCGCGTCCGTATCGAGCGCCTTCTTCGTCGCCGCGACGATGCGGTGCGCCTCGACGCGCTCCTCGGCGATGCGGCGCGCGAGCAGGTCCTCTTCGCCGTGGTCGAGGGCGTCGAGCAGCATCTTCTCGACGGCCTCGTCGTCCAGACCGTAGGACGGCTTTACCTCGACGGTCTGCTCGATGCCCGTCACGAGCTCCTTCGCGTGCACGGCGAGCAGGCCGTCGGCGTCGACCTTGAGCTCCACCTCGAGCTTCGCCATGCCCGCGGCCATCGGCGGGATCCCCTTCAGCGTGAAGCGCGCGAGGCTCCGGCAGTCCTGGACGAGCTCGCGCTCTCCCTGGACGACGTGGATCTCGAACCCGGTCTGCTTGTCCTCCTGCGTCGTGTAGGTCGCGCGCGCGCCGGTGGGGATCGTCGTGTTGCGCGGGAGGATCTTGTCGACGATGCCACCGCCGACCTCGATGCCGAGCGACAGGGGGAGCACGTCGAGGAGGAGCACGTCGTCCTGCGCGTCGCCGGCGAGCAGATCGGCCTGCACGGCGGCGCCCATGGCCACGACCTGCTCCGGATCGATGTCGGCGAGCGGCTCCTTGCCGAAGACCTTCTGCACGTACGCGCGCACCGCGGGCACGCGCGTCGAGCCGCCGACGAGGATGACGCCGTCCAGCTGCTCGGGTTTGATTCCGGCGTCCTTGAGCGCGCGCCGGCAAGCGATGCCGGTGCGATCGAGGAGCGGCTGGATGAGCGCGTCGAAGCGCTCCCGCGTGAGGCGCGTGTCCTCGACGACGACCTCGGACGCGTCGGTCAACCCGTGCTTCATCTGGCGCGCCATGTCGAGCGCCGCGCGGATCTCCGTGGGGGAGCCGCCACGAACGTTCAGGACCTCCTCGGCAACCAGACGATCCATGTCGTCGCCGCCGAGCGCGCTGTCGCCGCCCGTGGACTTTACCTGGAAGACGCCGTCCTCGAGGAGGAGGATCGTCACGTCGAACGTCCCGCCGCCGAGGTCGTACACGCAGAAGAGGCCGTTCTTCTTCTTCTCGAGCCCGTAGGCGAGCGCGGCGGCGGTGGGCTCGTTCAGGAGGCGAAGCACGTCGAGCCCGGCGAGGCGGCCGGCGTCCTTGGTCGCCTGGCGCTGCGCGTCGTCGAAGTACGCGGGCACCGTGATGACGACGCCGCCGATGTTGGTGAGCTCGTCTTCGGCGCGGCGCTTGAGCGCGCGCAGGATGTCGGCGCTGACCTCGACGGGCGTGAGCTCGCGGCCGCGCACGCGGAACCGCACGACGTTGGACTCACCGGCCTTCGCTGGGACGAACTCGTAGGGGCCGAGCCGGCGCGTCTCCGCGTCGTTGGCGCCGCGCCCCATGAAGCGCTTCACGCTGACGATCGTATCGCGCGGCTCCAGCGCGGCGCGCGCGACGGCGAGGCGCCCGACGAGCACCTCGCCCTTGGGCCCGTAGTTGACGACGGACGGGACGAGGAAGTCCTGATCGCAGTCCGCGATCGCCTGCGGCCGCTCGTTTTGCACGAACGCGACCAGCGAGTTGGTGGTGCCCAGATCGATGCCGATGGGCTTGGGGGGGGCCTTGGGGTCGAAAATTTCAAGCAGCGCCATGGGCGATCTCGTCTTCGATGGCGCTCACCTCGTCGAGGAAGCGCCGGTAAAACCTGAGCTCGCCCAGCGTCTGGACGAGCGGTGCGGTGGCACCCCTCCGAAAACCCTCCGACAGCGCGCGCTCCGTCGCGGCCATGCGCTCTTCGATCGTCCGCGCGAGCGCGTTCACGCGTCCCATGTCGCGCGCGGCCTTGGCCTCGGCGAGGGCTTCGCGCTGCTCCATCATGTCCATCAGGAGCGCCGTCGTCGGTTTCGGCTCGACGCGCTCCCCCACCGGAACATTCGCCAGCTCGAAGAGGGCCTCCGCGCGCCGCACCGGATCGCGCACCGCGCGCCACGCCTCGTTCACCTCGACGGCCTTGCCGAGCGCCATGCGCCGCTCCGCCGCCCCCGCACCGACGTACCTGTCCGGATGGAGCGTGCGCGACAGCTCGCGGTGCGTCTTCTCGATCGACGCGAGATCCACGTCGAACGAAGGCTCGAGCCCCAGCACCGCGAAGGGGTTCATGGCTACACCGTGAAGCTGTGGCCGCAGCCGCAGTTCGACTTCTCTTGCGGGTTACGCCACTTGAAGCCCTGCGCCATGAGCGTCTGCTCCCAGTCGAGCACAGCGCCGCTCAGGTAAATCAGGCTCTTCGGATCGCACAGGACCCGCACCTTCGTGCCGTCCTCGGCCACGTAGTCGTAGACGCGGTCCTTGGCGTGGGGCGGCCCGTCGTGGAACTGGATGACGTAGCTGAAGCCCGAGCAGCCGCCGCCTTTGATCCCGACCCGGAGCGCGGTCTCCGCCGTGCCACGCTTCTGGATCTGCTTTTTGATCGCTTCGACGGCCTTGGGCGAGACCTCGATTCCGGCCTTGGACGTACTCGACGGCGGCTTCGACTCGGACGTCGCCGACTCGGGCTTGGGGCTGGTGACTTCGCTCGTCATCATCGCGCTACCTCTATTGAGCCTTCGCGGCGCGCTTCGCCGTCTGCTTGGCGCGGTAGTCGGCGATGGCGCTCTTGATGGCGTCTTCGGCGAGGACCGAGCAGTGGATCTTCACCGGCGGCAGGTTCAGCTCGGTGACGATGTCGCTGTTCTTGATCGTCGCCGCTTCGTCGACCGTCTTGCCCTTGATCCACTCGGTGGCGAGCGACGAGCTGGCGATGGCTGAGCCGCAGCCGAACGTCTTGAACTTGGCGTCCTCGATGACGCCGTTGTCGCTCACCTTGATCTGCAGGCGCATCACGTCGCCGCACGCGGGCGCACCGACGAGCCCGGTCCCGACGCTGGGATCGTCCTTGTCGAGGGTGCCGACGTTGCGCGGGTTCTCGGCGTGCTCGATGACTTTTTCGCTGTAGGCCATGTTCAGTTCCTCAATGAGCGGTCCACTGGACGCTCTTCAGATCGATGCCTTCTTTGTGCATCTCGTAGAGCGGGCTCATGTCCCGCAGGTGCTTGACCTTGGAGATGACGAGATCGGCCACGTAGTCGACCTCGGCATCGGTGTTGAAGCGGCCGAGGCCGAAGCGGATGCTCGAGTGGGCGAGCTCGTCGCCGACGCCGAGGGCGCGGAGGACGTAGCTCGGCTCGAGGCTGGCGCTCGTACACGCAGAGCCGCTCGAGACGGCGACGTCCTTGATCGCCATCATCATCGCTTCGCCTTCGACGAAGTTGAACGAGATGTTCAGGTTGCCGGGGAGGCGGTGCTCCATCGAGCCGTTGATGTACGTCTCGTCGATCGCGGACTGGAGGCGCGTCCGCAGGCGCTCGCGCATGCGGAAGATGCGCTCGTTGTCGGCCTTGCCTTCGGTGCGCATGATCTCGGCGGCCTTGCCGAAGCCGACGATGCCCGGCACGTTCAGCGTGCCCGAGCGCATGCCGCGCTCGTGGCCGCCGCCGTCCATCTGCGCGACGAGGCGCACGCGCGGCTTGCTGCGCCGCACGTAGAGGGCGCCCACGCCCTTGGGGCCGTACATCTTGTGCGCGGTGATCGACGCCAGATCGACGTTCATCTTCTGCACGTCGAACGGCACCTTGCCCACCGACTGCACGGCGTCGGAGTGGAGGAGCACGCCACGCTCGCGCGTGATCTTTCCGATTTCCTCGAGCGGCTGGACGGTGCCGATCTCGTTGTTCGCGGCCATGATGCTGACGAGGATCGTCTTGTCGGTGATGGCCCTCTTCACGTCGTCGGGATCGACGCGGCCGTCGGTGGCGACGCCGAGGTAGGTGACGACGAAGCCCTCCTTCTCGAGGCGCTTGCACGTGTCGAGGATCGCCTTGTGCTCGGTGACCGTCGTGATGATGTGGTTGCCCTTGTCCTTGTAGAACTCGGCGACACCCTTCAGCGCGAGGTTGTCGGACTCGGTCGCGCCGCTCGTCCAGACGATCTCTTTCTCGCTCTGCGCGTTGATCAGCTTGGCGAGGCGGTCGCGGGCGTAGTCCGTCGCTTCTTCTGCCGTCCAGCCGAAGACGTGGCTGCGGCTCGCCGCGTTTCCGAACTTGCCGCTCTCGAGCTGGAAGTACGGCAGCATCTCCTCGAGGACGCGCGGATCGACGGGAGTGGTCGAGTGGTAGTCCATGAAGATGGGGAGCTTCACGGCCGTGGCCTTCGCGTCGAGCTTCTTCGGATCCAGCATCTCAGTCGTCCTTGGTGGCGGTCTTGTTGCCCGCCAGATGAAACCCGGCCACGAGCTCGGGGACGTGGTCGCGACAGTCGTGCAGATCGCACGAGCGGCACGCGTGGAGCAGGCGCTCGGGATCGCACGTGTCGCAGGTGTCGAGGTAAACGAGGCTCGCCTGGAGCTCGCGCTCGAGATCCTGCATCCGCCGGATCTGCGCGCGCGCCTCGGCGAGCTTCTTCCGGTAGACGTCGCGCATCTTGACCATCATCCGGGGCGCGCTCTGCGACTGCTCCCAGTCGCGAACGACCGTCTGGATGTCGGTCAGGCTGAAGCCCATCTCCTGGAGCCGGTGGATCCAGCGGATGCGGACGAGGGCGTCCTGAGCGTAGAGTCGGTACCGGCCCTTGGAGCGGGCGGCCGGGCGGAGGAGATCGAGCTCCTCGTAGAGGTGGATGGCGCGCACAGTCTTCCCGCATTTCGTTGCGAGATCGCCGATTTGCATGAGCTCCTCATCCACGAGCTCCGGCGCCGACGCGGGCGGTGCCAAGGCTTCTCGGAGGATGGGGAGTCGGATGTTGCTCATGGTCGTGACCCATACGTCTTACGTTAAGGATCGACTTGACCCAACATGTATGGTCGGGGAAGGGGGTCGTCAAGCAAAAACCTCGGTGTTCTCGAGACCTCCGCCGTGGCGGGGCCGCTCGGATCGGCGTGCCTACCGGCGCGTACAGCTGGCCTGAAAAATTCTGCTGAAGACGGCTGGGCAGGGCACGGACCTCGCAGACTCTCCTCCTTCCAAGGGACGAAGGAGGAACAGTGGATGGCGCAGCGCGGGTCAAACGCGCAGATTCGAGCCGGCGTGCCGGATGAGCGAGACCCCACCTGGGATGTGGGGGATCCGGACGACACGCGCCCGACGACCCAGTTTCCGGTCGCACGGCAGAGCTCCATCGACGTCGAGGAGGTGGAGATCGACCTGCGCGTGCCCGGCGCTTCGGCCAGCTCCGGCGAGGTGATGGTCGTCCCCGATCCGGAGTCGCTCCGCGATCTCGAGACGATGGTGGCGATCGAGAACGCCGAGACGGTCTCCCGCGGTGGGCCGCTCCCCAGCCCCTCGCAAAGCGGCTTCCTCACCGGCGACGAGGAGACGCGCCTCCGCGTGACCGGCCGATGGGAAGAGCTCATCGAGCTCTATCTCCAGAAGCTCGAGAGCACCGATGCTCCCAAGGCCAAGGCGGAGCTCTTCAAGCTCATCGCCGAGATCTTCGATCTGCGCCTCTCCGATCCCGAGCAAGCCATCGACGCGCTGGTCGAAGCGCTGACCCTCGATCCGTTCGACACCGATGCCGTCGACAGCATCGAGGCGATCGCGCGGCGTACGAACAAGTGGTCGCCGCTCGTCGTCGCCGTCGACGACGCGATGAAGAAGTGCAGCGACCGCGAGCGTCAGGCGAAGCTCTGCGAGCACCTGATCCGCTGGTACACGGTCGAGAAGGGCTCGCCCGCTCTCGCCGAGCAGTACAAGGATCGGATCCGCAAGCTCGATCCGAAGCACCCGCTCGTGCAGCTCGAGCTCGCCAGCGGGTACAAGGACCAGGGCAGCTACGTGCTCGCGAAAGACGCGCTCGTGCGGGCGCTCGACGGGCTGCGCCGGAAGGAGCGCGTCCCCGTCCACATGGCGCTCGGCGATCTGTTCGAGTTCTACCTCAGCGACGTGGGCGAAGCGCAGAAGGCGTACGAGGCCGCGCTCGAGATCGATGCGGAGAACATCGACGCGCTCGGCGGCCTCGAGCGCATCTACCGCGCCCAGGAGAAGTACCCGCAGCTCGAGGGCGTCCTCGAGAAGCAAGGGCAGAGCGAGGCGTCGTCGAGCGAGGATCGCGCGCAGGCGCTCCTGCGGCTGGCGCTCCTGCACGAGAAGCATTTTCTCCGCTACGACGCGGCCGCGCGCGTCCTGTCGGAGGTGCTCGACATCGATCCGCGCCGTGACGAGGCCCTCGAGGCGCTCGAGCGCTGCCACATCGCGATGCGCGCGTGGAGCGATGTCATCCGCACGCTCGATCGGCGGGCGAGCCTCGCCAAGGATCACGCGCAGAAGGCCGTAGTCCTCGGGAGAATGGCGGAGGTCCAGGAGAGCAAGCTGTTCGATCTCGACGCCGCGAGCGAGACGTACGAGCGCATGGCGAGCTTCGATCCGCGGTCGACCACGGCGCTCACCGAGCTGGCCCGCCTCGCCGAGAAGCGGAGCGACTGGGCCACGTCGGCGGCGTACCGCGGTCGGCTCGCGCAGCTCGCGCCCGACGCCGCGCAGGCCGCGCAGATGCTGGTGCAGATCGGCGACATGCTGTCCTCACCGGCGCGCGATCCGGGCGGCGCGCGGCAGTACTACGAACGCGCGCTCTCCATGGCACCAGGCCACGCCGGGGCGTGGGAGGCGCTGCAGAAGGACGCCGAGCGCGAGGGCGACACCGGACGCGTCGCCTACTGCCTCGAGCAGCGGGCGGGCCTGACCGACTCGGCGCGCGTGCGGGCGCAGCTCCTCGTGGAGCTCGCGCGCGTGCGCAAGCAGATCGGCTCGGAGAGCGGCGCGTTCAACGCCTACGAGGAGGCCGCCCACGCGGACCCCAGCAACGAGACCGCCGCCGCCGCCGTCCTGCCGAGGTACGCGAAGGAGTCGCGCTGGCCCGAGGCCGCGCCCCTCTGCGAGCTGCTCGTCAACGCGGCGACCCGCGACGGCGACCACGAGCGCGCGTTCGATCTGCTCCGCCTCGCGTCGCGCATCGCGACGAAGATGGACAACCTGGAGCGCGCGGTCATCGCCGGCCTCGCCGCCTACGAGATCGATCGCCGCGCCGCGGACGGGCAGAAGGATCTCCTCGTCGTCTGCGAGATGGCGAAGAACGATCCCGCCGTCCTCGAGCGCGCGCGGAACGCCATCGCGGAGATCGGCGACAACGCCGAGTCGCTGCCCGCCGGCTCGCTCGTCCACCTCGCCGCGGTCGAGCGCGCCCTCGGCGCCGACGCGCGTGCGCTCGACACGCTCGGCCGCGCCCTCGCGCGGGAGCCCGACAACGTCCAGGCCCTCGCCGCCACGAGCGAGATCTACCTCGCCCGCGGGGATTTCGAGCACGCCGCGTCGTTCAAGAAGCGCCTCGCCGAGGCCGCCGCCGACGACGCGACCCGCTACACGCTCCTCGTGGAGGCCGGCGAGACGTGGACCCACCGCGCCAAGAACCTGCCGATGGCCGCGCTCGCCTTCGAGGACGCGCTCGTCATCAAGCCCAAGGACTCGTGGCTCCTTCACACGCTCCTGTGGGTGTACGGCGAGCTCTCGTGCTGGGAGAAGCTCGTCGAGACGCTGCGCGCCGTCGTGGAGATCGATCGCGACCCGGTGAAGAAGGCCAAGGGCGTCTTCACGATGGGCCAGGCGATGCAGGACAAGATCGGCGATCCGTACCGCGCCGCCGAGCTCTTCGAGGAGACGATCTCGATCGATCCGACGCGCCTCGACGCGTTCGAGCGCGTCGTGCGCATCTACACCGAGCTCAAGGACTGGGCGGCGCTCGAGAAGTCCTACCGCCGCATGATTCACCGCACGAGCGACGACGAGGTGGAGCTCCGCCACGCGCTCTTCCACCAGCTCGGGCTCATCTACCGCGATCGCATCGGCAACGCCGACGGCGCCCTCGACGCCTTCCGCGCCGCCGGAGCGCTGAAGCCGAGCGAGGAGAACCGCAAGATCGTCTCCGAGCTGTACATCGTCGCCGGCCGCATCGACGACGCGCTCCGCGTGACGCGCGCCGCCCTCGCGGAGGAGCCCTCGAGCGTCAGCCTCTACACGACGCTCTACGATCTCTTCCTCCGCGCGCGCACCTTCGACAAGGCGTGGTGCGCCGTGAACGTGCTCGCGCACATGGGCCCGCTCACCGACGCGCAGCGCAAGTTCCACGACGACTACCCGCCCGTCGCGCTCTCGTACGTGCCCGGAATGATCACCGCCGGCGCCTGGCGCTCGCACATCCTGCACAAGGATCTCGATCCGACGCTCACCGGCATCTTCGCGGTCATGGCGCAGGCGACGTCGCGCGCACGCGCCGCGATGATCCCCCAGGCGCAGCGCGCGACGGCGTTCGGCGAGCCGATGCGCCCCGACCACTCGTACAACGCGGGCGCGCTGCTCGACGCCATCAACAACGCGTCGGCCATCCTGAGCGTGCCTGTGCCGAGCGTGTTCGCGCGCCGCGGCCCGCCGCAGCCGCTGGCCATCGCGGCGTCGAACGTGCCGTCGCTCGTCTCGAGCTGCGAGGCGCTGGACTCGCTCTCGCACGAGGCCATGGCGTTCCTCGTGGGCAAGCGCCTCGCCGAGCTGCGCCCCGAGCTCTTCGGCCGCGCGCTCTTCCCCACGGTGTCCGAGATGACGAACGCGCTCGCCACCGCCGTCCGCATCGTGAAGGGCGAGGCGTCCCCCGATCCGGCCATCACGCGCTCGGACCGCGAGCTCGCCGGGCTCATGACGGCGGACGAGCGATCCATCCTGCAGGGCGCCGTCGTCCGCGCGACCACGGCGGGCACCAAGCTCGACGTGAAGCAGTGGTCGCGCCTGGCGGACCTGTCGAGCTCACGCGTCGGACTGCTGCTGTGCGGCCACGTGGAGTACGCGCGCCGGGCGATGCTGCAGGACGGCCAGAACGCCTGCGATTTGCCGCCGCGCGCGCGGGTTCAGCAGATGTGCCTCTTCGCGGTGAGCGACGGCTTCGCGGAGCTGCGCGCCGCGATTGGCGTGGATGTGGCGGGGAGCTGAGGCGAGATAGACCAGGCTCATCGCGTGAATCGCATCCAGCCGCGGACGGGCGAGGGCTGCCCGTAGCGGTGAACGTCGAACCCTACGAACACCGTACTGGAGACGACGTTGTATCCAGCTCACCTAGCCGCCGCCCGTTACGCGCCGAAGGTCAGTCGGGCAGACCGCCGTACAGCTTCGCAAGATCGATGACCGCGCCGCTCGAGAGGGTGAGGGTCCCCTGCGTCACGTCCGAGTACTCCCAGCTGCCCGAGGAGAGCCGGCGGTAGCGTTCCACGCGGGGGCTGGCCTGGCTGACGAGAACGTACTCCTGTAGCGCGGGGATGAGCTGGTAGTGCTGCCACTTGCCACCTCGATCGTCTTGCTCGGTGGACGGGGAGAGCACCTCCACGAGCGTCGTCGGATTCGTGATGGTCGCGCCCAAGGCGTCCGCAGGATCACCCTCGATGGGGCCACAGACGAGCGTGGCATCGGGATACGTGGCCTTGCCCGTCGCGAGGACGCGGACCTTCTGGTCCGACTGGAAGGCGACGCACCCAGGGCCGCGACCCGCCTCGAGGGCTGCGCTGATGCGCGACGCGAGCGCATTGTGTCGCCGGGACCCCCCCGCCAGCGCGAAGATCTCCCCCGCGTCGAACTCATGTTTGAGGCCGCTGTCACGCTCGTACGCGAGATACTCCGCGTAGCTGTAGTGATGTCGCGGGAGCGTCGGCTGCGCCATGGCCTCACTGCATCATGAGCCGACGCGCGGAGGAAGTCGAGACGCCCCGCCGGCGCGGCGTGGTGATGGACCGAGTGGCCACCCCGAGCGCAGCCTCCGTCGGAAGGCGCGCGCGCCATGCTACGGTTCCTACGTGGAGACGAGGCCGCTGGACACCACCCGCGACGCGTGGGCGATCGTCGAGGAGGGCCTTCGCAAGAAGACGCTTGCCGAACGCCTGAGGCGCGCGCCCTCCATGCGCGCGGCGTTCGGCGACGACGACTGATCCCGACCAAATGCGACCCTCATCGTCCCGGGGGCACCCGCTCTCTCACGGATGGCAGACTCCCTGTCGGCCGGGTAAGCTGCGAACCATGCGGGCGGAGCTTCACTCTAGATCGCGATGAACCGCTGGACCCTCCTCGCGCTCGCGGCGACGCCGGTGCTCGCCGGCTGCTGGCTCGTCATCGGCGAATCGTTCACCGGCTACGCGGTCGGCGGGTCGGATGCGTCCGCGGACTCGGGGAGTGACGCGACGGGCGACGCGACCGGCGACGCTACAGGCGACGCGACCGGCGACGCCACGGGCGACGCCCAGGATGGTGGCGACTCCGGCGCGGGGGATTGCGGGACGGTATGCACCGGCGACAACATCATCTGCGATCCCGGTGACAACAAGTGCAAGCTCGACGGCAAGACCTCGAGCGTGGGCAGCCCGTGCATCATCACCGGGGATGCCGAGGCGGTGTGCGGCACGGCGCCGAACCACAAGTGCAAGGAGGAGGGGAACGACGGCTTCCCCGGCGGGTATTGCACGATCACGCCGTGCGACGGAACTGCGCTCTGTCCGAAAGGCGCGACGTGCGCGAACCTCCCCGGCGAGGGCCAGCCCGCTTGCTTCAAGATCTGCGATTCGAACGCCGATTGCCGAACGCCGGACTACAGCTGCTCCGAGCTCGGCCCGCGCTACCTGTCGGGCGCGGGGACGAAGATCTGCCATCCCAACGCGTTCCAGTGCTACGCGGCCGGCGACTGCCCGCCCGCGAAGCCGACGTGCGGGTCAGACGGGGCGGCCCTTGGCTTGTGCAACTAAAGTCGTCAGAACAGCCGAACCTCCAGCGTGTCGTCGTCCAGCAGCGTCGTCGCGCCGCCGTGCGCGAGCACGTGGCGGATCGCGCGGTTCTCGCGGAGCGTGTACGCGGTGAAGCGACGGATTCCGCGCGTGGCCGCGGCGTGCGCGAGCGACTCGAGCAGCAGCGTGCCCAGGCCGAAGCCGTGGAGCTCGTCGGCGACGGTGATGGCGATCTCCGCGGTGTCGATCTCGTCGCGCGCGCGGACGAAGCGCGCGACGCCGACGATGCGCTCCGCCTCGCCCGCCGGCGTCTCGACCACCGCCACGTAGGCGACGTGATCTCGTCCGTCGACCTCGCACAGGTAGCGGAGCATCGACGGAGTGAGATCGGACAGGTGCCCGAGGAAGCGCAGGTACCGCGACTCCGGGGAGAGCGCGTGAAACGCCGCGTGCAGTAGCGGCGCATCGCTCGGAGCAATCGGCCGGAGCACCACGTGCGTGCCACCCACCACCGCCAGGGTGCGCGGCGGCTCGGCCGATCGACATGGCGGGCCCGCGGAGGTCATCGTCTCCACCTTAATGACGCACTGTGTCAGGATGGTTTCGGCGGAGGAAAATGGCGGCAAGCGCCGACGGCGCGCGTGAGAACCGCTTTTTAGTGGAGAAAATCCAACGCGAATTCAGCCACTAACGACAAATCGACGCGCCACGGTCTGTTAAACAGAACGTATGTCTATTATATTGAACAACATGAAGATCGCCTGGATCGGGGGATTGGATCGGAACGAACGGGCCCTCGAGGAGGTCGCCGAGGCGGCCGGGCACAAGCTCCTCTTCCACTGCGGCGACGTGCGCGGACGGGGCGCGGACGAGCTGCGGGGTGTCGTGAAGCGCAGCGACGTCGTCGTCGTCGTCACGTCGGTGAACAGCCACGGCGGCGTGCTCTTCGCGAAGAAGGCCGCGCAGCAGGCGGGGCGGCCGGTGCTGATCTCGCGCAGCGGCAGCTCGTCGATGCTCGAGCAGCTGCTCGCCGAGCTGCCCCGCGTCGCGTGAGCGCGCGGGTGCGGCGAAGGATCCCCGGCGGCCGCGTTTCTTTGGCATAGTCGGCGCCATGGACGAATCGCGCTACCAGACGCTCGCCGATCTCGCGCTGGGTCGCATCGAGCGCGCGCTCGGGGATCACGATCCCGACGAGGTCGACCTGGAGCGCGCCGGAGACGTCCTCTCCCTCACCTTCAAGGGCGGCAAGAAGTGCATCATCAACACGCAGCGCCCGACCCGCCAGCTCTGGGTCGCCGCGAACGCGCGCGCATGGCACTTCTCCTACGACGAGGCGAAGGACGCGTGGCTGAGCGACAAGGATCCGGCGGTGGAGCTCTTCGCCCAGCTCGCGCGCATCGTGAAGGAAGCCTCGGGCGCGACCGTCACGGTGTGATGGCGCTCAGGTGATGCCGCTCAGGTGATGCGGCTGAGGTGATGCCGCTCAGTTGAGCGTGTACGGCAAGGACAGCGCGAACGGTGCGATCGCGGCGTCGAAGCTCGATCCATCGCTGCGCTGCATCTGGTACGTGCCCTTCATCTCGCCGCGCGGGGTCTGCAGGACGCAGCCGCTCGTGTACTCGAACTCCTCGCCGGGGCGCAGCAGCGGCTGCTGGCCGACGACGCCGGGGCCGCGCACCTCTTCGACCTTGCCGGCCGCGTCGGTGATGATCCAGTGGCGGCTGCGGAGCTGCGCGCTCGCGCTGCCCTCGTTGGCGATCTTCACCGTGTAGGCGAAGACGTAGCGCTTCCCCCGCGGCGCAGACTGCTCGGGCACGTACACCGACTGCACCGAGACGCGGATGCCGTTCGTGATCGCCGTCGACACGGCCTTATCGTTCCCACGCATCTCCTCTTGTTTCAAGGTCGAACCTCCTTCGTGCTCTTCACCGGGGATGCGCGCATGTGCTGCTCCAGAAACTCGTGGGTCTTCTTCCACTTGAGGCGGGCCGCGGGGCGCCACACCATCGCATCGTACCCGTGGATCTCGCCAGGTTGAACCAGAAGCTCACATGGCGTGCCGAGGCGATCGAGCGCGGCCTTGAGGCGGCGCGCGTGGGGTAGCAATGGATCTTTGGTGCCGGCGTTCGTGAAGAAGGGCGGCAGGGGGCGGGCGGGCCGAAAGCCGTGCTCGAGGACGAGGAGCGGGCTCGACAACGGGTTGTTGCGGACGCCGCCGTGGATGTCGTGGCCAACGTAACAGACCGCCGCGTCGCTGAGCATGTCGCGCGCCCAGAAGGCGATCTTGGGGTGAAGGCGGTAGCGATCGATGTCGGTCAGATCGAGGAACGGGTAGGTCGAGACGACGGCGCGGAGCGGGAGGTTCCTCTCGAAGACCGCGCGCGCGAACGGCTCGGGGCGCGGCGACGCGTGCGCGATGGCGAGCGCCGTCACGAGGTTGCCGCCCGCGCTCTCGCCGGCGATGGCCAGGCGCGTGCGATCGCCGCCGTACTCCTCGCAGCGCTCGTGCACCCAGAGGAGCGCCGTCGCGGCGTCCTCGAGCGGCGCGGGGAAGAGGTGGCGGGGGCCGAGGCGGTAGTTGATGTTGAAGACGAGGTACCCGCCCCGCGCGAAGGCGAGGGCCATCACGCGGTGCGTGTCCTTGGAGAGCATCGAGAACGCGCCGCCGTGCACGTACATGACGACGGGCGTGGGGCGCTCGGTCCGGGCGGGGATGTAGACGTCGAGGCGATGGGCGGCGTCGCCGGGATCGGCGTAGGCGACGTCGTGGTGGACGACGACGTCGTGGCGGCCCGGCTGCGCGTCGGGCAATGCGTAGCGAACACGCGCGAACGCGTGCGCAGCTTGGTTGACGACCGCGGCCTGAACGGCCCCCCGCGTAGCGCTCAAGCGCTGCCGGATGGTTGGTCCTGCCATGCGCATTAAGAGTGAAGCACTGTTTGCGGCAGGGTTCCACACCTACAATCGATCCCCCATGGCCAGCTCCCCTCGCCTCTCCGGTCTCGCGCTCCGCTCCGCCGCGCGCCTCGTGCGCAGTCGCTTCGGTGCGCTCACCCTCCCGCGCCTTTTGCGCGCCGAGCTCAAAGTGAACGAGCTCGCTGGCTTGCCCATCGAGTCGCGCGGCAAGCTGCCGCTCCACAACGGCCCGCTCCAGGCGCGACCGCCGCGCGAGGGCGAAGATCTCGCGCTCGGCACGCCGGCGGCGCCGTGGAGCGGGACGAGCGAGTCGTACGCACGCGCGTACGCGAAAGGCGAATCGAGCCCGACCGCGGTCGTCGATCGGGCGCTGTCCCTCGCGCGCGAGCTCGCGGCGCGGACGCCGACGATGGGGCCTATCTACATGTACGCGGACGACGTCGCGCGCGAGGAGGCGGCGGCGGCGACGGCGCGGCACCGGAGCGGCAAAACTCGCGGCCCGCTCGACGGCGTGCCGTGCGTCATCAAGGAGGAGATGGCGATCCGCGGCTTTCCGTGGAGCTTCGGCACGCACCTGTACGACGGCGTGAAGTCGGCGAAGGACTCCACCGTCGTGGCGCGCTTGCGCGAGGCCGGCGCGATCCTCGTCGGCATGACGGCGATGACCGAGTACGGGATGACCCCCACCGGCATCAACCCCAAGCGACCGATGCCGCGCAACCCGCACGCGACGGACTGCATTCCCGGCGGCTCGTCGACGGGCACCGGCGTCGCGGTCGGCACCGGGCTCGTCCCCTTCGGCATGGGGGCCGACGGCGGCGGATCGATCCGGATCCCCGCCGCGCTCAATGGTGTATTCGGCATCAAGCCCACCTGGGGGCGCATCTCGCGCGAGAGCGCATCGGGCGGCACCGTCGCGCACCTCGGCCCGCTCGCGACGAGCACGCTCGATCTCGCGCGCGTGCTCGAGGTCACCGGCGGCGCCGATCCGCTCGACGACGAGACGCGCTGGGCCCCACCGCTCGTCGCCGGCCAGTTCACCCGCGCGATCGGCCGCGGCGTCCGCGGCCTGCGCATCGGGATCGAGGAGAGCGAGTGGCGCGACGCCGACGCCGCTGTGGCCCGCGCCGGACGCGAGGCCCTCCGCGCGCTCGAGAAGGAGGGCGCCGTGCTCGTCCCCGTCACGATCCCGATGGCGCGCTACGCCGCGGCGATCGGCTACGTGAGCATCGCCGTCGAGGCCCGCGCGGCCCTCTTCGCGGAGTGGCGCGACCACGCCGACGAGCTCACGCACGATCTCCAGATCACCTTCGCGACGCTCGACACGCTCACAGCGCCGGAGCTGCTCGACTCGCAGCGCCTCCGCGCCGGCCTGCGCCGCGAGGTGGCGAACGTCCTCGGGGACGTCGATCTCCTCGCCCTCCCGACGACCACGTCGACCGCGCCGCGCGTCACCGACGCCGAGTTCGGGGGCGGAATGCTCGACGCGCGCGTCATCGAGGCGCTCTGCCGCTACGCGTTCGTGGGCAACCTCACCGGCCTCCCCGCCGGCACCGCCCCCGTCGGCCTCGACGACGCCTCCCTCCCCATTGGCCTGCAGCTCGTCGGCGACGCGTGGGACGAGGCGACCGTCTTCGCCGCCATGGCGCACCTCGAGCGCATCGGCGCCGCGAAGGTCGCGCGGCCGAAGGTGGCTGTGGACGTGCTCACGGCGACACCGCGGTGAGCTGGGATCCCGCCCAATACGAGCGCTTCCGCGACGAACGCAGCCAGCCGTTCTTCGATCTCCTCGCGCTCGTGCAGCCGTCGCCGAACATGCGCGCCGTCGATCTCGGCTGCGGCACCGGCGATCTCACGCGCATCCTCCACGAGCGCCTCGGCTGCCGCGAGACCGTCGGCTACGACAGCTCCACCGAAATGCTCGCGGCCGCGCGCTCCCACGTCGCGCCGCTCCCCGGCCTGTCGTTCGTCCAGGCGGACGTCGCAAGTCTCGCCCTCCCCCCCGCGAGCCTCGACCTCGTCTTCGCGAACGCGTCGCTCCACTGGCTCCCCGACCACCCCGCGCTCCTCACCCGCCTCGCCACCTGGCTCGCCCCTGGCGGCCAGCTCGCGATCCAGGTCCCCGCGAACCACGCCTACGTCACCCACGATCTCGCCCGCGAGCTCGCCCGCGCTCCTAGCTTCACCGCAGCGCTCGGCGGCTACGTCCCGCCAATCAACGTCCTCGCCTCCGCGGACTACGCGTCCCTCCTGCACGCCCTCGGACTTCGCCCCACCCGCGTTCGAACCGAGGTCTACTCCCACCTCCTCCCTTCACGCGACTCCGTCTTCGAGTGGGTCCAAGGCACGCTGCTCACAGACTTCCGCACACGCCTCGACGCCAAAACCTACGCCTCGTTCGAAGAGACCTACCGCGCAAGCCTCCTGTCCCGCCTACCCGACGACCGCCCCTTCCTCTACCCCTTCCAGCGCACGTTGCTGTGGGGCACGCGTTCTAGGTGAGCAGCGATCGCGCGACGACGACGCGCTGCACTTCGCTCGTCCCCTCGTAGATCATCGTGACGCGCGCGTCCCGCAAGTGCCGCTCGGCCGCGAACTCGCGGATGTACCCGTAGCCGCCGTGGATCTGCACGGCCATGTTCGCGATCCGGTTGGCGGCCTCCGTCGCGTACACCTTGCTCATCGACGCCTCGCGCGAAAACTCGCGCTTGTTCTCCTTGAGCCACGCCGCCCGCATGCAGAGCAGGTGCGACGCGTCGAGCTGCGTCCGCATGTCGGCGAGCTTCCACTGGATGGCCTGAAACTCGGCGATCGCCTTGCCGAACTGCTTGCGCTCGAGCGCGTAGCGGACGCTCTCCTCGAGCGCCGCGCGCGCGATGCCGATCGCCTGCGCGCTGATCCCGATGCGCCCGCCGTCGAGCGCCATCATCGCGATCTTGAAGCCGCCGTGGAGCTGGCCGAGCAGCGCCGACTCCGGGATGCGGCAGCCGTCGAACGTCAGTGGCACCGTGTTGGAACCGCGGATGCCCATCTTGTCCTCGGCGCGGCCGACCTTGAGTCCCGGCGTGCCGCCCTCGACGAGGAAGCACGAGATGCCGCGCGTGCCGGGGTGCGTCGCCCTGTCGGCGGTGCGCGCCCACACCACCATGACGCCGGCGTGCGCGCCGCTCGTGATCCACTGCTTGGCGCCGTCGAGCACCCAGTCGGTGCCGTCTTTCGTCGCGACCGTGCGCATGCCGCCGGGATCGCTGCCTGCTTCGGACTCGGAGAGGGCGAAAGCCCCGGCGATCCACTCGCCGCTCGCGAGCTTCGCGCAGCAGCGCGCCTTTTGCTCGTCGCTGCCGAACGCAGCGATCACCTCGCCGACCATGTTCGTGACGGCCATCGTCACCGCAGTCGACGCGCACGCGCGCGCGATCTCTTGCATCGCGAGCGCATAGGAGACGACCCCAGCCCCCGCGCCCCCGAGCTCCTCGGGCACGTTGACGGCCATGAGCCCCAGCTCGGCGAGGCCCTTCAGGATCTCGCGCGGGAAGCGCTCCTTCTCGTCGATCTCGCGGGCCACCGGCGCGATGACGCGCGTGGCGAACTCGCGCGCGGTGTCCTGGACGGCCTTCTGGGTCTCTGTGAGCGATAGGTCCATGGCGTCAGATCCTGAACTCCACTTTGGCGCCCCAGCTGCCGGGGCTCGGCATCTTCCAGCTCTTCACTTCCCCGACGATGCAGTCGATCTTCTCGGCGCCGTCCTTGCTCGGAACCGAGACGCCCACCGCCTGCACCTTGCCGTCCTTGTGGTGGGGCGCGACGTAGAGCGTGACGTGGAAGGTCGCCTTGAGGCTGCCTTTGCAGCGGTGCAGGTCCTTGTCGTTCTTGCCGAGGATCGCGGCGATCTTGTCGGTCGACCACGAGGCGGGCGGACGGCCTTCGGGATCGAAGCCGATGGAGTTTCTCACCTCGGCGTCGCCGCCTTCCGGCTTGGGCCACGACGTCGCGGTGATGACTCCGAGGAGGCACTTCTCGGTGTCGCGATCGCCGAGGTTCGACTCCTCGAGGAAGGTCCACTTCGCGGCGCCGTCGGGCCCGACGCGGAGGAAGACCTTCGCGTCGCCGTGGAGGTACTCGACGCGCTCGAGGCCGGATTTTCGGCAATTGTCGAAGTCGGGGCGCAGGCGGTTCCAGATCTTCTGGACTTGATCGGGATCGATCGAGCCGAGCTCCTGCGCGACCGCGAGCTTGGGTCGCTCCGGCTCGCGCGTCGTCGCGACGACGGGCTCGGGCTCCTTCGCCTCCTGGTTCGAGCCGCCGCACGCGCTCGCGCTCACGCACGAAAGCGCGCACGCGAGCGGCAGGAGGCGCCGCGTTCTTTTCGACATGCCCGTCACCCCTTGAGGACGCTCGCGGCGATGACGATGCGCTGGATCTCGCTCGTGCCCTCGTAGATCTCGGTGATGCGGGCGTCGCGGTAGTTGCGCTCGACGGGGAACTCGGTCGAGTAGCCGTAGCCGCCGTGGATCTGGATCGCCTTGTGGGCCACCTTGGTGGCCATCTCGCTCGCGAAGAGCTTCGCCTCGGCGGACTCCATCGAGTGGCGAACCTTCTTGTCCTTCATCGTCGCAGCGCGCCACGTGAGGAGGCGGGCCGCGTCGAGCTCCACCGCCATGTCGGCGAGCATGAACTGGATCGCCTGGTGCTGCGCGATCGGGACGCCGAAGCTCTTGCGCTCCTTCGCGTAGCCCAGGCTGGTGCCGAGCGCCGCCTTCGCGATGCCGAGCGCCTGGCTCGCGATCCCGATGCGCCCGCCGTCGAGCGTCGCCATCGCGACCTTGAAGCCCTCGCCGACGTTGCCGACGACTGCGCTGTCCGGGACCTTGCAACCCTCGAAGAACACGGTGCACGAGTGCGCGGCGTGGATGCCGAGCTTGTGATCGCGGGGGTTCAGCGTGAAGCCGGGCGTGCCCTTCGGGATGATGAAGGCGGTGTGCTTGATCTTCGGGCCGCTGCGATCGGTGACGGCAAAGAGGAGGATGAAGTCGGCGTGGGGGCCGTTGGTGATCCAGTTCTTCGCGCCGTTGATGACCCAGCCGTCGCTCGTCTTCTCGGCGTTCGTCGCCATCGTCTGCGCGTCGGAGCCGCTCATCGGCTCGGTGAGGCCGAAGCAGCCGAGCTTTTGCCCGCTCGCGCACGCGGTCAGCACCTCCTTCTTCTGCGCCTCGGTGCCGAACTTGAGGATCGGATCGCAGAAGAGCGAGTTGTTCACGCTCATGATGACGCCGCACGAGGCGCAGGCCGCGCTGATCTCCTCCATCGCGAGGGCGTAGGAGAGCGTGTCCATCCCGGCGCCGCCGTACTCCGTCGGCACGGCCATGCCCATGAAGCCGAGCTCGCCCATCTGCTTGACGATCTCGACCGGCCAGCGGCCGTTCTTGTCGAGCTCGGAGGCCTTCGGCGCGATCTCGCGCGCCGCGAAATCACGGGCCGTCTGCTGGATGAGGCGCTGCTCCTCGGTGAAGTCGAAATCCATGCCCCGGACTGTAGTGGCCGGGGGATGACGTGGGAAGCTCAGATCGCAGCGATTTCGACGAGGCCGGGGACCTCCGACGCGCGCTCGCGCAGGCGGGCCTTGGGGCGCACGGCGACGGGAATCTTCGCCTCGCAAAGCATCGCGACGTCGAACGCGTTGTCGCCGAACGCGGCGTACAGGGTGCGGGTGCCGACCTGGCCGCGGATCGCGCCGACCTTGCCGGGGCCGTAGGGGATCGGGCGGTCGACGGCGGCGAGCATCGTGTCACCGGCGTAGCGCGGCGTCGCGGCGAGGACGTGCGCGGCGTCCACCCTGGCCTCGCGGACGGCCTCCTCGACGATCGCGCGCGGTGAGGCGCTGACGACCAGGATCTCGATCCCTTCGGCACGCGCCCAGGCGAGCGTCTCGGTCACCTCGGGGTGCAGGCGCGCCGCGAGGCCGACGGCGCCGATCACGTCGCGCGCGAACGCCGCCACCGCGTCGCGCGTCCAGTCGGCGAAGGCCCACGTCATGAGCTCGCAGACGCGCTCCTCCGGGAAGCTCTTGGCGAGGTACGCCTCGTAGATGCGGCGCGCGACGTCTTCGCCGGAGCCGCCATCGCCGAGTCCGTGCTCGATGGCCTCGGCGCGGAGCTGCGCGTGCGCGGCGGGAAGGAACGGCCCTTTCGCGACGAGCGCGTGGAAGAGATCCTCGCCGACGTCGCCGCTCCAGAGCGTGCCGTCGCCGTCACACGCGATGACCCCGCCGGGAGACGCGTCGCGCGCCGCCGCGATCCGTCGCTGAATCTCGCTCCTCGTCTGCGTCGGCAGCCTCTGCACCGGTGCAGACTACCTCAACGGCCGCCCGCTTCGTCGCCGCGCGTGAGACCGGCTTCGACCATCACGCGAAAGGCCCGCAGCACGTCCGTCACGTGCTTCTCGAGCTGCGCGGTGGCCTCCGGCTGCTTCACGCGCAGCGGGCCGTCGAGGAGAAGGCTCGCGAGACCGTGCGACACCGACCAGCACAGCGAGATGAGCGCCTGCTCCTTGCCCTGCCAGCCGCGCCCCTCGGCCGCATACCGCCCGACGACCTGCACGAGCTGGGCGAACGCCGCCTCGGCCTTGCACTGCGCTTCGGGGAACTTCGCCATCTCGACGAGCTCGGGCCGGAACATGATCCGGAAGTGCGCGGGGTACGTGAGCGCGAACCCGACGTAGGCGTGGCCGCAGCGCTCGAACAGCTCGCCCACGGTCTTCGGTGCGGACACCTGCGCGTCCTTCATCCGGCGCTGCAGCTCGTCGAAGCCTTCCTCGCAGATGGCGGCGAGGATGGCCGCGCGATCCTCGAAGTGGTGGTAGGGCGCCTGGTGGCTGACGCCGGCGCGCCGCGCGACCTCGCGCATGCTGAGCGAGCCGAGCCCTTGCTCGTCGATGAGCGTGACGCTGGCCCGCAAGATGCGCGCGCGCAGATCGTCGTCGGGTTTCGTCATCGCCATCGAAGCCCAATGTGGCTCCCCCACTTGACACCGTCAAGTCCTCCACGTAGACACTGTCTATGGACACTGTCACGTGACGGCGTCACCTGACGGCGTCTGGCCATCCGACGGAGGAGCCATGGCCATCGTATTCCCGAAATTCCCAATCTTTTTCGCGTTCGCCGCCACCGCCGCAGCCATGGCGTTCCCGCTGGCCGGCTGCGATCACGCGATCCCGGAAGCCTCCGCACAGGCGGCGAAGACAGCCGCAAAATCCGACGCTCGCCCGGTGCCGGTCTCGCTCGTTTCCGTCGAGCGCGGGCCGCTCGAGCGCCCCCTCCGGGTGGGCGGCGTCCTGAAGCAGAAGAGCGAGCTCGATCTCGCGTTCACGACGGGCGGTGTCCTCTCCGTGCTCTTCGTCGACGCGGGCGCGCACGTCCGGCGCGGGCAGCTGCTCGCGCAGCTCGACGCGACCGAGGTCGGCGCCGCCGCCCGGCAAGCGCGCGAGGCGGTCGCCAAGGCCGAGCGCGATCTCGAGCGGGTGAAGAGCCTCCACGCGACCGGCGCGCTGCCGCTCGTCGAGCTCCAGAACGCGGAGACCGGCGCCGCCGTCGCGCGCGCGCAGCTCGCGGCCGCGGACTTCGCGGCGCGCCACGCGCAGATCGTCGCGCCCGACAACGGGCTCATCGACCAGCGCCTCGCCGAGAAGGGTGAGGTCCTCGCCCCCGGTCGTCCCGTCTTCCGGATGAGCGGTCGCTCGAAGGGGGCCGTCGTTCGCGTCGCGCTCACCGACAAGGACGCGCTCGGCCTGACCGTCGGACAGTCCGCCACCGTGCAGCTCGACGCCGCACCCGACGCGCAGCTCCCGGCGAAGATCTCGACGCTCGCGACGGTGGCGTCGCCGGCGACCGGGACGTTCGACGTCGAGGTGAAGCTCGACGCGCCGCCCGAGCGGCTCCTGTCGGGCATGACCGTCAAGGTGACGATCCCGCGCACCGAGACGCCGCGCGCGACCGTGCCGCTCTCGAGCCTCGTCCGCGCCGACGGGAAGAGCGCGTTCGTGTACGTCGCGGACGCCGGCCATGCGAAGCGCCTGGCGGTCGAGGTGGCCTTCGTCGCCGGGGACCGCGCGGCGCTCGCGACGGGCCTGGACGGCGTGGACCGCATCGTCGGCGCCGGCGCGGCGCTCCTCGAAGACGGCGCCGCCGTCGACGTTCGCCCCTGATTTCTCGCCACCACGGAGCCACGCATGTCGATCTCGGAGTTCGCCGTCCGCCGCTGGCAGTTCACGCTCGTCGTCTTCGTCGCCCTCATCGCGCTCGGCGTGCAAGCGCTGTTCACGATCCCCAAGGCCGAGGATCCGACCTTCCCGTTCGCGAATTTCGTCGTCGTCGCCGTCCTCCCCGGCGCGACGCCCGAGGATCTCGAGCGCCTCGTCGTGGATCCGATCGAGACCAAGCTCAAGGCGCTCGACGACGTGAAGAAGCTGACGAGCGAGATGCAGGACGGCCTCGCGGTCATCCAGCTGGAGTTCCGCGCCGGCGCCGATCCCGATCGGAAGCGCGACGAGGTGCTCCGCGAGACGACGGCGCTCCGGCCCACGCTCCCCGCCGAGCTCGTGCGCCTCGACGTGAAGCAGTTCAACGCCGCCAAGGTGAACATCCGCGAGGTCGCGCTCGTCGCCAAAGACGTGCCGTTCGAGTCGCTCGAGCGCATCGCCCGCGCGCTCAAGCGGCGCCTCGAGAACGTCCGCGGCGCCGGCGACGTCGAGGTCGCGGGGCTGCCGAAGCAGGAAGTGCAGGTCGCGCTCGATCTCGAGCGCATGCGCGCGCTCGGCGTCTCGCCGGTGGAGGTGCTGAACGCCATCGGCGCGGACGGAGCCAACGTCCCGGCCGGCAACATCGAGGCCGGCGCGCGGCGGTTCACCGTGAAGACCGGCGGCGACTACCGCTCCGTCGCCGAGGTGCGCGACACGCTCCTGCGCGCGCCCGGCAACGCGCAATTGAAGCTCGGCGACGTGGCGCGCGTCGAGCTCCGGGACGCCGAAGCGGTGCAGCTCGCGCGCTTCGATGGCCAGCGCGCCGTCCTCGTCGCCGTCGCCCAGCGCGACAACCAGAACGTGTTCGACGTGACGAAGGACATCGAGGCCGAGATCGACGCGTTCGAGAAGACGCTCCCCGCCAACGTGCACCTCGCGCGCGGCTTCGACCAGTCGAAGAACGTGGAGCACCGCCTGGGCGGCTTCTCGCGCGACATCCTCCTGGCCATCGTCCTCGTCCTCGTCACGCTGTTGCCGCTCGGCGGCCGCGCGTCGGCGGTCGTGATGGTGTCGATCCCGCTGTCGCTCGCCCTCGGGCTCTTCCTCCTGAAGGCCACCGGGTTCTCGATCAACCAGCTCTCGATCGTCGGCTTCGTCATCGCGCTCGGGCTCCTCGTGGACGACTCGGTCGTCGTCGTCGAGAACGTCACGCGACACCTCCGCGAGGGGCTCTCGCCGGTCGAGGCCTCCATCAAGGCGACCCGGCAGATCATGGTGAGCGTGCTCGGGTGCACGGCGACGCTCATCTTCGCGTTCCTGCCGCTGCTCGCCCTGCCTGGCACCGCGGGCCTCTTCATCCGGAGCATGCCGGTCGCGGTCGTCTTCACGATCGGCGCGTCGCTCCTCGTGTCGCTCACGATCGTGCCGTTCCTGGCCAGCCGCCTCCTGAAGAGCGGCGGGAGCCACGGCAACGTATTTTACCGCGCCATGATGTGGGTCGTCGAAGGCTCGTACCGCCGCGTGCTCGAGCGCGCGGTGCGCTTTCCCAAGACGACGGTCCTCATCGCCGCGCTCCTCTTCGCCGGAGCCCTCGCGCTCGTGCCGAAGATCGGGTTCAGCCTGTTTCCCAAGGCGGGGACGCCGCAGTTCCTCGTGACGGTGGAGGCGCCAGAGGGGGCGAGCCTGCTCGAGACCGACCGCGCCGCGCGCTCCGTCGAGGAGGTGCTACGTCGCCACGCCGAGGTGAAGAACGTCGCCGTCAGCGTCGGCAAGGGGCACCCGCAAATTTACTACAACGTGGTCCCCGCCAACGAGAAGGCCAACGTCGCCGACGTCTTCGCCGAGACGACGCTGCCTACGCAGGTCCTCCGCGAGCAGCTCTTCGAGCGGATCCGCGGCGAGCTCGGCGGGTACGCCGGCGCGCGGATCGAGCTGAAGGAGTTCGAGAACGGTCCGCCGCTCGAGGCGCCGATCGCCATCCGCCTCCTCGGCGACGACGAGCGCGCGCTCGAAGAAGCGGCCGTGCGCGTCGAGGCGCTGGTGCGCGAGGTGCCGGGGACGCGCGACGTGCGAAACCCGAGCCGCGATCGGAGGAGCGATCTGCGTGTGAAGGTCGATCGCGAGCGCGCCGCGGTGCTGGGCGTCGCCGATCCCGACGTGGACCGCGCGGTGCGCATGGCGGTGGGCGGCGTCGTGGCCGCAAAGTACCGCCGCGCCGAGGCCGACGAGTCCGACGACGTACGCGTGACCCTCCCCCGCGCGCTCGCCGGCGGTCCCGAAGGTGGCGCGCGGCCCGGCCTCGAGGTGCTGGAGGCGCTCTATGTTCCGACCACGAAGGGCGCGCCGGTTCCGCTCGCGCAGATCGCCGAGCTGACGTTCGAGCCGTCGCCGACGCGCCTCCGCCACTACGGCAAGGAGCGCAGCGTGACGGTGACGTCGCAGGTGGCGCCGGGCTTCAACACCGACAAGCTCACGCAGGCGGTGCTCGCCAAGGTGGGCGCCGAGAAGCTCCCCGCGGGCGTGCGGTTCACCGCCGGCGGCGAGATCGAGAACCGGCAGGAGAGCTTCGGCGGCCTGGGGACCGCGATCGTCGTCGCGATCTTCGGCGTCCTGGCGATCCTGGTCCTCGAGTTTCGGACCTTCAAGGGGACGCTCATCGTCGCGTCGGTGATCCCGCTCGGCGTCATCGGGGGCCTCGTCGCGCTCTTCCTGAGCGGCAACACGCTGTCGTTCACCGCGACCGTCGGGTTCGTCGCGCTCATGGGCATCGAGGTGAAAAACTCGATCCTCCTCGTCGACTTCACCAACCACCTGCGCGAAGAGGGCGTGCCGCTCGACGAGGCCATTCGCCGGGCGGGCGAGACGCGCTTCGTCCCCATCCTCCTCACGACGTTGACCGCGATCGGCGGCCTCTTCCCGCTCGTCCTCGAGCGCTCGCCGCTGTACTCGCCGCTGGCGCTCGTCATCCTGGGGGGCCTGGTGAGCTCGACGCTCCTCGCGCGCGTCGTCACGCCCGTCCTCTACAAGCTCTTGCCGCCTGGGATCGAGGCGCGTGAGGCCTCGCCCGCCGCGGCGCTGGCCCTAGAATCCGGCGACGCAACGCCTGCGCCGGCCGAGTGAAAGGCGACCCGCACGTAAAGCTTCGAGCCGCGCGCGCGGAAAGGTATGGTCGCGGCATCCAAGTGCTGGGGGAATCCGGAGACGATTGGAAAATGCGAAGAATCACGTTGATTTCGCTCATGAGTGCGCTCGGTGCCGTCGTCCTCGTTCCGGGCGTCGCCGCCGCGCAGCAACCCGAGGCGCCCCCGAACGGCGCGCCCGCCAGTAGCCCCAGGGCGCCGGAGCCGACTCCGGTGGATCTGATGCACATCGAAGCGTCGGGCCTCACCGCCGACCAGGTGGGCGCGCGCGCGGCGGCGACGAGCTTCCAGGCCAAGGCGCAGCAGGAGAACCTGAAGGGGGCGGCCGCGCGGATCGACTCGGCGTGGGCGAGCTTCCTCCCGCGCCTCTCGGTGCTCGGACGCTACACGCGCCTGAGCGACTTCACGCCGCCCGCCTTCTTCTCGGCACCGCCGGCCGGCATCAACTCCGTCTACACGACCCAGCCGCCCACGACGACCGGGGGCCTCAGCCCGAACCAGCTCATCTCCCAGCCCATTTCGACGCTGTCGCTGCCCCTCGTCCTCAACAACTGGCTGCTCCAGGGCACGATCACCGTCCCCATCAGCGACTACTTCTTGCGCATCGACCAGAACTACACCGCCGTCACGCACCAGCGCGACGCCGTGCGCCTCGACGCCATCGGGGCGCGCACCAAGTCGATGGCCGATGGGAAGGTTGCATTCTACACATGGCTCCGCGCGCGCGGAGCGGCGGTCGTCGCCCAGCAGGCGCTGAACGATCAGAAGACGCACCTCACCGACGCGAAGAACCAGTTCGCGGTGGGCAACGCGTCGCGCGCCGACGTTCTCCGCGCCGAGACGGCGGTCGCGGCGGCCGAGCTCCAGGTCGAGCGCTCGAACAACCTTTCCGATCTCACCGAGAAGCAGGTCCGCCAGGCGATGCACTTGCCGGACGAGCAGAAGATCGCGCCGGGCGAGAGCCTGGACAACACGCCGCCGCCGGCGATCCAGGGCAGCGTGCAGGCGCTCACCCAGGAGGCGCTCACCTCGCGCGTCGAGGTGAAGAGCATCGATCTCAACGCGGCGGCGGCACGGGAGCAGGCCAAGGTCGCGAACGCCGGGAAATATCCGGTGATCAGCGCGTTCGCGGACGGCATCCTCGCCAACCCGAACCCGCGCCGCTTCCCCGCGACGAACGACTGGTTCCCCACCTGGGACGCGGGGCTTCAGGCGACGTGGTCACCGAACGATTTCCTCGTCGCCGGCCCGGCGGCGATGGACGCCGAAGCGCGCGCCAGCTCCGCCGAGGCGAACAAAGGTGTCATCCGCGACGGGATCGAGATCGAGGTGATGCAGGCGTGGCAGTCGATCCGCGAGCAGGAGGTCGCGCTCGAGTCGACCAAGCGCCAGCTCGCGAGCGCCACCGAGGCGTACCGCGTCGCGCGCGAGCTGTTCAACAACGGCCGCGCCACGAGCACGACGCTCACCGACGCCGAGACCGAGCTCACGCGCGCGCGCCTCGACGCCCTCAACGCCACGGTCGACGCCCGCATCGCGCGCGTCCGCCTGGAGCACGCGCTCGGCCGCGACACGAAGCTCGTCGGCGCGCCGTAGCTCGGCGCTCCGCAGCGCAGGACAAAAAAACACGGGTGTGCTCGCTTTCGCGCGCACACCCGTGGCGTCTCGATCGAAGCGGATTACTCGAGGCGGATGAAGAGGTTGTAGTTCCCGTGCGCCACGTCGAAGACGCTGCTCGGCGTGACGAGGACGTAGTAGTCGCCGGCCACGGTGGTCACCGGGGTCAGCCAGTTTTCCTGGTAGTCGTTGTCGTCGCTCGGGCCGCCGAGGCTCGTCGTCCCGTTCGGCGAGATGACTTCAACCACGGGGTCGGCGAATGGATCGCCGTTCGTGATGACGCGGATCGCCTTGCCGACGCCGGCGGCCGCCACGGTGAACTTCACGTAGTGCTTGTACGTGGCGGAGGTGACCTTGCCGGTCAGCATGGCGGCCGGCTGGGCGCCGAGCACCTGGGCGGTCGCGATCGTGCCGCCCACGGCGGCGTTCTCGGCCGCGCTGGACGCGGCGATCGTGGTCTTGAGGCGGACCGTGTTCTGACCGAGGGTGTTCTTCGCATCCCAGAAGACGACCGAGTACGGGTCCGCAGTCGTCGTGACGTACGTGGCCGAGAAGGCGTTTCCGGGCCGCGGCGCCGCACCGACGAACGCGCCGTTGCCGAAGTCTGCGCCCCAGATCGCGTCGACCCACTTGCCGGACTTCGGCAAGACGAAGAGCGGGCGCGTGCTGGCGCCGGCCGGGGCCGTCCACGCGAGCTCGTGCAGCGTCACCGCGGCGGTCGGGGTGACGGTGTAGAGGCTCGAGTCCCCCGCCGTCGCGATCGTCTGGTTGACGGTGGTGGTGGCTCCAGCGGCCGGGAGGGCGATGGCCGTTCCGGCGCGGGCGACCGGCGTGAACGCGGCCGGGCGGGGCGACGTGACGACGTCACCCACCGGGCCGCTCATGACGGTGACAGACTGCGGCGTGGCCTCGGCGGACACGTCCACGAGGAGCATCCCGCCCAGGGAGTAGCTGCTCGCGCTCGCGATGAGCATGCGCCCGCCAGGCGACGTCGCCGTGAGGTTCGCGAACCCGATGGCGCCCGCCGTGGTGTCCATGGGCGTGCTGATATCCAGCATCTTGATGGTGCTGAGCGGGTGGAACGAGCCCTGCGCGAGCGCGCCGGTCGTCGTGAGCGTGATCGGGCTGTCGAGGTGGAACGCGCCCTTGTACGTCTCGGTGGTGGCGCCGTCGTGGACGACCACGTCGCGCGGGCCGGCAGCGGCTCCCGCCGCCACGGTGATCTGGACGACGAGCGCGTCCGGGCTCGCCGCGGTCAGCTTGTCCACCGTCACGTTGGCACCGAAGTCCACGGTCGTGGTCGAGGACCACTTGGTGGCGACGCCGCTGATCGTGACTTCGGTCGAGCGCGCGATGTACGAGTGCGCGGGGCTGATCGCGCCAATCTGCGGATCGCCGACGCCGACGCCGGGGGTGCCCTGCGCACCCGGGGTGCCTGCCGCGCCGGGCGTGCCGGCTGCGCCGGGCGCGCCGACCGCGCCGGGGGTTCCGGTGCCTGCCGCGCCGGGATCACCCTTCGCGCCTGGCGTGCCGGGCGCTCCATCCGAGCCGCCGCAACCGAGGGTGAACATGGCCGCGCCAAGGGTGGCGGTGCCGACGAAAAGGCCAATTCGCTTCATTTTAATCTCCAGGCGCAACCCGACGGCTCCGCCCCCTGGCGACCGAACACCTGCGCCGACGCGACATGGCACCGGTCGGGGTGGGACACAAGTAGGAAACGTACCTACATGCCCCAAAAAAGGGCTGAGATGCCTAAAAAGGGCCGGAGCGCCGTCCGTTCGCGTCCTTTAGAGGAGGGCGAAGGTCACAAGCCCGTCGTGAGGCACGCATCGGACGCCGCTGGCGCCTGGCACGTGCTCGCGGTGCACTTCTGGCAAGCGGCGCAGTCGGAGTCGACCTTGCACCCCTTGCCCACGCACTGGCTATTCACGGCCTTGTCAGCGCTCCCATCGACCGAGCAAGTCTCGCCCGGCTGGCAGTCGGCGTTGCCGGTGCAGTACCGCGCCTGACCCTGCGTCTCCTTGTCGGTCTGGCCCGTGTGGTCGTAGTCCTCGGCGAGGATCTTCATGTACGTGTAGATGTCGGTGAGCTCGCCGAGGGAGAGCCCCCGGAAGTGGGCGGCCGGCATGGGCCAACCGAGGGGGAGCGGCGGCGAGTCGTCGACGTGCGCAGTCGCGTCGATGATCCCGGCGAAGGAGAGGAACGTCGTCTTCGGCTCGTTGAAGTAGCCGCCCGTTCCGATGAGGTTCGCGCTCATCGTCCGCGTCTGCTTGAGCACGCTGGCGAGTGGCGGGGGCACCGAGAACGCGGTCCCGCCGGTCAGGTACTCCGCGGCGGGGATCTTGAGGAAGTCGGGGCCCGGCTTCAGCACGCGCGAGTAGCCGCCCTTGTTCGTATGGCATTCGCCGCAGAGCGCCGCGTTCACGAGGTACGAGCCGCGCCCGAACGCCGCTTGCTCTTCGGCCGTGCGTTTGTAGAAGTGCGGCATCTTCGCGTACGAGAGCGGCATGATCGCCGCGCCGCGGACGGCATGGCCCGGATCCGGCACGGTGGTCGGCGTCCCCGGCGGCGCCAGCGGCACCGGCGCGTCGGTCGGCGGCAGCGGGCGGACCTCTTCGCCTTCGTCGTACTGCGCGGGGAGCGGGACGGGCCCCTGGCCCGCGGCCGGGCCCTTGTCGTCCGGAGGAATCTGGTTCACGACCGGCGGCAGAACCTGGAGAAAGGCGTAGAGCGCCTTGAGATCGTCGGTCGTCATCCAGCGAAAATTCGGCCACGGCATGACGAGCAGAACCTGACCGTGGTTGGTGAAGTCCTCGCCGGTCTGCATGACCTTGAGGAATTGCTCTTCGGTCAGCTTCATCCCGGTCGCTGGATCGTTCGTCAGGTTCCGCGACGTGACGAAATGCCCGGCGGTGTCGATCGGGAACTTCACGCCGCCACCGAACGGCTTGGTGGGATCGGCCGTGTGGCAGCCCGCGCAGTCGATCACGTTGCGAACCAGGTACGCGCCGTTGCCCGCGAGCTCGAGGTGGCCCGACGACGGCGCGGGCGTCGAGGTGCTGCTCGAGCAACCGACGTACCCCATGGCCAACGTCCCGCAAATCACTCCGGCAAGCCAACGATGTTGCACCAGGTCCTCCTTGTTCGAGCGTGCAGGATAAGTGAAACGCGCGCGTGAGGACACCTCCGTAGTCGAGGACGCGCTGACGGAGACGGCAAGGGATGGCCATTGGTGCTTGCAGGGGGCGAGGAGGTGGCCATGGGACGCAGCATGCGTTTCTGCGTGGGCGTAGTCGTGTGGGCTGCGATCGCGGGCGGGTGCACGACGCGACCTGCGGCGTCGAGCAAGCCGTCCACGAAGGACGTGGTGCAGATCCCGATCACGTCGGCGACGATCTCGAAGATCGATCTCCTGTTCGCGATCGACAACTCGGCGTCGATGGGCGACAAGCAGGCGCTCCTCAAGGACGCGGTGCCGGACTTGATCACGCGGCTGCTCGTGCCGCTGTGCATCGATCCCGACCACCCGGAGACGGTGCTCGGCGCGTCGTCGAACGGCGCGTGCGCGCGCGGCGAGCTCGAATTTCCGCCGTTGACCGACGTGCACGTCGGGGTCGTGAGCTCGTCGCTCGGCGGTCTCGGCTCCGATGCGTGTCCGGCGGCGTACACCGACGCGAGCTTCCCGAAGGCCGAGTGGCACAACGACGATCGCGGACACCTCGTTTCGCGCGGGCCGGGTGGAGCAGGCGGCGGCGGGTCCGCGTTCCTCGCATGGACGCCGGCCGCGGGCGACGCGGGCGCGTTCATCGCGGGCTTTCAGGACCGCGTGACGGGCATCGGCGAGTACGGGTGCGGCTTCGAGGCGCAGCAGGAGAGCTGGTACCGCTTTCTCGTGCAGCCCGATCCCTACGCGTCGATCAACGCGTCGAGCGGCAAGGCGGTCCTCGTCGGCGTCGACGAGGAGCTGCTCCGGCAACGAAAGGACTTCCTTCGTCCCGACTCGCTCGTCGCGATCGTGCAGATCACCGACGAGAACGAGTCGACGGTGGACCCCGGCGCGCTCGGCGGCGAGGGCTTCAAGCTGCTCGACCCACGCGGGGGCACCGCTCCGCGCGCGACGGCGGCGTGCGCGAGCGATCCGAACGATCCGGCGTGCAGCTCGTGCGGGTTCAAGGTCAACGCGGGGCGCCCGGAGTGCGCGAAGGCCACCGTGGACGACGACGTGCCGAACGTCCGCTTCTTTCACATGAAGCAGCGCTTCGGCCTCGATCCGATGTACCCGGTGGGGCGATACACGCGCGGCCTCGGCGTCGATCCGGCCTCGTCCGCGCCGACGACCGAGGTCCCGAGTCGCGACGGGGCAACGTGCACCAACCCGCTCTTTGCCGCGGCGCTCCCCGCGGGCGCGCACGACGAGCTCTGCAAGCTGCCGCGCGGCGCCCGCGCACCGGGGCTCGTGTTCTACGCCGCGATCACCGGTGTGCCCGGCGATCTCATCCCGCCGAGCGGCGTCCCGTCGGCCGCGGACTGGACGCGCATGCTCGGCAAGGATCCCCTCCGCTACGACTTCGCCGGCGCCGATCCGCGCATGCTCGAGTCGACGGCGAAGCGCCCCGCCGTGGCGTCCGATCGCGACACCGGCGGCACCGACTTGCAGTATGCATGCACCTTCCCGCTGGCCAAGGCGCGGACGTGCGAGGCGAACGACGTCGCCTGCGACTGCAAGAGCGGCGGACCGCTGTGCGATGCGGGCAACGGGAGCGTCCAGGTGCGGGCCAAGGCGTACCCCGGCGTGCGTCACCTGCTCCTCGCGCGCTCGCTCGGGCAGAACGGCGTCGTGGCGTCGATATGCCCCGACGACACTCAAGACGCGTCGCCCGGCAACGCGCGCTTCGGCTACAGGCCCGCGATGCGCTCGATCGCGCGGCGCCTCGGCGCCATTCTCGCCGGGCAATGCCTCCCGCGCCCACCCAAGGCCGACGCCGCCGGCGCGGTGCCCTGCCTCGTCCTCGAAGCGATGCTCGGCGACGCGATCTCGGACGACGCGTGCGAGCGCCCCGACCAAGGGCTTACGCGCGCCGATCCCGCGGTCCTCGCCGCCTTCCGGCGCGAGCACGCGGCCGCGCACGACGATCTGTCGAAGGTCGCGATCTGCCAGAAGACGCAGCTCCTCCTCCCCGCAGGCGCGCGCTGCGTCGACGATCCGCGCGGCGGCTGGTGCTACGCGCGCGGCGACGAAGCACTGCGTGCCACGCGGCAAAAGTGCCAGGAGGCGATCGTCTTCACGCACAAGGGCCAGCCCGCGTCGGGGCACACGGTGTACCTGCAGTGCATCGAGCAGACGGACTGAGCCCCTCGCGACTTGCGCCGTCCTACCGCTTCTTCCTGACCGCGGTTCGACGGCGTGGCCGCATTTCGTCGAGCAGCGCCACGTCGGCGAGGTCCTTCGGTCGACCGGCCGCCTTCTTGTTCGCGCGCAGCTCCGAGACCCCCAGGAAACCGGCGCGATGGTCCCCGAGCGCGGCTTTGATGCGACCTCGCCATGCGCGTGCGAACGAGACCCCATCGATGTGGTTCATGATGTCGATTCGCAAGGGCGGCGTGCCGAGGGCCGCCATCCGTCGCGGCTCGAGGAAACGCTGGGCCTCCTGCGCGAGGTCGACGAACCCGAAGTCCTTCAGCGCTTTCGCGAGGCGCGCCACGTTGGGCGCCGACCGGTCGACGAAGACGTCGAGGTCAGCGGTCGCCCGCGGTCGCCCGTTGGCGGCCAGAGCGTGGGCGCCGACGATCAGGAACCGCACGCGGTTGACGTTCAACAAACCGATGAACTCGTTCCAGTCGGGCGGGAACCTTTCCATAAACCCCCAGAGTGCGCTGGCGCAGGACCTCCACGGCGGCCACGCGCTCGGACGGGGTCCGGCGCTGCCAGTAGGCGACCTCCTCCGCGATCGCGGCCTCGGGCGTGGTCCAGCGCGCCGTCTTCTGCACGGAGGCAGCGTAGCACCTCGACGAAGATCCGGCGCGCCCGAAGGCTCACGCCGCGCGCGCGCCCAGTGGGAGGTCGCGCGAGAGGTGAACGTCCATCTGCGGGAAGGCAATGACGATGCCCTTCGCGTTGAAGGCGCGGAAGATCTCCTCGCGCAGCGCCGAGCGGTGGCGACGGTGGCCCCACGGATCGTGCATCCAGATCGAGACCTCGTAGACGAGCGCCGAGTCGCCGAACTCGTGCAAGAGGACGAGGGGCGGGTACGCGGGATCCCCTCCCTCGTGCCGCGCGGCGACCTCCTCGAGCGTCGCGCGAACGAGATCGATGTCCGACGCGTACGCGACGCCGACCATCACGGCGACGCGGATGAGCGAGTCGTGGAGCGTGAGGTTCTTGATCGGCTGCTGCACGAGCATGCTGTTGGGGACGAGGATGTCCTCCTCGAACAGCGTGCGGACGCGCGTGGCGCGGATGCCGAGGTTCATGACGCGGCAGTACTGCCCGTCGATCTCGATGATGTCGTCGATCTTGATCGATTGCTCGACGAGCAAGATGAGGCCGGACACGAAGTTGACGGCGATGCCCTGCACCGCGAGGCCGATGCCGACCGCGAAGACCGCGGTCGCGGCGATGACGGCGCGCAGATCGATGCCGGCGGTCTCGAGCGCGACGATCGAGGCGACGACCATCAGCGCATAGCCGACGAGGCGCTCGATCGAGCGGAGGCGACGACCTTCCGCCACGCCTCGGCGAACGAGCGCGCGATGCAAGACGAAGCGGACGAGGCGCGACATCGCGAAGGCCGCGGTGAGGATGAAGGCGACGGCGAAGAGCGTCGCGGGGGTGACCGCGCGGCCTCCCAGCTCGAAGAGCTTGTACTGGAGGATCTCCCAGACGACGCCTTTCACCACGCGATCGTCGCACCCATGGCCGCCAAGGCTCAAATTCCCGGCGAAACCGCCCCCTCGCGCTCGATGCGGCGTCACTGATATAAACGCGCCATGGCGCGGATGCCCGTGGCGATCATCGGAGGCGGTTCTTGGGGGCTCGCGCTCGCTGCGGCGGCCGCGCGCACCGGGACCACGCTGCTTCATTCGCGGCGCGCGCTGAACGGCAGCTTGCCCAAGGGCGTCACGCAGGCCAAGGATTTCCGGGAGATCGGCAAGGAGGCGCGCATCATCTTCCTGGCGGTGCCGTCGGAGATGGCGCGCGTCGTCCTGCGCGAGCTGGGCGATCACGTCGACGGGCGGCACTTCGTGGTGCACGGCATCCGCGGCCTGGCCGGGGAGAAGCTCACGCGCATCAGCGAGATCGTCCGGGAAGAGACGCCGGCCCGTCGGGTGGGCGCCATCGGCGGCCCGGCGCTGGCCGAGGATCTGCTCGCGGGGCGTCCCTCCGTCATGGTGTGCGGCTCGCACTTCCCCGAGGTCAGCCTCGCCCTGCGCGAGGCGCTGGGGTGTTCTTCCCTGCGTCTCTACACGACGGACGATCTGGTCGGCCTCGAGTGGGCGAGCGCGCTGGTCGGGTGCATGGCGATCGGGATCGGGTACGTGCAGGCGCTCGGCCTCTCGCCCGGCATCGTCGCCGCCTTCGTGTCGCGCTCGGTCACCGAGGCCGCCAAGATCGCGGCCGCCGCGGGGGGCGAGGAGCGAACGCTGCTCGGGCTCGCCGGCAACGGCGATCTCCTGGCGTGCGCCGGCCAGTCGGAGCGGCCCGAGGTCGCCCTCGGCCACGCGCTCGCGAAGGGCAAGCCGCTGGTGGAGGCGATGCGCGCCACCAAGACGCGCATCGAGGCCGTCGATCTCATCCCGCGCATCATCGCCTTCGCGGAGTCGCACAAGGTCCCCTGCCCGATCTTCCACTCGCTCCGCGACGGTGTGCTCGCCTCGCGACCGACCGAAGAGATCGTCCAGGCGCTGATGACGGCGCCCATCGAAGATCGCGGCTGATCGCCGGCGAACCACGCATGCGCACCGTCAGCAGCGTCAGCATTCGTACGCGCATCCTCGTCCGCGAGCTCGCCAGCGGGGAGGTGCTCGCGGTGCCGGTGTGTGCCCCCGAGCGCGCGAGCTTCGGCGACGAGGACGACGCGCTCCTCGAGCAGCAGATGTTCCTCGCCGAGCACCTGGGCGCCGCGGCCCCCGAGGTGGTGGCGCGCTTCGCGTTGCCGGCGGACACGCGCTTGCACGTGACGCGCGTGCTCGTGCCGCGCGAAGAGCTGCCGCACGCCGTCGCGATCACCCGGGAGATCGAGATCCCGTGCGTCGTCATCCCCTCGACGGCGCGCGCGAAGAACGACAGCTGGGTGATGATCGTCCCGCTCGACTACACGTTCTTCGTCCCTGCGGGCGAGGACATCGGCACCGCCGTGACGAGCGAGGTCCTGCGCCTCGTGGCCGCCGAGGAGGCCGGCGCGCTCTTCTACCTCGGCCTCCTGCCCGGCGTGACCGAGCGCCTGGAGCCTCTCGACGTGAAGCTCGAGCGCGGAGAGGCCGGACCGGCGGGACGCGCCGCAACACACAGAAAAGCCCTCGCCCAGCGCGAGAAGCGCAAGCACGCCGCGCTGGTGCTCGAGTCGGTCGCGACCTTGCTGGACGCGGACGACGAGCGACGGCCCGTGCTCGGGCGCGACGCCGACAAGCAGCTCCTCGCGTCGATCCTGGGCGGCGAGGAGCGGCAGAGCGTCGTGATCGTCGGCGAGCCGAAGGTCGGCAAGACGGCGCTCCTGCGCGCGTGGCTCGCGGCGGAGGCCGACGCCGGGCGCGCGCGCCTCGTCTACGCGACCAGCGGGGCCCAGCTGATCGCCGGGATGAGCGGCCTCGGCCAGTGGCAGGAGCGCGTGCGCCGCGTGATGGAGGCCACCCACACGCTCGACGCCGTCCTCTACTTCGACGATCTCGCCGATCTCTTCAGCGAGCGCGCGCACGGGATCGATCTCGCGGGCGCGATGAAGCCGTTCCTCGAGGAGGGCAAGGTGCGGCTCGTCGGTGAGCTCGCCAAGGACCGCGCCGAGCAGGTCGAGAGCCGTCACGTCGGCTTCTTCTCGTGCACGAGCCGCATCCGCCTGGAGCCCATGACCCGCGTGCAGGCGCTGGTGGCGGTGCGCGCGCGCGCCGTGCACGACGGCAAGCACGCGCCCCACAGGGTGCAGGCCTCCGACGCGGCGCTCGTCGCGATCTGCGATCTGGCCGAGCGGTACCTCCCCTACGAGGCGTTCCCGGGAAAGGCCGCGCGCCTCTACGACGATCTGCGCGCGAGCCACGAGGTCGGCCGCAGCCGCCGCGAGGACGAAAAGCCGCCGCTCTTGCAAGCCGCCGACGTCTTCGAGTGGTTCAGCGTGCGCACCGGCGTGCCGACGTTCCTCCTCCGCGACGACGCCGCGCTCCGCTCCGAGACCGTCCTCGCGCACTTCGACCGCCGCCTCGTCGGCCAGGAGGAGGCCAAGGCGCGCGTCCAGGGAACGATCAGCGTCGTCAAGGCGGGGCTCCAGCCGACGGGAAAGCCGCTCGCGACGTTCCTCTTCGTCGGTCCCACCGGCGTCGGCAAGACGGAGCTCGCGCGCGCGACGGCGGAGCTCCTCTTCGGGCACGCCGATCGCCTCGTGCGCTTCGACATGAGCGAGTACACCGATCCGTGGGCGGCCGAGCGCCTCATCCGCGGCACCGAGCGCGGCGACGGCCTGCTCACCCGCAAGGTCCGCGAGCAGCCGTTCTCCGTCGTGCTCCTCGACGAGATCGAGAAGGCGCACCCCGCCGTGTTCGATCTGCTCCTTCAGGTGTGCGGTGAGGGGCGACTGACCGACGGGCGCGGCAAGACCGCGTACTTTCACAACACGATCCTCATCATGACGAGCAACCTCGGCGCCGCTCACCGCCGCGGCGCGGTGGGCTTCGAGGGCGAGCGCGCGGGCGCGACCGACGACGCCTACTACACGAAGGAGGTCGAGAAGACCTTCCGACCGGAGATGGTCAACCGGATCGATCGCATCGTCGCCTTCCGGCACCTCTCGCGCGAGGAAATCCGCAGCGTCACGCGCCTCTCGGTCGAGCGCGTGCGAACGCGGCGTGGCCTCTCGAAGGCGACGATCGATCTCGTGGTGTCGGACGCGGCGCTCGACCGGCTCGCAGAGGACGGCTACAGCGACGCGTACGGCGCCCGCGCGCTCCGCCGCCACGTAGAAGATCACCTGGCGACGCCCATCGCGCAGCTGCTGGCCGGACCGGTGCACACCGGGGCCCGCGACATCCTCGACGTGCGCACCGCCTCCGAGGCGGAGTGGGCCGGGCAGGAGAATCGGCTGGCCCGGAGCGAGGCGGGCGGCCTCGTCTTCTCGCTCCTCGGCCGACCGCGCGGGGCGACGCCGCCGATGACCAGCGCGTGGGCCCTGTCGGAGCTGCGCCGCGAGCTGCAGCGGTTCATGCGCCTGGACCGCGTCGTGGAGATCAAATCGCAGCTCGACTTCGTCGTCGCGCAGCTCAGCTACGGCGACGGCACGAAGAAGAAGAAGAAGGGCACGGAGCTCGCGCGCGGCGCGTCCGCGGAGATCGGACGCCTGTCGGCGGAGCATCATCGCCTGCACGAGGTGTGGTCCGCGCTCGACGACGCGTTCAAGGATCTGCAGAGCGCCGAGGAGCTCGGCTTCGCCGCGTTCTTCGCCGGCGAGCGGTTCGACGCGCTCCTCGAGGAGGCCAAGGGGATCGACGCCCGCTTCCGCGCGGCGCTCCTCCGGGCGCTCGTGTGCCGCGACCCCAAGCGCTTCGGCCTCACGCTCATGCTGCAGGAGCTCGACGACGGGCGCGCCTTCGACGCCTGGCTCGCGCCGCTTCTGGGCGCGTGCGAGGCCCGCGGCTGGGAGCTCGAGCTCCACGTCGACGCCAACGGAAAGGAGGAGCGCGCGGGCCGTCCGCCGTGGCCCGAGGCCCGGCGGTGGGGGCCGCCGCACACGGCGCGCGAATTCCAGGAGCTGCTCGGCGATCGCGGCCGCACGTTCAAGAACGTGCTGCTCCGCGCGCGCGGGCCGAACGTCGGCATCCTCCTCGGCCTCGAGGGCGGATTGCACCGCTTCCACGACGTCCACCCCGACGTGCGTCCCTGCCACATGCTCGCCACGCGCATCGCCTTCCGGCCGACGCTGCGGGACAAGGACTGGCTCTCCCCCACCCTCGCGCCGCCGCTGCCGGGCGCCGCCGATCACGCGCGGCGCCTGCAGCCCACGCGCGAGGTGCACGCGAACGAGGGCGTGGTGCAGGTGTTCGCCAAGCGCGCCGTCCTCAAGATCCCGCTCGCCGACTACTGGAAGCGCTACGACGAGATCGCCCTCGCGCACCTGCTGCTCTTCGAAACGCGCGACGATCTCGATCGCGATCTCCTCCTCACCGCCGTCTTCGAGGACGAGTGGGACGACGTGACCGCCCTCGTGCGGCAGGGTCAGCTCATCGAGGCGATCAAGCTGTACCGCGAGCGCACCGGCGTGGGCCTCAAGGAAGCGAAGGACTACGTCGACGCGCTGAGGGGGACCTGACGATGCACGTCACCGTCCCCGTCTACCAGAAGCGCGCCGGCCAGAACCTGGAGTGGGTCACGCTCGGACTCGGCGTGCACACCAAGGCGCGCGCGGGCACCAACGCGCAGAAGCTCCAGGAGAAGCTCACCGAGGATCTGCGGCGCGCCGCCGAGGCCGCCGCGCCCCTGGATTTGCCGCGATTTCAGCTGAAACGCGGCACGCGGCTCGAGCGCGTCCGTGTCGAGCTCGTCCTGCGCGGCGAGGGTCACAAGCGCAAGCCCTCGGGCCTCATCCCCGTCGTCGTCGAGCCGCGTGAGGCCGGCGGCGGCGGGCGCTTCGTCATCGCGTACCACCCGGCGCGGCAGAGCGAGTGGTTCCCGGTTCGCGAAGAGGCGCCGCTGGCGGAGCAGGCCAAGGCGTTCTTCCAGAAGGCGTGGGCCGCGCTGGACGACGACGCCCTCTCCCTCCTCTGGTCCAACGGCCGCGATCTGCTCAAGGTCATCTCGTTCTCCCTCCGCCCGAGGACGCTGCTGGACGAGCTGCCGAACAAGAAGAAGGGGCTGTGGGACGATCTCGACGCCGATCCCACGCGCCAGAAGCAGAAGAAGACAGCGGGGATGCAGGTCCTGCCGCGCCTGGGCACCGATCTGACCGCGCGCGCCGAGCTGCGCCGCGACCACGCGTCTCCGCGCTCGCCGTACCGTGAGCAGCTGCAGTCCCTCCTGTCGACGGCGCAGAAGCAGTCGACCGTCGTGGTGGGTCCGCACGGCGTCGGGAAATCCACGCTGCTCGAGCAGTGGATCGTCGACGCCATGGATGCCGAGGACTACCCCTCGCACCGCAACCTCGACCGGGTGACGCACGTGTGGTCGCTCGGCGGCAAGCAGCTCATCGCGGGGATGTCGTACGTCGGCGACTGGGAGAAGCGCTGCGTCGAGCTGCTCGAGGACGCGCGCGGCCGGAAGATCGTCCTGTGGATGCAGGATCTCCACCTCTTCGGTCAGATCGGGCGCGCGCGCGACAGCGATCGCACGCTGGCCGATTTTTTCCGCGGACCGCTCGCGCGCGGCGAGATCGTGCTCGTCGCCGAGTGCACGGCCGAGCAGCTGCGCCGCCTCGAAGAGGACGCGCCGGCGTTCGCGGCGCTCTTCGCGCGCGTCTTCGTACGGGAGGCGACGACGGAGGAGACGTTCCGGATGATGGTCGCCACCGCGCGGCGCCTCGAGATGGAGAAGAACGTCACGTTCGATCCCTACGCGCTGCAGACCGTGATCGAGCTGGGCGGCGCCTACTTTCCGTCGCACGCGCTCCCGGGGCGCGCGATCGACATGCTCGAGCGGCTCGCGCGGACCTACGACGCCGACGAGGGCGACGATCCGACGGACATCGACTACGAGCTGGCGACCGATCACTTCAGCGATCGGACGGGCATCCCTTACCGCATCCTCTCCGGGGGCGGCGTGCTGAAGCCGAGCGACGTCGAGGCCGTCCTCGCGCAGAAGGTCATGGGGCAGCCCGAGGCGATCGCCGCGGCCGCCGATCTCGCCATCCGCATGCGCGCGGGCCTCTCCGATCCGCGGCGCCCGTACGCGGTCTATCTCTTCACAGGCCCCACCGGCACCGGCAAGACCGAGCTCGCGAAGGCCCTCGCCGAGTACCTGTACGGGTCGACGAGCCGGCTCCTGCGCCTCGACATGAGCGAGTTCGGCTCGGGCGACGCGGTCTCGCGGCTCATCGGCGACGCGTTTGCGCCGGAGGGGCTCCTGACGAAGGCCATCCAGGAGCAGCCGTTCAGCGTGGTCCTGTTCGACGAGATCGAGAAGGCGCACCCCGCGGTGCACAACCTCCTCTTGCAGCTCTTCGACGAGGGGCGCCTCACCGACGCGGCGGGAAACACGGCGAGCTTCCTGCAATCGGTCGTCATCATGACGTCGAACCTCGGCGCACGAACGCGGCCGCCGGTGGGGTTCGGCGAGTCGCCCGACGCGGTCCTCCTCGAGATCGCGCGCGCGGTGCGTGAGTTCTTCCCGCCCGAGCTGTGGAACCGGATCGATCGCGTCGTGCCGTTCCGACCGCTCTCGCGCGAGGTCGCCGTCGACGTCGCCGAAAAGGAGCTCGCCAAGCTCCTGTCGCGGCGCGGCCTCGCCGATCGCAACATCTTCGTCCACGCCAACCGCGCCGTCGTCGAACGCGTCGCCGCGGAGGCCTTCCGCCAGGAGGACGGGGCCCGATCGCTGAAGCGCTTCCTCGAGGACCGGATCGGCTCGCACCTGAGCGAAGAGATCGCCAAGGCGCCCAACGCCGCGCTGCAGGTGGTGCGCTTGTTCGACGGCGAGGATGGCTTCGTCCTCGAGCACGAGCCGCTCGTCGAAGCAGTCCCGTGCGGCGACCGCTTCGCGCTCGAGCCGCTGCTCGAGCTTCCGCTCGACGACCTGCGCGCCCAGCTCCCGGCGCTCCTCGCGCGGCTCGACGAGATCGAGCGGAGCCCGCGGTTCGCCGAGATCGAGCAGCAGATCATGCGCCTCCTGGCCGCCCGCCGCGCAGGCCACGGCGACGCCGGGGACACGATCTTCGATCTGGACTGGACGCGGGCGAGCCTGCGGGGATTCAAGGACAAGATCGAGCGCCTGAGCGTCGCGTCGCGCGATCTCGGCTACGAGGAGCTCGAGGCGAGGCAGTTCGGGACCCAAGAGGTCGAGATCGGCGGCGAGCTGGTCAAGGTGCGCGTGCTATCCCGCCTCGGCGAGCGCGACACGGCGCGCGCGATCACGCGGCGCGAGCTGCTCGAGTGCTTCGCGCAGGCGCACTTTCTCGGCCGCGCGATGGGCAAGGTTCAAGATCCGACGCAGCACGCCGTCCTCGTCGAGCTCTTGCCCGTCGGCGCCGCGTCGCAGCTGACGCAGTGGCTCGCGGCGGCCTACGCCGGCAAGTGGGGGCAGCTCGCCGGCTACGCGACGCTCGCCCGCGGCACGGTGCTCGAGGGTGCGGACAAGCGGCAGCTGGCGGCGGCCCTCAACGCGAAGCCGGAGCTCGTCGTGCTGCGCATCCTCGGCATGTGCGTGCGGGATTTCGCGGAGCTGGAGACCGGCACCCACGTCTGGCAGGGCTCGACCACCGCGCCTGAGCTCGTGCGCGTGCGGGTGCTGCCCGACGACGGCCGATCGGCCGCGGCCCATGTCGCCGAGCACCGGAAGCTGCGCGAAGCGTTCGACAAGGCCGCGATGGCGCCGGGGCGCGAGGTCCACAGTCCGATGCGCCTGCTCCCGATCGCGCGCACCGTGCGCTTCGATCCGCCGCGCGCCGGGCTCGCGGCCCTAGAGCTCGAGGACTTCGCCATGGGCCACGGCGGCACGTTCCACGTGAAGACCCTCGCCGAGGCGCTCGGCTCGTTGTGGCTGCTGCGCATGACGCGAACGGCCGCAGAGGCTACGGCGACGGGGGAGGCGGGCGCGTGAGCAAGAAGAGCCTCCGCGTGTATTTCGTCGATCACGGCGGCGAGAAGAAGTCCGGGATGCTCCTGCGCGTCTGGGACACCTTCTTCGATCGCCCGCCGCCGGCCGCGTTCGGCGCGACCGAGGCCGACATACTGGAACAGCTGGAGCAGCAGCTGGCCGAGCTGGAGGCGGAGACGGCGGGCGAGCTCGATCGCTACCTCTGGGACGAGACGTTCGCGACGAGGGAGGTGCGCATCACCGTCCATCCCCGTTCGACCATCAAGAAGCGCGCGGTCATCGGGAAGAAGGAGATCCCGATGACGCTGACCTACGCGTACGCGAAGCTCCAGGGCGGCGGCTACCGGGTGATGGTGCCGCGCTTCGGCGGGTGGTTCGTGCTGGAGGATCTGGCCCTCGCCCCCGAGGTCCTCCGCCACGCGGTGTCGAGCTGGCTCCTCGGAGAGCACCCGCGATGGGTCTACGATTTCCGCCACGAAGGCGACGAGGTCGTCCGCGAGTGGGCGCCGGCGATCCTGAAACGGACGCCACCGGCGCCGGCGAAGGAGAGCGCGGGCGACGCGATGCCGACCGTCGCGCAGGTGGCCGAGGAGCTCGTCGATCGCGCCGCCAAGGGGAAGCTGCCCATGCCGGTCGGGCCGTCCCCCGAGCTCGTGCGCGCGACGAGCGACATGGCCAAGTCGCCGCCGGCGTCGATCCTGCTCGTGGGACCGGCGGGCGTCGGCAAGACCGCGTGGGTGCGGCGCGCGGCGCACCTCTTCGTCGGCTGGCGACGGCTGCCGAACCGGAAGACGCCGCGGATCTGGGCGACGAGCGCGGACCGCATCATCGCGGGGATGGTGTACCTCGGGCAGTGGCAGGAGCGATGCCTGGGCCTCGTGCGCGAGCTGTCGCACGAGGGCGACTACCTTTACGTCGACCGCCTCGCGCCCCTGCTGCGGGCACAGCCCGACGGCTCGAGCATCGCGGATTTTCTGGAACCGGCGCTGGCGGCAGGCGAGATCAGCCTCATTGCAGAATGCACGGAGTCGGAGCTCGAGCGCATCCAGCGGACGCGGCCGACGCTCGTGGGGCACTTCTCGCTCGTCCGGATCGCGGAGCCGGCGCAGGAGGCGGTCCTCGAGCTCGTGGGCCTTTATGCGCAGCGGCGCGGTGGCGTCGAGCTTCACGCGTCGAGCGTGCGGCGCCTCGTGAGGCACCTGGCGTCGTTCCAGAGGAGCATGGCGTTCCCGGGAAAGGCGATCCGCTTCGTCGACTGGCTGACGAAGGAGGGCGCGAAGAAGGCGCTCTACCCGCGCGACGTGTCGGAGGCGTTCTCGCGCTACTCGGGGCTGCCGCTCGAGCTCATCAGCGACGACTACCCGGCGAGCGCGGAGAAGCTCGCGGGGGCCCTCAAGGCGCGCGTCATCGGGCAAGACGCGGCGTGCGACGCGTGCGGGCGGATGCTGGCGCGCTTCAAGGCGATGATGACCGATCCGGAGCGACCCACCGGCGCGCTCCTCTTCGTCGGACCTACCGGCGTCGGCAAGACCGAGCTGGCCAAGCAGCTGGCGCGGACGACGTTCGGCGACGACAAGCGCATGATCCGCCTCGATATGAGCGAGTACATGCTGCGCGGCGCGGCCCAGCGCCTGCTCGACGCTTCGCCGGGTGTGCGGAGCCTCGCAGCGCAGGTCCACGAAGAGCCGCTGTCGCTGGTGCTGCTCGACGAGATCGAGAAGGCGCATCCCGAGGTCTTCGATTTGCTGCTCGGCGTCCTCGGAGAGGGGCGACTCACCGACGCGAGCGGGCGCCTCGTGGACTTCCGCGGCACCATCGTCATCATGACGTCGAACCTCGGCGTGACCGATCGGCTGCCGGTTGGTTTCGGGGACAACCTGCCCGGGGATTTCTTGCGGCACGTGCGCGCGCACTTTCGCCCCGAGCTGTGGAACCGCATCGATCACGTGCTCCCCTTCCGGCACCTCACGCGGGAGGACGTCGCGCGCATCGTGGACCTGGAGCTCGCGGCGCTCGCCACGCGGACCGGCCTCGTTCGGCGTGGAGTGCGCCTCGAGGTCTCCGCCGACGCGCGCGCGTGGCTCGCCGAGAACGGCTACCACCCGACGCGCGGCGCGCGGCCGCTGAAGCGCCTGATCGAAGAGCGCGTGATGACGCCGCTCGCCGCGAAGCTCGCGGCGGAGACGGCGCTGCGCGATTGCGTGGCGAGGGTGACGCGCGCCGGCGACGCCTCCCTTGCCCCGCTCACCCTCACCCTCGGCTGACGAATGGCGACGATCGACGACGCGCCCGACGGGCACTGGCTCGGCTCCCTCGAGCGCCACGATCTGCGGCGCCTGCTCGGCGCGCGCTCGCTCACGATCGCTCTCGGAAGCCCGCTGCGCTACACGGCGACGCCCGCACGCGAGGGGCTGGACGTCGTCGCCGACGTGACGGACGAAGGCGCCATCGCGGCCCAGACGTTCCACGTCATCCTTCGCGTGGAGGCCGACGGGTCGCTGGGGTTTCGCTGCTCGCGGTGCGCGCCGATGTTCGGGCCGTGCGTTCACGTCGCGGTCGTCACGGTCGATCTCGCGTGCTCGACGCCGATGCGCGAGGCGCTGCTCGCCGGTGAGCCCACCCGGGCCATGGCCGACAGCGCCCCTGCACGACGCCGCGCGCTGCACCTCGAGCTGCAGTTCGACGGCGCGCTCGACGCGTGGGCGGCACCGGCGGCGCAGCCCGTCCCGCTGGAGCTCGCCGCCGCGCCGGTCACGGGAGCAGAGGCCGGCGCGGGGCGCGCGTACGGCGAGCGACGCGACGGAACGGAAGCGCCGACGCTCTCGATCCTCGCGCGCGCGCGGGGTGACCGGCGGCTCCTCTCGGGGCGAGAGATCGTCGAGCTCTGCGCTGCGCCGGGCAAGCTCCTGCCCCGCGATCGGCGGGTCCTCGAGCACGCGCGCGAGCGCGGCGGGAGCAAGAAAGCCATCTTTGCGTCGGGCGCCGAGGCGTCGCTCGCGCTCGATGCGATCCGCGCCCACGGCGCCGTGCTCACGACAGGGTGGAAGACGCTCGTGCGCTTCCGCGCGATGGCGGTGCGCCCCGTCGTTCGCCTCGGCAACGAAGCGCCCGAGCTGCCGCGCGGCTGGGGCGCGCTGTCGGCGTCCTGGGTCACGCCTGACGGCGACGCATCCTTCCCGTTCGCGGAGACGACGCTCTTCGCCGGTCCTTTCCCCTACGTGTGGACGCGCGCGGGCGCGCTCCACCCGGTCGCGGGCGACGTCGACCTCGATTTCGTGCGGCAGCTCGCCCGCGCGCCGGTGCTGTTCGTGCCGCCGGGCCGCCTCGCCGACGCCGGCGTGCAGATCCTCCGAGCGACACGCGGGCGCGGCGTCTCCGTCCCCTCGCACGCGGTGTTCGGGCTGCCGCCCCTCGAGGCTCCGCGGGTCGTGCTCCGCCTCGAGGGCGAGCCGCTCAATGTGACCGGCACGCTCACGGCGCACTACCGCGGTCGGACCGTGTCGCTGCTCCCCGCGGACGCGGAAGCCCCCGAGGACAGGCGCGATCTGGACATGGAGGCGCGCGCGGTCGCGGCGCTGAGCCAGGCGGGGGCGGTCGACGAGACGATCTGCGCCGCCGGGGAGCGCGCCATCGCTTTCTGGCGCGATGGGTTACCGGCCGTCCGCGCCAACTACGATCCGCAGATCGAGGTCGAGCTCACGCCGCGGCTCGCTGGTGTGCGCGTCGGCGCGCCGGTGACCGGGCGCGTCCACGTCGTCCTCGAGGGGGACTGGCTGAAGACGCGCCTCGACTTCGCGGTCGGGGACTTGCCCGTCGAGCTGGAGCGGGTCCGCATCGCGCTCGAGAACAAGCAGCGCTGGGTGGAGCTCGACGACGGCACGCTCAGCCGCATCGACGCGCAGCTGGAGCAACTCGTCGACGAGGCGGGCGCCGTCATGGGCAAGGAGACCGAGGCGCTCCTGCCCTTTCACCAGCTCGGGCGCCTCGAGCGATGGATCGACGCGAACGACGGGCGCGTCGACGCCGCGATTGCGGCCCTACGAAGGCGCCTGCGCGCGCTCTCGGTCGCTGCCGAGCCCGACATGCCGCGCGGCCTCACCGGCACCTTGCGCCCTTACCAGCGGCACGGCCTCGCCTGGCTGCAGTTTCTCGAGGAGCTCGGCGCCGGTGGGATCCTCGCGGACGACATGGGGCTCGGCAAGACGATCACGACCCTCGCGTTCTTGCTCCGGCAGAAGGAGACGCGCGGCGCGGCGCCGGTCTTGGTGGTGTGCCCCACGTCGGTCGCGACCAACTGGCTCCGCGAGGCGGAGCGCTTCACGCCGGACCTCTCGGTGCTCCTCTTCCACGGCCCATCGCGCGACGTGCGCGCCATAGCCGGCGTCGACGTCGCGGTCACCACCTATGCGATCCTCCGCGCGGACATCGACGCGCTCGCGGCGATTCCTTTCCGCACCGTCGTGCTCGACGAGGCGCAGAACATCAAGAACCCGGAGAGCGCCACGGCGCGCGCGGCGACGAAGCTGACCGCGAAGGTGCGACTCGCGCTGTCCGGGACTCCCATGGAGAACCGCCTTCGCGAGCTGTGGTCGCTCGCGTCGTTCGCCAACCCCGGCATCCTGGGGACGCCGCGCACCTTCGAGACCCGGTACGAGAGGCCGCTCACCACCGACCGGGCCGCGCCCATCGCCGCCGAGCTCCGCGCGCTCGTGCGCCCCTTCCTCTTGCGGCGCACCAAGGCCGACGTCCTGACGGAGCTGCCGCCGAAGACGGAGATCGATCGCATCGTGACGCTGACCGTCGCCGACAAGCGCATGTACGACGCGCTGGCCCACACGCTCCGCGTCGGGCTCAAGCAGGACATCGAGGCGCGGGGCCTGCGCGCGGCCTCCCTGTCGGTCTTCACGGCGCTCACGCGCCTCCGTCAGATGGCGTGCGATCCGCGCCTCGTCGATCCGAGCCTCGTCGCCGCCGAGAGCGCGAAGCGCGAGGCCTTCCTCGATCTCGTGCGCGAGCTCGTGGCCGAGGGGCGCCGCGCGCTCGTCTTCTCGCAGTTCGTGCAGCTGCTCACGCTCTGGCGCCGCGATCTCGATCGCGAGGAGATCCCCTACGTGTACCTCGACGGCGCCACGACCAAGCGCGACGAGGTCGTGCGTCGCTTCCAGGAGGGCACGGCTCCACTCTTCCTCATCTCGCTCAAGGCAGGCGGCGCCGGCCTGAACCTCACCGCGGCCGACACGGTCATCCACTGCGATCCGTGGTGGAACCCGGCGGTCGAGGACCAGGCGACCGATCGCGCGTACCGCATCGGGCAGGACAAGCCCGTGACGGTCGTGCGCCTCGTCGCCCGGGGGACGATCGAGGAGAAGATCGGCGCGCTCAAGGCGAAGAAGCGCGAGCTCGTCGGCGCGTTCATCGGCGCCAACGGCGGTGCGCTCGAGGGGATCACCGAGGACGACATTCGCGCGCTCCTCGGCGACGCCGAGGTCGGTGCCGACGACGACGCCGACGAGCAGAATTCCGCGCCCGAGGAAAAGACCGACACGCTCGCGACGATGACCGAGGTCGTGGACGACGAGTTTCACGCGCTCGTGCGCGACGCGAAGAGGTGGATGCGCGAGGTCGGCCGCTTCGAGAGCGCGCTCGCCGAGAAGCTGGACTTACCTGAGCCGTTCGCGGCGCGGCTCGCCCAGGGGCTGCCCTTTCCGTGCTCGCGCGGCCTCGGTGAACGACTGAGGGCCCGCCTCCGCACGGCGTGACCGACATTCGAGCACATGTCCACCGCATGTCAGGCAGGTGTCTGTGCACACGTTCGACCGGGTCTCGCCGCCTGCACGATGGCCAGATGCCCGATGCACCGTTTCGTCTTATGCTGATTCTGGCTCTCTTTCATGCACGTCGACACTTCGCCAACGAACCTCCCCATCCAAGCCGGTGATGTCATCGCGGGGAAGTACCGCATCGAGCGCGTGCTCGGCCGCGGAGGCATGTCCGTCGTCGTCGCCGCGCGCCACACGACGCTCGACCAGGCGGTCGCGATCAAATTCCAGACGGCCGCGCCGGGCGGACGGGACGACGCGGTCGCGCGCTTCCTCCGCGAGGCGCGGGCGGCGGCGCGCATCGAATCCGATCACGTGTGCCGGGTGTTCGACGTGGGGCTGCTCGACTCCGGCCTCCCGTACATGGTGATGGAGCACCTCGACGGACGCGATCTCGAGGCCGAGCTTTTGTCGCGCGGGGTTCTTCCGATCGTCGAGGCCGTCGACTACACGCTCCAGGTGCTCGATGCCATCGCCGCGGCGCACGCGATGGGCATCGTCCATCGCGATCTGAAGCCGGGGAACCTGTTCATCACGCTGCGCCCCGATCGCACCCGTCGCATCAAGGTGCTCGACTTCGGCATCTCGAAGGCCGAGCGCGGTCGCGACGCGAAGCTGACCGACACCATCTCGCTCGTGGGGACGCCGGCGTACATGTCGCCGGAGCAGATCCGCAACTCCAAGAAGATCGATGCGCGGACGGATCTCTGGTCGCTGGGCGTCATCTTGTTCGAGCTGCTCACCGGGCAAAGCCCGTTCGAGGGCGAGGAGATCGGCGAGATCCTCGACAACGTCCTCAACACGCCGCAGCGAAGCATCCTCGCCCTCCGGCCCGATCTTCCCATCGAGCTCGCGGCCATCGTCGACCGGTGCATGGACAAGAAGCGGGACACGCGGTTCGCGAGCGCGGGACAGCTCGCGCGCGCGCTCGCCCCGTTCGGGACGACGTCGGAGGCGAGCTCGCTCCGGGCGCTGCACCTGCAAAGCATGAAGGGGAGCATGCGGCCCCCGGCGCCGAGCGAGCCGACACTGCCCGAGACCTCGCTCATCGACGACTTCACCCTGCTCACGAACCCGCAGATGGTGCGCCCGACGCCGACGAGCCCCGGATGGACCACAGGGCTCGAGAGGCCGCGCCGAAGGTGGCTCGGCCCGCTGATCGCGCTGTCGGCGGCGCTCACGGTCGTCGCGCTCGTCGGGGCTGGGGTGTGGTACGGCTCCCGCGCCCGCGGCCCCCGCGCGACGCCGGCGGCGGCCGCAACGGCTCCTCCGCCTGCAGCCACGACGCCCCTTCAGCCCGACGTCCCTCCGCAGCAAGCGGCGTCGGTGACGGCCCGTGGCGCATCGCCGCCGGCGTCCGTGCCGGCCAGTGGCGCCGTCGGTGGAGCCCTCCCGCCCCCGCCGACCGCCGCGCGACCGGCCGCCGCGCCGCCGCGCCCGAAGCCCGTGCGCCGAGACTCCCCTGGCGTCCTCGACACACGCGACTGAGAGCGACCATGTATTCTGGGCGTCGATGAAGCGCGCATTGCTCCTCGGACCTGTCGCGTCGCTCGTGGCGGGCGCCGTCCTGAGCGCGGCAGGACCGGCGCGCGCCGACAACGACAAGGCGATCGCCGAGGCGCTCTTTCGCGAGGGCAAGACGCTCCTCGCGGCCGGCAAGGTGCCGCAGGCATGCGGCAAGCTCGCCGAGAGCCATCGAATCGATCCCAAGCTCGGGACGCTGCTCAACGTCGCGTCGTGCCATCAGCAGGAGGGCAAGACGGCCAGCGCGTGGGCGGAGTTCACCGAGGCGGCGACGCAGGCAGGGCGCGCGAACCAGGCCGAGCGCGTGCGCTTCGCGCGGCAACACGCCGACGAGGTCGAGAAGATCTTGTCGCGCCTCACCCTCGAGGCCAAGGCCGCGCACGACGTCGAGGTGAAGCTGGACGGGCGAACGATCGGCGCCGCCGCGCTCGGCAGCGCCATCCCGGTGGATCCGGGGCCGCACACGGTCCAGGCGAGCGCGACCGGGAAGAAGGCATGGACAGGCAGCATCGTGGTCGAGAAGGGGCCGGTCTCCCAGGTCCTGGCCATCCCGACGCTCGAAGACGAGGCCCCGCCGCCCGCCCCGCCGCCGCCGCAGCCGGCGGTCACGACGCAGCCCGAGCGCGCGCTGCCGCCCGAGCCGTCGGGGGGAGGCGGAGGCGCGCAGCGCGTGACCGGCTTCGTCGTTGGCGGGCTCGGGCTCGTCGCCCTCGGCGTGGGCGGGTACTTCGGCATTCGCACGCTCGACAAGAAGAGCGAAGGCGACAAGCTGTGCGACGGTGCCGCGTGCAGCCAGGCTGGCCTCGACGCGCAAAATGACGCCCACTCGTCCGCCACCATCTCGACGATCGTAGTGGGGGTAGGCGCTGCCGCGCTGGTGACCGGCTTGGTGCTCGTGCTCACTGCGCCGTCGACGAAGAGGTCGACGCAGGGTCTACGCCTCGCCCCCCACGTGGCTGCCCGGGACGCGGGGCTTTCCTTGGGCGGCACGTGGTGAGCGGCGGCGCGCGACGCGTGCTGCGACTGCTCCTCGCGACGGCGATCGCCGCGGGCGGCGTCGGATGCGCGGTGATCGCGGGCCTCGAGGACCATCACCTCGCCGACACCGACGCGTCGCTCGCGGCGGACGCGCTCGGCGGTGGCGACGACGCCGCGGACGGCACGATCGCCCTGGACGGCCCGACCGCGGATGCGCTTACCGACGGGCCGGCGGCGGACGCTCCCTTCGACGCGGCGCCGGCGCCGCCCGAGACGCTGGCGACCGGGCAAGGCGCGCCGCGCGGGATCGCCGTCGACTCGACCTATGTCTACTGGGTCAACGAGTCCGCGGGCACGCTGGTCCGCCTACCGAAGACAGGGGGCAACCCCGTCGTGCTCGCGAGCAGCCTCGCGGGCCCACAGCACATCGCCATCGACGGGCAGCGCGTCTACGTCCAGAGCTACAACGGCGGCGGGACCGCGGGCGCGGCGGCGCTCGTGGCCGTTCGCAAGGAGCCTGCCGACGCCTCCGACGACATCGTCACCCTCGCCACCGGCAACGCGGGCGGGCGCGCGGCGGTCATCGCGCTGCCCGACGCGCTCTTCCTCGCCGACGCGGGCACCGGCGACGCCGCGCCGGCCGACGACTACGTATGGTTCATCGACATGCCCGGCTCGAGCGCGCGACGCGTCCGTCGCGAAGGGCCGGCGAACTCCGACACGCTCGCGGGACCGATCATCTTCACCACCGCCGCGAAGCCTGTCTTTCCGGCCATCGCGGTGGACGATGTGGACATCTACTACGGCGACCAGACGGGCCCCGCGAACGCCACGCCGAACTTCGTCCACGCCCGGCGCGACGGGACGAGCGGCTCGACGGTCTTCGTCGCGGGCGCCAAGATCATCGACATCCGGCTCGACGCGCAGAGCGTCTACTGGATCGCCCAGGGCGGCGCGGTGAACCGACTCGACAAGGCGCTCGGCGGCACCGCGCCGACGCAGCTCGGGAACGGCTCGGCGAACCCCGAGGGGATGGCCATGGATGGCACCTACGTTTACTGGACGAATCCGGGCGGCGGTGACGTCCGCCGCGTGCCGAAGGTCACCGGGAAGACCTCGTCGGTCGCCACGGGCCAAGGCGGGCCGTCCGGCGTCGCCGTCGACGTGACCGCGGCGGGCACGATCGTCTACTGGACGAACCGTGGCGAGGGAACGGTCCGACGCGTCCTCACGCGCTGAGGCTCACTCTCAGAGCTTCGCGGCGGTTCCGACGCGGCTGCGGAGCTCCGTCGCCGCTTCGGAGGCGCAGAACGCGAGGAGATCGCCGCGCTTGTCCGCGAGCGAGAGATCGGCGATGCGGCGCGTCTCCGCCTCCTCCGTGATGTGCGCTGCCGCGAGGGCGAGATCGCCGCACGCCAGGAGCCCGGCGCGGTGCGCGGTCAGCTCGACGCCGCGCACGTACGCGGCCAGATCCATCCGGCCGCCGCGCTCCTCGAGCGCAGCCACGGCGACCGCGAGCGCCGTCCTGGCGGCGCCGCCGTCCTGCTCGAGGCGCGCGGCGAGGCGCTTGGCCCCTTCCTGGATCGGTTTCGACGTCGGCATCTTCGGCATCGCCAGCTTCACGGCCGCGAGGACGAGCGTGCTCAGATCGGCCACGCTCGGGTAGAACACGAGGGCGTAGTGCTCGGGCCGGTAGTACGTGAGGTGGCGCGCGGCGAGGAAGCCCAGCGCCGGGACGCCGAGGCCGCTCGTGACCTCCGGCCCTAGCGCCGTCGTCGGCGTCGCGCTTTGCACCGCGGCGACCCCGCCCGGCACGTCGTCGACGACGAAGAGGTCGGGCAGCTCGACGCCGAGTAGCTGCGCCGCCCACGCGAACGAGCGCACGACCGACGCCGTGCTGTCCTTCGGCTGCCTCGCCGATTCGGGGAGCTCGAGGAGCTTCTTCGCAGCGCGCAGCTCGTCCACGCGCATGGCGATGGCGGCGGGGAGAACCGCGCGGAGGATCGCGCCCACGTGCGGATCGACGCCGGGCGCCGCGAGCTTTCGCCAGGCAAGGTCGTCGAGCGCGGCCGCCGGGCGGAGGCTGCCGCTCGTCGCCTTCACCTGCTCGAGGTAGAGCTCGTGATCCACGTCGGCCGCGCCGAGCTCCGTCAGGGCGACGGCGCTGAGCCACGCGCGATCGGTGCGACCCGCGCGCACGTGCAGCTCGAAGAGCCGCTTGTACGTCGCCGCGCGGGTCGGAGCGTGGCGGGCCGTCTCCTCGAGCTCGCGCGCCGCCGCTCCCTCTTCGCCGCTCGCGAGGAGGAGCTCGGCGAGCATCGCCCGCGCGTCACCGTCCGTCGGCGCACACGCGAGGGCCGCCCGGTAGGCCTCGATCGCGCCCGCCCGGTCCTTCAGGCGATCGCGCCGCAGGACGGCCAACCGCTTGCAAACCTCCGCCGCCTTCGCGCGGTCGCCGCGCTGGGCGAGCCCGTCGGTCACGGCGAGGAGCTCCTGCGCGAGCAGCGCGTGCTCGTCGCGGCGCATCCTGACCGCGACGAGCGCGGCGAGCGCGCGCTCGTGGGCCGGATCGTCGGTCAGCGCACGCACCAGCAGCGCACAACCGCGCGCGTCGTCGCGGAGCCTCCCCAGCGTCACGTCGGCTTGCAGGAAGCGCAGCTCGGCCCGCGCTGCGCCGGCGGCGTGCTCCGCGTCGCCCAGCTCCGCGAGCGCACCGAGCGCGCCGGCGAGCTTCGGCCAGTCCGCCGCTTTCTCGTACAGGAGGCGCAGCTTCTGGAGAACGCCGGCGTCCCGCGGCGACAGCTCTCGCGCCTCCTCGAGCGCGCGCGACGCCCGCGCGACGTCGCCGAGCTCCTTCTCGGCGACACCGGCGAGCTTGATGAGCTCGGCCGCCCGACGCTGCGGCTCGCCGAGCGTCTTCGCGAAGGCCTCGCGGAACTGCACCACACGCCGCCAGTCCTTGCCCTCCGCCGCGAGCGCGACGAGCGCCTCCAGCGAGCGCGAGTGCCCGGGCGCCTCCTTGAGCGCCTTCTCGAAGTTCAGCTCCGCCTCGCGAGGCTTGCCCTGCGCGCGCTTCACCTCGCCCAGGTACGCGTAGATCGACGCCTTCGCCGCGACGTCGTCCGCGCCGACGACGAGCAGCGCCCTCTTGTACTCGTCGATGGCGCGATCCCACTGCCCCTTCTCGCGCGCCTCGGCGGCCGCCAGGAGAATAGGATCGAGCGCCGGCAGCATCATCGGCTGGAGCGAGCGGTGCGGCTCCGAGGGCGGCGAACGCATCGACGACGGCGGCGAGCGCATCGACGGCGTCGGCGGCGGGATGGGCGACGCGTCGAGCACGAAGTCGCGCGGCCCCTTCATGAGCGCGAACGCCGGAACCTTGCCAGCGAGCGCGGCGTCGTCGCGGATCCGCTCGTAGAGGCGCGAGGCAACGACGTCGCCGCGATCGGTCCGCAGCTCGGGCCCGTCGAGAAGCGAGACGTAGAAGCGCGTGAGCGGCCACTCGTCGCCGGCGGCGGCTCCTGCCGGGAGCGCGTGCGCGCCGACGAGCAGGCCCATGCCCGTCTTGCGCACGCCGAGCGCGCCGGCGGCGGCGTCGACGTGCTCTGCGGCGCGCATGACGTCGTCGGACATGCCGTCGTGCCGGAGATCGAGGAAGAAGAACGCGTCGCGCGGCCGCTGCACGCCGAGCGCGTCGCCGAGCGCGGAGAGCGGCACCGAGGTGTCGCCCTCGCCTACCAGGATGCGCAGCGTTCCGTCGTCCTCGAGGCGCGTCGATGCGGCGAGGTAGACGAGCACGTCGTCGTCCTCCCCTGCGATCGCGGCCGCGTCGGACATCTGCGCGGCCAGACGCGCCGTCGTGGCGAGGTTGACGACGTTGAAGCCCGACAGCACGAGCCGCTCGCGCAGCGCCACGATGGGCGCGGGCGCGGCGACGTCGGGCGAGGTCGGCGCGATGACGAAGGCGACACGCATGGACCGAACAGACTACCGACAAAACGCGCCTACGCGAAGCGCACGACGAGGGGGGCGTGGTCGGAATCGGGCGTCGTGGGTCCATCGGGATCCAGGAGCGAATGGTCCCGCAAGCCGTCGTTCAGAAACGTCGCGGAGGCCGCCTTGGCCGCGAGCTCCCGCGACGCGAGCACGTGGTCCAGCTGTTGCTTGGTGCCGTGGTGCAGGATCGACCAGCGCGCGTCTTGCGCGACGCTCGCGTCGCACGGCACGAGGCTCCGCCCGCACACGATGCGGACCGGGAGCGAGCCCGGCACGTCGTTCATGTCCCCGACGACGGCGACCTTCGCGGAGGAATCGTTCGCCAGCAGGCCATCGACGATGCCGCGCACGAAGAGCGCCTCGCTCGCCCGCGACGCGAGCGCGCGGAGCATCCCTTCGGCGTACTCCCTCTCGGTGACGGGCACGATCGGGAGCTCCGCGCCGTCGAGGAGCGCCACGGGACGGCCCGATTTGAAATGCACGACGAGCACGTCGACGTCGCCGAGCCCCCTTGCCTGCACGCGCGCGTGCACGATCCCGCGCCGCAGCGGGATGCGCGGCCCGAACGGCGAGCTGTCGTTCACGCCGAAGCGCGGAAACGGCAGCTCGGCCGCGGTGTGCACGCGCGACGACGCGATCGGCACGCGCGAGAGCAGCGCGTTGCGGATACCGCGCTTGTCCGCCGTCCCCACCACCTTCTCCGTGTACCCGAGGCGCTGGAGCCGCGCGACGAGCGCCTCCAGCGCCTCCACCGGGCCGATCTCCTGCAGCCCGACGACGTCCGCGGCCGCCTCCTCGAGGCGCGCGGCGATGTGCTCGATCTTGCCCTTGTCGGCCGTGAAGAAGTCTTTGACGTTGAAGGTCGACAGGGTCAGCGGCATGGGGTGCTCCGGGCGGGCATTCAGGCTATCCTCTTCTGCAATGGAACCGCTCTCGGAGGAGAACCTGCGCTGGCTCGTTTCCCGCTTCGCCCACCTGCTCGCCGCGCACGGCGAGGCTATCGGGCGACCCGATCTCGTGCTGCCGACCGGCGATTTTTTCCCCGACGAGTTCACGCTCGATCCCGAAGGCGTGCACCGCGTCGCCAAGCGCTTGCTCTCGTATGCGCCCGTGGCTGCAGATCTCCCCGTCGGCATCGCCTTCCTCGAAGAGGGCGAGAAGGCACCGTCCGCCGGCGGCGGCTGCGGAAGCGGCGCCTGCGGAACGGGCGGGGGCAGCGGCGACGGCATCTCCGGCGGCACGATGCTCGAGACCGACGACGGCTACGGCATCACGCTCGCCGTCGCCGACACCGGGAACCCGACCCTCATGACGACCGCGCTCGCCCGCGGCGTGGGCGCCATTGTCCTCTCCGAGGCCGGCGAGGACGCCGACGCGGACATGCTCGGCGGCCTGAGCGAGCTCACCGGCAGCGCCATCGGCTTCGGCGTGCTCCTGACGAGCGGCGCGTACGTGTACGGTAAATCGTGCGGGGGCGTCCGCATGCGCCAGGCGACGCACCTTTCCGTCGACGAGCACGCGCATCTCCTGGCCCTCTTCTGCCGCGTGCACGATCACAAGCCGGGCGACGCGCGCGCGCACCTGGGGACGACGCAGAAGGAGGCGTTCGAGAGCGCCCTCGCGTGGGTCGACTCGAACCCCGAGATCGTCCAGGCCCTGAAGGCCCACCCCGAGACGCTCGCGGACGGCGTCTTCCCGCTCGCCGAGACCAAGGGGCTCCTCGGCCGTCTCTTCGGGCGCAAGGCGACGACCGCGCCCGAGATGGTTGCCCCCAAGTCGAAGCGCCCCGCGCGCACGGAAGCCGAAGAGCGGCGCCTTGCCGAGGCCCGTGCGCTCGTCGAAGAGGCGCTACGTATTCGTTAACGCTTGTGAATTTCGATTCATAAGTATTTGTGCGACATGTGGGACAACCGGGCGTCAAGGGGTGAACTTCCCCGGACCCTAAAGGAGTCGCCCCCATGAACCGCATCCTCGCCTTCTTCTCCGCCGCCCCGCTCCTCCTCGTCGTCGCGTGCTCGGGCTCGCCCGACGGAAACACCGACAGCACCGACGCGACCGAGGCCGATCTCAAGGCGAAGGTGTGCGGCGGCATCGTGGGCCTCGGTTGCCCGACCGGCTACACCTGCGAGTTCCCCAAGGGCTCGTCGCACGTCGCGGACCAGAGCGGCACCTGCAAGAAGACGCCGGTCCAGCACACCTGCGGCGGCATCGTTGGCCTCGTCTGCCCGAGCGGCTTCAGCTGCAACATGCCGACGCCGCACTACCCCGACCAGGCCGGAAGCTGCGTGAAGGACGCGGCCGGTCAGATGTGCGGCGGATTCGTCGGCCTCGCCTGCCCGTCCGGCTTCGTGTGCGAGCTGCCCACGCCGCACCACCCGGACCAGTCCGGCAGCTGCGTCAGCAAGTAACTCCAAGACGTCGTATCCTCGCGGTCCTCATGGACCGCCTCGCGCCCGTCGCGCCGTCGGACGAAATCGACCTCTACATACGCACGTACTCCTCGCTGCTGCGATCGACCGGCGAGGTGCGCGTGCGGGCCTTCGAAGAGGCCCACGCCTACAGCACGTCCGCGCTGCACCCCGGCGCGCTCTCGCCGGAGCTCGACGTCTCCGCCTTCGCGTACGCCGCGGCGCGCCTGCCCGCCGTGATGATTGGCACGCGGCACGTCGTGCTCGGCCAGTCGCACGAGCTCTTCGAGGCGGCCGGCTACGACGTGCGCACCTGGGCCATGGTGCGGACGCGCGGCCGACGGCGGCCCCTCCGCTACGACGGGAGGGACACGCTCGCCGTGTTCATCGCGAGCGTGAGCGACATCGACGATCTCGTGCCGATCGTAACGGCCTACCAGATCGAGTGGAACAAGATGCACGCGCGCCTGTACACCGAGGCGCTCGAGAAGAACGGTGCCCTCGACGAGGCCGCCATCCGTGCCGCGCTCGGGGTGGACGAGGCGGGTTGGAAGAAGATCGTCGACGCCTTCGGCACCGGCGAGCTCCTCACCGGCCTGCGCGCGATCAAAGACGCGCCCGTCGATCTGCGTGTACGGATGCTCGCGGCGTCGTACTCGCAGTACCAGCGCTCGGCGCAGAGGTGGTGGAGCGGCGTCGAGCCGACCTACGTACGAAGGACGCCCCCGCGCCGGCCGCCCGTCTACTTCGTGTCGTCCAACACGCACGCGGTCGCCAACCTGCTCGGCGGCTACGCGCGCGCGAAGAAGGACGACATCGCCAAGTACGCGCGCGCCAAGAACCCCGAGGGGCTGGCCGACACGGTCGACCAGGCCCTCGCCGGCACCGACGAGGCCGAGAGCGCGAGCCTCCTCTACTACCTCCTCCGCGGGTACATCCACGACGGCCCGCCCTCGCGCATGCGCGAGGTCCGCGATCTCGAGGCGCAAGGCGGGCTCGTGCACCTCTCCGAGCCCGGGCACATCGACGTCGACGCGCAGCTCATCGATCTGTCGAAGCTGCGCGCCGAGCAGCTCGATCCGCGCTTGCACGTCCCCGGCCTCGAGAAGCTCGCGAAGAGCGAGGCGGTCATCTTGAACATCGACTACCCGCTGGGGATGTCGGCGTACCACCTGCTCTCGCGCATCGGCCAGGCCACGGGCGAAGTCCGCGGCGTCTACGTCATGGGCAAGGCCGCCACCCTGAACGGGCGGGTGGGCGACGTGTCGCTCAGCGGAGCCGTGTACGACGAGCACTCGCGCAACACGTTCCTCTTCAAGAACGCCTTCCACGCGAACGACGTGCGCCCCTACCTTCGCTTCGGCTCGGTCTTCGACAACCAGTCGGCGCTGACGGTGCGGAGCGCGTTCTTGCAGAACAAATCGTACATGGGGACTTTCTACCGCGACGGTTACACGGTGCTCGAGATGGAGGCCGGACCGTTCCTGAGCGCCATCTACGAGCTCGTGTACCCGTCGCGCGTCCCGACCAACGAGCTGGTGCAGCTCGCCGACAAGACGCCCTTCGATCTGGGAATCTTGCACTACGCGAGCGACACGCCGTACTCGCGGCGTCAGTCGCTCCTGTCCAAGAGCCTCTCGTATTTCGGTGTCGACGCGACCTACGCGTGCGCGATCGCCATCGTGCGGCGCATCCTGGCCCGCGAAGTGGAGCGCGCCGGCTGAATCAGCGCCTAGTGCGCCGCCGCAGCGCGAGGAGGGCGAGGCCGAGGGCCGCGAAGACGCCGAAGCTCGCCGAGCCCGGGCGGGTCTTTGAGGCCGAACAGCCGCTGCTGCCGGCAGTGCCGCCGTTGCCGTCGGGCGTCGCGGAATTCCCGGCGTCGGCCGCGACCACCGGCGGCGGGTTGCTGCCGCTGCCGCCGCTGCTGCCGCCGCCGACCGGACCGGTGGAGGCGCCAGAGTCCTCGGCGGGTGTGCCCGCGTCGCCCGTGGGTGGCGTGCTCGCGTCGGGGCCGGGGGGCGGAGGCGCAATGCAGACGTTTGCGGACGTGTCGCACTGC
>JANYHK010000137.1 GCA_025359105.1 Myxococcales bacterium | reverse complement strand
GCTCATCGGGGTCTTTCGTTGGTTGGCGTTGCTCTCGACAAGCCGCTCCTACCTCGAAAGGCCCCGCTTCTTCACCCCCTCACGCTACGCAACAGGCCGAAATCCCACGCGTCCGGCTCGTCACCATGGAGCCGCACCCATGTCAAATGCGTCATCCCGCAGGGTCGCCTCGACGGGACGTGCCAATGGTTCGCGTGTGAACGCGTCCCGAGCTCGTGCAACTACCTCGACGCCAGCTTCGCCGCGACCAACTACGACCCACTGCAGGGCACACCCGCGTGCCTCGGCGTTGGTGCGCCCGGTGCCGACTCGCACGGCTGCGGCTGGCACGTTCCGTCGTGCCCTCCCTTCAAGAAAGTGTCGAGTGAGGGCGGCAACTGCCAACTCGCGGACAGCACGCTCTTCGATGCCGACGGCGACGGTCACCGTACGAACAAGTGGGTGGACGAGATGGGGTTGCCGAACGGGGACGATTGCGACGACGGCGACAACACCCGCTTTCCCGGCAATCGCGAGGTGTGCGACGAGTTCGGCCACGACGAGGACTGCGATTCGGCCACGTTCGGCGCGCGCGCCGCGGACGGAGACGGTCTGTTCGACAATGCGTGCTGCAACACGACCGCCGGCATCAAGATCTGCGGAACCGACTGCGACGACCACAACCCGGGCCTCGCGCTCGCCGGAAAGAAGTGTCTCCCGGACGGGCAGATGCAGATCTGCACGGTGGACACGTCGAGCGGCGGCCGCTTGGCTTCCTGGGTGACGCGGGCGTGCGGCACGGGCGAGGTCTGCGCGCCGCAACCCGACGGCACCGGCGTGTGCCAGTTTCGCTGACCGCTCGCGGGATGCGCTCCGAGCGCCTATTCCGGCGACCGAGGCGAAGCGAGCGCCGCGCGGAGCTTCGTGACGTCGTAGCCCGCCGACTCCGCTGCGCGCGTGAGGTCCGCGACGTCGGCGGCCGAGGCGTCGTCGCGTGCCGCAAGCGCATCGACCACACGCAGGGCACTACAGTAAGCACCTCGAGAGCAAATTCTTCCGCCATCGACTGGACGAGGCAGACTCCCTCGAGTTGATTCGACTTGTTCTTGAAGACGCGGGTGCGAAAAGTGACGACGGCCACGAGTGCGGGCGAGGCGCTCGACGCGCCGGGCCCGTTCGACATCATCATCAGCGACATCGGCATGCCGGGAATGGACGGCTACACTTTCATGCGCCGCATCCGATCCCGCTGAAAGTGGGACCCTCGGGGACCGGTGGCGACAGACCGTGCCCGCTCTCGCTCTGACGGCCTATGCTCAGCGACGCCGATGTCCGAAGAGCCGAAGAAAGAGCATTCGGGGAGAAGGCGCTGCAAAGCCCCAACGGCGAACCAGGCTGCGGGCGAAAGTTGACGGATAAAAGCTTACACGCGAAGAGTCGACGTTCGCCCCACGCCGTCCAATTTGTCGGTGGGGGCGTCGTTCTTTCATGTCGAGCAGCGGCTGGTGCGGGAGTCCTACACCGAGCAGGAGTCGTACTCGGACTCCGAGTCGTACTCCTGCGGCTCGGGGACGTTGTACCGCACGTGTACGCGGTCGGTGACGCGGTATCGGTCGGTGACGAAGTACCGGACGGTCATGCGGCCCGTGCAGGTGTCGGACGGCACCTGCGCGATCGGCGTGCTCGTGTCGCCGCAGGTCGGGCACATGTACGTCATCGACTTCACCTACCGCGAGAACAACGCCTGCAGCGCGACGTGCGCGGAGCAGATGGCGATCCTGTCGGATGGCTCGTTTCAGCTCGCGCCTTGCCCGTCGCTCACGCCGCAGGAGCTGCGGGCGGTTCGCGACGATCAGGACTGAGCGCTCCCGGTCCCAGGGTCAGTTGCAGAGACCGTTCGTGCAGCGCCCGCTCTTGCAGTCTTGCCCGAAGACGCACGTCATCTTCTCGGTCCCGCAAAGCTGCCGCTTGTCGACCTGATCGACCTCGCAGTTGCCGACCGTGGATCCCTGGCCGACGGGCACCAGCACGCAGTGCGCGCCAGGCTGGCAGTCCCGGTTCTCGCGGCATTGCGCGGCGCAAACGCCGCCCTTCGAGCGGTCCAGCCAAGAGGGGTGGGTGCATACGAGCGGTGACACGCAGTCCCCATTGCGATCGCAGCCGTGGACCTCGACGATCCTGGGCTGGGCCGACGAGCCAACGCTCGAGGCAGCGATCGCGAGCGCCAAGGCGCCGCCGAGGAGGACGTTCTTGATGCGCTTTTCCATTCTGCGATACTACGGCCGTGGTCAGTCGGCGGCAATTCTGGCCGCCGGGTTGAATGCCGTTCGGAATGAACTCGTCGAAGACGACGTCTGCTGCTTGGTGTGAGCCGCATCCACGCACGAGGAGAAGCCATGGGACGAACGACGCTGACCGTTGGGTTGGGAATGGCCGCCGCGCTGAGCATCACCCTCGCGACCAGGGCGACGCTCTCCGGTCCGCCCCTCGCACCCGCACCTACGGGCCAGCCGCGCTTGAACGTCCCGCCGCCGATCCCGGAAGGGGCGCGGCCGGAGGGGGTCTACGTCGCGTCGAACGAGAGCGGCACGTTGCCGGTCAACGCGAACACGAACCTCGCCAAAGTCGGGCTGCCGCGGGGGACCTATCTGGTTACGGCCAAGCTCGTGGCGATCAACGACTCGCAGGACGCGCAGATCTCGATCGCCTGCGGCATCACGCCGACCGAGGGCGGAGGGCCCGACGGTGCGCCGATTGACTACAGCTCGGTGACCGTCGCCCCGCAGAGCCGCGTGCCGCTCACCCTGATGGGGACGTACACCTACCCGCTGACCCTCGGCAATCCGGTCCTCTTCGTCGCCTGCCGCTCCTCCGCCGGCACCGCCTCGGTGAAGTGGACGAAGCTCGTCGCGACGCCCGTCAGCAAGATCAACTGAGCGCGCTCGACGGTGCGGTCCGAGCAAGGCCCACCGCCTGGTCGAATATATAGCGTTTGCGTTATATAAAAGCTACGGTATGTAACGGGTGTGCAGCCTGCGCCCTCACTCGATCGCGCGTTCGCGGCCCTGGCGGACCCGACGCGGCGGAGCATCCTCGCGCGGCTCGCGCTCGGGGAGGCGACGGTGAACGAGCTGGCCGCGCCGTTCGCGATGTCGCAGCCGGCGATCTCGCGCCACATCCGCGTGCTCTCCGAGGCGGGCTTGATCGTGCAGCGGGTCGACGGGACGAAGCGCCCTTGCCGCCTCGCCGCCGGGGCGCTCTCCGAGCTCGATCGGTACCTGGAGATGCTGCGCGGGGCGCTGGCCACCAACTACAGCCGCCTCGACCAGCTTCTGGCCAAGCAGCACAAGAAACGAAAGGACGAGCGCCCATGAGCGAACTGCAGCTGACGACGGAAGGCGCGACGCACGTGATCGTCAAACGAAGGTTCGACGCGCCACCGGAGGCGGTCTATCGCGCGCACCTCGACCCGACGCTGATTCGACAGTGGTGCCTGGGGCCCGAGGGCTGGTCCATGCCGGTGTGCATCAACGAGGGGAAGGCCGGCGGGAAGCTGCGCTACGAGTGGTCGAACGGGCAGGGGAGGACGTTCTTCCTGACCGGCGGGATCCTCGAGCTCGACCCGCCGCATGGAGACGGCGCGCCCGTTTCCGACGATGGCCATCCTGGACGCGAACAACGTGAGCGTGTGCATGCACGCGAAGCGGGCGGGCTCGAAGAGCTCGTCGGCGGGCACGGAGCAAAGGCACTACGAACGGCATTGGACGCCGGTGCATCTGGACCTGCACGTCCACGACTTCGACGCCGCGCTCGACCGGGTGCGCGCCCACGGGGGCGCGATCGAGAACGAGTATCGAACCCAGGGCCCGATGCCGGCCGCGTTCTGCAGCGATCCGTTCGGCAACGGATTCTGCGTCATCGGTGAGCGCGCTGCGGCGAGCGCAGCTACGCAGCCGTGAACAGGCGTCAGCGCTTCTTCTTCTTCCCCTTCGACAGCCCAGCGATCACCTTCCGCGCAAACAGAACGTCCGGGTCGGCCTTGTTGCGCCTCGAGGCGATCCACTTCTCGATGCCCTCGATCGCGCCTGCATCGCCGCACTTGGCGAGCGCCTCGAGCACCCACCCCGTCTCGCGCTGCTGCGTCCTGTCGAGAAGAACCGCCGTGAGGAACGGGCTCGCCCGCGGATCACCGCATTCGGCCAGCTCCAGGGCCGCCTTCGCGTCGTCCTCCTTCTTCGCGGCGGCGTAGAGCGCATCGAGCGCGCGCCGCTGGCCGCTGGCGCCCAGGACGAAGATCGCGCTGTTCCGGACCGAGTCCACGCCGAGGAGCGAGATCGCGCGGTCGACCCAGCGATCGTCGATCCGCTTCGGCTTCTCCGCGAGCGCGAGCATCACGTCGAAGGCGTCCGCCCACAGCTTCGGGTGCCGCATGCGCGCGGGTTTGAAGACGAAGGCGAGCTGCTCGAACGCATCGGGCTTCGCGAGGAGCGCGTGGAGCTCGTCGTCCGTCAGCCGCACGTCCTTTGGCGCCGTCGTGGCCTTGGCGGGCTTCGGCTTCGACGCCTCTCTTCCTAGGCCTTTCACGGTGGCCACCACTCTCAGCGTCTCGCTCGGATAGGCGTAGCCGATCCGGATCTTCGAGGCGCCGTTCACCTTCTCGAGGATGCGCGCGGCGGCGATCGCCTTGCAGGCCTCTACGAGCACCGGCTGCATGTGATGCTCGATGTAGCTGTCTTTGGGGAGAAGGCGCTGCAAAGCCCCAACGGCGAACCAGGCAGCGGGCGAAAGTTGACGGACAAAATCTTACACGCGAAAAGTCGACGTTCGCCCCACGCCGTCCAATTTGAGCGGGAGAACGACCTTGGGGCCTGCCGGCGTCTGGATCTCGACGGTCGCGGCGGACGGATCGCGGACCTTGACCTCCACCCACTCGCGGGGCGAGCAGCCGGTGGCGAGGGCGAGCGGGAGGAGCGCGGTGACCGCGGCCTTTCGTAGTGAAATCGGCGAGCGCAACGGGCCGAAGCTAGCAGGTCAGGCGCCGCACGTCTCGTCACCCGTCGCTCGGCTCGGCGCGTGGGTCGGCCTTCATCTTCGCCGAGCAGCGCGCGCACGCATCGCCCTGCCGCGCGAACGCGAGGCGCTCGCAGCGCGCGCAGATGCGGATGCGGGCGGGGTAGTCGCGCCAATTGACGAGGGCGTCGACCGCGAGGAGCGCGCCGACGCGGCGCGGGAGCTGGCCGCGAGGATCGTTGATCGCGATCCAGCCGGTGTTCCCGAGGTCGTCGCAGGCGGGGACGAGCCCGTTCGTGCGACGCGCGGCCACGACGAACGGCAGCTCGTCATTGTCGCGCTGGCCGCCCGTCGCGCAAACGGCCTGAAGCGCGGCGACCACCTCGAAGCGCGCGTCGGTGAGGGTCCACTCGAGCGCCACGTGGGAGAGCGTCAGCGCGGCGTCGTGCGTGACGAACGCCGGCTCGGTCGGGTGCCAGGTCGCGTGGCGGTACGGGCCGACGAGCCACGCGGCGAGATCGCGCCGCTCCCAGCCGTCGGCCACGCCGTTGACGAAAGAAAGGAGCGCCTCTCGGTTGTACGCGGCCACCTCGGCGAGGCGCTTGCCGAGGGGCAAGTTCACTTGAAGCAAAGGGCGAATGGTCGTGCTCATCGCGTTCACGAGGAGGACTTTGTGCAACATCGGGGCCACCGTGCGGGCAACGGGGTGTCGACCGTTTGGCCGAAACGGCCCCGCTCGCGGGTGTAGCGCCGAGACCGCAACCTGTCGCGGCGACGCTGCAGCCGCACAGAAAACGCGGCCGTTCGTACCTAGAACCCCAACCGGTAGCCGGCGGCGCCCACGAGACCGCGGACGCGCGAGGTGCCGCCGCCGTCGATCGACGTGGCGGCGCGAAAGCCGGCTTCGACGAACAGCGCGCCAGGGCCGAGCGTGAGCTGGGCGCCGAGCGCGCCGGTGACGCCGAAGAGCTTCGCCTCCGAATCGCGCATGAGCATCGGCGTCACGACGAGGTACGGGCGAAGGCGCGCGTCGGGGCCGCCCCAGCGAACGGCGAGCGGCACGCCGGCGGTGATCGTGTCGTGCCCTTCTTGCGCCACGCCGTTCGCGCTGCTCGCTTGGTAGTGCTCGATGCCGAGCTGGAAGCCGGCGGCGACGGCGCCCGGTCCGACGGGGAGCTCCGCGCCGACGCCGACGCGCGCGGTCGGCCCCGGCTGCGTGAGCTCGCGCGTCATGACGCCGAGACCGAGCGCGACGTCGAGCTCGCCACGCACGCGCGACGTCGGCTTCACGGCGGCCGGCGGCGTCGGTGTGCGATCCAGCTCCACGGTCTGGGCGAGCGGCGCCGCGTCGGGGACATCGACGCGCAACGCGAACGACTTGAGGCCCGGCGTCCACGCCACGAACGCGATCAGGCTGCCGTCGGGGCCCTGCTCGGTGCGCGTGACGTGAACGTCCTTGGTGTCCGACGCGACGACGATGCGCTCGCCGGTCCACGGCGCGCCCGCGTCGTCGACGAAGGCGAGCGCGAGGCGACCCACGCCGGTCACGACGTTGCGCGAGAGCCAGGTCGCGCGCGCGGCGTGCGGGCCGGTTTTGTCCGGCGCGACATCGATGCCGACCGCCGCGCTCGCGTCCGCCGAGGTCGCGCACCGCAGCTTGTGGGGCCTGCGCGTCTCGACGGCGATGGGGCCGCTCACGGCGGAGAGCGGCGCGTCGTCGACGCCGCAGAAGAGCCCGGACGGCGTCAGCGTGGCGACGCGAGCGCCAGGCGTTTGCGTCCAGCCGATCTGCGCGACCGTCACGCTCGCGACGAGGCCGTACGGCCCCTCGAACTGGTCGGCGTCGACCGCGCTCGCGCGCACGTAGTAGGTCCCGAGCGGGAGCTTCTGCGTCTCGAGCGACGTGACGCCAGCGGGCACCGTTGCGTCGACGATCAGGTCCTCCAGGTCGGTGTCGTGGGCGAGCTGCACGTGCCAGTGCGCGGCGGCCCCGCCCGGGCCGATGCCGGGGCCGTACGTGCCGGTGACGTCGGCGGTGCCGGCCGCGTTCGCGAAGACGAGCGGCGGGGGAGGGGACGTCCACGCCGGCGCGGCGGGAAGAGGGCGCGGCGGGGTCGGCGCGGTCCCCATCTCCGCCTTCGAGCCGAAGCCGTGCGTCACCGGGACCGTCTTCTTTTGTGCGGTGATCGTCGAGTCGCCCTTGTACACGGCGAGGCGCGTCGCCTTCGCGTCGTCGACCGACACCTTCGTCTCGCCGGCGCCGAGCGCGACGCTGCCCGAGTCGGTGGCGACGACGACGGGCTTGGGTGGCTTGCCCGCCAGCTCCGCCATGCGCGCGCGAAGGCTGCCGTTCACCAGCGTCGCGTCGCTCGTCTGCGTCGCGGCGCGCGTCGCGCCCAAGATGACCACGAGGGTCCTTTCGCCCATCGACAGGTTCGTGTCGTCGCGGAAGCGCATCGCCGCCGACGACTGCTGCCCCGTGCTGACGCGGTTGCCGCGAAAGAGCGGATCGCTCGGATGGCCAGGCTTCGGCGTGGGCGCCTGCACCTGCACCTCGTTGCGCACGAAGCTGAGGCGCGCGTCGGGGCCGACGGTGGCCGGGAGCACCATGAGCACGGTGCCCGGCTTCAGCTTGTTGTGCGGCGGCGGGCCGAGCTGGGGGTTGTGCTTGTGGATGATGTCGTAGCGCTGCCGATCGCCGTAGAGCTTCGCGGCGATCGTGTCGCAGCCTTCGTTCTCGCCGACGGTGTAGGGGACGAGGCCCGCGCTGGCGGCGCCTGCCGCGCCGGTCGGCGCCTCCTGCGCGTACGCGGGGGACGACGCTCCTGCCGCGCTTGCCACGATCGCCATCGCCCCCAACGTCCACGCGCGACGAATCATCGGCCTCTCCTCATCAAGCGACGCGCTTTTTTCACCAAGTCTGCGTCGCCGTCCGCGGCGAGCGAGACGTCGCTCGCGCCGGCGCGAATGAGCGCGACGGTCTCGTCCCCGGCCGCGTCGACGACGAGGATCGGCAGCGCGCCGAGCTGCGCGTGGGCTCGGACGCGGGACGTTCGCTCGGCGTTGTGCTCGCACGCCCCGACGATGACGACGCCGATCGCGGATACGGCGTCCGCCTCCCGAAGCTCACTCCGGCTGCACACGAGTGCCGAGACTCCGTTCACCGCCAGGACGTTGCGCACGACGGCGGCGCGGCGATCGTCCTTCATCCACACGAGCACGCGCGGCGGTTCGTGGGGCGCGTCGGTCTCGCGGGCGTCGCGCTCGTCCTTGTTCGCGCCGGGGCGCCCGGTGAGCGCGCGCTCGCCACGCGAGAGCGCGGCCAGGCGCGATCGCTCGGCGGCGCCGCGCTCGACCATCGACTGCGGATCGGTGCCCTTGAGCGCGGCGGCGAGCGCGTCGCGGAATTCGACGGCGGTGGGGCGGTGCTCCGGCTTCTTCACGAGCGCGCTGCGCACGACCGCCTCGAGCCCCGCCGAGACGTTGGGCTTCGCTCCGCGCTCCGAGAGCGGCGGCGGCTCCACGAACAGGTGCTGCGCCATGAGCGCCGCCGCGTCGTCGGCCTCGAACGGGAGCGCGCCGGTGATCGCTTCGTAGAGCATGATGCCCACGGCGTAGATGTCCGTCGCCGGACCGACGTCGAGCCCCTTGCACTGCTCGGGCGACATGTACGCCGGCGTGCCGCGCACCGTGCCGGTCTCGGTGAGGCGCTCGCCGCCGGTCTCGCCGAGGTGAACGAGACCGAAATCGAGCACCTTGACGCGATCGGCGCGATCGAGCGCGGTCACCAGCATCACGTTCTCGGGCTTCACGTCGCGGTGGACGATGCCGTGCGCGTGCGCTTCCTCGAGGACCATGAGCAGTTGGTCGAAGATGGGGCCGACGCGGATGAAGCTGATGGGCGCGCCGCCGGCGGAGAGCTGCGACGCGAGGCTCACGCCGGTCACCAGCTCCATGACCATGAAGAGCTCCCCCTCGTGCTCGCCGAAGTCGATGACGCTCACGATGCCGGGGTGGCGCAGGCGCGCCAGCGCGACGGCCTCGCGACGAAAGCGCGTTCGGAGCTCGGGCACGGTCGCCCAGAACCCGAGGAGGAACTTGACCGCCACCGGCTCGCCGAGCTCGAGGTGCGTCGCGCGGTAGACGCGCCCCATGCCGCCTTCGCCGATCTGCTCTTCGATGAGGTACTTGCCGGCGAGCGTGAGGCCGATGCGGGGATCGGGGCCGGGGGGCGGCTCGGTGTCCGCGAACGAGACGGGTCCGTCGTCCTTGTCGCTCATGGAACGAGCTCGAAGATCTCGAGGTGCTCGCGCTTGCCACGGATCGGCTGCTTGCCCAGCGAGTTGAGCTGGAAGGTGCCGCCCGCGACCCTCTTCGCGACGTCCTCGGTGAGGAGCGTCTGCCCCGGCCGGGCCAGCGCTTCCAGGCGCGAGGCGACGTTCACCGCATCGCCGATGGCGGTGTACTCGAGGCGCGCGTCGCTGCCGAGGTTGCCGACGAGCGCGTCGCCGGTTGCCACGCCGATGCCGAGGCGAACGTCGAAGTCGTATTTGGTCTTCCAGGCGCGCGCGTTCGATTCGACGAAGCGATGCATGTCCTCGGCCGCCGCCAGCGCGAGCGCCGCGTGGTCCTTCGCATCGTCGGACGCGCCGAAGACCGCCATGATGCAGTCGCCCATGAACTTGTCGACCATGCCGTGGTGACGGAACACCACCTCCGACAGGATCGAGAAGAGCTCGTTCAAGAACGCGACCGCCTTCTCCGGCGCGGCGCGCTCGGCGAACGTGGTGAAGGCCGTCACGTCCGCGAAGAGAACGGTGATGCTCTTTCGCGTGCCGCCGAGCTCGAGCTGGCTTTTGCCGGCGGCGATGTCGCGGGCGATCTCCTTGGGCATGTAGCGCGCGAGGTTCGTTTCGACGGCGGTGCGGCGCGTGATCTCTTTTTCGCTGGAGCGGAGCTGCCCGGCCATCTCGGAGAGCGAGTCGCCGAGCTCCTCGAGCTCGTCGCCGGTGTGGACGTCGCTGGCGGTTTCTAGCTCGCGTCGGCCGTAGGCGCGCGTGAGGGCGACGAGCGACTGGATCGGGCGCGTCGTTCGGCGCGCGAGGAAGACGCCGACCCCGATCGCGAAGAGGACGAGGGCGCCGATGCTCGCGAGGAACGCGCGGCGAGCCTCGCGCAGCGCGCCGAACGCCTCGATCTCGGGCCGCCGCACGACGATGGCCCAGCTGCGCTCGGGGACCGTCCTCATCGTGCCGACCATCGGCGTGCCGGTGTCGTCGTCCCACTGCGCGGTCGCCAGGAATTCCTTGCCAAAGTCGGCCTTCGTCATCACGACGCGCGCGAAGATGTCGCGCCTCGCGAGGACCGCGCCGGGAGCGAGCGAACCGCCCGCGTCGCCGGCGAGGACGCGCATGTCGTCGTCGACGATCGCGATGCGATCGGGCGCGTTGAAGCGGGCGCGCGACAGATCGACGATGCGGCGGGAGAGCCCGCCGTGCGCGGCGATGCCGAGCGCCCACCCGCTCACCTCGCCGGGCTCGCCGAGAGGCACCAGGTACGCGAGCTCGCCGAGCGCCGCGTCGGGCGCGGCCACCCACGCCGCCTTCTTGCCGGAGAGCGCGGCCGGCGAGAGGTCGCGCGCCGCGTACGATTCGCGCTTGCCGCGTGAGATCGCGTCGATGAACTTTCCGTTCGCGTCGAAGATGGCGATCGAATCGAGGGCGTCGGCGTTCGTGAGCGACTCCTCGGCGAGCGCAAGACGTGCGCCTTCGTCGGTGATCCTCGCGTCGGAGAGCACGCGCGCGGCACGGGTGGTGCGCTCGGCGATCTCGCGCACGTCGGCGCGGAGCGTCTCCGACACCTGATCGACCGCCGCGAGCTCCACCTCGCGCTCGGCGTTTTCGAGGCCGCGGCGCTGGATGCCGGTCACGACGACCGCACTCACGGCGAGCGGCGTCACCCCGACGACGACCAAGGCGATGGCCCACTTCACCCTCAGGGGCAGCTTCGGTCGCGGGGATTGCATGCGCGTGAGGGTGGCATTGGCAACGCAAGACGCGTTCCAGCCGAGGCGGTTTCAGTCCTTGAGCGAGCGAGGCTCTCGAGAACCGTAGCGCTGAATGAGGCGGTACAGGTTCATGCGGTCCATGCCGGCTTTGCGGGCGGCGCGGCTGACGTTGCCCTCCGCCCAATCGAGGAGCGCGGCGACGTACGCGCGCTCGAACTCGGCGATCACGCGATCCTTGGCGAGCTTGAACTGGACCTCCACGTCGACGGAAGGGCCGGCCGGCGGCCGCCCCGACGGGGTCGATTCGCTCGGCGAATCTTCGTCGCTGGCGTCGCGCGGCGCGTGGCTCGGCTCGCGCAGAATGACGGTGCGCTCGACGAAGTTGCGCAGCTCGCGGACGTTGCCTGGCCAGTCGTAGCGCGCCATCTCCTCGAGCACCGCGGGGGTGAAGAGGTGGGCGGAGGCCTGCGCCTCCATCATGTCGAGGAAGCTCCGCACGAGGAGCTCGAGATCGTCGAGCCGGTCGCGCAAGGGCGGTACGCGGACGGTGACGACCGACAGGCGGAAGTACAAATCCTCGCGGAAGCGCCCGTGGTTCACCTCGCGCTCGAGGCGGCGGTTGGTCGCGGCGATGACGCGCACGTCGATCTTTCGCGGGCGCGTCTCGCCGAGGCGGCGCACCTCACGCGCCTCGAGCGCGCGGAGCAGGCGCGGCTGCATCGCCAGCGGCATCTCGCCGATCTCGTCGAGGAACACCGTGCCCTCGTGGGCGGCCTCGAACGCGCCGACGCGATCGCGATCGGCGCCGGTGAACGCTCCCCGCACGTGGCCGAAGAGCTCACTCTCGATGAGGTTGGGGGCGATCGAGCTGCAGTCGACGACGACGAAAGGTTTGCGCGCGCGCGGGCCACGGCGAACGAGCTCGGTGGCGACGAGCTCCTTGCCGGTGCCGCTCTCCCCCTCGACGAGGACGTTGCCGTCGCTCTGCGCGACGCGCTCGAGGATCGCGAACAGGCGCCGCATGACGACCGACGTGCCGTAGATTTCGCCGAAGCTCGGACGATCGAGCAGCTCGACGAGGGCGACCGGCGCCTGCTCGGTGACGCGCACGATCGAGTCGCCGAGCTGCAGCGTGCACTCGGGCATCGGCAAGTGCGCCGCCGCGACACGCACACCTTGCACGCGTGTGCCGTTGAGCGAATCGGTGTCGGTGACGCGCCAGGCACCTGCTTCGCGGAAAATGCGGCAGTGGAAGCGCGAGACGCGCGGATCCTCGAGCACCAGATCGTTGCTCGGGTGCGATCCGATGCGGAGCAAATCGCCGTCGACGGTCACGGTCCGGTCGGCGGCGTTGCCCCCTTCGGTCTCCACTCGAAGGAGCACCCGCGGCGCGGCGGTGGACTTGGTCTGATCGGGCGTTGTGCTAACGCCCCCCGGCCGTCCCTCGGGCGAAATCCGTTGGGTCACCGGCGATACATACCACGATTTCCGGCCCTCCCGAGTGCTGTACCGGGACCTCAATCGTCGTCGCGACGGCGCTACATGGCAGCAAGATCACGTCCGTTCGCACGCCGCTTTAGAGGTCCGCGCGCGCCGCGTGAGGCTGGCACGGACCTTGTTATAGGCGGCGTCCGGAAGGACCTGGAACCCACGATGAACAGACGCTTCCTTGCACTCGCGGCCGGCGCCATCGCCAGTTTGCCGAGCTTCGCCTCGGCGCAACAAGCCGGCTACGCCGTCGACCACTTCGAGCCGTCCGAACGCGGCAGCGAATGGTTTGCGCTCGACTCGCTGGATATTCGCGGCCACGGGCGCCCGGCGCTCGGCATGGTCACCTCTTGGGGCTACCGCCCTCTCGTCATCTACAGCGGCGACAAAATCGGCGACTCGATGGTGCGAAACCAGGTCGTCGCCAACCTCGGCGCGAGCTTCACGCTCGCCGATCGCGTGCGCATCGGCCTCAACGTTCCCCTTCAGGTGTTTGCCGATGGGCACACCGGCCACATTGGCGCCGCGTCGTACGGCCCTCCGACCGACCAGATCGCCGTCGGCGACTTGCGCGCGTCGGCGGACGTTCGCGTCTTCGGGCAGCATGGCGACGCGATCGTCGGCGCCGTCGGCGTGTCGCTCTGGGTTCCGTCCGGCACGCCCTCCGCGTTCACCGGCGACGGCGACTTCCGCGTCGCCCCGCGCGCGCAGATCGCCGGCGACGTCGGCGACTTCGCGTACGCGGCACGCCTCGGCTTTCTCTACCGCGCCCGCGACGAGGCGTACGCGGAAGGGGCCATCGGCTCCGAGCTCTTCGGCGGCGCGTCGATCGGCATGCGCGTCCTCGACAAGAAGCTCCTCTTTGGTCCCGAGATCCTCGCGAGCTCGGTGGTGTCGCGCTCGGCGGCGAAGGGCGAGACGCTCACGCCGGTCGAGGCGCTCCTCGGCCTGCACTATTCGGTCGGCGAGTTCCGCATCGGCGCCGGCGCGGGCGCCGGGATCACCAAGGGCTACGGCGCGCCGGCCGCGCGCGGTCTCTTGAGCCTCGAGTGGGCCCCGGCCGTCGCGCCGCCTCCCGCCGCTGCGCCGCCGCCCGACGCCGACAAAGACGGCGTCGCCGACGACGACGACGCGTGCCCGAAGATCGCCGGCGTCCGGACCGACGATAAGAACACCAACGGCTGCGCGCCGCCTGCGCCGAAAGACACCGACGGCGACGGCATCCTCGACGGCGACGACGCCTGCCCGCGCGTCGCCGGCCCTGCCACGAGCGATCCGTTGACGAACGGCTGCGCGCCGGCCCCCGCGCCCGCACCGTGCCCCGCATGCGCCGACGCCGATCGCGACAAGGACGGCATCACCAACGACGCCGACGCGTGCCCCGACGCCGCCGGCAAGCCCGACGCGGACCCCAAGAAGAACGGCTGCCCGATGGCGTTCGTGAAGGACGGCCGCATCGAGATCGCCGAGATGGTCCGCTTCAAGACGGACTCGGCCGACATCCAGCCCGGCAAGGACAGCGAGGACGTGCTGCAAGCCGTCGCCAAGGTCCTGGGCGAGCATCCCGAGATCAAGCAGGTGCGCGTGGAAGGACACACCGACAACAAGGGCCCCGCCGATCGCAACCGCGCCCTCAGCGCGGCGCGCGCGGCGTCGGTCGTGAAATGGCTGACCGCACACGGCGTCGTCGCCGAGCGCCTCGCGAGCGAGGGGCACGGTCCCGACAAGCCGCTCGACACGAGCGACACCGAAGCCGCCCGGACGAAGAACCGTCGGGTCGAGTTCCACATCGTCGAGAAGTGACCGCGGTCACCCACACCTTCGAGGAAACCATGCGCGTCACAACGAGCTTCATCGCACTTTGTCTCTTCTCGCTCCCGGCCCTCGCGTGGGCCGATGATCTCCCCTCCGGCACCGCGCCGCAAAAGGCCGCCGCCAGCGGCTCCACCGACGTCTCCAAGGACGGATCGTTCGCGACCGCCGCCGCGCTCGCGGCCGACGAAAAGAAGACGGTCAACGACGTCTCCATCAGCGCCGGCGGCCTCTTCGCCTCCGGCAACGCCCGCAGCGTCGCGGCGACGGCGGCCAGCAAGGGGCGCTTCCGGCGCGACGACCAGCAGTTTTCGTACGGCCTCGCTGCCAACTACGCCCAGGCCGGCAAGGTCGGTGAGAGCGTCAACCCGACGGTGGAGAACATCCAGGGGCTGCTCCGTTACGACTACTACCTCGCCGAAGGCTGGTCGCTGTTCCTCCAGACGTCGGGGCGCCGCGATCGCTTCCAGGGCCTCGATTTCCGCTGGAACGTCGACCCCGGCGTCGCGCACTACTTCATCGACGAGAAGACGCACCG
>JANYHK010000102.1 GCA_025359105.1 Myxococcales bacterium | reverse complement strand
ACGTCGCCGAAGAAGTGCACCGCGCTCATCATGTGCGCGACGGTCTCGACGATGTTCACGTCGCTGTTGACGCACTGCTCGAGCACGTCGGCCGCGTAGCCGGTCGCGCCGAAGCCCTTCACGTCGAGGACGGCGCCCTGGTCTTCCACGAACTTCTTGAGCTGGGCGAGCAGCTCCTTCGTGTCCTGGATCGGGTTGCCCTTCGAGAGCTGGTAGGCCTTCGCGAGGATCTTGCCGCTCTCGTAGTCGACGAGCACGGCCTTGCTCGAGGTCGAGCCGCCGTCGAGGCCGATGACGCAGGAGACCATCTGGCCCGGCTCGAGGCGCGTGGGCTCGAACTTGGGGATCTTGTAGAGCGTGCGGAACGCCTCGAGCTCGTCGCTGTCTTTTGCCAGCGGGGGGCCGGCGCTCTCGCCGAGGCGCGCCTTCCTGCCCGTCGAGATGTAGTCGTGCAGGCCCTGCAAGGGGAGGAGCACGCCGACGTCCGCCGCCTCGTGCATGCCGAAGAGGACCGCGCCGAGCGCTGCGTAGTACTGCGAGTTCTCCGGAACGAAGATGAGCTCTTCGATCGGGGTGTCCTTCGGGTACGGGTAGTTTCGCTCGTCCCACGTCTGCGGAATGCGCAGGCGCCAGCACTCCTGGAGAAACGGCAGGTAGGTGTTGGGGCCGCCAAGGAGGAGCACGCGGTGCTTGAGCGTGCCGCCGCGCGTGAGCACGCTGAGGTTCTGCAGGACGATCGCGTCGGCGAGCGAGCACAGCACTTCCGTCGACGGGATACCGCTCTTGATGAGGTTGACGATGTCGGTCTCCGCGAAGACGCCGCACTTGGCGGCGACGTGGTGGAGCTTGGTGTCGTCGAAGTGGAGGCTCGTCACGAGCTCGGGCGGCGCGTTCACCTTGAGGAAGCACTTGTCGATCGTCGCGCCGGTGCCGCTGGCGCACTTGTCGTTCATGGACGCGGTGGCGGTCTTGTCGCCCGTCTTTTCGTCCTTCTTGAACATGATGATCTTCGCGTCCTGCCCGCCGAGCTCGATGACCGAGCCCACGTCGGGGTGCAGGTGCTCGACAGCGAGCGTGACCGCGTTGACCTCTTGAACGAACTTGCCACCGATGGGCACCGCGAGGGGGCCGGAGCCGGAGCCGGTGACGAAGATGCGGAAGGGGCGATCGTGCTCGGGGAAGGCCGCCACGATCGTCTCGAGCATCGACAGCACGTACTCGGGCTGCTTGGTGTGGTGGCGCTGGTAGTCGCTCCACAGGATCTCTTTGGTGGCCGGGTCTACGACGACGGCTTTGACCGTCGTGCTCCCTACGTCCATCCCGATCGCGAGCTCGCGCTGCTGTCCCATACCGCCTCCAGCGCCGCTTCCCGAGCCTTTGCGGCGACCCACCAAACTAGACTGGCGTGTCAGTCACACAGTCCTAACGGAGTACGAGGTGGGGGGAAAGGGTTTTCCCTTCAAACGAAAAGTTGACGATTCGGCCCAAATCAAGCCGCCGATACTCCACGAGGCGAAAGTACTGCGCCTGACGGGCGCCCGGAGGAGTGGTCCCGTATCCCACACGAAACTGACAGCCGTGTCAGGCGTTATGCGAATCGTTCCATAGAGAGGACGGTTGCCATAGAGTGCGCGGTTTCAGCGCAATGGAAAAGTCGGAACGCCGCCAGCAGATCCTCGAATGCGCGAGGGACGTGTTCTCGAAGCGCGGCTACCACGACGCCAAGATCGAGGACATCGTCACCGCCGCCGGCGTCGCCCGCGGCACGTTCTACCTGTACTTCGAGGACAAGCGCGCCGTCTTCGAGGAGATCGTCGACCGCGCGTTCGCCCAGATCGGGATGGTCATCGTCCGGGTCGATCCGAAGGACAAGGGCCGGACGCTCGGTGACCAGGTTCGCGAGAACATCGAGCGGATCGTCACGATGCTCCTCGACGACCAGGCGACGACCCGCATCCTCTTGTCGGAGGCCATGGGCGTGGACCCCGCGTTCGATCGCAAGCTGCGCGCTTTCTACGAGATCGCCGAGAAGCTCCTCGAGGAGAGCCTGCGCGAGGGGCAAGACCTCGGCGTCGTGGTCCCCGGCGACGCGAAGATGCTCGCGCACCTGACGCTCGGCGCGCTGAAGGAGGTCCTCTTCCAGATGGTGAAGCGCGAGGCGGGCTACGAGAAGGTCGACATCATCGACGGCGTCTACCGCTTCCTCCGCCAGGGGTGCCTGCGCGTCGACGGTTCGTGATCGAAGGTCAGGGGCGCAGGTAGACGGCGACGTCGTCGAGAACTTCGCCTACCTGTCGTCTTACTCGAGCGACCAGTGCTGCTTGGCCTGCGCCGAGTCGCACGGAACCTGCTCGAGCGCGCCGCCCGTCGCGAGCGCGCAGTGGCCGGTCTGCTTGCCGCGCAGGGCGTAGTTGCCGTCCGACTGGTACTCGAGCCGCCACTTCTGCGCGTCGGTCGTTCCCACGCACCCCGTCTCCTGGAGCGCGCTTCCGTTCGAGGAGATGCAGCGGCTGTGGCGGTCCTCGCGCGAATGCACGAGAAAATAGGGGCGCTCCGCGCGCTCGAAGCGCCAGAGCTGGTTGTCCTTGCCGCTGCACGCGTCGGTCCCGACCTGGCGGCCGCTCGGCAGGTCCTTCGCGAACGCGCACCCCGGCGCGCCGCCCAGGCGATGGTCCTTGTCGTCGAACAGCGTGACGTTGATGCGGAGGTGCTGGCTCCGAGACCCGAGGTTGCACTGCGCCATGCCGAGCCGGCCGCTCGACGCCTTGGTCGCGCCGACCACCTCGATGCACCGGCCCGAGCGCGCGATGCTCATGAGCTCGACGAAGCCGTCCGTGGCCGCCGACACCGCCCATATCTGCTCGGGCTTGCGCTGCTTGGGGAGCTTGCCCGGGTGCGACTCGGTGATCTCGCCTCCGCACATCGCCTGGACGATCGTGTCGCCGTTCGCCGTCAGGCAAAGGTTGCTCGCCTTCGCGCGAATCTCGACGTTGCCGTTTTCGACGGTCTTCACCTCCCAGCCCTCGCTGGGGTTGCCGTCGCACGCGCCGAGCTCGAGGGGCGTCGTCGCGTTGGCCGGCGCCGACCGCGGCGCGCGGATGCAGACGTTCGTGTCGGCAGCCTCGAGCTCGTGCCACGTCGCGAATGACGAGACGAACCGCCGGAGCGCCGTCACGCTGGTGGGGTTGGTGTTGGTGACGGTCATGACACCGGCCAAAAAGGAGCGCCCCTCGTGGGAGACGACGCAACCGCCGCCTTGATCGTACCCGGCGAAGAGAACGTTGCTCACCACGTTCAGCGTCGCGGGGGGGGAGAGGCTGCGCACGTTGAACTCACCGCTCGAGAGCTGCCCGCCGTACGTGATCTGCGGGCCGCCCATCGTCCCGTAGCCGTTGCACGTCATCCGCGCTCCGACGAGCCGCGTGGCGTCGAGAGGGAAGAGGTCGAACATCGTGCTCACGATGGGATGCGTGAGCCGAACCAGCGCCGCGTCGAGCGTGGGATGCGGCTGGATCTCCCGCGGCGGGTTCTTGTCCGAGTCGTCCGACCCCATGAACCACCCTGCGAGCTCGGGGTGGATGATCTCGGCGGCCGAGAAGCACCCCTTGCTCGTCACGATCGTGTCCGGCGCGATCAGCGTTCCGGTGCACGTCGACCCCGCGCCGTGCAGGTGCACGAACCCGGAGGCGTCGGCGCGCGTGGGCCGGCCGTTGATGAGCGCGTCGGCGCGGCCGGCGTGGGTGGCCGCGAGCGCGGTGAGGAGCAGCGTCGGCGCGGCCAGGACGATGAATCGGAGTGTGTGCATGTTCGTTCTCACGGCTTCGGGTGGGCGATGAGCCAGTCGTAGATGCGGTCGGGGAACGCCGGTTGGTTCCCCGGCGGCTCGTGGAAGCCGGGCATGCCGTGGTAGTAAAATCTCGGGATGTGCGCCGAGTTCGTGCCGTCGAGGGTCTCGAGCGATCTCGGCGGACCGCCGTCGATCGTCCACAGCTCGACGCCGTAAGGAGCGGGGCAGTCGTAACGCTCCATGAGGGTGTCGGGTCCGGGCAGGCGCTGCTCGAGATCGATCTTCGTTCCGCCGACCATCTTGAGGCCGCCCTTGCACTCGTCGCGGTTCGCCCAGCGGGAGACGGTCTCCTTCGCCGACGGGACCGCGATGTTCGGATAGACGATGCCGAGCGCCGGTGAGAAGAGCGGCGAGAGCACCGGCGTGCCGCCCAGGTAGGGGATGATCTCGTCGGCGGTGTCGTGGATGTGCAGGACGGAGACCTTGTGGCTGCCCGGGCACCGCGCGGGGTCGAGCCATTGCGCGCCCGAGAGCGTCGCGATCGCGGCGACGCGCGGGCTCTCGCAGGCGAACCGGTGGGCCATGAACCCGCCGTTGGAGTGGGCGACGACGAAGATGCGCTTCTCGTCGATGGGATAGGCCGCGGTCATCACGTCGATGACGGAGTTGATGTAGCCGACGTCGTCGACCGGCGGCCCGCCGACCGAGGCCGTCAGCGCGCCCAGGAGCCCGTGAATCCCGCTCGTGAATGCGTTCGCGAAGTTGGGGTTGGAGGGGAACTGGCAGCATCCGTCGGTGGCGTTCCAGAACTGGAGACCGAGGCCGTTGCGCGTCCCGTCCAGGTACGCGAACGCGAAGCGGCGCTGGTCGGCGATCGTCCGGAGCTGGAAGAACATGTCCTGCATCGTGGCGTCGACCGCCAGGCCGTGCAGGAGGATGACGAGCGGCATCTTCGTCGAATTGCCGGTTTGCGCCGGCCCCACGTTCGGCAGGGGGTTACCCTTCGGATCCTTGGTCGGTGGCGGCGGCGGCGGAGCCACGTCGGGCACGTGCGCGTGGAAGAGACGCGGGTTCGCTCCCGCGACATGACCCGTGGCCGCCGCGTCGGAGGTAGTCAGCACCATCGCGCCCAGCACGAAGGGGACGAGGAACGCAGAGCTCTTCATCGTTCCACCCTACCACCGAACCTCCGCGGGTCACGTCACCCGGACGGGTGTCAATGCGCGGCCAGGTACGTCTTCGCGTGGGCGAAAATGGCCATCCACATGTCGCGTTCGTGGCCACCCCAGCCTCCCGCCTTGTCGGGCGAACCGCTGTAGGCCATCCATGCGAGCGCCTGCGCCCGGCTCAGGCCAGCGTTCCAGGACGGATCCGCGTCGATGTCGATCAGGAAGTGCAGGAGCATGAACTCACGGTCTTCGCTGCCCGCCGCGTCGCCGACGACGGCCTGCGCGAGCTCGAAGTTTTGTGTCGGCGTCAGCCCGAAGATCGCGTGCGACACCTGGAACCCCTTCCACGCCATGACGTGCGGGACGTCGTCGACGACGAGGTGAGGGCTGGTCGTCGCGAGCCACTGGATCTGCTCGGGCGCGAAGCCCATGTCGTCGTGCATCCTCTGCAATACGTCCTTCGAGCTGCGCAGCAGGGTGTCGGTGAGGGCCGGGGCGAGGCCCAGCGCGGGTAGGCACCCGCGCTTGTCACGAGCGTCCTGGTCGGCGATCTCGCGATCGTGGAGCAGCGTCGCGAAGATCGAGATGCCGAGCGCGAGGACGCCGAGCACCGGACCGGCGGGGCCGAGGGCGAGGAGCGCCGCTACGCCGCCGGCGATTCCCACGAGGTCACCGACGATGCGGATCTTGTCGGACAGATTCGCGTTCCACTTGTCGAGGTCGCCCAGCTGTCCCGGCGGCCCTAGCAGGTTGAAGAGGCCGAGAACGACCGTCGTACCTCCTCCGATCCGCACGGCGGCGTTCGCCACACCCGCGGCGAGCTCGGAGCTGGGCAGGCCGAGCACGTTGACGCGAAGGACGTTGATCGCCCTCGCCAGCGTGCCGACCGCGCTGGGACCGCCGCGTAGGATCGCCAGGAGTGCGGCCTCGAACTGCGGCCTCGCGGCGACGACGCCGCCCGCCTCCCAGATCGCGATCACCGCGCCGCACGCCGTCTCGGCCTTGCCCATGGGCGTATCGAGCGACGCCGTGAACACCGCGGCGCTCGCCGACGCGCGGAACTGCCGGAGCTCGGAGAGCACGCGCGCCGCCTGGGACCCTTCGAGGAGCTTCGTCTTCGCCTCGAGCGCGTCGAGCGCGCCATCGACGGTTCCCGTGCGCAGGAGCTGCTCGACCAGCGCTGCCGGGAGCGCTGGCGCGACGATTTCGCTCTCGACCTGCTCGCGCGCGATCCGGACGCGCGCGTACGCGGGCTCCTGCGCGGCCACGTGGATCCCGAAGGCGAGGGCGCCCGTGGCGATCGGGCTCCCCGCGAGGAGCTTGTAGTCGGCGTAGAGCTCGTTCGGGCCGTAGTGATCGAGGCCGAGGGCGCCGCCGTGGATCGTGGCCATGACGTCGGCGAGGCGCGTGCCTTCGAGCTTGCCTAGCTCCCGATCCAGATCGCGCGCCGCTGTGATGAAGCGCTGGTGGTTGGCGGTCACGTCGGGCAGTGCGAGAAACGCCGTCGTGTATTTCTGCTTCTGCGCGTTGGTGAGCGCGGGGCCAATCTGGGAGAGCTGCCTCGCGAGCCGGGCGTCGGTCTCTTCGACGACGGCCGCGGCGTCCTCCAGCGCGTACGAGGCGCGACGGACATCGGGCAACGCCGTCCACTCCGCGGGGGCCCGAATGGCATCCTCGTTTTCTCGCGCCGGCTCCGGCGTGTCGGCGCATCCCACCGCGAACAGCCCGACGAGAATCGCGAGAGCGCCCGGTGCCAGGTACGACAATCGCGTGTGCATTGACCGGTCAGGCTGCAACTTGGGTACCAGAGCGCAGAAAGGTCGCCCAGGCGCCTCCTGCGCTGAAAAAGGCGCCGAAATAACGATACGGAGGTGGCGGATCCGCACGGATCCAAGCCGCGGCTGCTCGCGATCGGAAGTGCCCGCCCTCGCAGGGCCGGCGCCGATTTCACCCGGATCTTGGGCAAACCGAACCCGGTGGCCGAGGAAACCCTCCCCGAGTACTCTCACGCGCTAGACGTGAGCATCCCTATGCTGAACGAAATCCTCGCGGCCAACGCCAAAGTGATCGTGGACGCCTTCGTCCACCGGGCCCGCGCGCACGATTTGCCTCCGCGCGACACGGCGCCGACCGAGGTGAGGGACGCGCTCCTCGACTACATCCTGAGCGTCGCCGCCGCGCTGGGCGCATCACGGCCCTCGTCGGTGGCGGTCTCGGACGAGAGCGCCAAGGCCCACGGCCTGCAACGCTGGTACCTTGGCTACGATCTCAAGAGCGTCATCCAGGAGTACGGCGTCCTCAGGTCGGTCATCCTCGAGGTCATCGAGGGGACGGGCTACCCGATGACCAGCCGCGAGCTCGACGAGATCGCGCAAATCCTCTACTCGGGAGCGGGAGAGGCAGCCGTCGAGTTCGCCGCCCGCTCGGCGCAGGAGATCAACGAGGCCCTGGCCACCGCGCAGGCTGCTGTGCGCGCCCACGAGGAGATCGTGGCCATCGTCTCCCACGATCTGAAGAGTCCGCTCAATGTCATCCACGGCAGCGCGCAGATCCTCGAGCAAACGTTGGCGGAGGAGAACCTCGACGCGAAGCGAGGGGCTCTGCGCGGAGGCGTCAGCCGCATCGGACGCGCGTCAGTGCGCATGAACCGGCTCATCACCGATCTCCTGGACCTGGCGAAGATTCGTGAGGGGCGGGTGGAGGTCCTGGTCCGCGACGAGCCGGCGTTGGACCTCGTGGCGGAGGCGCTCGAGCAAACGGCTCCCCTGGCCGAGCCTCGCGCGATCCGCCTCGTGAAGGACGCGGGCGCGCCCGCGATCGTCTCCTGTGACCGTGAACGCATGCAGCAGGTGTTCGAGAACGTCATCGGCAACGCGATCAAGTTCAGCCCGAGCGGGTCGAGCATCGTGGTGGGGTGCGCGCTGTCCGGCGCCGCCTGCACCTTCTTCGTCCGCGACGCCGGCCCCGGTATCCCGGCCGAGCAGATTCCGATGCTGTTCGAGCGCTTCTGGACGACGCCTCGGTCGAGCACCACCGTGGGCACCGGGCTCGGCCTCGCCATCGCGAAGGGCATCGTCGAGGCACATGGCGGGCGCATCTGGGTGGAGAGCGGCGTCGGCAAGGGGACGTCGGTCTTCTTCTCGATCCCCGCGCGCCCCGGCAGGCCTCCGCCCTAGACTTGGCGAGCTGAAACGTGGCGCTTCGGCGGCCTGTCACCGTGGCGCGCCAGCGTCACGGGTGGCGCGCGCCAACAACACATGGGCTGGGCGACCACGCGGCGTCACGGAACGAAGCCACGATGTCGTGCGCTGACGCCGGCACGCCGTCTGCAGTGCCGGCGTGCATGCGCGTCTCTTCGTCGTCGTTCGTAGCCTCCAGCCTGTGCGCTGTCCTTGCCCTGCCCGCGTCCGCGGCGGCCGACGAGGATCGGCCCGAACGCACGAGGGTGCACGCCCATGTCCGGGCGACGCGCCCGGTGGCGATCATGCGCGCCACCCCGCAGGGTGACGTGACGGTGTGCACGACGCCTTGCGACTTCCTGACCGAGCCTGACACGACGTTCGAAATCCAGGCGCCCGATACGCTCCGTGACATGTTCACGGTGCGCGGCGAACCCGGGCAGGACTTCTGGCTCGACGTCACGCCGGCGAGCCAGAGTGGGAGGGCGGGGGCGATCACCGCCGGTGCGCTGTTCGGCGCGCTCGGCGGGCTGGTCGCCACATGGGGGCTCCTGCGCGCTTTCGACGGGAACCTTCGCCTTCCCACGGGTGGATTCTTCTCGGCGTACTCCGAATGCAGCGATCTCGATCCGCGCTACTCGGAGTGCACGTCACGCACGGACCGGACGCGCGCGACGCAGCGTGACGCAGCAAACGCCGAGATCCGGAGCGGGAACATCATGATGCTCGCGGGGGTCGCGGTGGTAGGGCTCGGAGGCGCGGTCATCCTCGCGGGGAGCTCGGCGCGGACGAGAACCGTCCGCCGCGTCCCCCTGCCCCACCCGTCGCAAGCTACCGCGAGCACGCCTCCGTCGCGTGAGCCGACGTGGCTCCCCCGCGAGCCTCGCATGCGATGCGGAAGGACGACGCCCCTCCTGACGATACGATTTTGAGCGCCGGCGATGCGGCCATCGGCCCGTCGAAAACGAAGACGCCGCGGACGACCTTGGCAGCGCGCGTCACCGCACGAAGCCGCGAACGAACGACTTGAGGATCGCGCTGCCGTCGGCGTCGTGCACGCGCGCGAGAGCTGCGGCGGGGTCGAGCCCTTCGTCGCGCATGAAGTGGGCGCGCGCGCCGATGTAGCCGCGCATCGCGTCGCCGTCGATCTCGGGGTGGAACTGGACGCAGCGCACGCGCGCGCCGAGCGCGTACGCGGCGTGGGGATCGAGCGTGGTCGTCGCGAGGACGCGCGCGCCGGCCGGGAGCGCCACGACGCTCTCGACGTGCGTGGCGTTGACGGCGAACGGATCGCCGAGCCCGGTCCACAACGGATCTTCGGCCACCTTCGTGACCGCCACGGTGCCGATCTCACGGCCGCGCGGGTTCTTCGTGACGCGGCCGCCCAGCGCATGCGCGAGGATCTGGTGGCCAAAGCAGATGCCAAGCACCGGCGTACCGCTGGCGACGAGCTCGCGCAGGTACGGCTCCGAGCGCGTCATCCAGAGGGCCTGCTCGGTGACGTTGCTGCTCGAGCCGGTGAGGACGAAGGCGCTCGCCGAGGAGGGCTCCGGCGGCGGCGTCTCCGTGCGCAGATCGTGCTCGCGCCAATCGCCGTCCCACGCGTCCCCGACGCCGGCCTGGATCCACGACGCGAACTCACCGCGGCGCGCGGCGACCTCTCTCACGGCGTCTCCGCACCGAAGGACGACGATCTCTCGCATGGGGGGAATCGTAGCTTACCCCTGCTACGCGTGCGTGTGCGGGCAGCTGGCAGTGTGCACGTGGCCCACGCTCAGCCGGCGCGCGAAGAATCCGGCGATGGCGGCGGCGACGCGGTCGACCGTGGAGAGGGCCGCGCTGAAGGCGACGACGCTGAACGCCGAGACGAGAAGGGCGAGATTGATATCGGACATGGTTCGGTTCCTCGGGGATCTTGTCGCGCCGACCTCGGCGAAATTTCGCAAATTCGGCCCCCGCCTCGCGGCGCCCAGCGGCGCCGCACTGATCGTCGTGCCACGCGTGGCACACCTCTGCGTGCCACGGCGCCGCCCAATCTCCTGGGATCTCGCGGGACTCGGGGCGGCACCGATCGTGCTCTGGCGGTAGGAGCGACACGATCCCCTTCCTCATGAGGCTCCCGATGGCACGCTCGAATTCCCGCTGGTTGCTTTGCCTCACCCTCCTCGCCGGCGGAACGCTGGCCGCGGCCTGCGGCTCCGGCTCGGGGACGGGCGACGGCCCCTTCGAGATCGACAACGGCTTCGAGTCCGACGATCCGTCGGGCAAGAGCGCCGCGTCGAAGAGCGGCGGTTCGTCCTCCGGCGGCAGCTCCGCCGACGCCGGCACGGCGACCAACGGCGGCGCCGCCAGCGACGGCTCCGGGGGCGCCACGCGGGCCGTCGAGGAGGCCGACATCCTGAAGCTCGACGGGACGCGCCTGTACACGCTCTCGCGGTACGGCGGCCTCGCGGTCATCGACGTGACCGATCCCGACCACATGAAGATGCTCGGCCGCAAGCGCACCGAGGGCATACCGTTCGAGATGTACGTCAGGGATGGACGCGCGCACGTGATGCTGAACGACTTCGGCCGGTGGACGAAGGCAGAGAGCGGCGCGCCGTACGGCCGGTGGGTGCAGTCGAGCGAGATCGCCTCGTTCGACGTCTCGGATCCGCAGAAGATCACCGAGGTCGCGCACTTCGACGTCCCCGGCCGCATCGCCGACTCGCGCGCCGTGGGCGACGTGCTCTACCTCGTGACGTACGAGGACGGTTATTGCTACCAGTGCCAGAACCTCCCCGGCACGGTCGTCACCTCGTTCAATCTCACGGGCGCGGCCGTCACGAAGAGCGATCAGATCGAGTACCGCGCCTCGAGCGCCAACTACTCGAGCTGGCAGCGCAGCGTCAGCGCGACCGACCAGCGGCTCTACATCGCCGGCCCTGAGTGGAGCTGGCAGCCCGGCCAGCAGAACGCGAGCTCGGTCATTCAGGTCGTCGACATCAGCGATCCCAACGGCAAGCTGCGGAAGGGAGCGAACGTCCCGGTCAGCGGGCAGATCAACAGCCGCTGGCAGATGGACGAGTACGCGGGCTTCCTTCGCGTCGTCAGCCAGTACGGCAACGGTTGGGGCGGGGGCGCGGGCAACGTCAACCCGAGGGTGCAGACCTTCTCCATTCAGAGCTCGCAGTCGTTCACCAAGGTCGGCGAGACCGACATCCGACTCCCCACCCCGGAGTCGCTCCGCAGCGTGCGCTTCGACGGCGATCGCGCCTACGCGATCACCGCGCAGCGCAAAGACCCGCTGTTCACGATCGACCTGAAGGACGCCGCCCACCCCAAGCAGGTCGGCGAGCTCGCGATGCCGGGATGGGTCTACTACATGGAGCCGCGCGGCGACCGCCTCGTCGCCTTCGGCTACGACGATCCGGTCGCGGGCTCGACGCCGCTCGCCGTGTCGCTCTTCGACGTCACCGATCTGGCGAAGCCCGCGATGCTGAAGCGCGTCACGTTCGGCGCCGGCTGGAGCCAGCTCGCCGAGGACCAGGACCGGATCCAGAAGTCGGTGCGCGTGCTCGACGACCAGGGAATGATCCTCGTCCCGTTCGCCAGCTACGGCCGCTTCATGAACGGCAGCTGCGAGAAGGCCCAGAGCGGCATTCAGCTCATCGACTACGGCCACGACAGCCTCGCGCTCCGCGGCGTCGCGCCGCAATACGGGCTGCCGCGCCGCGCCCTCGTCACCGGAGGCCGGCTCGTCGCCGTATCGGATCGCAACGTCACCAGCTTCGACATCGGCTCGCGCGACGCCCCCGTGAAGAAGGGCGAGCTCGATCTCTCGAACCCGACGTACCGCATGGTGGAGCTGCCGAACCACATCGCGAGCATCTCGAACGACTGGTGGACGAGCGAAGTGCTCCTCTCCGTCACGCCGAAGGCGAACGCCGACGACGCCGACGTCTCGGGCAAGGTCTCGCTCGCTTCGCTCGCGGAGGCGGACGCCTCACTGTGCAACGGCTCCGGCTGGACGTCCTGGTACGAGGCGCGTCTCTTCACCCGCGGCAACTACGTCTACGTCATCGTTCCCCGCTACTCCTACGGCCCCAGCTCACGCGGCGGCAGCGTCGTCCTCGCGTCCATCGACGTGTCCAACCCCGCGTCACCGCAGATCGTCGGCAAGGCCGAGATGAAGCTCACCGAGCACACGACCTCCGGCTACTACGGCGGCTACTACGGCAACGCCTTCTGGGACGGATGGGGCTTCTACTCCTACTACGGCGGCTACCAGAGCTCGCTCGTCGCCTCGGGCCAGGGGGCGGTGCAGCTCGGCTCGAAGCTCGCTTACCTCGAGGTCGACTACGAGCCGAACCCGGTCGCCCTCCCCGATGGGCACATGCGCTACGAATCGACCATTCGGCGCAAGTTGCACGTCGCCGACTTCGCGAACCCGACTGCGCCCGTGGTCAGCGCGCCCGTCGACCTCGGCGACAGCCTCGGCACCTCGCCGCTGCACCTCTGGAATGGGAGCGTCCTCACCTCGCGGTGGATTCCGTCGAACCGGAACCCCGACAAGGTCCGCTTCTTCATGGACCGCGTGGACCTCACCGGCGCTACTCCGGTGCGCCTCCCGTCGATCAACACCCCCGGCTCGCTGCTCCTGGCCGACGAGCCCTCGCAGCGGATCGTCACCGTCGACTACCACGCGACCCGCGCGCCCGCGGCCGACTGGCAAGCCTGCCAGACTGTCGCCGGCTACCGCGGAAGGTTCGACAGCGACAGCAAGGAGTGCGTCAGCGTCTCGCGCGACTTCAAGCTCGCGGACGTCGCCGGCTCCAGGATCCGGCTCACGGACACGCTCGTCCCGCCGTCCCAGAACATCGCGGGCGTCGAGATCGCCGAGGACCGCGTCTACGTCACGCGCTACAAGCGCTACGACTACTCGACCATGACGTACGGCCCCGGCGCGTACCAGGAGCCCAAGGTCATCGAGGACGGCGGGCTCTGGGCCATCGGCGGCATCCGCGCCGGCAAGCTCGCCATCGTGAGCCAGATGATCGGCGACGCCAACTGGCCCCTCGCCGCGAGCGGGACCAAGGTTGCGCTCTACACCGAAGGCGGCCTCGCGATCTACGACACGGCGACGCCGACCCCGACGCTCGTGAAGGAGGCCAACCTTCGCGGCTATGGCTACAGCTCGCACGTGCTGCTCGGCCGTGACCGAGCGATCTGCTCGCTCGGCGAATGGGGGATGCAGACCGTCTCGTTCTGACCGGGCGTCAGCTCTTCCGAAGCGCGCGCATCTGAACCACGCGGAACGCCGAGCGCACCTGGCGAACGAGGGCCTTGTCGTCGCCCTTCTCGGTGAAGCAGCCGTCGAAGCCGAGCTTGGCGTAGTCCCGCGCGACGCCCGGATCCTGCGTGTAGAGGTAGAAGAGCGTCGGGTGGCCGCTGGACGACGCCGCCGAGCGCAAAGACGAGATGACCGTGCCGCCGTCGAGACCAGGCATGTGGTAGTCGATGATGACGAGATCGGTGCCGACGAGGTGCCGGGCGTTGCCGACGGTGCGCGTCGTGGCGATGACCTCGAAGCCGTCGTCCTCGAGGGCGCGTTTCACCTTGCCGAGGATGATCTCGCTGTCGTCGATGATGAGCACGCGCCGCCGCGCCGCCGGGCGTGAGGGGCTGCTCGGTTTGCGCACGCTGGCCGGGCTCTCGGACGGCGCATGGCTGGGCCGCACGGACGCGCCCGCGGGGTTGCCCTCGACGAGCGTCCGCACACCGGTGCCGGTGCCGAGGTTCGTGCTGCTGCTCTTGCGGCTGCCGCTCCCGGTCTCCTCCTTCGCGGCCAACGAGCGCTCCGACAAGGCCGGGACGGAGCGAGCCGACGGCGTGCCGAGGAGCTCGGCGATCCGCTCCGTTCGGCGCGCGAGGAGCGGGGCGGCGACGTGCTCGAGCCACTCGCCGACCTGCGACGCGCGCGCGATCTCGACGGCGCGCTCCATCGCGAGCGCCATCTCGCGCGCCGTGGCGAAGCGCTTCTTGGGATCGCTCGAGAGCCCGCGCATGACGACCTCGTCGAGCGACGTCGGCAGCCCGGGGAGCGCGACGCTCGGCGGCTCGATCGCGGCCTGCAGCACCTTGGCGACGAGCTGCCCCTCGGTCGGCGCGTCGAACAGACGACGCCCCACCAGCCCCTCCCAGAGGAGCACCGACGCGGCGTACACGTCGCTCAGGCGCGAGACCTCGTGGTGCTGGAGCTGCTCCGGCGCCATGTAGGCGATCTTGCCTTTGACCTGGCCGTCGTGGGTCGACTGCAACCTGACCGCGGCCTTGGCGACGCCGAAGTCGACGAGGCGCGCGATGCCGTCGGTGCCGACCATGACGTTCTGCGGCGACACGTCGCGGTGCACGACGTTGAGCGGCTCGCCGGTCTCGTCCTTCGCCTCGTGCGCGGCGTGCAGGCCGTGGAGGACCCCGCACACGATGCTCGCCGTCACCGGGAGCGGGGCCTGCTTGCCCTCCTCGCGGATCGCGCGCCACACGCGCGAGAGGCTCTCGCCTTGCACGTAGTCCATGACGAGGAACAGCTCGTTCTCGGCGCTCACGACGTCGAGCGTCTGGACGACGTTGGGGTGGTGGATCTTGGCGGCGAGCCACGCCTCGTCGAGAAACATCGCGACGAACTCGGGATCGGCCGCGTACTGCGGGTGGAGCCGCTTGATCGCGACGGTGCGCGCGAAGTTGCCGTGGCCCTGCATCCGTCCCAGGTGCACGGTGGCCATCCCGCCGGCGGCGATTTCGCCGTAGATGGTGTAGCGGCCGACCGTCTTGGGCACGAAGCTCATGGACTACTTGATGATGACGCGATCGGTCGAGAACTTGAAGAAACTCGAGTACGCGGCCGCGTTGAGGCACGCCGTGAGCGGGACGACGGCGCCCGACTTGTCGGTGCACTGGTTGACGCGGTTGGTGCCGTCGACGCTGAAGGCGTAGGGCGCCCCGGCGCCGGCGACGGGCATCGCGGGGTCGGATTTGTCGGGCTGCGTCGGCTTGATGACCTGCACCTTGATGCCGATGACGCTCACGTGGCAGCCGTGGACGAAGACGTCGAGGACGCGGTTGCTCGCGTTGTAGTTCTCGGTGCACGGCGTGTTGCCGCCGGGCTGCAGCGCCGCCGGCACCGCGGTCGTCGCGAGCGAGTTCGCGCTGACGTTGCCGCACATCTCGGCGGTCGGCGCGTTGAACGTGCCGCCCATCGTCGGGAAAGCGGTGAGCGTCGGGAGCAGGTGCTCCTTCGCGAGGTGGCCGGGCGTCGTGCCGGCCGCCGAGACGAGGGGCACCGTGGCGGGGGCGCCGATCGTGCCGTGAATCTTGCCGCTCGTGACGTGGAGGACGGCGAGCGAGCCGCCGATCGTCATGATGAGGTTCAAGGTGCCGGTCATGTCCACGGCGCCTGCGCCGTAGCTGCCGGTCAGCGTCGCCAGCGCGTTGCGCGAGCCGTCGACCGCGTTCGGGTCGACCGTGTACCACCACTCCATGTCCTTCGTGCCGCTGTACGACCCGCCAGCGACGGGCGTGCCCGACAGGCTGCCGACCGACACGGCGCCGGACGCGCCCGTCGTGTCGCCGACGAGCTTGAACATCGCCGAGAGCGAGCCGTCGGCGATCGAGGTCGTGATCGACGACTGCATGTTGCCCTGGGCGACGCCGCTGATGGCCCCGCCCATCGCGTTGGCCGTACAGAACGCGTCGGTGTTGAACTGCATGAGCATGCCCACGACGCGCTGATCCTGCTCGAATTTGCACGCCCCGTCGCACGCGTCGAGGTTCGTGGTGTTGCCGTCGTCGCACTGCTCGCTCTTGGCGTCGTCGCGGATGGCGTCGCCGCAGACGCTGGGCTTGCACGCGCCGCCGACGCAGATGCTGCCGATGCCGCACGTCGCGCCGTCCGGCTTGGTGCCGCCGAGGACGCATTTCTGCCCGCCGCTTCCGTTGACGGTGACCGGGTTGCACGTCGGCGCCAGATCGCACGCGTTGGGGTCGATGCAGCTCGCCGCGGTCGCGCAGGAGAACTTGCACGTGGCCTCGCAGCCGGTGCCGGGGCCGTTCTGCGCGCCGAAGTCGCAGTCCTCGCCGCCCTCCTTCACGCCGTTTCCGCACGTGGCGCCAGGGGCGATGCACGCGCCGTTGTTGCAGACGAGGCCCGCGCCGCAAGGTTGCCCGTTCTTGGTCGGATCGGGCGTCGTGGAACAAACGTGCTGCGCGGAGCACACTGGCAGGTTGCACGCGACCGCCGGGCAGTCGACCGCGGCGTTCGCGCACGTGAATTTGCAGGACGTCTCGCACCCCCTGCCGGGGCCGTTCGCCGAGCCGTTGTCGCACTGCTCGGGCGGCGTGCTGATCCCATCGCCGCACTGGCCATCGACGCATTTTCCGCCGGCGCAGAGCTTGTAGCTGCCGCACGTGCCTCCCGCCGGGACGGCGGCGCCGGGTGTGCAAGTGTGGAGCGTCGCGTCGCAGATGCCGTCCTGGATGCACGCGTCGACCGACTTGCAGCCGCGCGCGGGATCGCCTTCTTTGCACGTGAGCTTGCACGTCGGCTCGCAGCCGCTGCCTGCGGCGTTGCCCGCGCCGCGGTCGCACTCTTCGGGGGCCGTCGTGATGCCGTCCCCGCACGCGGGGTCGAGGCAGGCGGCGCTGACGCAGATCTTGCCACCGCCGCAGGGTGTGCCGTCGGTCGCGCCGACGCACGACGCGACCGAGACGTCGGGGGCGGCCGCGTCGACGGTGGGCCCGGCGTCGTCCCCGGGCCCGGGGGGCACCACCGGATCGGCCGGGGTGCTGCACGCAACGATCGTCGCCGTCACGAGGACGGCAGCCGATGCGACGCGTAGGGCGAGCGCTCCCTTCATGATTCCAAACGTATCAGAGCGCGTCGAAACCGAGCCCCCCGTCGCCCAAGTTACAGGCGAGCGCGCACTCTCTTTGGCCACATTTGACGACCTCGAGCAGCGCGGTGACGCGAGGATCCTGCACGATCGTGATCCCGGCTTCGGTGATGCACGGAACGCCGCAATTGAGCTTGTCGTCGATGGCGGACCGGTCGAAGCAGCGGAGCGCCTCGATGCACGCGAGGACCTCCCCGCAGGCGGGATCGCTGCGGCAGTTGCCGAGGATGTCCAGGCAGCCGTGTTGCTCGTGGGGCAGCTCGAGGCAGCTCGTGCAGCTCGCGTCGCCGAGGAAGGCCGCGTCCTTGGGGGGCAGCGTGATGGGCGTCGTGTCGATGCACGCCGACGCCACGAGGGACCCCGCCGCCACGACGAGCGCGGCGAGCGCGAGGAGCGCAATTCGTGTCGAGCGCGCCGATCTCATGGAACCAGATCGTATTGTAGGCCGACCGTGGCGCGGAGCGTATCGACCGGGACGAGCTGGGGGGACCTGTTGCCGAGCTCGAAGGTCTGGCCGGGACCCACGGTGTACGCGCCGCGATCGGAGAGCGACGCGTCGAGGCTTCCGCGGTAGGAGAGGCCCTTCACGAACGGCACCTCGCCGGTGAGCGTGACGCGCCCGGTGAGCTGAGGCGGCGCGTAGGGCACGACCGGCCAGCCGCCGTCGTACGCGCGATCGGCGGGGCGCTTGTTGAGGTAGTGCGCGGCGACCGCGAGCGTCGGGAGCGCGCCCGGCAGATCGTACGCCACGCGCGCGTTGCCGAAGAGCGACGGCGCGACCGCCAGCGGCTCGGTGGCGAGGCCCGCCTCGCTGCGACGCGCGATCGACGCCGTCCCGTTGACGCCGTACTTGAAGGCCTGTCCCTCCCCGAGCGCGCCTTCGTACGCGGCGTTGAAGCCGTAGTTGTCGATCGTCGAGGCGTTGCGGAACTGCGCCGCGCCGAAGGAGAAGATCGACAGCTGCCCGGCGGCGGTCGCGTCGCGCCGCTCTTGCTCGTTCAGGACATGGAGCTCGACGAGATCGCTCCACCACGATCGGAACACGCCGAAGAAGACTCGCTGCCGGCCGAAGCGCTGCTCGACCGAGCCCTCGACCGATCGCACGCGCTCGGGGCGGAGATCGCCGGCGTGGATCTGGATGGGGTTCTGCAGCTCGCTCTCGACGATCGACGGGGCACGGAACGCCTCCGAGTACACGGCGCGCAGCGTGCCGCCGTTCCACGCGCGCGCGTTGGCGGCGACGCGCGGCGAGAACACGCCGTCATAGCGCGTCTGCTTGTCGAGCCGGATGCCTCCGTTCAGGCCGAGCCATCCCGCCGGGGTCCACGTCTGCTGCAGGTACGCCGAGGCGACCGAGTCCTGGCGGTCGATGACGCCGAGGCTCGACGACAGCGGGCGGCCCGTCGCGAAGTCGCGCGGGTCGATCTTGAGCGACGCGGTGCGCAGGCGTCCATCGACGCCCAGCAGCGACACGAAGCGATCGTCCTTGAACCAGTCGAACGACGCGCGCACGTCGGCGCCGGCCCAGCGCGAGATGCCGGGTGAGTAGAACTGGCACGTCGCGACCGTCGCGTCGCCGGCCGACAGGCACGCGCTCGCCTCGCTGGAGTTGCGGTAGCTCTGGACGTCCCAGGTGTCTGCGTAGACGCGCGACGTGAGCTCGACGACCGGCGAGAGCCGCGCGCGGTGGCGAAGATCGGCCCAGAGGTGGCGATTGATCTCGTAGGAGTCGGGATCGTCGAAGTCGAAAAAATCGCTGTCGTAGCGCGCGCGGTAGGGCGCCGCGCGCTTGTACGCCTTGGCGTGCACGTTGAGCTCGAAGTCGCCCCACTCGAGCCGCAGGTAGCCGGCGGGGACGCGCGAGTAGTAGCCGTTTCGCGCGACACCGCCCCAGTAGCCGTTCTCGAGGCCACCGCGCGAGTAGCGGACGCCCTTCGACGAGACCGGATCGACGCCGCCGTACTCCAGGTTGTAGAGGAGCGGCGGACCGTCCTGCTTCGTGTACGTGACGCCGAGCGTCGCGTCGACGGGCTTGCCCAGGAGCTGGAACTGTCCGCCCACGCCGCCCACGACGCGGTAGCTCTTGCCGAGCTCGCTCTCGACGACGGCGTGTCCGCCCTTCCAGTCCTTGGCGCGCTTGGTGATGACGTTGATGACGCCGAGCATCGCGTTGGAGCCGTAGAGCACCGAGCCGGGACCGAGGACGACCTCGATGTGGTCGATCATCTCGAGCGGAATGCCCACGCCGGGACCGTAGTCGGCGCCGCCGAAGAGGCCGTCGTTGACCGCGTGGCCGTTGACGAGGAGGAGGAAGTGGTCGCCGTGATCGCTGGGGAGGAGCACGCCGCGGCCGCCGACCTCGACGGCCTTGAGCGGGTTCTGGGTGACGACGCCGAGCGAGAGGAAATCGATCGCCTCGTCGAGCGAGTGGATGCCGTAGCGGCGGAGATCCTCGGCGGTGATCGTCGTCGACGTCGCAGGGGCCGTGGTGCCCGTCTCGGCGGACTTGGACGCCGTCGTCACGACGGTCTCGTTCAGGAGGCCCTCGAGATCGCTCGCGTCGTCGGCGGCCGCCGGCAGCGCGACGGTGAGGGAGGCCGCGAGCGCGGCCGCGGCGAGCTGCAAGGGGAGCATGCGCCGGATCATTCGATCACCCGCATCAGCTTCAGAACCTCCGCCTTGAAGGCCACGTCTTGTTTCTTCGCCTGCGTCAGGTTGACCACCAGCTTCGGGCGTCCGCTCACGAGATCGAAGCCGAGGACGGCGCCCTTCGGCACGAACTCGGCGATCGCGCCGACCGTGAGCACGCTCACGCCGGAGAGCGCGTCGCGAATGGCCTCGAGCTCCGTCCCCAGGCCCGGCGTGAGGTACACGATCGCCACCTTGCGCGAGCGCACCGCCTCGGCGAGGGCCTTCGCGCCGCCGTACGCGACCGTCGCCTCGTCGTGGGGGAGGCCGCCGATCTCCTTGACGTCGCGGAGCGCGCTCTCCATGTGCGCCGCCGTGCGTACCGACTCGGCGTCGCCGGCGCGCGTGACCAGGAGGACGTGCACCCGCTCGCCTGCGCGGCCCGAGAAATTGCGGTCATACGCGGCGACCTTGGCGACGAGCTCCGCCTGCAGGCCGATGGGGACGGCCACCTCTTCGGCGAAGGTCGGCCACGCGACGAGCATGGTCGCGAGGAGGATCAGCCGCGCGAGCGCCCTTCCCATCCGGTATCCTGAGGCCGGGAATAGCATGGCCGCCGCGCGGAAAGGGGAGGACATTGCGGGCGGCGCGCAGGGCGGCGGTCTGTCGATCGGGGCTCGCCTGGCGATCGCGACGCTCGCCGTCCTCGGTCTGGTGTCGGGCCTCGTCTACTACGAGGTGTCCCGCCGCGAGCTGGCCGCCCTCGTGGCCGCGAAGACCACCGCCGCGACCATGGTCGCCGACCTCCTGGCCGAGTCGCTGGCGGCGCCGCTGGATTTCGGCGACGCCGAGGCGATCGCCACCGAGCTGGCGCACCTCGACGCAAACCCCGAGGTGAGCTGCGCCGCGGTGTGGGCAGGTGACTCCGCGGTGCCGGTCGCGAAGATCTCGGAGGCGTGCGACGCGAGCGCGCTGCCGAGCGAGGCCCAGCTCGGCGGGGCCGTCGCGTACGCCGATCGCGTCGAGCTCGCGCGCGTCGTCCGCGCCCGCGGCAAGGCCGTGGGGAAGGCGCGCATCGTCTTCTCGCTCGCCCGAGAGAACGCCGCGTTCACCGAGAGCCGCGACCGCATTTTCTGGCTCGCGGTGCTGCTCGCCGTGGGGACGGCCGCGGTGCTCGTGGGCGTGGCGCGACGGCAGATCGTGTTGCCGCTCGCACGCCTCGTCGACGCCGCAGGGCGCGTCGCGCGAGGAGACCTCACCGCCCGCGTCGCGGTGGTCTCAGAGGACGAGATCGGCCAGCTCGGTGGCGCCTTCAACCGTATGAGCGCGGCGCTCGCCGAGCGCGAACGCGAGCTCGCCCTCGCGACGCGGCGCACGCGCGATCTGCTCGATCACATGCACCAGGCCATCCTCGCGTTCGACGCAGAAGGGCGCGTCGTGGGCGAGGCGTCGGCCGAGGCGCGCGCCTTCTTCGGCGAGCACCTGGAGGGGGCCAAGATCAAGGAGGTCCTCTACGGCGGCGTGCCGGAGCACGACGTGGACGCGCAGGCCTTCGCCGAGTGGCTGGAGCTCGCCTTCGACGTACCGCTGGCGGACTGGCAGGAGATGGCCAAGCTTGCCCCGAAGGAGCTCAAGGTCACGCGCCCCGACGGGACGACGCTCCCGCTCGAAGCGGAGTTCCGGCCGATCGACAAGGACGGCAGAGTCGACCGCATCATGCTCCTCGCGACCGACATGAGCGACGTGCGAAGGCTCGAGCAGACGGTCGAGGCGCAGGTCGAAGAGCACGCGCGGCGCATGGCGGCGATGCGCAGGCTCGTCGCCGGCGGAGCGCACCTGTTCGTCACGTTCACCGAGCGGGCGCGCGAAGAGCTGACCGCGTGCATCGCTGCGATCGGCCCAGCGCCCGGCGATTTACCGCGGCCGGCGCTCGACGCCACGTTCCGGCGCGCACACACGATGCGCAGCGAGGCGCGCGCGTTCGATCTGCGGACGCTCGAGGCGGCGCTCGGCGTCGTGGAGGATCTCCTCTCACAGCTCCGCGAGCGGGCCCAGGCGACGCCGGGCGACGGCGCGACCTTCACCGGCGCCGTGCACGACCGGCTCCTCGCCGCGCTCCAGCGCGCGGACGACGCGGTCCTCGTCGCGCGCGAGGACTTCGTGGAGGTGTCCCCGGTCGGCCGCGCGGCGCTCGACCAGATGACCGTCCAAAGGAGCGACGTCGAGGAGGCTCTCGCTCTCGCTGCGGCGGCAGAGCACGACGACGCGCTCGGGCGCGCGGTGAAGAAGCTGGCGGCGCGACGCTTCGGCGAGAGCACGGCGACGCTCCTCGACATGACGCCGGCGTGGGCCGAGCGCGAGAAGAAGCAGGTCATGCTCGACGTGACCGGGCGCGACGTGCGCGTGCCCCCCGCGCTGGCCCGGGTGCTCCCCGGGGTGCTCGTTCACCTGGTGAAGAACGCGGTCGCCCACGGCATCGAGACGCCGCTCGAGCGGACGCGCGAGGGCAAGGAGCCGGTCGGCACGGTCCGCGTCGGAGCGAAGTCGACCGACCGCGGACCGCTCGTGACGGTCGAGGACGACGGCCGCGGCCTCGACGAGGAGCACATCCTCGCGCGCGCGAGAGAGATGGGCGTGGCGGGCCCGGCCAGCGAGGCGGTGTTCGAGGCCGGCCTCACGACGCGCGCAGAGCCCGGTGAGGTCGCCGGCCACGGCGTCGGTCTCGACGCCGTCCGCGAGGAGCTCGCCGGGTGCGGCTACACTGTGCGCGCCGAGACGCGTCAGGGGCGCGGCACCACCTACGTGCTCGCGCCACGCGACGGCGCGCCCGTCGAATAGCGGCAAGGGCCACAGGAAGCCGGCCGTTTCCAAGGAAGAGCTGCGGGGGTTTGCCCTACGGCGCCGGGCGTGGGAAAATCAGAGTCGTCCGTCAAGAGAGCGCTTTGGCCACCCAACCCCTGCTACCCGATCGAGAGCGCGAAGACTCCACCACCGCCCCGGTGTCGAGGCGCATCCACCAGCAACCGCCGCCGCCGGCCAACGACGCCGTGGCGCGTCAGCTGTCCTTGCCGCTCGACGAGTTCAGCGTGCAGCCGCACGGGATCCCACGCGCGCGCCGCGTCTTCACGAACCGCAACCTCAAGATGAGCAACATCTCGTGGGTCGGGTTCGACATGGACTACACGCTGGCCATCTACGATCAGGCGGCGATGGATCAACTCTCGATCGAGGCGACGATCGACAAGCTCATCCTCCGCGGCTACCCCGAGTTCATCAAGGACATGCCGCAGGCAACCGATTTTCCGGTGCGCGGCATCCTCATCGACAAGCGCTTCGGACACATCCTGAAGATGGACCGCTACAAGCACGTCGCGAAGGGCTACCACGGCTTCCGCAAGCTCTCGAAGGACGAGCTCCACGCGCTTTACCACTCGAAGAAGATCCGCCCGGCGACCCCGCGCTACCACTGGATCGACACTCTTTACGCGCTCAGCGAGGCCGCCGTGTACGCCGCCGCCGTCGAGGCGCTCGAGAAGAAGGGCTACGCCGTCGACTACGCGCGCCTGTTCACGGACATCCGCGAGAGCATCGACGAGGCGCACCGCGACGGCACCATCTTGAACGCCGTCATGGGCAATCTGCCGAAGTACGTCATCCGCGATCCGAACCTCGCCCCGACGCTCCACAAGCTTCGCAGCGCGGGAAAGCGCATGTTCGTGCTCACCAACTCGCGGTGGCAGTACACCGACGTGATGATGACGTACCTGCTGGGCGGCGCGATGAGCGAGTACCCGCACTGGAAGAACTTCTTCGACATCGTCATCTGCGCCGCGACCAAGCCCGCCTTCTTCCAGGAGCGCCGGCCGCTCCTCGAGCGGGACGGCGACAAGGTGAAGCAGGCGACGCTCCCGCTGGAGCGCGGCAAGGTGTACGAAGGCGGCAACCTGCTCGATCTCGAGCGGGCGCTCGGCGTGACGGGCGACCAGGTCCTCTACGTCGGCGACCACATCTACGGCGACATCCTTCGCAGCAAGAAGGAGAGCGCCTGGCGCACGGCGATGATCATGCAGGAGCTCGAGACCGAGGTCCTGGCCTACGAGTCGATCAAGGACGATCTGGCCCGCACCGAGCAGCTCGAGGAGGCGCGCGAGCGGCTCGAGGACGAGCTACGTTTCTTCCAGATGCGCTTCAAGGAGCTGTCGCGCGCCCTCGACGGCAAGCACGACGGCAAGCACGACGGCAAGCACGGGGGCGGCCTCGCCGCCAGCGAGCAGGAGGCCGAGCGCGGCCGGGTGAAGCGCGGCGTCGAGCGGATCCGCGGGCGGATGCGCCTCGTCGACGCCGAGCTCACGACGCTCGAGAACCGGACCGACGATCGCTTCCACAAGTACTGGGGCTCGCTGCTCAAGGAGGCCAACGAGCAATCGAGCTTCGGCGCGCAGGTCGAGGAGTACGCGTGCGTGTACACGTCGCGCGTGTCGAACCTGCTCTCGTACTCGCCGCAGCAATACTTCCGTAGCCCGCGGGACGTCATGGCGCACGAGATCGGCGAGTAGCGGGCGCAAACTCGGGGTATCGTCGCGGCCCGCCATGCAAGCTCAGGCTCCCCTCCCCCGCGGCCGGATCAAGGTCACGCCCGAGGATTTCGTCGTCGACGAGATCCCGGCGTACCTGCCGAGCGGCGCCGGCGAGCACCTCTATATCCGCTTCACGAAGCGGAATCTCACGACCGACGGGGCCGTCCGCGCGATCGCAGGCGCGCTCGGCGTGCCCCCGCGCGACTGCGGCGTCGCGGGGATGAAGGACAAGGTCGGCGTCACGACGCAGTGGATCAGCCTCCACGCGAAGGATCCGCTCCTCGACGCGCGCGCCGCGGCGCTGGCGCTCGACGGCATCACGGTGCGCGAGGTGAAGCGGCACGGCAACAAGCTGAAAACCGGGCACCTCGCGGGCAACCGGTTCGAGATCGTCGTGCGTGACGTCGCCGCCGCGGACGCGCCGCGCGTCATCGCGACGCTCGAACGCCTCGGGGTGGAGGGGCTTCCCAACGCGTTCGGCTACCAGCGCTTCGGGCGCGACGGGGACAACGCCGATCGCGCGCGGGCGTGGCTGACAGGCAAGGAGCGCGGGCCCCGCGATCCGCGGCAGCGGCGCTTCCTCTGGTCGGCGCTCCAGAGCGCCGTGTTCAATGCCGTGCTCGAGCGGCGCGTGGCGGAGGGCACGTGGAACATCCCGCTCGACGGAGACCTCCTCAAGACGACCAACGGCGGCCTCTTCGTCTGTACGGACGTTCAGACCGACACGGCGCGGGCCGCGCGGGGCGAGGTGACCCCTACCGGGCCGATCATCGGGGTGAAGATGAAGGCGCCCGCCGGCCGTGCCGCAGAGCTCGAGCGGGAGGTCGCGGCGCGCGTCCTCGGCGAAGGCTTCGATTTGAGCGCCACCAAGGCCCTGGGCGAAGGCACGCGACGCGTTCTGCGCCTCGGCATCGAAGGCTTGCGGGCAGAGCTGCGGGAACAAGACGGGGGCATCGGGGTTTACTTTGTGCTACCGAAAGGGTCGTTCGCCACGACGGTGCTCGGGGCCGCTCTTGCCCTCGAAAATGCCCCTGAAGGCACCGAATCCGGCAGCAGTGAAACGGCAGAAGCGTAAAACCGTAGTTATACCAAGTACCCAGTCACCAGCAGTGCAAGAGGGAGCGGCGGACGACAGATGATTGAGCGAGTGAAGAGCGCGATGGTCGGAGCGGGCGCCGGGTGGGTGCTCTGGCTCATGCTGTTCCTCAGCGTCATCTCGCTCGCGATCATGCTCGAGCGGGCATGGCTCTTCTGGTCGCTGCGCGACGACACGGCCACGCTCATGCGCGATCTCGGCAAGCTCCTGCGCGGCGGGGATCTCGAGGGCGCGCGCAAGCGCCTCGAAGCGTCGCCGAGCGCAGAGGCGGCGGTCGTGGTTGCCGGCATCGTCGAGGCGGATCTCGGGGCGGCGGCGGCGGAAGAGGCGATGCTCGGCGCGAGCGCGCTGCAGCGCCTGAAGCTCGAGAAGCGGCTCGCGTTCCTGGGCACGCTCGGCAACAACGCCCCGTTCATCGGCCTCCTCGGCACCGTCATCGGCATCGTCGGCGCGTTCGAGGAGCTCGGCAAGGCGAACATGGGCACCGTCCCCGGCGCGCCAGGCGTCGTCACGAGCCAGATCGCGCCGCAGGCCGTCATGACGAACATCGCCGAAGCCCTCGTCGCCACCGCCGTCGGCCTCCTCGTCGCCATCCCGGCGGTCGCTGCCTTCAACTTCTTCCAGCGCATCGTGAAGACGACCCTGTCGAACACCGACGCGCTCGGGCACGTCCTGCTCGCGCACCTCAAGGCGACCCACGACGGCGACGAGGCCGGCGAGAAAGCCAAGGGCGACTGATGGCCGGCGGCGCGCAGAGCGACTCCGACGAGTCGATCACCGGGATCAACGTCACCCCGCTCGTCGACATCACGCTCGTCCTCCTCATCATCTTCATGGTGACGGCGAAGATCATCGTCTCCCAGTCCGTCCCCCTCGACTTGCCGAAGGCGTCGAGCGGGACCGAGGTGCAGGTCGTCTTCAGCGTCGTGCTCGCGGCCGACGGGCAGACCCAGGTCGACAGCAAGACGGTGCAAAACGACGACGCCATCCTGCCGCTCGCGCGCGAGGCGCACGTCAAGAACGCCGAGCTGCGCGCCGTCATCAAAGCGGACAGCGCGGTGCCTCACGGCCGCGTCATCCACGTGCTCGACTTGCTCAAGCAGGCCGGCGTGTCCAAGATTGCCTTCGGGGTCACGCCCGTTCCACCGGTGGTCCCGGTCGCCCCCAGAAAATAGCCGTGACAACCTCCTCACCACACAGCGTGCGCGCACGCATCAGCTCCCGGCCCCCGCCGCCGCTCGGCGTCGTGGTGCCGGCGCGCGAGCCCCTGGCGCGCGTGCTCGAGCTGGGGAACAAGGCGACGAAGTACATCGCGGTGGGGCTCGGCTTCGCGCTCATCGTGCACGGCACCGCGGCCGCGCGCACGGCGATGATCCCGCTCGACTTGATCCACTGGACGCACGACGTGCGGGCGATGGTGAGCGAGAAGCTCTGGTCCACCTACGACGTCGACATGTTCAAGGCGCCGGAGGACAAGCCGCCGCCTCCCGAGCCCGAGCCCGAGAAGCAGGACGACAAGGCGCCTCCACCGCCCGTCGCGCTCCCGAAGGACACGCCGGCGCCGAAGGACGAACCGCCGCCCCCCGCGCCCGCGCCGGCGCAGGCGGGTCAGGTGATCACGGCGCCCGACGAGCCGCTCGACTTCACCGGCCAGGGCTTCACGCAGGGCAACTCGGCAACCTACGCCGGCGGTGTCACGCACGCGCAGGGCACCGCGACGACGGCCGTGCGCAACGTCGCCGCGCGCCCCGACGGCGTCCCCGGGGGAACGGGCACCGCCGCCGCCCCGCCGCCGCCCGCCGTCGACAAGTCGCGCGCCGCTGGCCTCCGTGGCTCGAGCGAGTGGAAGTGCCCTTGGCCGAGCGAGGCGGACGCCGAGCAGATCGACGAGGCGTACGTCACCGTCCAGGTCACCGTCGGCCCCGAGGGACGCGCGAAGACGGTCGCCGTGACGAGCGATCCGGGGCACGGCTTCGGCCGCGAAGCACGCCTCTGCGCGATGCGCGAGACGTACACGACCGCCCTCGACAAGGACGGGACCGCCATCCTCGGCCAGACCAAGGCGTTCCGTATTCACTTCGAGCGGTAGACCAGGTAAGCCCGCTCGCATGAGCAGTACGGAGGAGCTCCGCGCCGAGCTGGCCGACGTGGCCGCGTCGCTGCGGGCGTACCTCGAGCAGCAGAAGGACTCGGGGGCGACGGGGATCCCGCGGAGGCGTGCCGGCGCAACGGCGACCGCGACGACGACCGCAGCGCCGACCACGACCGCGACCACGACCGCGACCACGACCGCGACCGCGACCGCGACCCCGACCAGGACCGCGACCGCGACCGCGGCGCCGAGTGCGGCGCCTGGCGTCTACCAGCCGCCCTCTCCCGACTGGGACGCGCCGCCTGATCACGCGCCCGCCGTCGCCCCTGCGCAGGTCGCCACGGCGGTGCCCGCGCGTCCCCTGCCCATCCTGCAGGAGGAGGTCGCGGCGTGCACCAAGTGCGTGCTCGCCAAGACGCGGACGAACACCGTCTTCTCGCGCGGCAACCCGAATGCGCAGCTCTGCTTCATCGGCGAGGCGCCGGGGGCCGACGAGGACGCGCAGGGGATCCCGTTCGTCGGGCGGGCCGGTCAGCTCCTCGACAAGATGATCGGCGCGATGGGCCTCTCACCGGAGAACGACGTCTACGTCTGCAACATCATCAAGTGCCGCCCGCCGGAAAACCGCCGCCCCGAGCCCGACGAGGTCGCCCAGTGCATCCCGTACCTGCACGAGCAGCTCGCGGCGGTGAAGCCCAAGGTCATCGTCGCGCTCGGCAACACCGCCGTCGGCACGCTCCTCGGCACCAAGGTGGGGATCTCGAAGCTGCGCGGGCAGTGGAAGCTCTACAAGGGCACGATGCTCGTGATGCCGACGTACCACCCGTCGTATTTGATTCGCCCGAGCGCGCAGCAGGCGGAGGCGAAGAAGCACGTGTGGGAGGACCTGCAGGCGGTGATGAAGGAGCTCAAGCTGCCGGTGCCGCCGAAGAAGTGAGCCCGCGTCACGGGACATGCGAGATCCGCACGAGCTTGCACGACACGGCGCCGAGCGGGGCGGGCGGGTCGTCCGCGCGTCGGCCTGGGAGCGAGCTGGCGGCTCGTATCGTTTGACTCGCGAGCCGCCGCCATCTTCAATGCTGCCTGGGCTTCGTTCCTGGAACGCGCGCCCCCGCGATCACCTTCGTGCACGGCGGGGGATGGTTCAGCGGCCAGGGCGGCGAGGTCGGTGCCCGGGAGTTCGAGTATCTGCGTTCGCTATCGCGCGGCTTGCTGCGACTGAGCCCGCGCCGCGCGCTGCGCCGAGTGGAACGCCGCGGCCGCGAGCTTGGCGTAGGCGTCGACGCGCGTGTAGACGTGGTTGCCGTTCGCCCAGCAGCTGCCGCCGCGCGACACGACGCCGACGATCTCGCCGGAGCGGACGTCGATGGCCGGGCCGCCGGAGTCGCCGCGGCACGTCGCCGAGTCGACTTCGAACTCGCGCGGACCGAGGACGGCGCCCGTATCCGAGTTCGACGCAGGCCCGGTCGCGAGCACCGTGCTGGGCTCGCGGGCGACGCGCTTGCCGACGATGTTGGCCAGGCCGCCGCCGAAGCCCACGGGCACGACCGCGTCACCCTGTTCGACCGAAGCGTGCAGGCGAATCGGGAGGATCGTCACGTTCGTCAGCGGGCGATCGAGGACGAGGAACGCGACGTCCGCGTCGCAGAGCACGCGTCCGCTGGGGTGCAAGGTGCGGATCGCGTGGGCGCGCGGCGTATCGATGTCCGGATGCACGTGCGCGCCGACGTAGATGGCGATCGCACCGGGATCTGCGTCCTCGGCGAGGTGATCGCCGTTGTGCGAGCGCCCGCGCGCGTCGCAGGAAGGGGTCGCCGTCACGGCGCGCGACACACAGTGCCGGGCCGTGAGGACGAGGTTCGGCGCGACCAGCGCGCCGGAACAGAGGGTCACGTGCGTGGGACTGTCGTCGAGCGCCGTGGCGACGGCGACTACGCCGGTCTGCTCGACCTCGAGGGCCTTCAGCATGCCCTGGTCGGGCGCTGCCTGCTTCTTCACGCAACCACCAGAAACGAGGGCCAGGAAAGCCACGGCCATTCCGGCCGCGTGTTTCAACTTGAAGCGTCCTCGTGAGTGGTAGGTCATTCGTTCGTGACGTGACTGGTAGTCGTCGTCGAGTGGGGACGCCGAGTACCGCCAACGTTGATCCTGAAGGTCGCTACGGGTTCATGCACTACCGAGATGATCCCAAAGCGCACGACTCGTGTGCCCGCACAGGGGAGGGAGTGGAGGCGCGATAAGCACCTGCGATCTACGCGCGTGTGATGTGCGCGCGGTCCATCAGATCACTCGAACGCTGCTCGACTTACTTCGGAGGAGCGTCGCGCACACCCTCGAGCTGCGCGTTCACTTCGGCTCCAAGCAGCAGCGCGAGGCTGGAAAGATAGAACCAGAACAGCAGCACCGCGACCGCAGCGAGGCCGCCGTAGAAGAGCGCGTAGGTTCCAAGCTGCGACACGTAGGCGCCGAACCCCCAGGACACGACCAGAAACGCGCTCATCGCGACGAAGGCCCCTGGCCACGCGCGCCGACGCACGCCCTTCGGGTGCTCGACCGAGAAGCGGTAGAACGACGCGAGCCCCGCAAGGCCGAGCGCGAGCAGCACGAGGATGAGTCCCCATCGCTGCGCCGGCGTGCTCACGAGCCGCGTGACGCCCTTCTTCACCCGATGCGTGACCGGGCGCGTGGAAGGCTTCACAGACTTCCCGCGCCCCGACGCCGATCCCGACCCCGACGCCGACCCGGACGCCGACCCCGACCCCGACCCCGACGCCGACCCCAACCCCGACGCCGGCCCCGACCCCGGCGGCTCCCACGCGTCGAGCTCCTTCCCGATCGCGAGCACCCCCCACGCCGCGCCCGACACGATCGAGATCGCCGCGAGCACCCAAACCGTCGCGATTGCCCGCTTCTTCCACCACGGCCGCCGCTTCGAATCGAACACGAGCTCGAACACGTTCATCAGCCCATGTGTGCCCGACGACGCGATCCACAAGAAGCCGAGGATGCCGACGGGCGCGATGGGCGACGACGTCGCGCCCGCGAGACGCTCGAGCTCGTGGCGCACGAGCTCCGTCGCCATCTGCGGCGCCGCGTCGAGCAGCGGCTCCATGAACGCCTCGATGCCCTTCTGGCGAACGAGCAGACCGAGCACGTAACCCAGGACGACGAGCAGCGGAATCAAGCTCAAGAAGAAGTGGAACGCCATGGCGCTCGCGGCGGCGAGCGCGTGATGGCGATTCATCGCTTCGACGATGCGCCAGAGCCAGCGCGCCTCGCCGCGGAGGCGGGACCAGGCCGGGCGCAAGACCTGCGGCGCCACCCGCAGCGATCGCTTCTGACCGTCTGTCATCGCTCGGCGTCCGAGGGTACATTCTCCCCGTGCGAAAGTTACTCTTTGCGGCCGTCGCCATCGGACCGCTCTCCCTCCTGGGCTCCGGCGCGTGCGGCGGCTCGCTCTCCATCGCGGACGGCAACGCGACCACCGACGCAGCGACGCTCGATCACTCGCGGATCGACGGGCCGATCACGGTGCCTGGCCCGTGCGAGATCACGGTCGACGCCCCGCCGTACTTGCCGGGCCAGCACGTCGCCGTCGGCACGCACGTCGACTACGACTCCAACCCGCCGTCGAGCGGACCGCACTACCCGGTGTGGGCGGCGTTCCAGACGTGGAGCACGCCGGTGCCGCGCGAGTATTACGTGCACGATCTGGAGCACGGCGCCGTCGTCCTGCTCTACAAGTGCGCGGCGGACGCGGCAGGCGGCTGTTCCGACGTCGTCAGCGGACTCGAGGCCGTTCGTGCGGCGCTGCCCGACGATCCGCTTTGCGACAAGGCGACCGTGCGCGTCCGCGTCGTCGTAACGCCCGATCCGCTAATCGACGTGCCTGTCGCGGCGGCGGCGTGGGGCTGGACGTACAGGGCCAAGTGCCTCGACGTGCCGAGCCTCATCCAGTTCGCGAAGGATCATTACGGCAAGGGCACCGAGCCCGTCTGCGCCAACGGCGTCACGAGCCTCTGACGCGCGCGGTCCTCAGGCGGTGGGGGCGGTGATGGTCGTGGTCGTCGACGGGTAGCCGACCATCTTGCCGGCCTCGGGATCCCATAGCTTCTGCGCGAAGCAGGCGCGCACGTCACCGAAGCGCAGGCTCGTCTTGTGCGAAGGCTGCAGCTCCGGCATCCCCGCCATCGCCTCGGGGAGGCGGTAAAAAGGGATGAGCGGGTTCAGGTGGTGCACGTGGTGCAGTCCGATGTTCCCCGTGAAGTAGGCCATGAGCGGCCCCATCTCCATGTAGCTCGACGACTCCAGCGCCGCGCGCGTGAAGCTCCACGACTCGCGCGGCTGCACGACCATGTCGGGGAAGTTGTGCTGGGCGTAAAAGAGGTACGCGCCAATCGCCATCGCGATCGCGAGCGGCAGGAAGAACGCGAAGACCCACACGAGCACGCCGAGCTTCCAGATGATGAGGGCGGTGAGGGTCCAGTTCAGCAGCACCGCGAAGCCCGCCGACCAGTTCTTCTTCGGCGCGCGGAGGAACGGCGAGACGCCCAGTCCGAGCATGAAGATCGTGAAGTAGCCGGTCGCCATCGTCACCGGGTGCCGGACGAGCGCGTACATCTTGCGTTGCGCCGGCGTCATCTTCGCCCACATGCCGGTCGTCACCATCATGTACGAACCGATGTTCGAGCCGACGATCTTCGCCGTGTGCGCGTGATGGTAGTTGTGCGTGTCCCGCCAGACCTTCGCCGGCGTCATGATGAGCAGCCCGAAGACCCAGAAGAGCGCCTTGGCCACCTGCGAGCGGCGCAGGATCGCGCCGTGCTGGTAGTCGTGGAACAGGATGAAGCAGCGCACGATCACGAGGCCGGCCACCAGCGAGGCCGCCGCCCGCATCGCCCACTCGAGCGGGGTCACGGACGGACGGGCTGCAAGCGCGATGGCGGAGGCGAGGAGCACGAACGTCGAGAACGTGAACCACACGCTCTTGGCGCGGCTCTCCACGGTGAAGGGCCGGGTCTTGGAGACCAGCGACTTTCCCTCCCCTCGCTCTTCGACGCGCTCATCCATCGGTTCTCACCTTCCTTTTCGAGTCTCGCCGTCGAACACGCCTCGTCGGGCCTGGTCACGTTCGATCGAGCGGAACAGCGCGCCGAAGTTCCCCTCGCCGAAGGAGAGGTGGTTGTTGCGCTGGATGAGCTCGATGAAGATGGGACCCATGAGGTTTTTCGTGAAGATTTGGAGCAGATAGCCGCTCTCGTCCCCGTCGACAAGTACGTTGCGCTGGACGATCCGTGACTTGTCCTCGGTGACGTTGGGAACGCGTGCGAAGGCCTCGTCGTGGTACCCGGCTTCGATGTCCAGGAACGCCACCTTTGTGCCATCCATTGCATCGAGCGACGACAAAATGTCGTTCGTGAGGAAGGCCACGTGCTGGATGCCGGGGCCTTTGTACTCCTCCAAGTATTCGTTGATCTGGCTCTTTTTGTCGCTCGCCTCGTTGATGGGAATGCTGAACTTTCCGCAGGGCGACCGTAGGGCGTAGGAGGTGAGGCCGGTCTTCTTGCCGCGGATGTCGAACGTCCGCACCTCGGTGAAGCCGAAGACATCCTTGTAGAAACGTGCCCACCGATCCATCGTCCCGCACGCGACGTTGTTGGTGAGATGGTCGATCGCGAGGAACCCCTTGGGAGGGGCGCGGTCGGGCTCCGGGTGGGGAACGAAGCCGGGGACGCCGCGATCGGTCAGGTAGAGCAGGCTGTCGCCGATACCGACGACGGCGGGCAGGGCGATATCCCTCACCGGGGCGGCTGCGGCCCCGCGCTGCGTGGCCGCCTCGAGCGCGCGGCCGGCGTCATGGACCCGCCAGCCCATCGCGCAGATGCTCGGGCCGTGGACGGCGGCGAACCTGGCGGCGAACGAGCCGGGCTCCTCGTTCAGGAGGATCGTGATGTCGTTCTGCTCGTAGAGATCGATGTCCTTCGTCGCGTGGCGACTGGTCCGCGAAAATCCGAAGTCGAGGAGGAGCGCGCGGAGAGCGCGCGGATCGGGGCCGGCGATCTCGAGGAACGCGAAGCCTGCGAGGCCGGTCGGGTTCTTGTCGTTCATGTCGTGCTCCAGCTCTTCCAGTAGTCGGTCATCTCGGCCCGCTCGGCGCCGGCGGCCGGGCGAAGGGGGCATCGCGTGTCGATCATCACGGCGACCTCGTCTGTGCGGGTCGCCTTCGCGGCGCGCTCCAGGGCGCCGCCCTGCGGGCCGTGGTGGATGCCCTGCGGGTGGAACGTCAGCATGCCGGCGCTGATGCCGGTGCGGCTGAAGAACTGACCGGCGTGGTAGAAGAGCACCTCGTCGTAGTCGATGTTCGAGTGGTAGAAGGGCACCTTCATCGCGCGGGGGTCGCCGTTCTCGAGCGGGCGCGGCGCGAACGTGGCGATGACGACGCCCGGCGCCGCGAACGTGGAGTGCGCGCTCGGCGGCAGGTGGTAACGCTCGCTCGTGACGGGGCGGATGTCGCGGACGTTGAGCGCGAGCGCGGTGAGCGTGCCCTTGTAGCCGACGGTGTCGAGCGGACAGAACGGGTAGAAGACCCGCGTGATGTCTCGCGCCCGCTGGATGCGGATCTCCCATTCGCCGCTCCCTGCGCGCGCCGCCATCGCCGAGGGCTCCGGCGTCGGGATCCGGAGCACCGACGGGTCGAAGAGCGCGTGTTGCCCGAGCATGCCGCGATCGGGGACGGTGACCTCGCCGCGCGTCTCGATGACGAGCAGGCGCGTCGCCGACGTCGGCGCGAGGCGGTGCGTCGTGCCGCGCGGAAGGACCACGTAGTCGCCGGGCTCGTAGGACAGCGGCCCGAAGTCGGTCTCGATGCGCCCGGCCCCCTCGTGGACGAAGAGCACCTCGTCGCCATCGGCGTTGCGAAACGCGTACGGCATCGGCGCCGTGAGGACGGCCAGGTGGATTCGGCAGTCGTCCCCCTCGAGCAGCGAGGCGCGGTTGGCAAGGTAGTCACCCCCGTCGACCGGCGGCTCGAAGCGTCGCCCGTCGAAGGCGCGCGGGCGAAGCGGCCCTTCGATGCGCGTCCAGCCGACCGGCGCGTGGGTGCGGTAGAGGTGCGCATAACGGCCGGAAAATCCGTCGCGGCCGAGCTCTTCCTCGACGGTTCCGTCGGGGAGACCGACGTGGGCTTGCGCGGCCACCTTGCCGCGGACGATCGGGATTTGCATGCCCGTGGGATAGCGCGGCGGTCCGTTCATGAAAAGGACACTATTTTATCAAACATGGTAAGTATTTTACACATGGCGATCACGATCGAGCAGGCCCGCGCGCTCGACGCGCTCGCGCGGCACGGCACCTTCGCCGCCGCCGCGACGGCGCTGCGCAAACGGCACACCGCGGTCCTCTACGCGGTCCGCGTGCTCGAAGAGCAGACCGACCTGCGCCTGCTCGATCGGCGTGGATACCGGACGCGCCTCACCGATGCAGGCGCTCGCGTCCTCGAGGACTGCCGTCGCCTCCTCGCGGTCGAGCGCGCCTTCGAGGCGACCGTGCACGATCTGCACGGCGGCTGGGAGGCGCAGCTGCGCATCGTGTTCGACGGCGTCGTCCCCGCCGAGCCCATCGTGCGCGAGGTGGTGCGCATCGCCGATCGCGGGCCGACGCGCGTGCATGTCTCGGCCGAGTTCTTGACCGGCGTCGAGGCGGCGTTCACACGCGAGGAGGCGGACGTGATGATCAGCGTGGTGCCGCCCGAGACGGTGGCGCTCGACAGCCGGCCAATGCCGCAGATCCGCGCGCTGCTCGTGGCGCACGCGCGCCATCCGCTGTCACGCGCGCGGCGCCCCGTGAGCCGCGACGAGCTGGCGGGGCATGTACTCGTCTCGGTGCGCGGCTCCGATCCGCGCCTCGAGCTTCCCACGGCGAGCGTCGAGGCGCGCTCGGCGGTGAGCTTGAACGATTTCGCGGCGAAGAAATCTGCCATCCTGGCCGGCATGGGCTACGGCTGGCTCCCCGAGTACCTGATGGAGAAGGAGCTCGCGCGTGGCGCCCTCAAGCGCGTGCGCTGGGAAGGGGCGAGCCTGCACGCGTTCGCGCCGCGCCTCTACACCCGGGTCGGCCGGCGGCTGGGACGCGCGGCATCGCAAGTCGTCGAGAGCTTGCTGGTGGCGTCCTGGTGACGGGCGAAGGCGCGAGGCGCATGATGGTGGACGCCGTGGAGGGCGCGATAGGTCCGGTGGCGCCGCGCTTTCAGGAGGCGCTCGTGGCGGTTCCGCGCGAGCGCTTCGTGCGGCCCGAGGACTCCGCCCGCGCGACGTATGACATGCCGCTCCCGCTCGACGACACAGGGCACGCGACGATCAGCGCGCCGCACGCCTACGTCCTGTCGTTCGCGCTCGCCGATCTGTCGCCCGGCGACGCGCTCCTCGAGCTCGGCTCCGGCACCGGCTACGGCGCGGCGCTGGCCGCGTACGTGACGGGGCCGGCCGGCCGCGTCGTCACCGTCGAGATCGACGACGTGCTCGCCGCCCGCGCGCGCGAGCTCCTCGCCGGCATCCCCAACGTTACCGCCGTCCACGCCGACGCCGCCGCGGCTGCGCCGTTGTTTCGCGACGCCACCAAGGTCATCGCAACGTTCGCCGTCGCCGCCATCCCCGACGCGTGGCTGACTGCCCTCCCCGAGGGCGGCGTCCTCGTCGTCCCCGTCGGCGCACCGCACGAGGTGCAGCGCCTCCTCCGCGTCACCCGACGCGACGGCGCGCTGCTGACGACGGAGCACGGCGCCGTCCGCTACGTCGCGAACCGCTCTCCTTCGTAGACCCCTACTTTGCGAACGTGGCCTTGCAGTAGTCGAGCTGCGCCTGGTCCACCGTCGGCTCGGCGATGGGCGGCGGATCCGGGAACTGCGCGGCGGAGAAGTCGAACAGATCGAACAGCGGCTCGGCGTTGGCGTCGCGGGCCGAGAGCGCGGGCAACTTGAACTTGGCCTGGATGAACCGGGTGATGCTCGTGTGATCGAGCTGCACGTGCGACACGTAGCCCTTCTTCGCGTACGGCGAGACGACGACGAGGGGCACGCGGAAGCCGAGCCGGTCGAACCCGCCCGCGGTCGTGTCCCCGCTCTCGAGCTTGGGCGGCGTCGCGTCGGGCGCGCAGGCGGTCGGCGGGGCGACGTGGTCGTAGACGCCGCCGTTCTCGTCGTACGTCAAAAAGAGCGCGCTCGTCTTCCACTGCGGGCTCTTGAAGAGCGCGTGCACGATGTCGCTCACGAACTTCTGCCCCACCTGGATGTCGGCCGGGGGGTGCTCGTCGTTCTGGTCGGGGGCCTCGGCGCCGATGTGCGGATCGAGGAAGCTCACGTTGGGCAGCGTCCCGGCGGCGGCCTGGCTCGTGAAGGCCGCGATGTCGAACCGGACGTTGCGGTCCCACCGCTTCACCAGGCCCACGTTGTAGAGGACGCCCGCTCCCGGCAATCCATCGGTGTAGAGCCCCCACGTCACCTTGGCTGCCTCGAG
>JANYHK010000011.1 GCA_025359105.1 Myxococcales bacterium | reverse complement strand
AGCCTCGCTGCACGGAGGCACCGGCGTGCCTCGGTCTCGTCCACGATCTTCCGTGCGCTCGCCACTCGTCACCTCCGCGTCGTGCCCGAGGCTGCACCGCCCGCACGCGAAGATCATCCCGGCGTCGCTGATGGGTCACGCAGTTAACCGCAATGGCAGCCCCGCGACTGGGCTCACCGTTCGCCGGAGACGGCCTCGAGGAGCAGGGTCTTCGCGGCTAGCAGCTCGACGTCGAGGCCCTGAATGGCTCTTTGAGCCTCCGTCACGGCCATGGCGTATCCATGGCTGCCAGGAGGATGATGCTGGCTCGCAGCGAGGAAATGATTCGCTCTGCCAACGTCGGCATAGACGGCGTTGATGCTGTCGCGGACAGAGTCCCGGAGCATTGAAATCGCCCCGGCTCGCATCGCGCGACGAAACTGCTCATCCGAGAGAGGGCAACCAATCTGAGGCGCGTGGCAGCGACGGGCGACGGCCAGATTGAAATCGACCTCGTCGATCAGGGCCTGGAGGGGCCCAACGCCGACGTCCGTGGGAAGGGTTGAGAGCCCAGTGGGATTCGTCTGGCAGACCGCGAGCCACTGCTCCTTGTGGAGCTTCAACTCGTCCGGCCGGAACTTTCTGCCCCGCGGATGCTTGTCGTTGTAGGAATGAACCTCGGCGTGACACTCGAAGCAGAGCGGAATCGCGTTCGCGATGTCGTCCGCGCCACCTTCGGCCTTCGGCAGCATGTGATCGAGCTCCATCTTCGTTCCGCAGAAGCGGTGGCAGACGCAGCATCTTCGATGGCAGGTCGCGAGGAGCTTCGCGGCCTCGTTCTGGTCGAACGCCATGCCTGATCATCCACGGGGGGGGCGTCTCGTCAAACCAGCGCTCACGCGCGCCGGACGGTCAGGGCTCGCCGACCCCCCCCCACAACGGGGAGCCACACAGGACGGGTTTGTTGTGCCGCCGTTTTGCCGTAACCCTGCTCCGAGCCCCGGAACGGCGCGGGATCGGACGGGATCGAACGGCGAACAGCAACTGGAGAGAAAGACGAGGTTTGCCGGCCAAAATGGCGTCTCGGCTCAGTTTTTCCAGTTGCCGTTTTCCGAATTCAATTCCCGTTGGGGTCGCCACTGTCTCAAGATGCTGCGGGGCAGCATCGAGACCACGGCAACGGTCATTGCGGCGTCTGTACTTCGGCTTCGCCTAGGACAGCCGGCGTCAATTCCCTTGGGTTACACCGATGCTTGAGCCTGTGCGGCATGGGCTTTCCGGAGCGTGACGTCGTAGAGAATCTCGACGAAGGCATCGCGTCGGTTCCGGCGCAACGCCGACGGCAATGGCGGTCGTAGTCGCTGCGAGGCGCGGCTGCGCTCATCGGGGTGGACGAGATCCATCGCGGCCCGCCCCACCAGCTCTGACGGTTCGGTGTACCCGAGCATGCGGGCCATCGTCGGGTTCGCAATACAACCGCGCCATCACGGAGAACGGTGATGCCGATCGGGGCCCGCTGTACGAGGTCGCGGAAGTGTTTGGCGGAGAGGACCTGCACGTCGCGCTCGGTGGCTTCTCGTTGATTCCGACGGCGTGCGCCCTCCTCTCTGATCATGACACGCACGGCCCAGAGGCCGAGGGCGAAGAGAGCAACCACGTTGCCCATGACCAGGAGCGTGATCCCGAACTCCGTTCCGTAGAGCCCGGCGCGTTGACCCTCCGTCCGTATCCAGCCCCATAGGATGGGGAAAAGGATCAGGGCCAGAAGCAAGCGACGCGCCCGCGGAACGCGCTGGAGGAGCGCGAGTCCAGCCTGGACAAAGAACGTGGCCGAGTTCGCCTTCATCGTCGCCAGCGACGGCAGGATGCTCTTCAGGGTGCGAACATCGAGGAGCCAACCGAGGAGGACGACAGCTGCGGGCGGCGTCCGTACAGGTGCGGCGTCATCCCGAACTCGCGCAAGAAGACGCGGTGGAAGTAGGGCATGTCCTCGAACCCTACTCGCTCCGCGATCGCGCGGAGGCCGAGGCATGGCTCCGACCACGTGAGGCGGGCGGCCTCGTTCAGTCGCAGTCGGAGGCGATAGCCGATGGGAGGGACGCCGAAGCGCGCGGTGAAGCGGCGCGTGAAGCGGTTCGCCGGCATCGCTGCCGCCTGGGCGAGGTGCTCGAGGTAGAGGGGCTGGGCGAAGGTCCTCTCGATCTCGCGCTTGGCGGAGACGAGCGGATCGGTCGGGACGATCTCGAGGCGCGCGCGGACGAAGCGCAGGACCTCGGCACGCGCGTCTCGCGCGTCGAGCGGCGTCCCCCCATCGTTCGCGGCCTGGTACGCGCGACAGAACTCGACGAAGCGGCGATCGGCCGTGACACCCGGCGCGAAGGCCACGTCGGCCGCGTCCGCGCCTAGGTCTCGGGCCTCCTCGGGGTAAACGATGAAGCCCACCTGGAGCCCGGGCTCGCCTCGGCGCGCGCAGCACTCGAGCGAGTAGCGCTCTGCGGGGCTGATGAGGTGGACGCTCCCCGGTGCGTAGAGTCGCTTGCCGGTACGCGTCCCCTGGTGAAGCCAGTCCCCTTCGAGCTGCACGCCTAGCTCGAGGCCGGTGGCCATCGCGTCCAGCTTTTGCACCGGCTCGGTGTTCACGTACTCGTAGACCCAGCCGAGAACGCCGGTACCGAGCTCGGCGCGATCGTAGCGGTTCTGAACGGACGACCCCGATACAGGCATGGGCGCGTCACGGGGTACGCGCCGGCGCCGCGGAAGCTTCCCCAGGGGGAAACCGTCCGTTTTGTCCACTCGCTCGGCCCCGGGCGGCGCGCTACTTCGTGCGGCGCCTCGAGGGAAGCCCCGCCGTCGTCGGTCGGTCACGGGCGCTCGCGCGGCAGGCGAGGTTTAGGATGCGCAGCACGTTGGTCGGGTTCTTTGTCGTCGGTCTCGGGGCGTTCGTCTTTGCGTGCGGGTCGGGCGGCGCGTCTGAATCGGCGAGCTCCGAGGAGGCGCTGGCGCCGGGCGGCACGATCAGAATCATCGGCTCACTCGCCTACGGCCAGACGAGCGATCCGGTGGCGTACTCCGCCAAGCCCACGTACTACGGCTTCACCTTTTCGGGCCACGCCGGCGACGCCGTGACCATCGGCGTCGTGGCCGCCGGGGAAGACGCGTACGCGTGGCTGCTCGACGCGAACGGCCACGCCCTCGCCAGCGACACCAAGCTGGGCACCGTGAAGGACACGCACCAAGCGCACCTCACCGCCACGTTGCCGGGCGACGCGCTGTACACGATCGCGTTTCGCGAAGCGCACCGCGAGCCCACCACCTTCACCGTCGCGCTCGCCGGCACCCCCGCATGCCACGCCAAGACGTGCGCCGATCTCGGCGCGAACTGCGGCGGCCTCGCCGACGGGTGCGGCGGGACACTCGACTGCGGCAGCTGCACCGGCACCGACACGTGCGGCGGGGCCGGCCAGCCCAATCGCTGCGGCGGCCCGCCTCCGCCTCCGCCTCCTGCTTGCACCTGGCAGCTCGACTTCTCGCAGCGCTACGGCCAGGCGTGGAACCCCGCCGAAGTCGCGTTCGTGACCAGCGACGGCGCCGTCCATCGCGGCATGTCGGCGCTGGATCTGGAAGCCTCGCGGAACCAGGTGCCCGACATCGTCAAGACGCTGGGCTCGAGCGCCAACGTGACCGAGGTCCGGCTCTACGGCGCGGGCGGCGGTCAGAACGTGCTCGCCTCCCACGCGGGGCCTTACGTCTACGGCCTCGGCGACGCGATGTGGCACCAGGTCAACGGCTACGCGCCGGGGGACTTCGTCGAGACGACGCTCCTCCGCCTGTTCACCGAGCCGGAGCACGCCTACGCCGAGCTGAAGGAGTACTTCCGCACGCTGTTCGTGCAGGCCGAGTACCTGGTCCCGGCGAACGATCTCGCCGACTACCGCACCGCGAACCATCAGCTCATGGCCGCGGTCGACTCGGGCGCGCTCGTGTTCAAGCTCGGCACCGGGCACGGAATCGACTTCTGGCAGACGCGCCAGGTGGTCAATGGCAAGGCGTTCTCGTTCCAGTTCTCCGACGCCGTCGGCCTCGATCCCAAGATCGGGATGCAGCGTGAAGGGGCCTGGATCCAGTGGCCGACGACTCCGGTGGTGCCCGTATGCCGGTGAGAACGATCAACCTTCGGCAGACGCATGCGTCGACGTGGGAGGCGGCCAGGTGCTGTTTCCCGTTCCCTGGTCGGGGCTCCGTTGCGCCGCGCAATGCAACAAGGTCTGCAAGGACGACGGCCCGGCTGGGCCGGGCGAGTTCCGCTTCGTCGTTCGCGCGTGCGGAGCATCCAACGTGGCGCTGGCGGGCCCAACCTTCACGCTCCCCCGCCTCAGCGGCGGCCAGCTGGTTCGATGGCGCACCGCGCAGGGCATTTCCTCCGCCACGGCGACGCGACTTGATCAGCCCGACCGGCTCGACATGGACGCGCCGCCCACGGAGGGAAAGCTCCTCGGCTTCACGAAGCGGGCGGGCCCCGCGCGTGCGCTCGCCCCCGCCGCGCTCGACGCCCTGCGTGTCGCCCTGACCAACAAGGACGGCTTCGACGACATGATCGTGAACCGTTGCTTGATGGAGCACTTCGTCGGGTTCCAGCTCACACGAGATGCCGCCGCCAGCTCGTACGGCGAACCGGGCGACGCCGACCATGGCCACAAGATCACTACGGACGTCGTCATCGACTTCAACTGCCAGCGCATCTACGTCTCGGCCCGCGCCGGCAGCACGCGGCTTGGCGAGCGCGCCCCATCGAAGCGAACGCTCGAGATGAGCCTCCCCGGTCAGCCCCCGCCGCCCCCGTCGCCTGGAGACGTGCTGGTCTTCCGTTGAAGGGCCGATCGTTTTTCCCATTGGAGCACCTGACGCCACATGTTAGGAGCCGGCGGCGTTCTGGGGGGAGGCCCTTTGCCTCACCGAGCCCCGGACCACTTAGGAGGTTCAGCGTGAAGAAGGTGCCGAACGTGATCGTGCGGGCAATCGTGGGCGTCTCGTTTTCCGCCATGGCGCTGGCCGTGGGGTGCAGCAGCAGCAGCAGCGGGACCAGCAGCAGCAGCGGCGGGACCAGCAACGGCGGGACCAGCAGCGGCTCGACCACGAGCAGCAGCGGTTCTTCGTCGAGCTTTTGCTGCGGCCTCAACAAGTCCTACTTCGACTGTCCGGACCAGGCCGCGCTGAGCAAGTGCGTCACGCAGTCCGACACGTCGGCGTGCAAGTCGAGGACGGCGGCCTGCTCCGGCACCAGCTCGAGCTCCGGCAGCACCAGCTCCTCCGGCAGCACCAGCTCCGGCTCCAGCGGCACGCCCGGCACGGGCGACTCCTGCCCCGACGGCAAGTGCGCCTCCGGGAACACCTGCGTCAACACGGGTGGCGGCGCCGCGGGCGTGTGCGCCAAGAACTGCTCCGGACCCACGGACTGCCCGATCAGCTACTCGTGCTGCGGCCTCTCGAACGTCCCGCAGAACGTCTGCATCCCCGACAATCTGAAGGGCGGCGCGAACTGCCTCTGAGCCCTCACCGCTGAGGGAGAACGGACCAGGCGCGCGAGCTTCGACCCGCTCGCCTGGTCGTGCTCCATCCGACGGAAGCGGGTTGCCCGTACCTCAGGCCACCAGCAACGGCGCCCGCATGAGCGTGTCGGCGCGGAGCGTCCAGGCGGGCTGACGGTCCACGATGACCGAGAGCTGCGCGTGGAGCAGAGGCGGGAACGTCGGGCGCCCGATGAGGAACGCGCCCAGCTGGGAGAGGTACGGCTCGTCGGCGACCACGGCGACGAGCTCGCCGCGCGACATCAGCTGCGCGGCGGCGATCTGCGGCGGGAACCCGGCGGCGAGCGACGGGAGGACCTCGATCACGCCGACATGGTCGACCCGATCGGCGAAGAGCTCCGCGGTCTGCACCGCCACGGGGAGCGGGCTCGCCAGGATGCGGTCGAAGCTGGGCTCGTCGTCGAGGCGCAGCCGATTGCCGACCGCGCGCACGAGCTGGCGGCCCGCGAGCGAGAGGAACCGGCTCGGCTCGGGGACATCCAGAGCCTCGGCGAGCGACGCGCGCAACAGGAAGACGTTCACCGCTCGAGTCTACTGCAAAGCTAGGCGAGCGCCTCGATGAGCGCGGCCGCGTACTCCGCCATGCACTTCGGGGGCGCGTCGCCGTGGCCGCGCGACTCCCAAAGCTCGACGAGCCGCCTCCAATCGTCCGCCTGGGCCGCGTCCAGCTGCGCCGAATCGTTCGGCTCGTAGGATTCGTTCGCTGGCGACGGGCAGGGGAGCGCGATGCGGTGCACACCGCTGCGCGGGCGCTCCTGCGCGTCGTCGAGCGCGTCCGTGGAGATCTCGGCGATGGGCAGTGCGGGGGACGCCATGACCGAACACGTAGCAACCCTCGGGCCATTCGGAAGTCCGCTCGGTTACGCGCACCGCCGTGCACGAACCGGTCAACAACCGCACGTTGCGTACACGGCACCGTCGGCGGACTGTCACTGCTCCGTTGGGAAGTCGACTCCGACGATGTGGGTGAAGGTCGTGGCGGCGCGCGAAAATTCGCTAAGGTGCGTTCATGCGCCAGCGCCCGCAGGCGCGACGAAGGCGCGAGAGCTCCAGCGTGCGCACGCGAATGCCCGACACCTCCACCGGCCTCTTCTTCCTGGATACCGGCATCGACGGCGCGGAAGGGCCTCCGCTCGTCCTCGTGCACGGCGCCGGCGGCACCCACCGGCACTGGCCCGAGGAGATCCGCGCGCTCGCCGGCCGCCGGGTGCTGGCGCTCGATCTCCCGGGGCACGGCCGCTCGGCAGGCCCGGCGCCGCGCACGCTCGCGGACCTCGCGCAAAGCGTGCTCGGCGTCCTCGACGCGCTCGCGATCGACGCCGCAGTGATCGCGGGCCACTCCATGGGCGGCGCGATCGCGTTGACGCTCGCCCTCGAGGCGCCCGCCCGTGTGGCTGGCCTCGTGCTCGTCGGGACCGGCGCGCGGCTGCGCGTCGCGCCCATCGTCTTGCAGCTGACGGCCGATCCCGCCACGCTCGGGGCGGCGGCGGACACGATCACCGACGCGTCGTTCGGCTCCGGCGCGTCGGCCGAGGTGCGCCGCGCGTTCGCGGAAAGCCTGCGCGACAACCCGCCGGGCGTCGTACACGACGACTTCGCCGCCTGCCACGCGTTCGACGTCATGGCCCGGCTCGGCGAAGTCCACGCGCCCACGCTCGTCGTGTGTGGCAACGAAGATCGCCTCACGCCGCCGAAATACTCCGAGCACCTCCACACCGCGATCGCCGGCTCACGCTTGACGCGCGTGCCCGGCGCAGGCCACGCGGTGATGCTCGAGGCGCCCCACGCGGTGGCAAAGGCGATCGAGGACTTCCTCGCGTCGCGAGGCTGACGCGCCGTGACAGCGCCGCCCACCGTCGACGTGCGCCGCCCGAGTTGGCGCTTCAACGCACGGGCACACCCCGCGGCGGCGGGCGATGCGGTACGGGCAAGCTCGTCGGCGTACCGGGAGCCGGGTGTGACGGGGCGCGCGTTGCAGGCTCGATCCGAAGCGCGGCGCGGCAGGCGCGCGGGTAGCTCGCGCCGCACGCCTTCTTGTAGGCGTCGAGGGCGGCGCCCAGGTCCTTTGCGCCCCCGGTCCCCGCCTCTAGAAGCTCGCCAAGTGCGAAACACGCCGTGTACGTCACCGTCGGCACCGCGAGCCCGCACGCTTGTGCGTACAGGCGCCGCGCCGCCGCCTCGTCCTTCGCCGTGCCTTCTCCTTTCAGGTAGGCGGTGGCCAGATCGAAACACCCCGCCCAGTACGGTTGCGCGGGCTCGATGCCGGGGACGGGCTTGGCCGGCGTGCACGCGAGGCCGAAGAAGCGGAAGGCCTCCGCAAAATTGGGCGGTGACTGGGGGTTGGGTCGGAAGTGGAGGCCGGCTCGATAGACGCGCCCCATTTCGTCGCAGGCCTGGGGTACGGGGGTCACGATCCGGTAGCTGTCGTTGATGCCGTCGCACTTGAGGGAGCAGGCGCCCCAGAACGTGATCTCCTCGAGAAACGAGCAGAGCGGGCGTGGCGGGACGGGGTCTCGTTCCGGGTTCGGGATCGCGGTTGCGACCGCGGCCGCAGGCGGGACCTGCGCGCGAGTAGGATCGGCGACGGCCGTGGGGCTCAGGGCGAGCCCCGCGGCGAGCGTCACCGCCCCGGCGAACGCGAAACGCCTCACGGCTTGACCGTGCCCTGCGTGGCGCACGTCGTCGAGGCCGCCGGCGACAGCGTCGCGCCGGTGAGGGTCGCGGCGCCACTCTTCGTGTTGATGCGAATGCGGCCCGCCCCGCCGCCCCCTGCGCCCGCCGTCACGCCGGCCGTCACGGCGCCCGCCGCACCGTTCACGCTCGCTGCGGCGCTCCCGTTGCCGCCGTTGGAGCCCTTCGTCACGTCGTTGCCGCCGAGGGCCGCCTTGTCGTCGGCCGAGGCATCGGTGCCGCTGTTGCCGAGCGCGCCTTCGCCGCCGCCGCCGCCGTTTGCCGCGAGGATCCCTGCGACGGTGACCAGCGGAGACTCGATCAGGATCGCGCCGCCGCTGCCGCCGCCGCTGCCTTCCTGGCCGCCCGACGCGCCGCCGAAGATTCCGCCGCCGCCGCCCACGTGGACGAAGCCTCCCGCGGCGACCGTCACGCTCGTGGCCGCGACGAGCTGCACCGCGCCACCGCCGGCGCCGGCGCCGCCGCCGATGCTGGCTCCGCCCGATGCGCCGCCGAGGAGGGGCGAGAGCGCCGACGTGCCGTACGCCACGCCTCCGGTCGCCGCAGCCCCGCTCTCGACGGCGCCCGCGCCGCCGATACCGCAATAGGAGCCGCCGCCGGCCGCGCTCGTCGTCGAGCCCGCGCCGCCGCCGCCGGGGCCGCCACCCTTGGTGTTCGGGCTGTTCTGCGTCCCTCCGCCGCACACGGCGACCTCGCCCTTGCCGGCCGCGTGCACGCCTCCGAAGAGCTCGATCTTGTCGAGCGCCACGAGGACGACTGGAAGGATCCCGATGACCACGAGCTGCGCGCCCACTTCGACGCGGATCGACTTGGCGACGTAGACACCGATCTTGCTCCCATCCGATTGGGTCATGACCTTGAACGCGAGGGCCTCGCCGTTCGCGCAGTCGGTCGCCTGGAGCTGCTCGGAGTTGATCGTGCACTTGTCCGTGTTGGCCACGAAGGCCCCTACGGTGGACAAGTCCATGCCCGTCAGGTCGATGTTCGACGGGGTGAAGCCGAGCACCTTTGCGGCCGCGCCGTCGCCGCCGTCCGCGGTGCTTGCGCCGTCGGGGGTCGCTCCGTCCGGGGTCGCGCCATCGGCGGTCGTAGCGCCGTCGGGGGACGTGCCGCCGTCACCGGTCGCGCCGGGCGTCGAGCTCACCGTGCACGCGCCGGCGGCGAGCGCCGCGCCGCCGAGAAGCCCCGCGTGAAGAAGGCCCGCACGAAAAAGCCGCAGATTCAGACTTCGCACCATGTGTCTCATCCTCCCGCCGAAATGACCAAGCCCTGGCGCGTCGCCAGAAGGGCAACGCGTCGTCGTGGGGACGGCCTTCTCAAGTTCCGCGCCAGGTCAAGGGAGCACGAAACCATGCGGGTTTCCCCGGGCGGCACCCGTGCGCGCACAAGGCCGTTCGTTCGGCCGCACAAAGGTGACGAAGGCTATCTCTCGAGTCCGGTCCAGGTTCGGAGACGAATCACGGACTCGGAACACTCGCGCAGGCCAGCGCCGCTAGTCGCGCGCGCGCCTTCTCCGCGCTCACCGAACGCGGTCTCGCGGCCCCCCACCTCGACACCACCTTGCCGTAGGCCTGGCACGCGCGCCGCGTGTCGCCCTTTTCCTCGAGGGCTTGCCCGAGCTCCAGCTCGGCGCGCGTGTGCACGAATGGGTGACGGAATGCGCCGCAGTTCGAGGCTGCGCGGGTGAGGTAGGGGAGGGCCTCGTCGACCTTGCCGGCACGCAGGTAGGTGCTGCCGATCTCCGCGTCGGGGATCCCTGCGTAGTAGACGAACGACGTGAGGGGCGCGTACGCGGGCAGAACGTCGAGCGCGGCAATCGCCTCCTCGCGCGTCTCGGCGGTGGCGGCGAAGGCGTACGTCCAGACGAGCCCTGGCTGCGCGAGGGTGCGCCGATGCGCCTCGAGCCAGGCGGCGCGGTGCGCTTCGAACTCGGCCTGCGACAGGCCACCGGCGCGCACCGACTGGCGCGCCAGCGTGAGGGACGCATCGAGGCCCGCGTCCCCCTGCGCCGTCTTGCTCCACGCGTCGCTCCGGCTGACGAAGCTCCACGCGGCGCGCGACGCCAGGGCGCTGTCGCCCGTCTCGCGCGCGATGCCGACGAGGAGCAAGGCCGCGAGCAAGTGATCGCGAAACGGCGAGCGGGGGTCGGCCTCGGCGAGCGTGCGGTAGTGCTCCGCGAGCACGCGAGCCAGGACGAAGTCCCCGGTGATGATGGCCGCCCGCGTCTCGTCGACGGTCCGCTGGCCCGTGCCCGCCGGGCCCAACGCCGCCGCGGATCGCTCGATCACCTCGCGCACCGCTTCGATGGGGCGACCGGCGCCGGACATCGCGCACACGAGGTTGCCGCCGAGGTGAGGATCGCGATCGACGGCGCGCCGCGCGGCGTACTCGGCGTCCGCGCAGCGTCCCTCGAGCGATTCGAGCCACACGAGACCGAGGAAACACTCCGCCGAGCCCGGGGAGATCGCCCCGCAGCGCTCGTACGCGACGCGCGCCTCGTCGCTCCTGCCGAGGCTCGCGAGGATGTCCCCGCGGGTCTGCCAGGCTTGCCCGTCGCGCGGATCGAGGGAGATCGCCCGATCGGCGAACGGGAGCCCCGCGGTGCCGCCCTGGAGAAACCCGAGCCACACCTGGATCTCGGTGTCGCTGGGGTACCGCAAGGCGAGCTCGCGCAGACGCCTCACGGCCTCGACGCGGTCCTCGCGCATGCGCTGCAGGACGGGCTCGAGGGCCTCCATCATCGCGGCGTCACGCGCCCCCAGCTGCGCTCGGAGGGTGACCGCCTTGGCGAAGTGATCGCGCCGTAGCGTCTCGTCCAGCGTGCCTTCGGCGGCCATCGCGAGGCGGAGGTGCCCGAGGGCGAGCATGGGATCGAGCTCCACGACGCGCTTGAAGTGCGCCGCTGCGATCCCCCAGTCGTCGTCGCGGAGCGCCTGCACGCCCGCCACGTACTCGGAGAGGACGAGAGGGCTGCTCGCCACTGGCAGGGGCAAGTCCGTTACCGCCGTCGCCGTCGGCGTCGCCTGCTGCACCGAAGCGTTCGTCGCCGCTTCGCGATGCGCGGTCCGTTGCCCACGTGCGACGAGCGCTCCCACCGCGAGCATCGTCAGCACGACGCCCACCGCGGCGCGCGTCGCGAGAGGCCGCCACGCTCGCCGCGTAGACGCATTGCCTGGCGCGGAGGTGACGAGGAGCGACGCCGCCGTCGTCTGGTTCCCGCTCTCCACCGTGCGCGGTGCGGGGTCGGCCGGCGCGTCGTCCAGGGCTCCCAGCGCGTCGAGGAGCTCCCGCGCGCTCCCGTAACGCGCATCAGGGTTCTTCTCGAGGCAGCGCAGGATGATCCGCTCGAGGCCGCGGCTCATCGCCGGCGCGCTCTTCGAAGGCCGAGCCGGCTCGTCTCGGCTCGTCGCGATCAGGATCTCCATCGCCGAGCCGCCCGCGAACGGACGCACCCCCGTCGTCATTTCGTAGAGGACGACCCCGAACGCGAAGATGTCGGTGCGCGCGTCGAGCGGCAGGCCGGTCGCTTGCTCCGGCGACATGTAGCCCGGCGTCCCGAGCAGGCGAGCGCCTTCGGTCACGAGCGACGAGGGCGGGGCATCCTTGGCGGGCGCGGGCGCAGCCGACGTCGGGCCGGGGTCCGCTTCCATCGCCTTGGCGAGCCCGAAGTCGAGGACCTTCACGTCGAGCTGCTCGCTCACCATCACGTTCTCGGGCTTGAGATCCCGGTGCACGATGCCATGCGCGTGCGCCTTTGCGAGCGCGAGCGCCAGCTGCGTGGCGACACGAAGCGCGCTGGCGATGCCCAGGGGTCCCTGCTCGGTGCGACGCCGAAGCGTCACGCCCGGCGCGAGCTCCATCGCGATGTAGATGTCGCCCGCCTCCGTTTCACCGATGTCGTACACCGACGCGATGTTCGGGTGCGACAGGGCCGCGGTCACGCGGGCCTCGCGCAGGAAGCGCCGGTGCCGCTCGGGATCGCGCGCGACGGCGTCGCCCAGCACCTTCAACGCGACGGCCCGCCCGAGCTTCTCGTCGGTCGCCTTGAAGACGATCCCCATCCCCCCTTCGCCGAGCGTCTCGATGATGCGATAGCGGCCGAGCGTCTGGCCAACCTGGGCTCTGGCCATTGGCGTAAGACTACTCCTCCTCCGGCTCGGCCGACGCGTCCGCTTCGATCGCGTGCTTCTTCATGAGGCGGTAGAGCGCGTAACGGCTCGGCAGCGCGAGCGCACGGGCAGCGCGCTGGACGCTGCCCCCTGCGCTACCAAGCGCAGCACGGATCTGCTCGGCGCTCGGCTCGGCGCCGCGCCCCGCGCTCTCCGAGCGGAGGTCATCGCTGAGCATGACGGTGCCCTCCGGGCTGCTCGCCATCGCGCGCCAGAGGAGCGCCTCGAGCTCGCGGATGTTGGTCGTGTAGGGACGCACGAGGAGATCCTCGACGAGGGCAGGGTCGAAGCTCGGTTCCTGCGTGCCACCCTCCGCCTCACGCACGAAGCGCGCCGCGATCCGGGGGCTCTCCGCAGCGGCGCGGAGGAGCAGGTGACGCGCGAGCAGCGGAATGTCCTCGCGACGCGCCGAGAGCGAAGGGAGCTCGATCCGCAGCGGAAAACGCGCAGCCAGGTCCTCCCGCAGCGCGCCGAGCTCGCGGTTGGTCGCGCCGACGAGCACGAGCTCCGAACGGCGCGTCGTGGAGTCGCCGAGGCGCTGGTGCTCGCCGCCGGCGTCGAGCACGCGCAAGAGGTGGCTCTGTTGCTCGAGGGGCAGCTCGGCGATCTCGTCGAGGAAGAGCGTTCCGCCGTCCGCCTCCCCGATGAGCCCGCGCCGCTCGGCCATCCCGGGGTTTGGGTAGTTCCTGGCGTTGCCGAACAGCTCGGCGTCGATGAGCGCCGGCGGCAACGTCGCGGCGTTCCGCGAGACGAAGGCCCCGGCGGCGCGCGACGAGAGCCGATGCACGGCGCGCGCGACGAGCTCCTTGCCGCTTCCGCTCTCTCCCTGAACGAGCACGTGCTTTCCCGCGCTCGCCGCGAACGCCAGGCGCTCACGCGTCTGCCAGATCGCCGGCGACTCTCCGAGGACGCCCACTGCATCGGGCGCGCCGAACGGCCCGAAGCTTTCCTCGGGGAGCAGCACGGTCTTTGGCATGGACGCGACGCGCCGCGTGCAGAGGAGCAGGAGCTGACCGCGCAGGAGCAACGTGTCACCGGGGACCAGCGCAGCCTTCTCGGTCTCCACACCATTGACGACGAGCTCGCAGCGCCCCGCCCGCGCGACGTCGAGCTTGCCGCCGCGCGCGCGAACGGTGAGCTGACACCGCGAGAGCGCCGCACCGGAGAGAGGCTCGGTTGGCGACAGTCGCCCCGGGCGCTGCTTGAAGAAGCGCACGCGCGGCTCACCGTCACCCTCGCCACGCCCGAGCGTCTGCGGCGCGCCGTGAACGGAGAAGAGGGCGACCTCGCCGATCCGCCGCGGCTCTGAGCCGCACCACGCGATGACGAGTGCCATCGACTCCGCGGGCGCCTGCACTTGCCGCGCGAAGAGCTCGGCCGCGATCGAGATGGTCTTTGAATCCGGCAACCTGAGCTGATTGTCGCACGCGCGTGACCCGGCCGTGGCTAGTCTTCGCCCAAGCGCCGCGATGTTTCGTGCATCTAATCCATTCTCCTCCTTCGCCGCGTGCGCCCTCGTCGCCTGCGCGGTCACGACGCCCCAGGGCACCAGCGTGCCCATCCCCGACGGCGCCGGCGGCATCGGCTTCGACGATCTGCGCTACTCGCCGGGCCTCCATCGCGTCCTCGCCCCCGCGGGGCGCGCCGGCACCCTGGCGCTGGTCGATCCTGACACGCTCCGCGTGACCACGATCGGCGGGTTCCGCGCGTCCCCCACCTGGAACGACGGCCACCAAGACGGCCCCACCTCCGTCGACGAAGGCGCCGGCCTCCTCTTCGTCACCGATCGCACCGCCGGGGCGCTCTACGCGGTGGATCCCGTGGCCGCGAAGATCGTCGCGTCCGCGAAGGTCGCCAGCACACCCGACTACGTTCGCTATATCCAGGCGACGGGGGAGCTCTGGATCACCGAGCCCGATTCGAGTCAGCTCGAGATCTTCGCGCTCGGGGCCGGCCTGGCGGGGCAGGGGACCACCCTGCCCCCGACGCTGACCTCGGTCGCCACGATTCCATTCTCGAACGGCCCCGAGTCGCTCGTCGTCGACCAGGCCGCGGGGCGCGCGTACACGCATCGCTGGCAGAACACGACGGTCGTCCTCGACGTCCGGTCGCGCCGCGTCGTCGCCGAATGGCCGAACGGATGCGGCACCGCATCGCGGGGCCTCGCGATCGACGCCGCGCGCGGCTTGTTCCTGTCGGGGTGCGCCGACGGCACCCTGTCGATCCTCGACATCGCCCACGACGGCAAGACGCTCTCCAGCATCTCCAAGGGCGCCGGCGTCGACGTCATCGGCTACAGCCCGACGCTCGGCCACGCCTACCAGGCGGGCAGCGGGTGCGCGTGCCTCGTCGTCCTCGGCGTCTCGGGCGCGGGCCAGGTCTCGGTTCTTGGGCAACTCGACGCGCCGGCCACCACCCACTGCGCCACCGCCGACGATCGCGGCCACGCCTGGGTGTGCGATCCCCAGGGCGGCCAGCTCTTCCGCGTCGATGATCCCTATCCTGCGAGCCTTTGAGCGGCCGGGGGAGGAGCATGACCGTCGCGAACGCAGCGGTTCGTCTGGGTCACCACGCCAGGTAGGTGCCGCACGATTTGTCGGCGACATGCGGGAGATCGAACACCGGGGTGATTCGGTAAATGTCGCCGGGCCCCACCGCCGCGCTGACGATGCTCCCGCTGGCGCCGGCCCAGTTGAGATAGGCGTGCGTGCGGTTGCCGTTGACGATGTTGTCCGACGTCTCGAACTGGACCCAAGACCCATCGGGGTGCACGAGCCGCACGTGCGCGTTGTTCGCGATGGTGTAGGGGACGCCGTGAAACGTGATGTACACCGGTGTCCGATTTCTGGGAACGACGGGCGGCGCGCGGTCGACGTGACGCCGCCGACTTCAGTCGATGCCCTTGCGCTGCACGGCCCAGGTCGAATCGGTGCACAGCCCACACGCTGCACCGTAGAAGACGCTCCGCGCGCTCTCGTCGCCCATCAGATGAAGGCGAAACCACGCGGTCGTCGGCCCGCGGAATCCAGAGATGTTCCCGATGGCGGACTGCACGTGGTCGGCGCCGCTCAGGGTGCCCCAGAAGATGGGCTCGTTCGCAAAGTCGAAGACGAGCTGCTGGTTTTGGGCCGGCACCGCCACGGTGTCGAGGCTTCCCGACATGAGGAACATGGGTCCGGTCTGGTGCGAGTGCGACGTATCGTCGTGCTCGGTCCCGAGAATGTACGGCTCGAGCGGCGCCGTCGCTGTGACGCGTGGGTCACGGCCCGCCATGGTCGTTCCGCCGCCGCCCTGAGAATGTCCTGAGACGCCTACCCGCCTCGTGTTCACACTGCCCGCGTACGCGCTCCCGACAGTCGCGTCCTCGCCGATGACGTAGCCGAGGCAAGCGAGCATCTCCTGCCCGGACCCCGAATTGCTCGAATTGGCGGCGGCGACGATGAACCCGTGGCTCGCCCAGTGGGTGAGCACGGCCGCGTACACCTTCGGACTGGCGCCCGTGCCGTTGCCCCACACGATGATCGGGTGCCGCCGGCCCCCTTCACCCAGCGTGGCGGGGCGGAAGATGGTGCAGCTCGGTCCCTCCGCGGCGCTCGTCGTCGGAAAGGGGCCCGTCGCTGCGAAGTCGGTCACGGCGGGAAAGGGCGATGCGCCGCCGTCGGCGCTCGCGCCGTCGCCCGCAGCTCCCGCATCTCCGCCTCCGCCGTCGACTGCGACCGCGCCGCTCTTGTTGCCGCCCCCGCACCCCGCAAGGGCGAGGAGGGAGATGCCCGCCATGGTCACGACACCGCGATTCGCCATTTCCCAAGGCTCCTTCAGATGTCGGGGTCCGATCGTGCCCGTCGCCCCCTGCGCAGACCACGCATACCCGTTGGCGCCCTCGCGGGGCTACCGTTCGCCGCGCTGTCGGGCCGGGGTGGGGTAGGGACAGCGACGGCGAGGGAGAGAGGCGGGCCGGGCCGTCGACGCGCGATCCACTGCGCACGCGCGCAGAGATTGCGGTCGAGCTTGGTGGACTTAAGGGCCCGGTCGCGCGAAACCCCCTGGACTTTTTCCCCCGTGCGCTTACGTTGGCGCGGATTGGCACTCCGCCTTCGTGAGTGCCAGAAACACAAACCTACGTTACCGTTGGGAAATCACACCATGAAGCTCCGTCCGCTCGCAGATCGCGTCGTCGTCAAGCGCACCAAGGAAGAAGAGAAGACCAAGGGGGGCATCATCATCCCCGATTCCGCGAAGGAGAAGCCCATCGAGGGCCTCGTGATCGCGGTGGGCAACGGCAAGGTGCTGAAGGACGGCAAGGTTCGCGCGTGCGAGGTCAAGGTGGGCGACCGCGTCCTCTTCGGCAAGTACACGGGCACGGAAGTGAAGGTCGAGGGCGAGGAGCACGTGCTTCTCCGCGAGGAAGAGATCCTCGCCGTCTACGCCAAGTGAGCTTCGGAGGAACATCATCATGAGCGCAAAGCAGATTCACTACAGCCGCAACGCACGCACCCGCATCCTCCATGGGGTAAATTGCCTCGCCGACGCCGTGAAGGTCACGCTCGGCCCCAAGGGTCGCAACGTCGTCATCGAGAAGAGCTACGGCGCGCCGGTCGTCACCAAGGACGGCGTCACGGTCGCCAAGGAGATCGAGCTCTTCGACAAGTTCGAGAACATGGGCGCGCAGATGGTCCGCGAGGTCGCCAGCAAGACCAGCGACAAGGCGGGGGATGGGACGACGACGGCCACGGTGCTCGCCCAGTCGCTCTACACGAACGGCCTGCTCCTCGTCGAAGCCGGGCACAACCCGATGGACATCAAGCGCGGCATCGACAAGGCCGTCATCGCCGTCGTGGCCGAGATCAAGAAGCTCTCGACGCCGACGAAGGACAAGGCGCACATCGCGCAGGTCGGCACCATCAGCGCCAACGGCGACACCGCCATCGGCACGATGCTCGCGGACGCGATGGAGAAGGTCGGCAAGGAAGGCGTCATCACGGTCGAAGAGGCCAAGGGGATGGAGTCTTCGCTCGAGGTCGTCGAGGGCATGCAGTTCGACCGCGGCTACCAGAGCCCGTACTTCGTGACCGACGCCGAGAAGATGACCGCGGTGCTCGAAAACCCGGTGATCCTCATCAGCGAGAAGAAGATCAGCATCATGCAGGACATCCTGCCGCTGCTCGAGGCGATCGCCCAGGCGGCACGTCCGCTGCTCATCATCGCCGAGGACGTCGAGGGCGAGGCGCTCGCCACGCTCGTCGTCAACAAGCTCCGCGGCCTGCTCAAGGTCTGCGCCGTGAAGGCACCGGGCTTCGGTGACCGTCGCAAAGAGATGCTCAAGGATCTCGCCACCCTCACGGGCGCGAGCGTCGTCAGCGAAGATCTCGGCCTCAAGCTCGAGAACGTCACGCTGAAGGATCTCGGCCAGGCCAAGCGCGTCACCGTCGACAAGGACGCCACGATCATCGTCGACGGCGCCGGCAACCCGAAGGACATCAAGGCCCGCGTCGAGTCGATCAGGAAGCAGATCGAGCTCACCACGAGCGACTACGATCGTGAGAAGCTCCAGGAGCGCCTCGCGAAGCTCGCGGGCGGTGTCGCGGTCGTCAAGGTCGGCGCGCACACCGAGACCGAGATGAAGGAGAAGAAGGCCCGCGTCGAGGACGCGCTCCACGCCACGCGTGCGGCCGTCGAAGAAGGCATCGTCCCCGGCGGCGGCGTCGCGCTGATCCGCTCGCAGAAGGTCCTCGACGCGCTGAAGGTCGAGGGCGAGGAGCAGTTCGGCGTGAAGCTCGTGCGCCGCGCCATCGAGGAGCCCCTCCGCCAGATCTCGAAGAACGCCGGCGCCGAAGGCTCCGTCGTCGTCGAGAAGGTCCGTGAGGGCAAGGGCGGCTTCGGCTACAACGCCGCGACCGACACCTACGAGGACCTCGTGAAGGCCGGCGTCATCGACCCCGCGAAGGTCGTCCGGTCGGCGCTCGAGTTCGCCGCCAGCGTGGCCGGCATGATGCTCACCACTGAGGCGATCATCGCCGACAAGCCGAAGAAGGAAAAGGCCGGAGGCGGCGGCGGCGGCGGCGGTGGCATGGGCGGCATGGGCGGCATGGGCGGCATGGGCGGCATGGGCGGCATGGGCGGCATGGGCGGCGGCGACTTCGACATGGATTGAGTCCGAAGGCGCACGCCGCGCGCTGCTTTGGCGCGCTCCGTGAGAAGCGAGGGCCGTCGGGATCGCTCCCGGCGGCCCTTCGCTCATTTCAAGGCCTTTTTGACTTGAGGGAAACCGCCACGGTATCGTTGGGGTAGCGACGATGTCGGACCCGCTCTTCGCGCGTTTTGGCCGCGAGTACCGCGCCGGAGCCGTGCTCTTCCGAGAGGGAGAGGGCGGTGAGGAGATGTTCGTCCTGCAGTCGGGCTCGGTGCAGATCACCAAGAATGTCGGCGGCGACGAGCGCATGCTCGCCGTGCTCGGGCGCGGCGAGTTCCTCGGCGAGATGGCTATCTTGAACGGCAAGCCGCGCACGGCGACCGCCACCGTCGTGGAGGACGCGCGCGTCCTCGTCATCGACGCGAAGACGCTCGAGACGATGATCGCGAAGAACACCGAGATCGCGATGCGCCTCATCAAGAAGCTCGCGCGCCGCCTCGATGCCGCCGACGAGATGATCCAGATCCTCATGAACCCCGACCCGCGCGCCCGCGTGATGCTGGGGCTCAAACGGCACGCCGGGGCCTTCGGTCAGCCGGGGGCGAACGGAGCGGTGGCGCTCCGGCTCGGCCCCGCGGACCTCGCCGCCGAGGTCGGGACGACGACGCAGGACGTCCAGGACGTCCTCGGCCGCATGAAACGCCTGCACATCGCCGACCTGGACGAGACCGGCGGGATCGTCGTGGAGGACGTCGGCCGGCTCCTCGAGTTCCTCGAGTTCCTCGAGATGCCCAAGAAATTCGAGGAAGGCTGATGGATCTCCGCATCATCGGCTGCCACGGAGGGGAGACGCCGAAGCACCGAACGAGCGCCTTCGTCCTGGACGACATCCTCGCGATCGACGCCGGCTCGCTCACGAGCGGCATGGATCTGAAGGCCCAGTGCGCGCTGACCGCTTGCCTCGTCAGCCACGCGCACCTCGATCACATCCGCGACCTGGCGACGATTGCCGACAACCGCGCCCAGAACCACTGCGCGCCGCTGGTCGTCGCCGGCACCAAGCAGACGATCGCCATCTTGAAGAAGCACTTCTTCAACGGCCTGCTCTGGCCCGACTTCACCAAGATCCCGAGCGCGCGGGCCCCGACGATCGAGTACCTGACGCTCAAGCCCGAGGTCGCCACCAAGGTCGCCGGCTACACCGTACGCGCCATCCTGGTCAGCCACACGATCGAGACGTGCGCGTTCATCGTCGAGGGCAAGGACGGCGCCCTCGGCTACAGCGGTGACACGGGGCCGACCAAGCGCCTGTGGGAGGTCCTCAACGCCACCCCGAATTTGCGCGCACTCCTCATGGAAGTGAGCTTCCCGAACGAGGAACAGAAGGTCGCCACGGTGTCCGGCCACCACACGCCGCAGACCCTCGGCCCCGAGCTCCTGAAGTACAAAAACGCGAAGGATCTCCCTACGCTCCTCTACCATATCAAACCTGTTTTCCAGGCGAAGGTGGAGCGCGAGGTGGCCCGCATCAAGGGCGTGAACCTCACGGTGCTGAACCTCGGAGATCACTTCATTCTGTGAAGCGCCGAGGGGCGCCG
>JANYHK010000080.1 GCA_025359105.1 Myxococcales bacterium | reverse complement strand
GGTCGTGCGCTTCCTCGACGGCGTGCGCGAGCTCGTGGCGGCGCGGCCCGGGCGCGTCGTCGTCATCGCCGGCGCCGATCTCGCGCACACCGGCCCGCGCTTCGGCGATCCCCACGGCTACGACGAGCGCGAGCGCAGCGAACTCGAAGCGCGGGACCGCGCGTCGCTCGACCACGCGACCGCCGTGCGCCCGGCGGCGTTCTGGGGCGACGTCGCCGCCGATCTCGAGACGCGGCGCGTGTGCGGCCTCGCGTACCTGGGGAGCATCCTCGAGCGGGTTCGCCAAGCGCAGCTCGCACGCGACGACGAGACGCTTCGGACGGGCAAGGCCACGCTGCGAGAGAAAGATCGGCTGCGCCTCGACATGCTCCGGCGGGTCGACACCGCTGCGGTGGCAGGTACGCAGCCCGCCCGAGCGGCCCGCCCTCGCTGACCATGCGCGGGCGTCTCGGCTGACCAAATGCTGATGACGGGTGCTCGCTCACCCACCTTGACTGTGTCGCACTATGCGATATAGTCGTATAGTACGAATGAAAGAGGCCGACGAAATTTCCGACCTGTTTGCCGCCGTCTACCACCGCTGCCACTCGGTCTACTCGGTGCAGCTGGGCCACCAGGCGGTGCGTGTGCTCCAGCTCGTTGCCGAGGAACGCGACGTAACGGTCCAGCGCGCCGCGGAGTTCCTCGGCTCGGCGCGCAACACCGCCTCGGAACACGTGGCGCGCCTTGTCGGGCGCGGGCTCCTGGTGAAGCGTCGCAGCGTCGATGACGAGCGCGTGGTCCAGTTGACGCTCACCGCCGGCGGTCGCACCGCCCTCGCCGAGCACGCGGGACTCGACCGCGCGCGCCTGGCGCGCGCATTGGCCGGCGCCGACGCCGCGACCCGGAAGCGCATCCTCGATGGTTTCCACGCGCTCTTCGCCGCAGTCGACAAGGTACCGCGATGATCCAGCTCGCCGTGCGCGCGGTGGGCTCGGCGCTCATCATCGTGGCGGTCACGCTGCTCGGCGGTCGCTTTCCGCGCGCCGCCGGCTTCGTCACGGCGATGCCATTAGTCACGACGATTTCCGTCGCGTGGCTCCTCGCCGACGGTTGCCCGGCGGGCGATCTGGCCACCTACTTGCGAGGCGTTCTCGTCGGCATGGCACCCACGGCGCTCCTTCTCGGCGCCGTGGTCGTTCGCCTCCATGCGGGGGCCACGTTCGGGAGTTCGCTCCTCGCTGGCCTGGTCGCTTGGGCCATTGCCGTGGTCGTCATGTTGCGCACCGGCGTGCTCTCGTGACACCTCCGCCGGAGCCGGGGTGCAATTTCCAATCAAATACCGATCGGCTCGGCGCCGGGGTCGCGGATCCCTGTTCGGTAGGGCGAAAGAACGACAAAACTGAGCGGTACCCGACACTTCTACTTGGGAGCCGACCCGACATTTTCACTTTGTTTTGACATTGAGCGAGTGAGCCGGAGGGGCGGCCAGCGTCGGGAACCTCTCGGCGGTCGTCCTGCGTGGCGGCTCTGAGCATTCATGCCGAGCGTCACCGCCGCGGTGCCGCCGGAAGAGACCGAGGCCCCTTCCGGCGGCGGTACTCGGCCAGCAGGAACAGCCCGATCGCGAGGTTCGTCGGCGACGCCACGAAGAGCGCCGCCTTCCCAAACCAGGTCGTGTGGTGCGCGAAGCCGAGGTAGGTCCAATCCGTGAAGATGTCGCCGAAGCGGAGCCCGGCCACGATCGCGATCCATTCCGGGCCCCGGCGCCACCTCACGAGCGTAACGATCTGGAACAGCGCGTAGGCGGCCCAGTTGGCTCCGCAGCGACGCACCAGCCCCTCTGGATCGTCGAGCCCGGTACCGTGAAAGGCGGCGAACCAGAGGGCGGGAAATGCGAGCGCCCAGATTGCAAGCACGACGTCGAGCAGAGACAGGGCCGCAAGGATCCCGTCGAGGCGTCGATCTTCCGGCGAGCGGTCGGGTGCGGGCATGGACCGCTCCTTTCACCCGTGCCCCATGCGTGGTCAAGGCCTCGCGCGAAGGTAAACTCGGGAAATCCTGCGCCCGTGCGTCCGCACGGGTTGCCGAAGGCATGCCGGCGTGGTTCGACGCGGAGCGGCGGAGGGGCGCGGAGCCCCGTACGGCGGAAGCTAAATCAGGGAGCATCATCATGCTCCCTGATTTAGGGTGGCGGGCTCGGCATGGGCGAATCGCGAAAAAAGCGTGTAGCGGTCGTCGGTTCAGGCTTCGGTGGCGCCGTGATGGCGTGCCGTCTCGCCGAGTCCGGCCGCTTCGAGGTGCACGTGCTCGAGCGCGGCGCCCGCTACGAACGCGGAAGGTTCCCGCGCAACCCCGACGAGCTGCGCAAGGCGTTCTGGCAGCCGGCGCGCGGGACCTTCGGCATGTTCGAGTACCGCTCGTTCGCCCGCTCGAACGTCGACGTGCTGACCGCGGCGGGCCTGGGGGGCGGCTCGCTCATCTACTCGAACGTCCTCTACCGCATGCCCGAGGCGTTTTTCGAAGATTGGCCGGGCTCCATTCGCCGCGACACGCTCGACCCCTACTACGACCGCGCGCTCGACGTGCTGGAGGCGTCGCCCTACCCGGTGCGAAAGCGCGACTGGCCGTACTGGGCGAGAACCCCCAAGGCGCGTGCGCTCGCCGAGGCCGGGGCGAAGATCCGCGCGAGCCGGCGCGGGCACCCTCCGGTCCACGTCGAGTGGCCACCGCTTGCGGTGCAATTCGGCCCCGAGCCGGGGCGCGAGATCATCAACAAGCAAGGGATCGCGCAGACCGCCTGCGTGATGTGCGGCGAGTGCAACATCGGGTGCAACTTCAACGCGAAGAACACGCTCGATCTGAACTACCTCGCCCGCGCCGCGAGGTTCGGCGCCCAGCTCCACACCGATGCGCGCGTGATCGGGCTCGCGCCGCTGGCGTCGGGTGGAGTCGACGTCTCGATCGACGGTCCATGCGGAGGACCGGCGAGCCCGCCTGCGCGCACCGAGCACTACGATCTCGTCGTCCTCGCCGCGGGATCGCTCGGATCCACCGAGCTCGTTCTCCGCATGCGCGAGCGCGCGAAGCTGGCGGGCGTGCTCTCGCCGACCGTCGGCACGCGCTGGTCGCCGAACGGCGATCTCATCGGGTGGGTTCAGCACGCGCACTGGCCGCTCGACCCGGCGGCCGGTCCGGTGATCACGGGCGCTTTGCACGTCCAGTCGGCGCGCTACGCCGACGGCTTTCCTGGCGGCGCGTGGATCGAGGACGGCGGCATCCCTAGCCTGCTCTCCTGGTACCTCCTCGGGCGGCTCGGCGGGCCGCGCGCGGACGCGGCGGCTGCGGGAGGCCTCGCCGACTACGTCGCGCGAAAGGTCGAAGGCGGCGCTGCGAACGTGGGCGAAGACGTCGCGTCGGTCCTCATCGCGAAGCGCAAGTGGACCTCGCATACGCTCATGATGCTCGCCATGGGACGCGACCGCGCGACCGGAACGCTCGACCTCTCCGAGCCCAACGGCGACGTGCACCTGAGTTGGGAGGCCGGCGACGGGGAGATTCACTACCAGCGCACCCGCGCGATGATGTCGCGCGTCGCCGAGGCGCTCGGCGGGCAGTTCGTCGAGAACGTGCTCGACGATCTCCTCGCCCGGTACGTGTCGGTCCATCCCGTGGGCGGTTTGCCGCTCGGTAACGACGTGGCGACCGGCGCGGTCGACGCGCGCACCGGCCGGCTCTTCGGCTGCGACGGCGTGTTCGTCGTCGACGGAAGCGTCCTTCCCGGACCGGTCGGACCGAACCCGGCACTCACGATCGCCGCGCTCGCCGAGATGTACGCGGACAGGCTGTGCCATGGCGACTAGCAGCCACACGACGATCGCCGGACGCTGGCTTCGCGCGCTGTGCGTGCTCTCGACGCTCGCGAGCAGCGCCGTAAACGTCGCCCTTCTCGTCGCGCACCGCCCCATCTTCGCGGCGCTTGGCGTGCCCCTCCCCGTCGACGTGCGCCTCTTCTTCGTCGAGACCTCGCTCTCGTTCACGATCGGCCTCGTCGGCCTCCTCGCCGTCCGCCAGGGCAAGCGCGTCGAGTCGCTGCTCGCCGTGGGCGTCCTCGGCAAGGGGCTTTACGCGACGACGACGTTCGCGTTCTGCGCGCTCGGGCACGAGCACGGGTTCTTCTATTCGCTCGCGGCCGGCGACGCGTTTCTCGTCTTCGTGTTTCTCCTCTACTGGATCCAGAGCAACGGCGAAGCCTTGTTCGAGCTCGAGATCGACGTCTTCGAGGGGATCGCGAACTCCGGGCGCGCGGCGACGAAGAAGGCGCTCCTCGTGTCGATCTCCGAAAAGCGCACGCCTGCGCTCGATGCCATCGAGACGAGGCTCCGGCGCCACGGCTACGAGGTCGACGCCGCGGCCGTGGTCGCGCAGGGCGCGGCCGCAAGCGGTAGCGTCATGGGCGCGCTCCTGCGATGGCACGTGCCGGTGGCTCCCCTCCGCGTGCCGCGCGATCACGATCACGATTGGGACCTCGTCGTCGTCGAGTCGCCGGACTGGCTCTTCGGCGTCGCCGCTCCGGTCGAGGCGGCCCTGCGTGATCCGGCGAATCGCTGGATTTTCCAAGGCCGCGACGCCGCCGTGCTGGTCGTGTCACGCGGGAGCCATCGGCGGGCGCTGGCGATGATCGTGGCGCTGCTGGAGCGTGCAGGGGCGAACGTGGTGGCGGCGCGCGCGGTCGTCGACGACGCCGCCGCGGGCCTCTTCCCCGCGCCGCTCGGCGCGGCGACGTACACGCTGACCGACGCGGGGCGCACCGAGGCCGAGAGCCTCGGGGCGAGCCTCGCGGCGCGCGCGCGCACGCGTCCCCACTGGACCCTCCTCCTGGGCGCGGACGAGGAGCCTCATGCCTGACGGGCACGTCCTGGATCTGGTCGCGCTCGCGCCGTGGTGCTGGCAGGAGGGCGCCGTCCTCCTCGGCTTCCTCGCGGCCACGTGCGCCCTCCTGCGGAGCGCGCTTCTCCTCGAGGCGGTCCTCTCGCGCGTCGCCCATGCGGTCGTGTGCGCGCTCACGCTTCTTCCGGCGGTCGTCCTAACCGGCGTCCTCGTCTTCGCCGCATCGCAGCATCCGGCGCGCGGGTGGCTCAACCTGGGCGTCGCCGTCGCCGTCTACGGCGCCTGGTACGCGGGAGGCCTGGCGCCGCGCCTCGTGCGGCCCGATGCAGAGCTCGACCTCCGCTGGATGGTGGTCGGCGCGTGCGTCACGTTTCCGGTCGGCGTCGTCGCGGCCTTCGTGTTCGCTTGAGCGCGAGCGAGATGCCATACGGCCGCCTTGCCGTCGTCGGCGTCGCGCTCGCCTTCGGGAGCTTCGTGGACGTGAGCGCGCAGACGCCGGCCCTGGAGGGCGCCGTTCGGGCCCTGGAGGCGGCCACGGTGGCGCAGTACGTCGTCTTGGCGGGCGTCTCGGTCTTCGCTGCGCAATGGATGACGGTCCTCGCCGTCAACGTCGCGAGCGGCGGCGCGTACCTGCTCGCGACGCGGCCCACCGCGCGGCGTCTCCGGGTCGCGCGCGTGGCGGCGGTCCTCTTCAGCAGGCAGCTCGGCTACCTGCAGGCGCTCTTCCCCGTCGTCATCCTCGCCATGGCATTCCCTCTGCCGGAGATCCTCCCCGAGTGGACCTTGCGGGCCGGCGCGGTCGCTACCACGTTCGCCTTCGGCGCGCCGCTCGCTGATCTCGGCGCGCGCCTCACGATGCGGCGCCGCTTCGACGACGACGACGACAGCGACGACGACAAGGTCCTCGTGGCGCAATGGCGCGCCCAGGACGAGCGGCAGCTGATCCTCTTCGTATTTTGCCTCGTCGGCTTCGCGGGGCTGTTCCTCCTGGCGCCGCGGCAGGTCACGACCCTCCTCCCCGTCCTCGGCGCCATCGTGGCGGGCTTTCCCTTTCGACTCGTCGAACGGCAGCGGCGCGCTCGCTCGGGGCTGCCGGCGCGCGGCACCCCTCGCGACGTGTGGCGCCAGACACTCGACGCCGGGCGGCGCTTCGATCTCGCGATCGTCGTCTTCTCGCAATTCGTGACCGCCGGCGTCTTTTGGCTGAAGCTCCGACCCGCGCTCGTGGCCGACCAGCGCGACGTCGCGGCGCGCACCCAGGAGCTGCGCGTCGTCCCCGCGGGGGCGTCGCCCGCGCGCGCCGCAACCGCGCCGCCGATCCGGCTCTACCTCGTCGCCGACACACACTTCCACGAGCTCGCCGGCGCGCGCACGGGCGTGCAACTGGATCTCGCGGACGCCCTCGTCCACGTGGCCGTGCGGCCTGTGGAGCTCGATCTCCTGAGCGGCTTCACCCTGGCGCGCTTCGCCCGGACACGGGCCCACCTGGCGCGCGGCGCCGCCGCGACGGTCCGCTGGATGCACCTGGGGGACGACGGCGACCTCGGGTGCAGCTCGGAGGTCGAGCGCATGGGCACCTACGTCGGAATCTTCGGCGACGCGCCGCTCGTGCTCGTACCCGGCAACCACGACAGCGCCTTCGTCGGCAACTTCGCCTGGCACGCCGCGTGGGACGGCGCGTGCTTCCCTTCCCCGCGCGCGTCGAAGACCATCGGCGACGCCATCCTGCACGCCTACTCCCCGAGCTCCGACGTCGTTCGACACCCCTCGTCACGCACCGCCCTCGTGTCGGTGCAGCACCTCGGCAAGGTCGGGGACGTCGACGTCGCCGGCGCCTTTCTCGACACGTCGGACTCGTCGACGCTGGCGATCGCAGGCGTGCAGGGGGCCATCTCGAGCGCGCAAGCCGTGCTCGTGGAAGCCGCGCTCAGAAAATGGACGGGAGCGTGGGTCGTGTTCTTCATGCACCACCCGTTCGAGGAGCTCACCTGGGATTCGCAGCGCCGCCTGACCGGCCTGATGGGAGCGCAGGGCATTCGCACGCTCGGCGTCGTCTCCGCGCACACGCACCTCGCCGCGCTCCGGTCCATCGCCGTCGGCGACCAGACGGTGCCCGAGCTCGTCATCGGCTCGACCACCGATCCTCCCCAAGAGGCGGCCCTTCTCGAAATCGGCGAGAGCCGTCCAGGGGCGATTGCCCTGCGCGTCGTCACGCTCCCCGCCGTTTCGCGCCCCGGCACGACGTGCGGCGAGGAAGGGCGCGCCGGCGTACCCGCAAGCACGTGCCGGGACGTCTTCGAGCGCGCCCGGGCGGCGTGCCCGGAGATCGTGACCGCGACGGCGCTCCCCGTCGAAGGCAGCCACCCGTCGTCGCCGGCCGCGCTCAAGGACGCGCAGCAGGTCCGCGCGCGGGCGCTTCTCGCGTGCCTCGACCACCTCGGGCTCATGGCGTCGCGCGGCGAGCGCGCGCCGCTCGACGCGCCGACGCTCTTCCCGGACATCGACGGGCGCGCGAAGACGCTCGCCGCCGATCCCAGCGACGCGGCGGCGCGTGCGCTGGACGAGCTTGCGTGCTTTTCGTGGGCGGGTGCAGCGCTCCAGGCGCACAAATTCGAGGTGGGCTGGAGCTACGCCCACGCGCTCGAAGCCGCCATCCTGCCCGCGACCGTCTTCCCGGCGACGGAGATGACCTACGACGCCGAGGCGCGGATCGGCACGCAGCGCGCGTGCACCGGCGACGTCGTTCAGAACTGACCGTACACGGAGCCGCCGAACGGCGAGATCGCTACGTGCACGCTGGGCGCGGTCGCCCCGGTCCGGCTCGCGCCGCTACCCGAGAGGGCGAGGTAGGTGGTGATGCCGGCGCCGACGATCGCCGCGGCGCCGAGGACGTCGGTCACGAGCGCGTCCCTCTTCACCTTGGAGCGCGCGTCGTCCATGTCGCCCGTCTTGACGTCGAGCTTGCCGGCTAGGCCGTCGAGGTCCTTCTTCGCCGACAGCGTGAGGAGGCCGAAGACGACCGTGCCGGCGGTCAGCGCGCCGGTCACGCCGACGCCGATCCACATGGCGGTGTTGGCACGCGGCTCCGGCGGCGGCTCGCGGCGAGGCTCGGGCAAGACCTGCGGCGGTGGCGTCGTCGCCGGCCGCGGCTCGCGCTTCGGCGCCTCACCGAGCTCGATCTTGACGTCGAGGCGATCGCCGCCGGCGACGTCGACGGCCCGCACCGCCGTGGGGTTCGGCGCCAAGACGACCTGGATCATCCGCCGGCCGGCCCCCACGAGGATGGGCTCGGCCAGCGGCGTCCGACCGATCGACACGTTGTCGACGAGGACCTCCGCGCCCGGCTGGTCGACGACGATGCGAAGGGTGCCTACGAGCTTCTGCAGACGCTTCACCTCGCTCTCGGCGGTCGCGCGGCGATCGGCCGGCCCTTCCGATTTGGCGTCGGTGAGGTACTTCTCGAACGCCTTGAGGCCGCACGCGTAGTCCTGGAGCTCTACGCAGGTCTGCCCGATGTTGAACAGGACGCGGAAGTTCGGCGCCGTCTGGTACGCGCGGTTGAACTCGATGAGGGCGCCGCGGTAGTCGCCGTCGCGGTAGAGATCGACGCCGCGAAGGAACCGGCTGCGCGCGTCCTCGGTCGCCTTCTTGTCGGGCTCCTCGGCGCGCGCCGGCGGCGCAACGGAGGTGCCCGCGAGCGCCGCCGCGAGCGCCGCCGCGAGGATCTTCGAGGTGGCTCGCTTCATTTGTAGGGATCCTGGTCGTCGATCGGTCGCTTCGTCTTGCCGCCGCGCGGTTCCTTGTTGAGGTCCACGTCGGTCGGATCGGGCGTCGACGGCCCCACCTTGCCGGTCGCGGGTCGCGCCCCTCCCCCGCCGCCGCGCACCAGGGCGACGCTCTCGGCATGGTCGCGATCGAACGACACGGCGCGTGACTGCGCCGCGTAGCCGCGCGCCGACACGTCGAGCCGGTGCGCGTTGCCGTCCACCGGCCGCTTCACCTCGAACGGCGGCGCAAGGGGCTTGCCGTCGAGCATGACGCGCGCGCCGGGTGGGGACACGTCGAACGTGACGACCACGGTCCCGTCGCTCGACGGCGCAGCAGCAGGATCGGCGGACGCAGGCGGAGCGGGCGCGGGCGGCGTGATCGGTGCGCCGACGTTCGGCTCGGGACTGAGCGCGGCCGCGGTCGTGACGGGCAGCGGCCGCTTGCGTGGCCAGCCGAAGAGCGCCGCGGTCACGATGGCGCCGATGCCGAGGACGCTCACGACCGCCGCGATCTGCCGCGACTTGCGGCGCACGGGCAACGTCGGCGGGACCGGCGCGTCCTTCGTCTCCACGAGGTGCGCGCCGTCACTCTCACGCGCGACGGATGGCGGCGGGGGGTTTTGCGGGCTCGAGTCCTTGGGCGGCGGAGGCGTCGAGATCATCCGGATCGGCGCCGACGTCGGGCCGCTCTTCACCGTCTCGGCGACGACGGCCGCGATCTTGACGCGGTCCGCGCCGAAGTGCTTTTCGAGGAAGGCGCCGACCTCGAGCGGGCCGGGATTCGACGTCTTCTTGAGGTACGCCTCGATCACGTCCCGGAGCTCCGCGGCGCTGGCGAAGCGCTTGGTACGATCGAGCGCCATCGCCTTCTCGCAGATCGCGACGAGCTCGTCGGGGGCGTTCGGGTTGACCTCCTTGACCTTCTTCTCGTCGCCGCTGAGCCGCCGCTGCAGCACGGCGCCTTCGGAGTCGCCGACCGGAAAGAAGCGCGCCTGGGTGATCGCCTCCCAGAGCATCACGCCGACCGAGAAGACGTCGGCGCGCCCATCGAGCGGCAGCGCCATGGCCTGCTCCGGAGCCATGTAGCTGATCTTGCCCTTCATGACCCCTTCGCGCGTGAGCACGGCGGCCCCCGCGACCTTGGCGATCCCGAAGTCGACGAGCTTCACCTGCCCGGGGTAGGTCACGAAGACGTTCTGCGGGCTCACGTCGCGATGAACGATCATGAGCGGCGTTCCGTCGTACGCCGTCAGCGTGTGCGCGTAGTCGAGCCCCGCGAGGATCTCGCAGAGGATCCGCAGGTGAATGGGGAGCGGCATCTTCTTCCGCCCCACGCGGGACACGATCGCGTTGAGCGGCTGACCCTCGAGGTACTCCATCGCGATGAAGTGGTGGTCATTCTCGACACCGATCTCGTACGTGTGAACGACGTTCGGATGGTTGAGGCGCGCCGCGACGCGGGCCTCGTTCAGGAACATCGATCGGTACTCCTCGTCGGCGACGAGCTCCTCGCGCAGCAGCTTCAGGACGAACAGCTTGTCGAACCCCGGCTTCTGCGAGAGCGCGAGGTACACGCGCGCCATGCCGCCCGTCCCGAGGCCGGCGATGATTCGATAGGGTCCGAGGACGCGGGGATCGCGAGTTAGTTCGCTCATGGGCATCCCGGCCGTGCGGGGGGATCCCGACTCCCTGCCCCCCTCCACACCGAGCACAGATGCATTTTCACCAAAGATCGCCCCCGGCGCCACGATTCTTTGGACGGCTGAGCTCAACGCGCCCGGCACACCCTCGCACATGGTGCTCGAAGTAGCCCCGCAGGAGCAGGGCCGACGCGGCGTCGTGGATGGGGGCGGCCATGGCTTCAGAGCGTGGGGGTGACGATCACGTACGTGACGAACCCCGCACGGAGCTTCACCGCGACGCTGCCCATCTTTTTCTTCGTGTCGAAGAAGCGTGCGGTGAGATTGATCGTGCCGGGGGGCAGGTTGAGGATGCCCCCCTTGGCCCCTTTGTCCGTCTGGACGGCGCCGGGATCAGGGATGTTTCCGCTCGTGAAATAGAAGGATCGCGTCTTCGGGTCCGAGCGATCCGCGTCCACGGAGATCCCGGCGAGCCCTTGGTCCAGGCAGTCGTGGGTTCGGAAGAAGATGTGTCCCAGCGTCGGATCGACGGCTCCACCGCCGAACACCGACGCCGCCACGCCGGCGAAGACCGACGGCGAGACCATCAGAGCCGGCGGTCCGACCGCCGCGTCTTCGACGACCGGGGGCGTCACTTGAATCAGCGCGGGCGTCACCTTGCCGCCGCCATCGACGATGTCGGTGACTTGAAGGAGCCCGTTGAATCCGTAGAGGACGTCGACCGTGACCTTGCCGTCGACGTCCGGGAAAAGGGTCAACCCGCCGTCCGCCTGGATGCGCGGCGCGGTGCAGTTCGGGTCGATGATCGCGCACACCTGGACGGCGATGGCCGTGAGCGGCGTGCCGGCCGTGACGTCCTGGAAGACACGCGTATAGGTGACGTGGCGGAGGGGATTCTCCTCAGGGTAGACGTTGGCCGCGCATCCGAACGGGCCGCCGCCGCCCGCATCGCCTGCGTCGCCTGCGTCGCTCGCGTCCGACGTCGACGCGTCCTTGTCCGCGTCAGCGACGTCGCGTGCGACGCAGACGCTCGCCAGGCACTTTCTGTTCGCGAACTCGCCGCCCCGCGACGCGCAATCGCCGTCGTTCGAGCATTGGTAGACGTCGGAGGTGACGAAGAGCTGGCAGGCGAGGATAGGTGCGAGAAGAAGGCCCGCCAGGAGCGCGTGACGCGCGTGAGCTGGGTTCGCCATGAGCACAGAGGCTACCACGCGCCGCGTCGGGCGGAGCAAGCGCGCGGGCGCCAGCGGCCGGGCGCTACGGGCACGGCGCGCCCGCGGCTATCCAGCGCCTCACGTGCGAGACGAGCTCGGCGTGCAGCACCGGCGGGAGCGTCCGACCGGGGCCGGGCGCGAACGACCACAGAACGATCGGGTCGATGGCGAAGTGCTCCTGGAGCGCGGCGAGCGTGCGTCCGCCGTTTCTTGCGGGATCCTTCAAGGTCTCGCAGAGCTCATGCGGCGTCTTGCCCTCGAAGACCATCGGCGTCTCCTTCGAGGGCATGTGCCAGTTCGGCGCGCCCGGCGGGCCGTGCGGCCGGTCGAAGTTCTGCTCGCGGTGGCACGACGTGCACGGCAGGCCCGCCTCGGCGCTGGCGCGCGTGATGTTCATCCGGTGGGGCTGGCCGTGATCACCGACCAGGGGCGCGTCGCCGGCGGGGTGGCAGTTCACGCAGCGCGGCGAGAGGAGATCGCGGGCGATCGGGCCGAACTCGCCCACGCCCGGCGGCGCGGGCGGCGCGTCGACGGCGGCCGCGGGGCTCCGCGTCGCGAAGAGCGCGGCGAGGAGGAACACGGAGGGCGCGGCGCGGCGCATCATCGGGCCTCCTTGAGGGCACCGAGGAGCGGCATGGATCGCACCGGCGATCCCGTCGCCCGCAAGATCGCGTTTGCCACCGCCGGCGCCACGAGCGGGACACCCGGCTCGCCGATGCCGCTCGGGTGCGCGTCGCTCGCGACGAGGTGCACCTCGACGGCGGGCATCTCCACCATGCGGAGCGATGGGAAGTCGTGGAAGTTCGACTGCACGACGGCGCCCTGCCGAAGCGTGATCTCCTGGTGGAGCGCCGCACCGAGGCCGAACCCGATGCCTCCTTCGACCTGCGTAGCCACCAGATCCGGGTTCACGACGCGCCCACAATCCACCGCGGCGACGACCCGATGCACGCGCACGTGGCGCCCCTCCACCGAGACCTCAGCGACCATCGAAATGGCGGTACCGAACGCCGTCGTCTGCGCGATCCCACGAAAAATTCCGCTCTTCGGCGGGTGGGCCCAGCCGCTCTTCTCCGCCGCCAGCTCGAGGACGGCCCTCTGGCGCGGCGCGCCGGCGAGGAGCTCGCGCCGGAGCTCGAACGGATCGCGCTTGGCCTCGCGCGCGACCTCGTCGAAGAACGCCTCGACGGCGAACGCGTTGTTCGAGTGGCCGATCGAGCGCCACCACCCGACCGGGACGTCCACGTTCACCGGCGCGAACTCCACCGACACGTTCGGGATCGCATAGGCCAGCTCGCGCGCCCCCTCCACAGCGGACATGTCGGGGACGGCGTTGCCGGCGTACGCCGTCGCAGCCGCGCGCGCGGCGGCCCGCTTGAACGACAGGGGAAATCGGTTGGGCACGAGGCTCTGCCCCCACTCTTCGGCGATCTGGGCGATGATCGACTGCGCCGCCACGCGGTGCGTCCAGCTCGTCACGGCGCCGCTCCGCGCGAAGCTCGCACGGAGCAGGTGGGCTGACATCGGCCGGTAGTGATCGTGCGCCATGTCGTCCTCGCGGGACCACACGACCTTGACCGGCTTGCGCGTCCGCAGCGCGATCGTCGCCGCCTCCACGACGTAATCCTGGGCGAGGCGTCGGCCGTAGCCGCCGCCGAGGAGCGTCTGGTGCAAGACGATGTCGTCGTACGCGTACCCCGTCAGGCGCCGGAGCGCCTCGCGCGCGAGGCCCAGCGACTGCGTCGGCGCCCACACCTCGCAGCGGCCGTCCCTCACGATGGCGGTGGCGTTCTGCGGCTCCAGCGTGGCGTGGGCGAGGTACGGCGTCTCGTACACGGCGTCGATGATCTGCGACGAGGCGTGCTCGGCGGCGGCGACGTCGCCATCCGTGCGCATCTTGTGAGCGTCGCGGGCGAGGCGGCTCCGGAGCGCGCGGCGCAGCAGCTCGGAGTCGAGCGACGTGGTCCCCGCAGTCCACTCGACCTTCACGAGCGCAGCGGCGCGGCGCGCGCGCCAGTAAGACGTGCCGACGACGGCGACTCCGGTCGGCACCTCGAGCACGTCGGTGATCCCCGGCTCGCGCCGCGCCCCGGCGGCGTCGAAACCCTTCATCTTGGCGCCTAGCGCCGGCGCGCGCAGGACGACCGCCGTGTGGAGCCCGGGAAGGCGCACGTCGATGCCGTAGACGGCGCTCCCGTCCAGCTTCGAGGGCGCATCGAGGCGCGGAACGGATTTTCCGATCCAGGTGAACGCGCTCGCCGGCTTCAGCTCCGGCGCACGCGGGGGGACCGGCTCGCGCGCAGCGTCGGCCGCGAGCGCCCCGTACCGCGCGCTTCGCCCGCTGGGCGGATGTCGGATCTCCCCGTCGGCGGCGACGCACGAAGCGAGCCCCACGCCCCAGCGCCTCGCTGCCGCCGCCTTTAGCATCTCGCGCGCGGTCGCCGCTGCGGTCCGGAGCGGATCATAGGACGTGCTCACGCTCGTGCTGCCGCCGGTCACCTGGAAGCCGAGCTGCGAGTCGGGGTTGTCGTACGCGCGGTCGGCGGGAGCGAGCTCGACGACGAGGCGAGCGGGATCGATCTCGAGCTCCTCGGCCACGAGCTGGGCGTGCGACGTCATCGTCCCCTGCCCCATCTCGACCCGATCGAGCACGAACGCGACGCGGTCATCGGGCGCCACGCGGATCCACGCGTTGGGCACGAAGTCTCCCGCGTGCGGGTCCGCCGCGGAGCGCGCCGGTCGGCACCCCGGCAGCGCGATCTGCACGAGGAGCGCGCCGCCCGCGCCGAGCCCGTACCGCAACACGTCACGCCGGCCGAGCTCGCCCGTCATGGTTTGTTCGCGTCGGGCGGAGGGGCCGCCAGCATGTCGGCCGCGCGGTGGATGGCCCTTCGGATGCGCACGTACGTCGCGCACCGGCACAGGTTCGCGCTCATGACGGCGTCGACGTCGGCGTCGGTCGGCCGCGGTTTCGCCCGGAGCAGCGCGATCGCGCTCATGATCTGCCCGGGCTGGCAGTACCCGCACTGAGGCGTCCCCTCGAGGGCCCACGCCTCCTGGAGCACGCGCATCGGCGTCGCGGCCACCCCCTCGATCGTCGTCACCTCCTTGCCGCTCGCTTCGCGGAGGCGCGTGACGCACGAACGCACCGGCTTGCCGTCGAGGTGCACCGTGCATGCGCCGCACAGCGCCATGCCGCAGCCGAACTTCGTGCCGGTCAGCGCGAGCTCCTCGCGCAAGACCCAGAGGAGCGGCACGTCGTCGGGAACGTCGACCTCGCGCGGCGTACCGTTCACCGTCAGCCTGATCATCGGGTGGCCCTCCTCACCACAGGCTGAAGCTCGCCGTGAGCTGGGCCTTCGGCCCGAGGAGCTTGTCGACGGCGGTGAACGGCAGGACCATCGTGCCCGCCGCGTCGACGACGACGTTGCGGCCGTAAAAAAGGTAGAGGCCCAGCGTCCCCTCGGCGAGCGCGCGGTTTCCGAGCGCCGTCTCCCAGAGTGCGCCGAGGCCGCCGCCCCAGTAAGGGATGAGGAAGCGGCGGCTCGCGTTTCCCTCGAACGAGACCGCCCAGCCGAGCCGGTAGAGGAGCATCTCGCGCTGCTCGCGGGCCTTCATGTAAAGCGCGCCGAAGCGAATGGTGCCCTGCGAGGGACCGAACGCGTCGTTGTTGTTCGACCACGAGAAACCGACGAGCTCGATCCCACCGCCGACGTAGGGATCGAGGCCGCCGCGCGGGACGTACGCCGCGCCGGCGACGCTCGGCATCATGATCGCGGCGAGGGGATCGCACGCGGGCTCGTCGGGGGCCTCGTCGGGGCACCTGGCCAGCACCGGGCGCGGCCAGATCGCCAGGGCGACCGCGGCGAGCGCGAAGGCGCGTGCGACATAGGCCCTCGGCGGGAGCATGGCGGCACGATACGCCGCTTGGTGCGTCGTCCGCGCACTTTCGGCGGGTCAGCTCAGAAGCACTCGCCGTTGCTGAGCGGCGCGCAGCGCGCCCAGGTGCGACCGCCGCTGTCGGTCAGCGTCGTCCCGCTGATCGTGAACGCGTACGGCTTGTTCGCGATCGTCGCGGTGATCGTGGGGCAAGACAGCGTCCAGGTCCCCGTGGACCAAACCGTGCCGGACGGCGGGAGATAGTAGCCATCGTCGAGGCTGCCTCCGTCCTTGAAATGGATCTCCTCGAACGAGTTGTTCTTCTGCCAGTACCCACCGGTCAACACGGTCGCATCGATGCAGCCGGTTCCGCCCGACGTGCCAGACGTACCCGAGGCGCCCGACGTGCCACTGCTTCCGCTGCTGCCCGGCGGGGTCGTCCCGTACGCGAACGTGAGCGTCCAGTCCGCCGGCTGGTCCTTCGAGAAGAGCACGAGCGCGTACTTGCCAGCGGGGATCGGCGCGCTCTGGGAGATGGGCTTCGCAGCCGTGTTGTCTCCCGCCAGCGCGTTGAGGTTGGAGTCATAGAGGATCGCGTCGACGTCCGCGCTGCCGGTCCAGTCGACTGTCGTCGAGAGGCTACCGCCCGCGCTCTTGATCTCGAAGGCGAAGCCGTCGAAGTCTCCCGTGTAGGCCGTGGCGTTCATGCCACCGCTGTCCAGGCGCCCCTTGATGCGGAGAGTCTTCGAGCCGTCGATCACACCTACGTTCTGCATGCCGGCCATGTCGGGGCCATTGTTCGGCTCGCTCTCCGCGATGTCCTGAACGGGGGTGGTCCCCGACGAGCCGCTCGAGCCGCTGGTGCCACTTGAACCGCTCGAGGCGCTCGACCCGCTCGACCCACCCGCGCCGTTGGGCGCCGCCGGCGCGGAGCAGCTAGGGGTCGCCGCCACCGACAGGATCGCCAGAACGAAGCCGACGCAGAGACCGACGCGCTTGGACATGATGGGCCCCTTCTCCCAAGACGGTGACCGAGCCTGTAGCCGCCCTCGAAGCCCGAAGACGCGACCCTCCAGCTTACCCGAGGCGTCCATTTCGGGTCGCCTCGTTTCCCGGCGCTTCGCGTCGCGGGAGACCCTCGGGATCCCCTTTGTTCGTCGCTGTCATTGCGCGCGCGCCCAGGGCTGCTAACACACATGTCGGATGATGAACCACATTGGCCTCGCGTCGGTTTTGGGGACGATGATTCTGGCAGGCTGCGCGGGCGGAGTCCCACAGCCCGTAGAGCCGCACCGCGCGGTCTCGCTGACGAACGCGGAGCTCGCGAACAGTGAGCTCGCGCCGTCGCCGTACACGCCGGGATCGACGGTGTTCTCGACGCCCGACAACGACGAGCTGCACCCCTCCCCGTTCGCGGCGGACGACGAGGAGCTGCTCCCGTCGGTTCGTCACCCCGAGCCGCTCCCGATGGCAGCCTCGGCGTCGGCGTCTTCCGCGTCCGTCACGCGCACGTGGGGCGCCTCACCGGCCGTTGAATACGGTTTCTGATGCCGCGCGCGCCTTCGCCGAAGGCCACTCCCGCGCACCCGCACCGGCACCCGCACCCGCACCCGGCCAACGGAAGCCCCCGTCCTCGCGACGTCGGCGAGACGATCGTAGGCCTTCGTGCCGGGCTCGCGCTGCTCGCGCGAAGGCCGGACGCCGTGCAGCGCGTGGCCTTCTCGCGCCGCGTCGAGCGTGAGGTCGAGCCCGCGCTCCAGCGCTTGCGGGCGCGCGGCGTACCGTGCGTGGCCGTGCCCGATCGAGAGCTCGAGCGCATCGCCGGGACGGCGCAGCACGAGGGGCTGTGCGTCGCTGCGTTGGCGCGCGCGTGGGCATCGCCACAGGACGTCGCCGAACGGCTCGCGCGTGTCCGCGGGACGGCCATTGCGCTCGATCGCGTGCGCAACCCTTACAACATCGGCGCGATCCTGCGCACCGCGGCGTTCTTCGGCCTCGACGCCGCCATCGTCGGCGCGCCGGCGCCCCACCCGGGCCTCGATCCGAACGCCGTGCGTGTCGCCGAGGGGGGCGCCGAGGAGCTCACGCTCTCGCGTACGACGGATCTGAAAGACACGCTGGCACGCCTGAGAAAAGCAGGCGTTCGCGTCGTCGCCGCCGATCAGGCCGCTCCGGTCGATGCCCGCGACTACCCGTTCCCTCGACCCTGCGTCCTCGTGATGGGTAACGAGCGCGAAGGGCTCGCGCCGCGGGTGCGCGAGGAGTGCGACGCGACGGTGGCCATCCGCGGCGGCGGCGCCGTCGAATCGCTCAACGTCGCGGTCGCTGCCGGCATCCTCATCGCCCAGCTCGCGCGCCAGCGGGCCTAGCTAGCTAGTGATCGTCAGTCGTTCGGGGCGCCGCGCGCGATCCACGCGCGGATCTTGTCGACGTCGCCCTGGGGGATCGGCGTGGCGTTGAGCGGCATCTGCATGCCGCACCCCACGGGCTGCGTCCCTGTGACCTTCAAATACAGCAGGCTTGCCGACGCGTCGCCTGCGACGACGAGCTGGCCGCATCCCGCGTCGGACGCGACCACGCCGAGGAGGTTCAGGAACGCCTTGGCCTGCGTGCTCATGTCGAGGTTGCCGGGCGGGTTGACGCCTCCGTGGTGCGGGGCGCAGCCGTTGCCGGTGAGGACGGTGGTGTAGAGATCGGTGAAGGTCTGGGGGCCGGAGTCGGAACCGGAGTCGGAGCCGGAGTCGGCGTCGGAACCGGAGTCGGAGCCGGAGTCGGAACCGGAGTCGGAACCGGAGTCGGCGCCGGCGTCGGAACCGGAGTCGGTGCCGGCGTCAGGGCTCGGCGCGTCGCCGCCCGTGTCGAAGGTGGCGTCTGCGCAGGGGCGCGTCGGCGTGCAGGGCCCGCCGTCGCCGGCTCCCGCGTCACCGCTCGAGGTGGCGTCGTCGCTCGTGCACGCCGCCCAGCCGCTCACCCCGACCATCCAGCACAGAAAGAGGAACCCGCGTTTCACCGGGCCAGCATAAACCCAAGTGGCCTCAGCCGCAGCGGAAGAAGCCGGTCAAGACGGTGCTCTCGGTGCATGTCTGACCGGCCGGGCAGTCGAGGCTCTTCTTTACGGGGTCGCAGAAGCGCACCCGGTCACGGCTCCCGGCGTCCGACGGATCGCACGTGACCGCACAGGTGACGCTCTGGTAGGTGCGGCCGTCGAAGTCGCCGCAGCAGTAGTGTCCGCCGCATTCGCTTGCGTTGTGGCAGAGGATCGCCGCCCCGGTGCCGCCGTCGAACCGGCACTGCCCGGCGTTGCCGACGCACGCGTAGGTCGTCGTTACCTGGAAGAGATCGTCGACCTCGTGGGCGCAGCACGTGGTGGCGCCGCTGCAGAGAGCTCCGCCGCCGCTCGCGCTCTTGCCGCACGCGAAGGCCGCTGCCGCCGCGTCGCTGACGGCACCACCGTCGCCGCTGGTGCCCCCGCTGGTACCTCCGCTGGTACCTCCGCTGGTGCCCCCGCTGGTGCCCCCGCTGCCTCCGCTGGTGCCCCCGCTGGCGCCGCCGCTCGTACCGCTGGAGCCGCCCCCGTCCGAGCCCTGCGAGCCATCGCCCGTGAACAGCCCCGAGCCGGCTGCTCCGCTGCAGCCCGCGGCGAGGACGACACCCAGAACCGAGGCGGCGACAGTGAAAACAGCGGTGCGCATCGGCACGTTGTACGCGCCGGACCGGGGAAATCCTCCCCAACCTTCGACGACGTCGAGCTTGCGCGCCGTCAGCGGCGGGGGGTGGGGTTTTCGACGTGGATACCCAGGAAGACGCCCTGGTTCGTCATGGCGTACGCGCGATCTCCGTACGCCGCCGGGGTCTGCGCGACGCCGGTGCCGAGATCGAGGCCGTCGATGACGCGGCCGTTGCGCGGAGAAATCAGGAAGAGCCCGTACCGCGTGGTGCCGACGACGACGGCGCCGGCGACCGGAACCGGCGCCGTGATGCCACCCTCGGGCACCGGGATGCGCCAGAGCATGCGGCCGGTCGTCGGGTCCATGCCCCAGAGGCCCGTGATGGCGCTGGCGGCGAGAAGTATCTTCTTGGCCGGGACCATCGGCCCGCCCGAGAACGGGCCGCCGGGGGTCGGCGGGTGCGGCGGCTCGTTCCAGAGGAGGAGATCGTTCACGCCCGTCGCCTTGTCGTTGGCCCAGAGGCGGGCGCCGGTCTGGGCGTCGAGCGCATAGACGCCGCCCGAGTAGCCGGCGACGTAGATGACGCGGCCGTTCGGGCCGTCGTCGAGCACCGGCGTGGTGTCGACGTCGAGGTAGCGCGGGGCGTCGCCGCCGGCGGACTGCTCGGCCTCGGCCGAGAGATCCACGGGCGTCCATTTCTCCGCCCCGTCGGCCGCGTTGTAAGCGATGACGTGGCCGTCGGAGTACGCTTGGAAGACGAGCCCGAGCCCGGCGTCGTACGACGGGCCTGCGTAGCCGGCGACCTCCATGCCGAGCGCCGGGGTGCGGTGCACGGTCCACTTTTGCTTGCCGGTGCGGCGATCGAGCGCGAAGAGCTGGTCGGACGCGTTCGCGAAGAGCAGCAGCTCGCCGGCGACGACCGGCTTCTTCGCGACCTCGGCCCCGCTCGAAAAGCGCCAGAGGAGAGCGCCGTCGGCCGCGCGAACGGCGTAGAGGGCACCGTCGTGCGAGCCGAAGAACACGACGTCGAGCTCCCCGTCGTAGAGCGGCTCGCACTGTACGACGCCGAGCGTCTCGAAGCGCCAGATGGTCGTCCCGTTGCCGGCGCGCAGGGCGTAGAGGCCGTGGTCCGCGGAGCCTACGAAGACGCGGCCGCGCATGGCGTCGATCTCGGCGCGGCCCCGCTCGTAGTCCTCGCCTACCGTGCGTGACGCCGCGGTGAGCGTGCGGCGCGCGATGACGTGCATCGCGCCGCTGGGGCGCGAGTACCACGTGGGGTTCTCGGGGTTGACGCGATCGTTGGCGGTCTCCATCGACGCGCAGCCCGCGGCGACGGCAAGCGCGGTCGCGGACATCCCGAGGCGGAGGCGCATCACGGCGCTCCGCCGCCCTGCTTCTTGAGCTGCTCGATGAGCTTCTTGATCTGCTCCTCGTTCATCTTGTTGCCGCCGGGGCCGCCCATCTGGTTGGTCTGCTTGGGGGGAACGGCGGTCGGATCGAGCGCGCGCAGGCGGTCGTCGGCGACCTCCTTGAGGTACGGGAACGGGTGGTTCTCACCCGGCTTGTTGATACGCTCGTGGACGGTCTTGAGGAGTTCCTTGGCCTTGTCCTTGTCGCCCCCGGCGTTGCGCGCCTCGAGCACGCGGGCCTGGTGGTACATCGCGAGCTCCTTGAAGCCGAGCACGTCGACGGTGGACTCGAGCTCCTTGAACGTCTTGATCGCTTCGTCGAGGTTGCCCTTCTGCTCGTAGGCGAAGCCGAGGCCCTCGAGGGCGCGGCCGCGCACCTCGGCGTCCATCTGGCCGAGCGCGCTCGATTTCACGTCGGTGAAGGCCACGATGGCCGGATCGGGCTGCTTGGCGTCGAGCAGCAGCGAGCCCTCCGACAGGCGCGAAAGAATGGCGGCGCCGGTGCCGGGAAAGCGCGACTCGACGTCGCGGAACTTCTTGAGCGCGCTCTCGCGTCGCTCGTCCGTCGTCTTGAAGAGCGGGCGCGTGTCCTTCGGGCCATTGGCCGCCTCCTCTTCCTTCTCCTTGTCGGGATCGCCGATGCGGCCGCGCTCGTCGGCGACGGCCCTGGAGAGCTCGGCCGACGCGTCGGCCTCCTTCTTCTGCTGCCAGTAGTTGTAACCCCCGACGCCCGCAAGCACTACGGCAGCGGCGAGCACGACGGTGCCTACGCTCTTCTGGTTCTTCTTCGCCCACTTCGAGAGCGCCGCCGTCTGGTTGAGCAGCGGATCGGCGCCATCGACGGCCGTGGCGATCATCTTCTTCGGCTGCGCCTTCTCGGCGATCCTCGCGAGGCGCTTGCTGGCCGCGGCCTCGAGGCCGCCGCCCTTCTTGCCGCGCTTCATCTTGGCGCGGCGCTCGGCGAGCTTCTCTTCCTCGTTGCGGGCGAGCTTCTCGACCTCGTCCTCTTCGCCAAGCGCGGCGACACGGCGCGCGATCGCCTCGGGCGACGCGTCGTCCTCCTCGGCCGCGGGCTCCTCCGCGTCGGTTTCGCCCGCGTCGTCCGCCCCGTCGCCCGCGCCTTCCACGACGTCCGGCTTCGCTTCGAGGGCTTCGAGGGCCGCTTCCGGCTCTTCGGCCTTCCGCATGCCGGCGGCCGGGGCGGGCTTCTCGTCTTTTTTCTCGGTCTTTTCGGGGGTATCGGACACGGGGCTCACCTGCTGGGCCGGCACTCTATCTCGTAGGCCCATGCCGTCAACGTGGCTCGTCGATTCCCCCGTCCGAAGCGGCCGGGGCAGGCCCGAGGACGCCCGCCGCCGGGGCCACCACCCACACCCCCCGGAGGCCCGTCGCATCGTCGATATGGAGGATCACCTTGCCCGCGGTCGCGTGCAGGTTGGCGAAGCTCTGCGGGCCGTCGGTCGTGAAGCGGAGCTCCGTGCCGCCGAACGTGCCGCGCGGCGCGCTCCCCTCGCCGCCGAGCACCAGCACGAGCGCGTTGCCAGAGCCGTCGGCACGAAGCGGGGGGAGCGGGAGAACGAGGTCGACAAACGTGGTCGGGGCCGTGGGCACCCACCCTCCGTGCTCGCGGGTCAGGAGGCCGGCGCTCGCGGCGATCGCCACGGCCTCGCGCATCGGCCACGGCGCCCCCGCGAATCGGGCGAGCGGCGCGTAGAGCTCCGCGCGCGCGCCGAGCTTCACGAGCGCCAAGGCCTCGTGGGGTCGCGCAGAGAGGTAGGGCTCCTCCGCGAACGCCGCCAGGAGCGGTCCTTTGGCGCGCGGATCACCGAGGTCGCCGAGCGCGTCGGCAATGTCGATCCGGAGGCGAACGTCGGAGAGCGAGCGCGCGAGCGCCGGTCCCCCGTCCTTCGCGCGCACCTTGGCGATGGCCGCGAGGAGCGCGCGTGCGTCGTCGAAGCCGAGGACGTTCGCCGGCGGTCCCTCCGCGGCCCACCACCGCACGAGCTCCCCCTCCCCGCGCGCGTCGCCCCGCTCCGCGAACGCGAGCGCCGCGCTCCGCCGCCATGCGCGCGCGGCATCGGTCACGAGCGCGTCGGCGAGCGGCCCCGGCGCCTCGCCCACCCGCACGAGCGCGAGCGCCGCGAACCGCTGCACTGTGGCGTCCTCGTCCTTCGCGAGCGCGCGCGCGAGCGCCGGCGCCGTGTCCTTGGCGTGAAGACGGAAGAGCACCTCGGCGGCGCGCCTGCGGATGTCCGGCTTCACATCGTCCAGGAGCGACGCCACGTCGGGCGCGACGTCCACGTCTCCCATCATGCCTCGCCGCAACGCCTCGGGGAGCTCCGCGCCGGGACCCGCCTCGTACCGGGCCGCGTCGCGCACCAGCGACGACGTGGCGCGCCGCAGCTCACGCGCGTCGTCTGCGCGCTCGGTCGAGAGGTCGCGCGTCTCGTGCGGATCCTTCTGTACGTCGTAAAGCGCGCACGCCGCCGCCTTGCGCACGCAGATCAGGCGCTCGGCGCCGCGCGCGAAGAGCGTGTAGTCGTCGGTCTCCGCGAACGCGAGCGGGACAGAGGCCGCGGGTTTGCCGGCGAGGAGCGGCCCCAGATCGGTGCCGCGGAGGCGCGGAGGCCGCGGTACCCCCATCGCCGAGAGCACGGTCGGGAGGAGATCGATCGTCTGCACCGGCGCGTCGACCGTCCGCGGTAGGACCCCCGGCGCGACGACGACGAGCGGCACGCGCACCTGCTCCTCGTAGACCGTCGTCCCGTGGTAGCGGCCGCCGTGGTCGCCGAACTCTTCGCCATGATCGGCCGTGACGATGATCACCGGGTCGCCACGCTTGTCCTTGTCTTCGTCCTTGGCCGCACCTCGCGCGGCACGGAACGCTACGACGATCGCCCCGAGCCCCTCGTCGGCGGCGGCGATCTCACCGTCGTAGAGATCTACGTCGGTCTCTGCGCCGGTGGTGCCGAAAGGGTGCGCCGGGTGCGCGACGTACGGCTCGTGGGGCTCGAAGAGGTGGACCCAGAGAAAGACCGGCGTCTCCCGGGGGACGGCCCTCAGGTACTCGCGGACCTGATCCACGCGAAGCGCGGGCGACGCGAACTCCACCTTTCGGTACTCGAAGTCGAAGCCGCGCTCCTCGAACCTGGCGAAGCGCGGGCCGTCGATGAAGAAGACTGCCGGCGGGTAGAAGGCCGCGGTTCGGTAGCCGTAGCGGCGGGCGTAGGAGGCCCACGTCTCCGAGTCCTCGCCCACGCCCAGGGTGAGGAGCGGACGCATGTACTTTCCCGTCATCATCGACGTGACCGAGTACGACGTGTGCGGCGTCGGGCAGTAGGCAGCGTCGAACCGTGCGCCTTGCCGGGCGAGGGCGTCGAGATGCGGCGTCGTCGCTCGCGGGTAGCAATAGGCGCCGACGTGATCGGCGCGGAGCGCGTCGATGGAGACGACGAGCACGTCGCGCCCGGTCCAGTCGAAGGCGCGCGCCGGACCCACGGCGAGGGCCAAGTCGCTCGCGCCGGCCGGATCGTCCGAGGGCGGCGGCGAGAGCCACGTCGCCAAGCCCACGGCGCGGCCGAGCAGCGGAGCGTGCTCGACGAGGACCAGGCGAAGGTTGTCGGCGCTGCGAACGCCGCTGGCGGCGCGCTTGGCCCACGCCGCCGACGCGACGCCGAGCGCGAGCGCCGCCCACGACGCGTAGCGACCCAGCGGCCCGCCACGGAAGACGAGGGCGAGCGCGGCGCCGCACCCGAGCACGAGCACGAAGAGCGCGGCGTGGAACGCAGGATACAGGCGCGGCAGCACGTGCCCGTCGGCCCACCACGCCGCCGCGGCCACTGCGAGCCCGAGGCCCGCGAGCACGTGAGGTCGCGCGCGCGCGGCACGTGCCACGCGCGGCGCGCCCATCGCGGCCACGCCCGCCGCTGCGAGCGCGACCACCAGGATGAACGGCGCGCGCATCGCCCACGACGCCAAATGGCGACCGAAGCTCACGCCGTACCCGAGCGCCGCGCCCGCCGCACCCGCGAGCAGCGCCACGGCGCGGCGCGCGCGCACGCTCGACTCTGCCCTGGCGACGACGCGGCCGGTCGCAGCGGCCACGAACGCGGCCGGCACCAGCGCGCCGAGCAGGAGCGGCGTCAGGTTGGTGCGCGCGAGAGCCATCTCCCAGCTCCCGGCGAAGAGCGCGCGGTAGCCCAGCCCCACGCCGACGTTCTCTGCCGCGAGGACGAACATCCACGCCAGGAGGACACCGCCCGCCTCGGTCAGGAGGCCTGTGGCCATCCCGCGCTGCTCGCCGCCGCGACTCATCCGAGGCTCCGCGTCAGCCGCAGCGTCCGGTCACGGCTCCGGTTCCCGGGACGCATCCCAGGCCCACGCTCGCGCAGTCGAACGTCGTGGACTTGCCGCCGACGCACAGGGAGATCTTCGAGCCCGTGCACACGTTGACCTTCGGGTCCTCGGGCGCGCACTCGTCGGTCGGGCGCTGGCAGCGCGCGGACCCGGCGGTCTTGCTGCACGTCCCGCCCAGGGCCTGGCAGTCGAACTCGGCGCGGTCGAACCCGTCGCACACCGACACGATGCGGTTGTCGCACTCGGAGCCCGCCGTCGCGCACGTCTTCAAGCGATCGCTCGTGAGGCACCCGAGCCCTCCGCCGTCGACGGTCACGTCGGTGCCGCACACCTGCCCGAGGTCCGCGCAATTGGTCACGACGTGAACGCCGCTCGCGGTGCAGTACGAGAGCTGGTTGCCGGAGCACGCCGTCGTCGGGCAGTCGGGGCCGACCGCGCAGGTGTGCGTGCCATCGGGCGTCAAAACGCACGTCGCGCCGGCGCCGAAGTAGCCGGTCTGGCAGTGGAGGACGTCGAACGTGTACTGAGGGTCGCAGCGGTACAGGGCCTGCGCGTCGGTGTCGCAGAACTGGTAGGCGCCGGGGTTGGCGTCGGCGCCGGCATCCTTCGGGATCTTGTTGCAGCGCGTGTCGGCCGGGGCGAGAAACTCCTGCGACAAGCACGCGCCCGCGGCGATGCAGGTCGTCCCTTTCGTCGCGATGCACGAGAGCGTCGCCGCCTGCAGCGCGGTGCCGACGTGCGACGGCGGGATGGGGCCGGCCAGCGTGTCGATGCAGAGCGAGTAGTTCACCGGATCGAGGGCGACGGCGACCGAGTATGTGATCGATTTCCCGAGCACCGGGCACTTGTCGAGCTGGGAGCAGACCTTCACCGCGTCCGCGACCGACAGAAACGCCGGCAGGCTCGGTCCCGCGTCGACGACGTCGGCGCCGATGATCGCGTCGTTCGGCGGCGGGCTACCGTCTTTCGGCGGCACGTTGACGTCGGCGCTCGTCCCGGCGTCATCGGACGGCACAGTGAGGCCGCTGAACGTCGTACAGGCGGCGAACCCCGTGACGAGGCTGGCGATCAGCGCGATCCCGGCCGCGCGCTTGCTCCTCATCACCGAACGATACCAGATCAGTACGGGTTGTCTTGAAGCTCGGGGCGTTTCGCTCCCGGCGGATCGCCGGAGTTGGGCTTGCGACCCTGCGGCAGCGTGACTTTGCCTGGCTTGTCGGGCCTGTCGCCGCCGCTGCTGCTGCCGCCGCCTGTCGACGCCGGCAAGGTGGCGGCGGCCGAGTACGCCCGCAGCTCGCGCGATCCGCTCGCGTCGAACATGAGGCGGACCGACGCGCCGCCTTCGAAGATCACGTCGACCGGGAGCGCCCCCGTCCACGGGCCCACGGTCAGCACGCCCCTGTCGTGCTCGAGCTTGTCGTTCTCGAATTGCAGGCGCTTCGAGCCCGCGGCGCGCAGGTTGGCGATCGGAGCGTCGGCGCGGACGGTGAGCTGAATTTCGTCGGCCTTCCCGGCGCCGACCGAGGAGGCGGCCGCGCTCGCGCTGGCGGCCTCGGCGCGAAGGCGCGCGCGCTGGCGGGCGTACCACTGCCCGCCGGCGACGAGCAGCGCACACGCGAACAGCGTCGCCACGCCGCCGAGCACGTACCAGATCGTGTGGGGGCCACGCTTCATCGCCGGCGGGAGGCTGGCGTCACGCGTCGACGCGGCGATGTGGCTGATCTGGCTGTACGACGACTCGCTGCGCGTCACCGTCTCATCGACGCCGGCGAGGCGGCCGGGGGCGACGGTGTTGTCGGTCGACGCGTCGGTGGCCGCAACGAGGAGGCTGAGGCTGAGCGGCTGTACGTGCCCCTCGACGATCTCCTTCAGGCGGATGCGACGCTCTTCGATCCGATCGCCGCACTTGGCCAGCATGTAGGCGGCGACCTCGCGAAGCGGCGCCATCGGGAGCGCCCCCTCGAGCGCCTCGAGGAACTCGGCGGCGGTCTGGAAACGGCCGTTGGGATCGCGCACGAGCGCGCGCTGCACGACGATGTCGAGGCTCCGGGGAATGCCGGGCGCGATCGACGACGGGTCGCGGACGGGCATCTCGGTGATGCGGCGCATCGTGTCGAGATCGTTCTCACCCTGAAAGAGCCGGCGCCCGGTGAGCGACTCGTGCAGGGCGACGCCCGCCGCGAAGAGGTCCACCCGACGGTCGACCTCCTTGCCCATCGCCTGCTCGGGCGACATGTACGCGAGCTTGCCCTTCAAGCTGCCGCTGCGCGTCTCGGTCAGCCGGTGCGCGGCCTTCGCGACGCCGAAGTCGATGAGGCGGCTGCCGCCGTCGACGCCGATGATGACGTTCTGCGGGCTCACGTCGCGGTGCACGAGCTCCAGGCGCTGGCCGCGCATGTCCGTCGCTTCGTGGGCGGCGTGCAGCCCCGAGAGCATGTCGGCCATGATGCGGCACGCGATGCTCGGGGGCAGGCGATCCTGCTCGCGGGAGACCGTCTTGAGGAGCGTCGAGAGCGCGCACGACTCGACGTACTCCATCACGAGGAAGAGCTCTCCGCCTTCCTCGACGGTGTCGATGACGGAGACGACGTTCGGGTGGCGCACGAGCGAAGCGACGCGCGCCTCGTCGAGGAACATCCGGTAAAACTCGCGGTTGCCGAGGTGGTGGCGGTGGACGCGCTTGATGACGACCAGGCGCTCGAAGCCCGCGGCGCCGACCTGACGCGCGACGTAGACCGTAGCCATCCCGCCCGAGGCCAGCTCGAGGAGCGGCTCGTAGTTGCCAAGCCGTGGTCTCTGTCGCACAGCCGCGTTCAAAACGTTCCTCGAACCCTCACGTCGCCGAGACCCGTCCCCACCTGGACGTTCCGGTCCCCTGAATGCCAATCTACCAGCCAGATGGCCGCGACGCCCGTCAGAACGCCGAGGCCTGCGGTCACTCCCAGCATAATATTCGTGCGTAGTTGCTTGCTCTTGCCGGTGTCCAGGTTCGACTGAGTCGGGTCCTTGTCGAACGCGGCCTTCTGGTTGACGACGTCGAGCCCGAAAATGACGGCCACCGTCCCCGCGACGGCGGTGAGCCCCACGCCAACGCCAACGACGGCCGGGGACCAACCCCCGCGGCTCTTCTTCTCGCCCTCCTGATCGCGATCCCGGACGGGTGGCGGCGTGGGGACGGGGGTGGGCGTCGGGGTCGGGGTCGTGCCGGCCGTGCCCTTGTCGCTCGGGGCGACGAGCGCGATGCTCTGCGTCTGCCCGGCGTCGACGTTCGCCGACTGGGTGACGACGCGGTCCTGGCCGGCGACCCTGGCCTCGACGACGTGGGCGCCGGGGTTCACGTAGGTGTTGCGATCGAGCGTGAGCTCCTTGTCGACCTTGACGTCCTCGAGGCCGACGCTGGTGATCTCGAGCTGCCCGAGCTTCGGGGTGAGCTTCTGGAGCGAGGAAATCGCGGTATTTCGGTCGCGTGCGTTGGGCGGCGCCTCGCGCAGGTAGCGGGCGTAGAGGTTGGCGGCGCGGGCGGTGTCGCCCATGCGCTGGCGGGCGCGCGCGGCGTTCCAGAGCGACGAGTGGTGGGGCTTGTGCTTGTACGCGGCCTCGAACTGCTCGGCGGCGAGCTTGAAATCGCCGGCGCCGAACGCGCGCTGCGCCTCGGCGAACTCGCGCGCGGCGGCCTGGCGATCCTCGGGCTCGCTCGGCGCCGCGAGGGCGAGAGGTGCGGTCAGCGCACACGTCAACGCGACGAGCAGCGCGGGCAGGCGCGGGGATCGGGGCAGGCGGCGCTCCTTCGGCATCGGCGGCATCGGCGGCATCGGCCAGAAGATCTTACCCTGCCTCTTCGCGGACGGCGATTGCGTGACCAAAACGGCGGACGGTGGCCCCCAGGAACCGGTGCTCCGGGCGGGCCAGGGAGGGGTCCTCGGCGAGGATGGCCCGGGCATCGGCCTCGATGCGGCCGAGCCACGGGGGGGCCTGGGCGGGATCGAGGAAGACCAGCTCTTCCGCGGCGCCATGCTGCCGGGTACCGGAGAGGTCCCCCGCCCCGCGCAGCTCGAGATCGGCGCGCGCGACCGCGGCGCCGTCAGAGAGCGTGCAGAGTGCATTCAATCGCTGGCGCGCCAGCTCGGCGACGGGCTCCTCGTGGAGCAAGACGCAGCGGCCCGGCACGTCCCCGCGGCCGACGCGGCCGCGCATCTGGTGGAGCTGGGCGAGGCCGAAGCGCTCGGCGCCGTCGATGAGCATGAGCGTCGCCTCCGGCACGTCGACGCCGACCTCGACCACCGTGGTTCCCACCAGCACCTGGGCCTCGCCCGAGCGGAACGCGCGCATCGCCCGCCGCTTGGCCTCCGGCGGCAGCCCGCCGTGGACGAGGACGACAGGCACGGGCGAGAGCGCGCGCGCGAGCTCGTCGGCGCGAGCGACGGCGCCGGAGGACTCGTCGAGATCGTCGTCGTCCCCGGTGACCTCGATGCGCGGCGAGATGAAGAAGACGCGCTCGCCGCGTGCGCACGCCTCGCGGATGTCGCGGAGGATCGCGCCGGTGTCCCCCCGCCACCGCGTCTCGGTCGCGACCGGCGGGCGGCCGCGAGGGCGCTCGCTCAGGATCGACGTGTCGAGCTCGCCGCGGAGCGCGAGGGCGAGCGTGCGGGGGATCGGCGTCGCGCTGAGCGTGAGGAGGTGCGGCCGGGTCCCCTTGCGCACGAGCGCGAGGCGCTGCGCGACGCCGAGGCGGTGTTGCTCGTCGACGATGACGAGCCCGAGCCTGGCGAACGCGACGCCCTCGTCGAGCAGAGCGTGCGTGCCGATCGCGACGTCGATCGCGCCGCGCGCCACCTCGGCGGTCGCCCTCTTCCTCTCGGCGGCCCCCTGCCCCGCCGACACGAGCGCTATCGACGCCCCGGTGGCGCGCGCGAGCGGCGCCACAGCGTCCATGTACTGCTCGGCAAGCACGCTCGTGGGCGCGAGGATGGCAACCTGCGCGTGCGCACCGACGCACTGCGCGGCCGCCGCCAGGGCGACGGCGGTCTTGCCGGTGCCTACGTCGCCGAGCAAGAGGCGGCGCATGGGCTCCTTCCGCGCCAGCTCCTTCGCGATGTCGGCGATGGCCGCGTCCTGGCCGCGCGTCAGCGGGAAGCCGAGCTCGGCGCGCAGACGCGCCAGCAGATCGGGCCTCTCCGGCAAGACGGGCGCCGCGCCGCGACCTTCCGCGAGACGCACACGCGCCCAGACGCGCGTGAACGCTTCGGCCCACGCGAGGCGATCGAAGGCCGCGCGGATCGCGGCCGTGTCGGGCGGGCCGTCGGTTGTCACGTGCGCGTGCGCGTGCGCGTGCGCGGCTGCGAGCGCTTGGCCTGCGGGGGCCATCCCTTCGCGGCGGGCGATCTCCGGGGGAACGGGATCAGGGATCTCCGTGAGGCGGTCGAGCCCCTCGCGGATCGTCTTGCGCAGGATCGCCTCCGGCACGCCGATGCGGGCGTACCGAGGCCGCACGCCGCGCGCGGCGGGCTCGTCGCGGAGGAGATCGGGGTGCGCGGTGCGGGCGGGCTTGCCGGGATCCTTCCGGACGCGACCGACGAGCAAGCACGGGGTCCCCACGGTCGCCAGTGACAAGACGCCGTGCGCGGCGAAAAACCACCACGCGTGGATCGTGGCGGCTGGATCGGTCTCGTCGGCGACGACGACGCGCACGCTCCTTCGCCCGCGCATCGGCACGAGCCCGCTCGCCTTGACGACGCCGCGGATGCACAGGCGCGGCGGCGGCCCGCCGCTCACCGTCGTGGGTACGGCGACGCGCGCGAGCGCCTCCTTCACGGACAGCGGCGCGCGGAGATCGTCCCACGCCGACGGGAGCATCCATACGAGCTCCCCGACGCTCGTGATCCCGGCTTCGGCGAGCGCCGCCGCCCCCTTGCCGCCGATGCCTGCGAGGGTCGTGGGAGGCGCCTCCGGCGAGAGCGGAGGTGCGGGCGGCTTGTCGCCCTTCTCCCGGAACAGAGCGCATGCCCGCACGAGCCCCTCGACGCGCGCCTTCCGACGCGCGGGCGCCTCGTCTTTGGCAAACCCGAGGACGAGCTTCTCCCAGTCGTGCCGCCGCTCGGCCGGCACGCCTTCGGCGGCGGCGCCCGCCCGGGCCGAGAGGTCCGGGAGCTTCGCGTCGTCGGGGCGCTTCAGCCACGCGCGCGCGTCGGCGAGGAGCGCGGCGAACGGATCCATCGCGGCCGGACCGGCGCGCCTACCCGAACGCGACCTCGAGGACCTCGTAGACGCGCTCACCGCCGGGCGTGCGGACCTTCACCTCGTCGCCCGGCTCCTTGCCGAGGAGCGAGCGCGCGAGCGGGCTCGTGATGCTGATGAGGCCGGCGTTCAGGTCCGACTCGTCGGCCCCGACGATGCGGTAGTTGACCTCTTCCTCGGTCTGCGTGTTGGAGAGCTTCACGCGCGCGCCGAACTGGATGCGGGTGCCCGAGAGCTTCGACGGGTCGATCACCTCGGCCAGCGCGAGCTTGTTCACGATATCCTTGATGCGCCCCTCGATGAAGGACTGCTTGTCGCGCGCGGCGTGGTATTCGGCGTTCTCCTTCAGGTCCCCGTGCTCACGGGCGGTCCCGATGGCCTGGATCACGGCCGGACGCTCGACGGCGCGGAGGTGCTGGAGCTCGTCACGGAGTTTTTGCGCCCCCTCGGGCGTGATCGGGTTCTTCTCCATGGGGTTCGCGTTCTACCATACGGACCTAGTAATGGGCATCATCGGGCAGAAGCCGGAGACCGGGATTCGTATCGACGTCGAGCGGCCGCAGGCTGGGGGCCCCCCGTGGCGCTACCGCGGGACGGCGACGACCGCCGACGCGGAGTTTCCGGTGGCGGCGACGATCACCCTAGCCGGTGAGGTCCAGGTGGAGCTGGCGAGCGTGGCGCCCGGCGAGCTCGCCGAGAAGATCCGCCTCATCCTCCGCGCCGTGCACAAACACGCCGCCGAGGATGGCATCCCCCCGGCGCGCCGCATCCAGCGCTGGCGCGCAGACGGCTCGCGCGGATAGGCCGACGCGTGACGCGCGGACGCGCTGACGGCGGGCGCGAAAAATGGTACGAGGCTCGCCGATGCTCCGCGCACGACTCTTCGCCCTGTTCGTGGCCGTGGCCGCCGTCTCGGCCGGCACCGGGTGCCCGAACCAGGAGTCCAAGACCGCCCTCGGCTACACCGCCGACGCGAAGCGCGCCTACGAGACGGCCCTCGCCGAGTTCAACGCGCACAACTGGCTCGAGGCCATGAACCTCATGCGCGAGGTGAAGCGCAAGTACAGCTACTCCAAGTACGCGCGCCTGGCCGAGCTCCGCATCGCCGACGCCGACTTCGCGCAGGACAAATTCGCCGACTCCATCCGCGGCTACCGGCAGTTCGTCCACGACCACCGCTCCGACGACGAGGAGGTCGCCTACGCGCGCTCCCGCATCGCCGAGGCGCAGTACAAGGAGATCGGCGACTCCTTCCTCCTGCCGACCGGCGAGGAGCGCGATCAGGCCGTCATCATGGACGCCTACAAGGAGCTGCGCGGCTTCGTGCACGACTACCCGGGCGGGCCCGAGACGCCGCACGTGCGCGAGCTGCTCGCCGACGTGACGGCGCGCCTCGTCCGCCACGAGCTCTACGTCGCCCGCTTTTACCTGCAGCGCGACAACTACGACGCCGCCATCTCGCGCATCCAGTACGCGCTGCGGAATTTCTCGGCGGGGATAGCCGGGCCGAAGGGCGAGGGCGTGCCGGACAGCGGGCTCGAGCCGGAGGCGCTGCTCCTCCTCGGCGAGACGTACCTCAAGATGCACAAGTGGACCGACGCGCGGGAGTCGTTCAACGTCCTTTTGAACCGCTATGGGCGCAGCGCGCTCACGATCCAGGCGCAGAGCTACCTCGACTACATGAAGACCCGCGGCGTCTAGGCCCGAGCGGACCCGAGCGGTGACCTACCTGACCGAGTGGGCGCTCGCGTTCGGCCTGACCGAGCTCGTCGAGATGCCGATCGTCACGCGGGTGACCCGCGGGCTTGCGGCGCTCCCCTGGCAGCAGCGGGCGGCGATCGCGTTCTTCGCGACGCTCGCGACGCACCCGATCGTGTGGTTCGTGGTGCCCCAGCTGGGCCTCTCCGAGCCGCTGCGCTACGGCGCGAGCGAGGCGTGGGCGTTCGGCGCCGAGCTCGCGTTCTACCGGGTGGCGATGCCCGGCGCGACGTGGGGCCTCGCGGCCGCGGCGTCCGGCCTCGCGAACGCCGCGTCCTTCCTGCTCGGGCTCCTCGCCTACTGGGTGCTCGGCGCCTGACGCGCGCACCCGCCCGGCCGCTAGCTGCTAGCCTCGTCGCCGTGAACAGCCCCTCCGCCCCCCCGCCCGGCGCCCCGATCGCGAAGACCGTCCTCGTCGTCGACGACGAGAAGAACATCCGTCGCACGCTGCAGCTCGTGCTCGAGGGCGAGGGCTACCAGGTGCTCGCGGTCGAGACCGCCGAGGAAGGGCTGCGCCTCCTGCAGAGCCCCAACACCCCGGTCGATCTCGCGCTCTTCGACGTGAAGCTCCCCGGCATGAGCGGCCTCGAGGCCCTCGAGCGCATTCGCAAGGACGAGTCGACGCGCGACATCCCCATCATCGTCATCAGCGGGCACGCCACCGTGAACGACGCGGTGCAGGCGATCAAGCTCGGCGCGCGCGACTTCTTCGAGAAGCCGCTGGTGCGCGAGCGCGTGCTCGTCAGCGTCCGCAACGTGCTCGACGCCGCACAGACGCGCCGCGCCCTCGACGAGGCGGCCCGCGAGCAGAGCGCGCGCTACGAGATGATCGGCACGAGCCAGGCGATCTCCCGCGTCTTCCGGGAGATCGAGAAGGTCGCCCCCACCAAGGCGAGCGTCCTCATCACCGGTGAGAGCGGCACCGGCAAGGAGCTCATCTCGCGCGCCATTCACCGCCTCAGCCCCCGCGCCGACGGCCCGTTCGTGAAGGTCAACTGCGCAGCCATCCCCCGCGAGCTCATCGAGAGCGAGCTGTTCGGCCACGAGCGCGGCGCCTTCACCGGCGCGCAGGCCAAGAAGCGCGGCTTCTTCGAGCAGGCCCACGGCGGCACGCTCTTCCTCGACGAGATCGGCGACATGGATCTCGTCGCGCAGGCGAAGGTTCTCCGCGCGCTGCAGAGCGGCGAGGTGTCGCGCGTCGGCAGCGAGCACGTCATGCACGTCGACGTCCGGGTGCTCGCGGCGACCAACAAGGAGCTCGGCAAGGCCGTCGAGAACGGCCAGTTTCGCGAGGATCTCTTCTTCCGCCTCAACGTCTTCCCGCTCCGGAGCCCGTCGTTGCGCGAGCGCGTCGAGGACATTCGCGTCCTCGCGCTCTCCTTCATGCAGCAGTTCTCACGCGAGAACGGGACGAAGCCCAAGCCCATGGACGACGGCGTCATCACGGCGCTCGTCGCCCGCAAATGGCCGGGCAACGTGCGCGAGCTGAAGAACATCGTCGAGCGCATGGCCATCCTCTCCGGCGACCGCGTGACCGTCGCCGACATGCCGGAAGACCCGCACGCCAGCCCCTTCGGCGAAGAGGACACCACCGGCGACGGCGACGCCGGCGCGGACGACGGCGAGGCCGCCGAGCCGGAGACGAGCGCCCCGCGCGGCGCGCAGGCGATCCCGGCCGGCTACCTCACCTTGCGCGACCACCGCGAGAAGAGCGAGCGGCAGTACATCGTCGACACCCTCAAGCTGACCGGCTGGAACATCTCGCGCACGGCGGTGGTGCTCGGCGTCGAGCGGACCAACCTGCACAAGAAGATCCGCGCCTACCAGATCAAACGAGGGGAGGGCTGAACAGCTCGTAGTCGGCGGGCTCCGCGCGGAGCATGCCGCCGTCGGTGAAGATCATCGTCGCCGCGTCGGGCGTGGCGGTGAGGTCGGGCAGCCCATGTGCATAGTGCACGGATTCGCCGCGGGCGACGAGGTGGCGCAGCGGGCCGTCCTTGGCCGCCGCCGGGTCCATCCCGAGGAGCTCGCGGCATTTCTTGTCGCCGATGTGCCCGACGACCTGCGTGAGCCCGACGGGCAGATCGCGCGGATGAAAGCGCCGGCCAGGCGACGCCGACGGCTCGGTCGCGGGGCGGTGGTAGAAAAAGCCGCTCCCCTCCCCCGCGGCGTTGCCCGGCGCGTGAAGGCCGGCGATCTCGAGCTTCCTGGTCGTGCCGGCGCGCCACGCGTCGAAGCCCGCGTAGAGCGCGCGGTTCAATGCGTTCGCGAGCACGCGGGCGTCGGTGGCGGCGCCGGCGCCGGCGAGCGCGAGCTGGGCCTGCGTGACGCCGGCGTGGACCATGAGGACGCGGGCCGACGGCGCGAACGCCGCGCGCATGCGCTTGGCCGACAAGAGATCGGCGACCAGCGCGCGCTGGCGCTCCTTGAACGTGGAGAAATCGCGGGCCGCGAGCTCCCACGTGGGCAGATCGAACTCGTCTTTGAACGCCTGCTCGGGGCGGAGCGGCGCCTTGTCGTAGTAGGCCTTGTCGGCCTCTGCCTGGGCGCGCGCGAAGGTCGCGTCGTCGAAGTGCGCGAGCTCACCGACGCGGGCGAGATCGTGGTTGCCGGCGATGAGCGTCACCTGCTCCTCGGCGTGCGAGACGAGCCACGCGATGAGCCGCGCGCTCCCCTCCACCGCCTCGGCGCGCGCGTCACGCTCGCCGAAGTCGAAGTAGTCCCCCATCACGACGAGGTGAACGTCGTCGGCGAGCTTGTCGCCGCTCAGGAGCTCCCGAACCTTCAAGACCTCCATCACGCGAGCGAAGGGCGCCTGCGGGTCTCCCATCGCGACGACGCGGCGGGCGGTCATGGCAACGTCGCGCTCGATGCGGGGGGGACAGGCGAAACGGGCGGGACGGGAGCAGTGAGCGCTTCGTGCTCCTTCTTCTGCTGAAGCTGTTGCTGCTTCTTCGAGAGCTCCTCTTGCTCCTGGGCGCGGTTCTCTTCGACCTTCTCGCGCACCATCACGAACGTGGCGATGCCGACGAGCAGCGCGATGGCGAGGATGAGGCCCATGTTCCCCCGCCACTGCTGGCTGGCGGCGTAGCGCGCGTGCGTCGCCGACGACGGCGCCAGGTCGCTGCGCAGGATGGAAGACGAGCGCTGGCTCGACGGCGACCCGTCGCGCACCGAGAGCGGGATCGCCGAGAAGCTCCCGCTGGGGACCGGCTTGCGCGCGTCTCCCAGCTTGGGCTTGCGACCGGCCATGACGCGGCGCACGTCGCCGAGCATCGCGTACGCGCTCTCGAAGCGCGCCTCGGGCTCGAGCGACAGCGCGTGATCGACGACCATCGCGAAGTACTCGCTCACCTTCGGCGCGACCTGCCGCACCGGCCGGGCCGCGGCGCGCGCGAGCTCGGCGACGGCCTCGACCTTGCCACGCGGGTGTTCCCTGGCGATCGCGTAATACATGCATGCCGCAAGCATGTAGATGTCCGACTGCTCGCTCGCCGGCCCCGGCTCGTCGCCGCAGCGCTCCGGCGCAGAGAAGGGCCCGACGCGGCGCTGGGCGAGGACGTCGACGTCGTCGCTCGTGCGCGGCCCCATGCCCGGCGGCACGGAGAAGTCGCACAGGCGCACCGAGCCCCGCGGCGTCACCAGGATGTTCCGCGACGTGATGGCGCCGTGCACGATGCCGTGCGAGTGCGCGATCTCGAGCGCGTCGAGCACCTGCTCGGCCATGCGCAGCACCTGCGGCTCGGTCATCGGCGCGTCGAGCTTGCCGAGGGTCTGGTCGAGGGTCTCGGCGTCGATCCACGGGCGGACGACGAAGGGGGTGCCGTCGGCGTCCGTGCCGTCGCCGATGACGGGGATGACGCGGGGGTGGTTGAAGCGATTGGACGCGTACGCGCCACGCAGGAGCATCGCCCGCGCGCGCTCGTGGGTCGCGATGTTGCCGACCATGACGCGAAGGACGACGTGGTCGCCGCTGTCGTCGGCGCCGCGGAACGACTCGAAGGCCGCGCACACCGGACCGACTCCGAGGAGGCGCGCGAGGCGCCAGCCCTTGAGCGTCGAGCCGACACGCTTCTTCGCGAGCGCCTCGCGATCGCGCGCCGACATGGACGGGGGCGTCGGCTCGGGCGGCGCGGTCGACAGGCTGCGGATGGAGACCGGGCCCTTGTCGCCGCTGTCCGCCGCCGCTGCGTCGGTCGCCTCGCTCGGCGCAGCTGCTGCTGCCTTGGCCGCAGGGGCTGCTGCGGGTGGCGCCGCGCCGGGGCTACGGGGCGTCAAAGGAGCCGGCTCGGCGCTCGCCTCGTCCCGCTTCTTGGTTTCGCTGGACGCTTCCTCGGTCATATTCCCAGTCACTCTTATAGGCGAGTTAGACCCCGCCGGTCGATCCATAGCCGCCGGAGCCGCGCGGCGTGGGGGCGAGCTCCTCGACCAGCCGCAGCTCCGCCCGCCCGACCGGCGCGAAGACGATCTGCGCGATGCGATCCAGCGGCTCGATCGTCACCGGATCGCTGCTCACGTTCACCAGCAAGACCAGCACCTCGCCGCGGTAGTCGGAGTCGACGGTGCCGGGCGCGTTGAGAACGGTGACCCCGCGCTTGGCCGCGAGGCCGGAGCGCGGCCGAATTTGCCCTTCGAACTGCTCGGGAATCGCCAGCTGCAGGCCGGTCGGGATCTTCACGCGCCCGAGCGGAGCGATCGTCACGCTGGCCTCGAGGGCCGCGTGGAGATCCATACCTGCGGCCCCGTCGGATTGGTACGAGGGCAACGGGACGACCACCCGACCGACGCGAACTACGGAGATCGTTACGTCCGGGACCATGTCCACACGGTGCCTCAGGACGCGAGGCGAAGGTAGGAAATCGTGAGGGCCAGGCGTGCGCTTTCCACACCGCGCCCACACGAGCGCACTCCGTGAGGGTGGGATGCGCGGAACTGCGGGCGTTTCCGCGAATCCGTCGGTTAGCCTGAAGGCAGCATGACCGGAATGTCCGACGCCCACGGCGCACGCGTCGTGGGGCGCTACATCCTCTTCGGCGAGATCGCCGCGGGTGGAATGGCGACTGTCCACTTCGGTCGGCTCAACGGACCCGTCGGCTTCTCGCGCACGGTCGCCATCAAGCGACTGCATCCGCAGTTCGCCAAGGATCCGGAGTTCGTCACGATGTTCCTCGACGAGGCGCGTCTGGCCGGACGCATCCGTCACCCCAACGTGGTGCCGACGCTCGACGTCGTGGCGACCGAGGGGGAGATCTTCCTCGTCATGGAGTACGTGCAGGGCGAGTCGCTGGCGCGGCTCGCGCGCGCCCTGCGCGTGCGCGGCGTGGGCCTGCCGCCGGACATCGCCGTGACGATCCTCGCCGGGACCCTCCACGGTCTCCACGCGGCGCACGAGGCGAAGGACGAGCACGGCGAGCCGCTCAGCATCGTCCACCGCGACGTCTCGCCGCAGAACATCCTCATCGGCACCGACGGTGTCGCCCGCGTGCTCGACTTCGGCGTCGCGAAGGCCGCGGGTCGCCTGCAGACGACGCGCGAAGGGCAGCTGAAGGGCAAGATCGCGTACATGGCACCGGAGCAGCTCCACAGCGGCCAGGTCGCGCGCCAGACCGACATCTACGCCGCGGCCGTCGTCCTGTGGGAGACGCTCACCGGCAAGCGCCTCTTCGAAGGTGACAACGAGGCGATGGTTCTGATGCGGGCCCTCGAGGGAAAGTTCCCGCCGCCGAGCACGGTCGTAGCGGGCTTGCCGACCGCGTTCGACGACGTGGTCGCGCGCGGGCTCGCGAAGCGCCCCGAGGATCGCTGGACGACCGCGCGCGAGATGGCGATCGCGCTCGAGCGCTGCGGCCGCATGGCCTCACCGAGCGAGGTCGGCGAGTGGGTCGAGCGCACGGCGACCGACGAGCTCACCAAGCGCGCAGCGCGGGTGGCCGAGATCGAGAGCGTCACGTCGCAGATCGGCAACAAGCAGGCGGAGGCGCTGATCGCGGAGGCGAGCGGCAGCGTCCCGCGCATCCAGGAGAAGTTCCCGAGCAGCCGCAACCTCGCCCTCTCCGAGGTCGTGCAGGTGCCCGCGGCGGAGACGATGAGCGCCAGCGCGCGCGGCAACGAGCTCGACTCGCAGCTCTCGAGCATCTCCGTCTCGCGATCGGGCCAGTCGAGCACGCGCTCGCGGCCGCGCAACCGAACCGGGCTCGCGGTGCTCATCGCCCTCGCCGTCTTCGTCGGGATCATGGGCGCGATCATCCTCGTCCTCAAGGGCGCCAACCCGCCGCCCAAGGCAGCCGCCGCAGCCTCCCCTTCTACGGCCTCTCCTCCTCCTCCCGCTGCCGACATCCCTCCGGCGATCGCCGAACCGCCGGGCGCCGCTGCGATGCCGCCGAGGCCCGCACCGGTCGCGGCGGCGCTGACCGCGACGGCGGCTGCCAAACCCGCGGTGAGGCCCCCGCCGCGCCCGATGCAGCCGCCTCCCGCGCCGAAACCCAACTGCGATCCGCCGTTCACGATCGACGCCGCCGGCCACAAAAAGTACAAGATGGAGTGCATGACCAAGTAGTCTTGGTGGCATGCGTTCGGGTGCTCGAACCGTCGCGGCTCTGTCCTTCCTCGGGGTCCTCGCCGCCCCCGCGGTCGCCTCTGCGGACGACGTGGCTGCGTGCGTGAAGGCCTCGGAGCAGGGGCAACAGCTCCGCGACGACGGCAGGTACAAGCGCGCGCGAGAGCAGTTCGCGCTCTGCTCTCGAGACGTGTGTCCCGGCATCGTCCGGAAGGATTGCACCGAGTGGCTCGGGGCGCTCGACCAGAGCATGCCGTCGGTGGTCATCAGCGCCAAGGACGCGAGCGGCCGGGACCTCACCGACGTGAAGGTCACCGTCGACGGGCAGCCGTTCCTCGACAAGCTGGACGGCAAGCCCGTCGCGCTCGATCCGGGCGAGCACATCCTGCACTACGAAGCGGCGGGCGTCGCCCTGGCCGATGATCGCGTCGTCATGCATGCGGGCGAGAAGAACCGCCAGGTGATGGTCCGTATCGGCGCGCCCGCGCCCGCGCCGACTCCGGCCACGCCGGAGGGGCCCGCGAAGTCGTCTTCGGGCGGCATCCCGACGGCGGCGATCGTCGTCGGGGCCATCGGCGTCGTCGCCATCGGATCGTTCGCGTTCTTCGGCATCACAGGCAAGAGCGAGATCAGCGAATTGCGCAACACGTGCGCGCCGAACTGCGAGCAGTCCAGGGTCGACTCCGCGCGGAGCAAGCTCATCGTCGCGGACATCTCGCTCGGCGTCGGCGTCGTCGCCCTCGGCGTCGCGACCTGGATGTTCCTCGCGAACAGCAAGGCGCCCTCGCAGGTCACGACGACCGGCTTCAATCACCTGGACGTCCGCGCGATCCCTGGCGGCGGCGTCGCGGAGATCGGCGCCCGGTTTTAGGCCGGTTTTAGGCCGATTCCAGGCCGATTCCAGGCCGGCTCTGGCGCGCTGCCCGCGCACGCCGCTCGCACGCCGCCCACGCTTTTGCGCCGCCGTGCGCCGTGCTAGCACGCTCGAGCATGTCCCACGCTCCGCGCGATCTGGTCGTCGTCCTCGACTTCGGCTCGCAGTACACGCAGCTCATCGCGCGGCGCATCCGCGAGCAGCGCGTCTACTGCGAGATTCACCCGTGCACCCTCGACTTCGAGAAGCTCCGGGCGATGTCGCCGCGGGCGGTCGTCCTATCGGGCGGCCCGGCGAGCGTCTACGGCGAGGGAGCGCCGAGCGTCGACAAGCGCGTCTTCGAGCTCGGCGTGCCGATCCTCGGCATCTGCTACGGGCTCCAGCTCATCGCGCACCTGCTCGGCGGCAAGGTCGAAAAATCCGACGCGCGCGAGTTCGGCGCCGCGCGGGTCACCGTGGAGAAGAACGAGGGCATCCTCCATCGCTTCGCCAAGAAGGAGCAGCTCGACGTGTGGATGAGCCACGGCGACAGCATCACCGCGATGCCGCCCGGCTTCCAGACGATCGGCGTCTCCGGCAACACACCCTTTTGCGCCGTCGCGAACGCCGAGCGCAAGATCTACGGCCTGCAGTTCCACCCCGAGGTCGTGCACACGCCGCGCGGCGGGGAGATCCTCGCGGCGTTCCTCTTCGACGTGGCCGGCCTCACCCCGACGTGGACGGCCGGCTCGTTCACCGAAGAGGCCATCGCGATCGTGAAGGAGACCGTGGCCCTGGACGAGCACGCCGTGTGCGGCCTCTCCGGCGGCGTCGATTCGTCGGTCGCGGCGATGATCTGCCACAAGGCCCTCGGCGACAGGCTCACGTGCATCTTCGTCGACAACGGCGTCCTCCGCACCGGCGAGTTCGAGCAGGTCGTCTCGACCTTTCGCGAGAACTTCCACCTGAACCTCGTCGCCGTCGACGCCCGCGAGCGCTTCCTCACGGCGCTCAAGGGCGTGAGCGATCCCGAGCAGAAGCGGAAGATCATCGGCCGCGTCTTCATCGAGGTCTTCGAGGAAGAGGCCGCGAAGGTGAAGAACGCGAAGTACCTCGTGCAGGGGACGCTCTACCCCGACGTCATCGAGAGCGTCTCGTTCAAGGGCCCGAGCGCGGTCATCAAGAGCCACCACAACGTCGGGGGCCTGCCCGAGCGAATGAAGCTGAAGCTCATCGAGCCGCTCCGCGAGCTTTTCAAGGACGAGGTGCGCTCCGCCGGCGAGGCGCTCGGCATGCCGCGCGATCTGCTCATGCGGCAGCCCTTCCCGGGACCGGGCCTCGCGATCCGCTGCCTCGGCGAAGTGAACGAGGCGCGCCTCGCCGTGCTCCGCGGCGCCGACTCGATCGTGAGCGACGAGATCCGCGCGGCCGGGCTCTACGAGACGATCTGGCAGAGCTTCTGCGTCCTGCTCCCGGTTCGCAGCGTCGGCGTCATGGGCGACGAGCGCACCTACGAGGAGGCGTGCGCGGTGCGTGCGGTCGTGTCCGTGGACGGCATGACGGCGGACTGGGCGAAGATCCCGTACGACGTGCTCGCGAAGATCTCGACGCGCATCATCAACGAGGTGCGCGGCATCAACCGCGTCGTCTACGACATCTCGAGCAAGCCGCCGGCGACGATCGAATGGGAGTGAGCGTGCAGAGGATGCGGAGCGCGGCGCGTGGGCTCGTGCTGCTGCTCGCGCTCTCGGCGGGCGCGAGCGCGAGCGCCGCTGCGGTCGCGGGGTGCGGGGGCAACACGACGAACGTTCGTTCGGTCTCGCTCCGCATGCGCGGGGGTCCACCTCGCGCCACGGTCACGATCGACGATCGGCGCGTCGGCCCGCTCGACGTGGTCGCCGCGCGCGGCGTCGCCCTCACGCCAGGCAAGCACCGCGTGAGCGTCGAGGCCGAGGGCTTCATCCCGTGGGACAAGGAGATCGTCGCGACCGAGGCCCCGGTCGTCCTCGAGGTGACGCTGGAACCCCTCCCCGACTGACCCGCCCCTGGCCCTACGCGGCGTGTTTCGCTTGACGTTGGCGTAAAACCAGGCAAATTGCGCCCCCCTATGTCAAATCGCGCGCTTTGGAGTGTCCGGAAACGTCACGAGTGGCTCGCCTCGCCGCTCAAGCCCAAGCGCGTCAAGCGCGCCACGCGCGTTCGTTGCGGTCTGCAGGACGCGATGGACCGCAAGGGCATCGTCAGCCCCGGCGCCACCCCCGCCGGCGACAAGTAGCGGATAGCCCAGCCGAAAAGGTTGGGCTCACGGCTCCGCGGACTCGAGCTCGTTTCGTCGCGGCAGGGTGGCTCAGCTCCCTGCGAGGGGCGTGTCCCATTCGGCAGCCATCGCGCCCCAGAGCATCGACGTCGTCGTGCGCGCGAGCCCCATGCGGCCGCCGGGATCGATCAAGATGATGCCGCCGAGGCCCTCGGTGCGATCGGCGAGGAGCTGCACGGCCGCGCGCGCCGCGTCCTCGGGGTGCATGCCCTGGCGCATCCACTCGCATGCCGTCTTGGCGAGGCAGACGCGGAGGACCGCTTCGCCGTCGCCGGTGTTCGAGCACGCGCCCGCGCCGTCGTCGGCGTAGGTGCCGGCGCCCAGGATCGGGGTGTCGCCGACGCGACCCGGTCGCTTGTACATGCGGCCGCCGGTGCTCGTAGCGGCGGCCACTGTGCCGTGCGTGTCGCGCGCGACGGCGCCGACGGTGCCGTGGCTGCAGCCTTCGTGTCCGCCGCCCGCCCAGTTCTGGGTATGCGCGAACGCGGCTTCCGGATCTTCGGCGCGCAGGCGCTCGAAGATCGCGCGGGCAGCGGGGGTGATCATGTCCTCGTCCTTTGCGCGCACGAAGCCGCACGCGAGGGCGAAGCGCTCGGCGCCGGCGCCGGCGTAGAGGACGTGCCCGCCCGCGTCGAGGACGGCGCGCGCGATCGCGATCGGGTTCTTGAACGCCGGAAGCGCGCACACGGCGCCGGCGGAGAGGCGGCTGCCTTCCATGAGCGCCGCGTCGAGCTCGATCGTGCCGTCGCTCGTGACGCACGCGCCGGTGCCAGCGTTGAAGAGCGGATCGTCCTCGAGCAGCTCGACGGCCCGCTGCACGGCGTTGAGGGCGGTGCCACCGGCAGCGAGGAGCTTGGCTCCCTCGACGGCGGCGAGCTTGCACGCGGCGGTGCGCGCGTCGACCGACGCCGGTGAAACGTCCCCTGCCCCGCCGTGCACGACGATGCTGAAATGGCCTCCGTTCGAGCCCCAGCTCCCTGTCACCTCGTTGGCCATCGCGCCTCACGATAGCGCGCCACAGCCGCGGCGAGGAGGAGCGCCGGCGGGAGGATCGCCCACGCCGGCACCACGCGATGCGCGGCCGCGGCCTGGAAGAGGACGAGCGTGGCCACCCCCACCGCCGCGCCCGCGCCGATCCACCACGCGCGCTTGCCCGGGTGCGCGGCGATGAGCGCGAGCGCGAGTCCGGCGAAGAAGGTCGCGAGCCCCGCCGCCGCGCGCCCGTGCGGCGGGACGCGGAGATCGCGCGGAGCCGGCGGCGTCGTCGCGCGAGAGAGATCGCCGTCCCTGTCGATCTGCCAGCCGCTGTCGTGATCGACGAACGCGCCGGCCTCGAAGCGCACGTCGGCGCTGCCGCCGATCGCCGGGTAAAAACCCTCGACGTCGACCCGTGCCCACGTCGCGATCGCCAGCGCGGCGATCGCCGCCACGAGCGCACCGCCGATCGCCGCCGCCCGCGCGTTCTGCCAGGGGCTGCGCCCGAGCGCCGCCAGTGCGCGCAGCTCACCGCGCCCGCGCGCAGGCGCCACCGCGATCCACGCGCCGATCGCCGCGCAGATCGGCGTCGTCGGCAGCGCGCGCCCGAGCCGCGCGCTCCACGCGACGTTCCCCTCGTCGGTCGCCGCGGTCACGAGCCACGCGAGCACCACCATGAGCGCGCCGACGCCGAGCGCCCTCCGTAGCGCCCGCCCGTCCCACTCTGACCAGCCCGCCAACATCTGCCGCAAAATTGCCCGGTTTGGGGTCACTTTGATAGGTCCTTCTGCATGCGTCCTCTGCGCCTCGCTCGCCAGGCACTGCCCCGCCTGGCTCTGCCCCGCCTGGCACTGGCCGGCCTCGCCCTCGCGTCTGCCCTCGCGCTCGGCCCCGCATGCTCGGGGAAGGATCCGTACAACCCGGGGCAGACCCTCGGCATCTTCCACGTGACCGGCAAGCTCACGTCGAACGCGTGCGCAGGCCCCGGCGGCGCGCCCGATCCGTGGGAGTTCGAGGTGAAGCTCAGTCGCGACGGGACGACCCTCTACTGGATCCAGGGAGGCCTGCCCGTGCAAGGCCACCTCGACGCGAAGAACCACGCGCTCCTGCAGTCGAGCGGCACGACCGAGCTCCGCGCCGGCAACACGCAGGCGAAGGTGAGCGGCTGCTCGCTCACGCGCACCGACAGCCTCGACGCGACGCTCGGCAAGGACTCCCCGGTCACGACGTTCACCGGCTCGCTCAGCTACGCGTACACGCCGACCGCCGAGTCCGATTGCTCCGATCAGCTCGCCGTCGCCGGCGGCGGCTGGGCGAGCTTGCCTTGCGACATCGCGTACACGATCACCGCGACGAAGACGGACAAGACGAAGCTCACTTATTGAAGAGCCGCGCGCGCCGGGCAAGAAGAGCGAGACGGGCGAGACGAGCGAGAAACCGGCGAGACGGGCAAGACGCCGAAGCGAGCGAGACCGGCGAGACGGACGAGCTCGGCGTCGTATGCGCGCCCACATTTAATTTCCCGCGTCCCTGGGGAAGACAGCTCGAAAGAGCGTGTTACTATGTGGACAGGTTGCCATGCTCGGTTCCCTCGAGATCCCGGACTTCTCCGGCGCGGGCCACCCGCGCAAGCATGGCGTCAACCGGGACGCGGCCCTCGCGCGATCCCCTTGCGGAAACACTCGCCGTGGCGACGGATGACACGTTCTAGGACGGCGTCCGCCGACCCCCCGAGTGCCGGCGCTGCCGGAGGAGGATAATCATCATGCAGAGTACCAGTGGCTCGAGTCCCAAGGGGCTTATGCCGTAGCGCTCGGTTCGCTGCGATGACCTTCCCCCACGCGGGACCGTCACGCGCAGCGCCTCGAGCGGGTGGAGAGCGTGCAACGTTTCGGGAAGCTACTCGCAAGCGCTTCCCTATCCGAGCTCCGGCTCGGCGCGATGCATGGAACAACGTCTCTGCTCGCATGAATGAAGCCCCAGTTCTGGGCGAGGCTCGCAAGGGCCCCGCACATTCCGGGACCGGGCCAGTACCGGCGGCCCGGGTGCACCAAAGGGGCACCCGGGCCGTTGTTTTTCCGGGGTGCCGCGCGCGGCATCACGCCAGCAGCGGACCTTGTCGATTGACGAAGGCCGTGCGCGGGGCTACGTGTCGAGGGCTCGCGGGACTAACTCAGTTGGTAGAGTGCCAGCTTCCCAAGCTGGATGTCGCCGGTTCGAACCCGGTGTCCCGCTCTCGGTTTCTTGTTCGAGGGGGGAGCTGCGCTGCCCCCCTCGACTCCCCCAGGCCGCCGCTCGCCTCCGCTGCGCGGAGCGCTCCTGCGGAGCGCGTGCTCGCGGCGGGCCGGTTTTTGCGGCGTCGCCTCACCAGCGAGCGCCGCGTGGGCGGGGCGCGCTCCGGATACGAACGCCCCGAGGACGACGCGTCGTGATCATCGCGCAGGCCGCGATGCGCGCACGCGTGGCCTTGGGCCTTGCCGCGCTCTCGGGCGCGGAAGGGGCGCGCGCCATGCTGAATGCTGCACGCGTCCTCCCGGCGGGTCCGGGGGGTCGTGACGTTTCGATCGAGAAAAGAAGACCAACCAACGCGCCCGCGGGGCGCATCGCGAAGCTTCGGGACTACTACGCGTATCGGAACGCGATCCCGATGCTGTTCAAGGGCGAGCGGTTTCGCGGGCTCAAGCCCATCGAGACCGCGGTCCTCGCGGCGCTGCTGCGACGAGCTCGCGCCGAGTACGAAGGGCGCTGCTGGCCGATGCACGAGCAGCTCGTCGCCGATCTCCACGGCGGCGTCTCGGTTCGACACCTGACGCGCGTCATCGCGTCGCTACGGGACAAGGGGTGGCTGATGATCGAGACCACGCATGCCGCGCAGCGGCTGCCGAACGGACGCGCCGTCGTGGGCGGCGAGCGCAACGTGTACCGGGCGAACCCGGAGCGCGTCCTCGGCGCCCTGCCGACGGCCGCGCAGGATGGACAGGACGGCGCGCCTAGGATGGACACGCCTCCGTTCGAGATCCCCCAAATTCCCGAGCGAATCGACGTCGCGGCGACGCGAGATCCTGATCAAGATCTTGATCAACACACAGATCCACAGGCTCCGCCGATGCCGGAGAGTCGACCGACCTCGAAGATGGAGACGGCGCGCGCGCTGCTCGCGTACTGGGCTCGGACGTCGTTCCCCGAGGCGCCGGAGGGCGTCGACTTCGCCGCGGCGCCCGACGGCCACAAGCGCGTCGCGCGTGTCGTCGGGCTGCTCGAGCGCGGGTTCACGCCAGAGGTCTTGAAGGGCGCGATCCTCGGCGCGCCGCTCGACACGTACGTTCGGGCGGCAGGGTGCCCACTGGGGCTCGTCCTCGGCGACAAGGTTCTGCACTACGCCGAGCTCGGAAACGCCGCGCGGCGGCGGCGAGAGCGTCTGCAACGGCTCGCGGACGGAGCGCCGCGAGCTCGGACGGTGGCGGCAGGCGCGGTGCCCTGCGCGCCGCCCGTGAGCGCAGACAAGATGCGCATGGATCTCGAACGAGTCTTCGGAGGTGCAGCATGAATGAACAGGAAGACGGGTACCTGCGTACCCAAGGACCCAGAGACGCGCAGGCGCCACGGTTGACGGTCGCAGTCCTCCAGCAAAAGGGTGGGAGCGGCAAGACTACGATCGCGGTGAACCTCGCCGCGGCGGCCCACCTGGAGGGTTGCCGCGCGCGCGGCGTCGACATGGACCGCCAAGGGAGCGCGTTCGATTGGAGCGCCGCGAGGCGTGACGGCTCGCCGCTCGAAGGCCTGACGGTCGTGCGGGCCGACAGGCCCCTGCCCCTCCCCCGCCTCGCGGAGATCACGCGCGGCTTCGACGCGGTGTTCCTCGACGGGCCGCCGCGGCTCGGCGACGTCACGCAGAGCGCCGCGGTGGCCGCCGACGTCGCGGTTCTGCCGATCCAGCCCGGGCCGTTCGACTTCTGGGCGGTCGCGGAGACGCTCGAGTCGCTCGACGTCGCCGATCAGATCCGCGAGCAGCTCGGTCGACCTCCGGTGCGGCGAACGTTCGTCGTGAACCGCGCCGGCGCGAACACGAAGCTCGCGCGGGACGCGGAGGCCGAGCTCCTCGCCGCAGGCGGCGAGCTCCTGGGCGTTATCCGGCAGCGGGTCGCGTTCCCCGACGCGGCGATGCACGGGGAGTCGGTGCTGACCGGAGCGCGGGGACCGGCGGCCGAGGATGTGTGGCGAAGCCTGCGCCGGGCTCGGTCGGCACGTCCACGTCGCGCCCCAGCGTCCGAGGGCTTGCCAGGAAACCTGGTCGATGAGGAATGCAGATACCCCCGATACGGCTATAAACGAACACATGCCGATCGGGGACCTCCGATGAAGCGATGGCGGCGCGCGTCGTGCCCGCTGATGTGCGCGGTGGCGTTCAGTGCCTCGGCGTGTCGTCCCCAGGCGCCCGATCCCGCGCCGAGCGCTCAGGCCCGCCCCGACCCCGCGGCGTGGCACGTCGACCAGTGGCGCGGTGTCACGTTGGCGCCGTCGAGCGCGACGCGTGCTCCTGCGGCCTCGCTGCACACTCTTGTGGTCTCACCGAGCAAGCTCACCCTCGACGGCTTGGAGCCGCCGATCGCCGAATTTGCCGCGGCGGACGACCGAGCCAAAGGGTTCCCCGCGGTCTACAAGAAGGAGGGCAACGCGAAGGCCCTTCTCGTGACGCCACTCGGCGAGGCTCTCGAGCGGTTGTCGAAGCAGGACGGAGGGGGAACGGCGCTCGCGGTCGCGTTCGATGCGACGACCCCGTACCGCGTCGTCCTGGAGGTCCTCTTTACCGCAGGATTCAAGGGCATCGCGGAGATGCACCTGCTCGTCGCGCATGGCGCCACCGTCGCCGGGATCTCGCCCTTCCTTCCTCGCAACGAGGGCAACCAAGCGTCGATGGGGGAGGGGGACCTGAGCCCCATCGTGACCGTGGCACCGGAGGGCTTCTCCGTGAAGAAGGCGGGGGCAAACCTCGCTCCGGGATGCCGCGAAGCGGGCGCCGGCATCGCGGTGCCGAACCGCGGCGGCGCCTTTGACTTTGCTGCGCTCTCCGCGTGCCTCGAAAACGCGAAGCGCTCCGCCCCAGCGGAGGACATGGCGATCATCAGCGCCGGCCTCGCCGTCCCCTTCAGCACGATCGTCCTCACGTTGGACGCTATGCGCGCGTCCGCGAGCGGCTCGCCGCTCTTTCCGAAGGTGGTGTTCGCGATGCGCGGATGACCGCGCTGCTCGAGCGCGCGCGAGCCCGGCAATTCGTCTGCCGCGCGAGGTGCCAGCCAACCCAGCGTGCGCTATCATGTAGGCATGTCGCCTCGCGATCCCCGCGCCCAAGCCGTTGCCCTGCGTCTCGTTGCCGACCGGCTCGATCGCGGCGGCGCCCTCGCTCCCGAGCTT
>JANYHK010000002.1 GCA_025359105.1 Myxococcales bacterium | reverse complement strand
TGCCCACCCCCGGCTCGCGAGCGCAGGCGGAGTCAAGGCTGCCCCCCGCTTCGGGGGGCACCGGCGAAGCCGGCTCGGCCTTGACGCCGCCGAGCACGCGAGCAAGCTCACCCACCTCGAGAGCGGAGCACCCCGCTCCCCAGCGCCGACGCCGACGCCGACTCCGACTCCGACTCCGACTCCGACTCCGACGCTGGCGCCAACCCCGGCCTCTACGGCGTGATCACCACGCTGTTCAGCGGCAAAAAATTCGCTCCCGCCGGGTACGCGTAGCTCACCCAGCGCGTGTACTTCGGATTCAAGCTCTCCGGCGGATTGTTGTTGCAGCACGGCGCGTAAGTGATCCCGTTGCCCCACCCCCACACCGTCACGCCAAAGCGCGGAGCGTTGGTGCTGCCGTCCACGCCGGGAAAGCTCCCGACGATCGTGTGGACGCCGTTGTCGCAGCCGCCTACGCCCTGAAAATCGCCGGTCGACAGATCCACGCGCGTGAACTGGTAGAGCCCGGCCGCGCCCACGTCCTTCCAGCCGCCGAGGGTGCCGGCGCAGTCGAGCGCCACCTCCGGGAAGCCGAGCTGGGCGTCCTTCACGCGCACGATGACGAGGTTCGTCTCGGGGTAGGTCGGATCGGTGAAGAAGGTGTAGCGCGGGAGAAACTGCGCCGGCGGCACCATGTTCACGAACTCCGCGTCGCCCTCGCCGTCGTTCGGATCTTCGTCGGCGCTGCCCGGACCGCCGCCCTGCAAGAGAAAGGGCGGGGTGTCGCCGCCCGTCATGTACGTGGCCATGTAGAACGGGTGCGCCGCGTCCTGGCTCCGCACGACGAACTCGCCCGGAGTGTTGAACTCCACGAACTGCCGCGCGTTGATCGTCGTCGGCGCGCCGGGGGGAACTGCGGGCTCCCATGTGAGGGTCGTCCCGTTGACGGCGCCGACCACGCGCCAGGGGACGCTCTCGCCGCCCGCCGCGTGCGTCTTGCGCGTGCGGAAGCGGACGCCGACGTATTCGCTGCCCAGTGCGCTCACCGGAGGGAGCATCTGCTGCGCCGTGTCCGCGCGCTGTCGGCCGACGGGCACCTGCATGATCGTCGAGCCGCCGATCACGGAGATGGGCTTGTCGGCCACGATCGGGCTGCCCGTGAGCTCCAGGGGCTGCGTCACCTGCAGGTACTGGCCGCGCTGGATCGTGTAGGTCACCGGGGTGCCGGCCGGCGCGGGAGTAACGCCGCCGCCGCCCGTGATCGCCGTGACCGGGTTGATGGTGACGTGGGTGTCGTTGTCGCGGCCGAGGACCATCATCGTCGGTCCGTCGCCTGGGCCCTGGCCGCCACCGAAGTCAGGCTGCGGGTGGGCGTTGGCGGCGACGACGCTCGTGTCCCAGACGTTGGTGGGCAAGAGCAACGTCGCGCTCGTGACGCGCGCGCGCCCGCCGCCATAGGGAAGCATCTGGTAGGCCACGACCGGGACGTTCGTCTTGATGTGGAACGCCGTGCCCACGCCGGTGCCGCGGAGCGACGCGTCGCCGACGATCGCGGGCGTGACGCCGCCCGGGCACTGCGCCAGCTGGTTCGGATTGGTGCCGCCGCCGGCGAGGCTCGGGTCTCCCGAGAGGAAGAGGACCGCCACGTTGTCTTTGGCGAGCCCCTGCGCCGAGCTGTAGGGCGCGTAGCTGATCTGTGTGCCCTTGCCCACGGGGATGCGCGCGAACTGGTCGATCGGGAGAATCTGACCGCCGCGATCCACCTCGATGCGCGCCGGCTCGCCGGTCTTCCACTGGTTGACGATGAACACCGCGTAGCAGGCGCCGGCCGTCGAGGGTTGCGTGTCGATGACGCCAGCGAAAAACTCGCACCCGTTCGACGTATCCTGCCCGAGCGTGTCGAGGCACGGGTTGATGCACGACGCGGTGCCCGCGTTGCTCGCGTCGCCGGCGTCGGTCGCGCCGAGCAGCTCGCACGTCTCGAGCGAGCTGCATTGGAAGATGCGCACGCCGCACTTGTAGATGAAGCCCGGATCGTTCGGATCGCAGTACGCGGGCTTCTCGCAGTCGGTCACGACGTCGAGCGGGCCCCCTTCGAAGAGCGGCCCGTCGCCGTCCCGCCGCGAGTCGTTCGGCGCGTCGCGGCGATCGACGAGCACGTCCTCCACGGTCTGGTCGCGCGGCGCGTCGTTCTGCGCGTCGGGCGGGGCATGGCAGTTGGTGACGCGTTCGTCGCACACGTCGGGCGTGTCCAGCCCGGTGCGCGAGCCGCATGCGACGATGAGGGTGGCGACGGCAATGGAGCTCGAAGCAAGACGAAGCCAGCGCGGCATGGGAGGACTCTACGCCGCCGCGGGCGCGCTTGCCACAGCGGGCGCGCTCAACTGAGCGCGAGCATGCGGTCGATCGGTATGCGGGCCCTGGCGATGAGGTCGGCGGGCATCTCGAGGCGTGGCGCCAGGTCGCGGAGCGACAGGTACACCTTCTCGAGCGTGTTTTTCTTCATGAACGGGCACTCGTTGCACGCGCAGTTGGCGTCGGGCGGGGCAGGGATGAACTCCTTGTCGGGCGCCGCCTTCTGCATCTGGTGCAGGATCCCCGCCTCGGTGACGACGATGAAGCGCTTCTTGGGGCTCGTGACCGCGTACTTGAGGATGCCTGTCGTCGACCCGATGTAGTCGGCGTGACGGAGGACGGCCTCCTCGCACTCGGGGTGCGCGAGGACGAGCGCGTCGGGGTTGCGCTCCTTCAGGCCGACGAGCTTCTTCTCGCTGAACGTCTCGTGCACGATGCAGCTGCCCTGCCAGAGCTCCATCGGGCGGCCGATCTGCTTGGCGAGGTACGCGCCGAGGTTCTTGTCCGGCGCGAAGAGCACCTTCTTGTCCGCCGGGATCGCGCGGACGATCTTCTCGGCGTTCGACGACGTGCAGATGTAGTCGGACAGCGCCTTCACCTCGGCCGAGCAGTTGATGTAGCTGACCGTGACGGAGCCCGGGTGCCGCGCCTGCCACGCCGCGAGCTTGTCGGCGGGGCAGCCGTCGGCGAGCGAGCAGCCGGCGGTGAGATCGGGGACGACGACGATCTTTCCGGGGTTCAGGATCTTCGCCGTCTCGGCCATGAAGTGGACGCCGGCGAAGCAGATGACGTCCGCCGTCGTCTTGGCGGCCTCCTGCGAGAGCTGCAGCGAATCTCCGATGAAGTCCGCGACGTCCTGGATCTCCCCCTCCTGGTAGTAGTGCGCCAGGATGACGGCGTTCCGGTCCTTCTTGAGCTTCTGGATCTCGGCCTCCAGGTCCAGCGACGGGTCGACCTTGGCCTCGGGCGCGTCCGCGAGCGGCAGCTTCATGAAAGCAATCTAGGGCCGCTCCGCCACTTTGGCGAGCCGCGTCGCCTCGACGCTCATGCGCAGCGACGCGGCTCCGTTTCGCTCGTCCACCACTCGAGGGTGCGAGGGGTCGGCGAGGAACGCCAGCTGGTCGGCGAGCATCGCGCGCAGGAGATCGCCGTAGAGCGTCATCTTGAGGGCGGGCGCCGAGGTCAGCGTGAAGCGCTGGTAGACCTCGTAGCCCTTGTGACGCGCGCGAACGGCCCGCTCCGCGCCGCCATAGAGCGCTTCGACGTCGATCCGCGCGCCGGGGAAGATGCTCGAGAGGGTCCCCGTGTCCTTCTCGTCGAGCGCCGCCCGGACGATGGCCTGGGTCGGGATCCACTCGTGGAGGCTGACGTCGCCGCGCTCGAAGAGGATGCGCAGCTCCTGGCGGTCCATCCGGCCCGCCTGGGTGAAGCCGTGGTAGAAATTCACCGGCACGGTGCCGTAGCGCGCGGTGCAGTGGACCTGCTCCTCGATCCCGGAGCCGGGGCGGAGCACGCGGCCCGCCGACTCGACGCGGCCCGGCCCGAGCCAGCCCGCGAACATGTCGAAGAAGTGGACGCCGTGCTCGATGAAGATGCCGCCGCTCTTGTTCGGATCCCAGAACCAGTGCTCGGGCGCGAGTCCCTCGTCGCACGCGTAGTTCTCGAAGAAGCCGTGGAGCACCTCGCCCAGCACCTTGGAGTCGATGAGGCGCTTCACCTGCGCGTACAGGGGATTGTAGGGCTGCATCAGGTTCGTCGTCATGAGCAGGCCCTTGGCCTTGGCGAGGGCGACGAGCTCGTCGCCCTGCTCCGCCGTCATCGACAGCGGTTTCTCGACGATGACATGCTTGCCGGCCTGGAGCGATTGCAGCGCGTGCTCGTGGTGCAAAAAGGGGGGGGTCGCGATGTAGACGAGGTCCACCTCGGGCATCGCCAGCATGGCGCCGACCTCCTTGACGTCGGGGAGGCCGAAGCGCTCGGCTGCCTTCACCGCCGCCTCGCGATGCGTTCCCGCGATGCACCGCAGCGCCGCCCCGGGGACCTGCGCGAACTGCTGGGCGGCGAACATCCCGAACCCGCCGAGACCGAGAACGCCTATGCCGAGGGTGCGCGCCATGGCGACACCCTACTCCACGCTTCCCGGCCGCGTTCTTACTTCGCCTTCGCGCGTGGGCCGCTCGTCGCCGCGGCGCCGTCGATCGCCGCGAGCGCCGCCAGGAGCGCGCGCACGTCGGGGAAGCGCTCGTCCGGCGACTTGGCGAGCGCACGCGCGAGCACGGCGTCCAGCTCTGGCGGAAGGGGATGGTCGGCGACGCTGCTCGCGGTGGGGGCCGGCGTGGTGAGCAGGCGCGCGTAGACGCTGGCGAGCGTGCGATCGAGAAAAGGCGGCGCGCCCGTCACGATCTCGAAGAGCACGGCGGCGAGCCCGTAGACGTCCGTGCGCGCATCGACGGCGTCGCCCCGCGCCTGCTCCGGGGACATGTACATCGGGGTCCCGACGGCTGCGCCCGTCACGGTGATGCGTGAGATCGCCGCGTCGTCCATCGGCTTGACCAGCCCGAAATCGAGGAGGACGGCGCGCTCGGTGCCCGTCCCGCGCGCGAGGAAGATGTTGGCCGGCTTCACGTCGCGATGGAGGAGCCCGTGCTCGTGCGCGACGGCGAGGCCTGCCCCGAGCTCGAGCACGAGCCGCTGCGCGTCCGGCCACGGCAGGCTGCCGACGCGCGCGAGGCGGTCCTCGAGCGTCTCGCCCTCGAGGAGATCCATCACCAGGTACGACGCCCCCTCCGGCGTCACGTTGAAGTCGTGCACGCCGATGATGTTCGGGTGGCCCAGCGCGCTCGCCGCCGTGGCCTCGCGCTCGAAGCGGCGGAGCGCGTCGGGCAAGAGGTGCGCGTCGGGCAACAAGGTCTTGATGGCGTAGTTGCGCCCGGTGCGAAGGTGCACGCCGCGGTACACCATGCCCATGCCGCCCGCGCCGACGCGGCCTTCGATGCGGTAGGTGCCGTGAAGGATCGCGCCGATCCACGCGTCGGGCGCGCCCGGCGGCGCCGAGCCGAGCGCGGCCTCGGTGCGTCCGAGCGGATCGGTCCACGGCGGCGCGCCCGCGGCAGGGGCGGCCCGAACCTGAAGGGCGGCCCCGTCGAGGGCGGCGGGAGGCCCGTCCTCGAGGATCCCCTTCGTCATCGCGTCGAGCACGACGCGGTGCGCGTGCGCAGGCCCCACGTCCAGCACGCGCGCGACGTCCTCGGCGGAGAACGAAGCCGACTGCCGCGCGAGCGCAGCGAGATCGCGGAGGGCGCGGAGCTCGCGCCGCCGTGCGAGGCCGCGCCAGAACATGAGGGCACCGATGGCGAGCGGAAAGAGGCCAGTGAAGACCGCAAGCAGGACCCCCGCGCGGCGCTCCCAGATGCCGCCGTCGGTCATGAAGAACATCAGGATCCCGACCCAGCCCGAGAAGCTGCCGAGGGCCACCCCCAGTCCGCCGCCCCCGAGCAGCAGGATCGACGTCCACTGGAGTCGACCGTGGACCTCCTTGTAGCGGTCGAAGCGCAGGCGCATCGTCGGGCCATGCTACCCGAGATGCCGCATCACCGCGGCGCTCGAGCGGCGGCCCTCATCGAAAACGACTGCCGACGGGTAGAAGGGAAGGTAAGGTTTGCCCGGTGTTTCCAGCGGCGCCGCCCTCCGTGCTCAGCATGCCGCGCCCGCCGCTCGTGGGGCGTGGCGCGGACATCGCGGCGGTGACGCGGTGGCTGCAGGAAGGGGCGCGCCTCGTGACCGTCACCGGGCCGGCGGGAATGGGCAAGACGCGCATCGCGCTCGAGATCGCGCGGGCATGCGAGGAGCCGACGGTGGCGGTGGTCGTCGAGCTCGCCGGCGCCGCCGACGACGCGGGCCTCTGCGACGCGGTGGGTCGCGCCCTCGGGCTCGCGGAAGAAGACGGCGGCGCCGATCCGGTGGCGCGCGTCGGGCACGCGTTGCGCAGCCGAGGGGACGTGCTCCTCGTCCTCGACGGCATGGACCGCCTGGCAGCGCACGCCGAGGGCACGCTGGGCCGCTGGCTGGCGATCTCGCCGGAGCTCGCGCTCGTCGTCGCGTCGCGCGAGCGCACGCATCTGCCGGGCGAGGTCGTGCACGAGGTCGGGCCGCTGCCGGAGGCCGAGGCGCTCTTCGTGGCATGCGCGCAGCGGATCCGCGCGGGGTGGGGCCCGAGCGACGCGGAGCGCGAGTCGATCACGGCGATCGTGCGGGAGCTCGAGGGGGTGCCGCTGGCCATCGAGCTCGCCGCCGCGCGCCTCTCGGTCATGGGGGCGCGCGCGCTGCTCCATCGGATTCGCAGCGGCGCGCCCGGTGTCCGCGACGCGCTCGAGCGGGCGCTCGAAGGGGCGTGGAGCTCGCTGGACGAGAACGAGCAGCGCGCTCTCGCGTGCGCCACCGTGTTTCGCGGCGGATTCGACGTCGAGGCCGCCGAGGCGGTGCTCGACGCGGGGCGGGCGGCGCTCGATGTGGTCTCGTCGCTGAAGGACAAGTCGCTCCTCTTCGCCCGCGAGGACGCGCGCGGCGACGTGCGGCTCGACATGTACCAGTCGCTCCGCGTCCACGCTGGCCGCAAGCTGGACGAGCTCCCAGGCGCGCGCGCCCTCGCCGAGTCGCGTCACGCGGCACACTTCGTCGGGCTCGCCGCGGCGCTCGGGGATGGGCGCGATCCCGATGGCAACGCGCGCCTGGTGGCCGAGCGCGAGAACCTCCTGGCGGTCATCGAGCGCGTCGCGCGGGCGGGGACCGTGTCGGCGCGCGCCGCGGAGCCTGCGCTCCGTGCGCTCCTCGCGCTCGCGCCGCTTCTCTTCGCGCATGGGCCGCTCCGCGCCTACGAAATCCTCGTCGATCCGGCGATCGCGGCGACGCGCGGCTCGGGGGCCGATCCGAGCCTCGTCGCGCAGGTGCTCCTCGTGCGCGGCGCGCTCCATCGTCACCGAGGCGCCGCGTCGAAGGGCGCGCGCGATCTCGTCCAGGCCCTCGGCATCGCGCGCACCGTCGGTAACGCGTCACTCGAGGCGCGCGCCACCGTGGAGCTCGCACACGCCCTCGACGACGCCGGCGATCTCCCCGCCGCCGAGGACCACTTCCGGCGCGCGGCGGCGCTCCACGCCAAGGCCGGCGATCGGCGTGAGGAGGGCCGCGCCCAGGCGAGCCTCGCGGCGCTCCTCGCGCGGACGGGCCGCATCGACGACGCGCGTGCCCTGCTCGAGCGCGCCCTCGCCGCGCACACGGGCGACGCTTCGGCGAGCGCGCGCGCGGCGGACCTTCGGAGCCTCGGCGCCCTCGAGCTCTCGGCCGGTCGCCTCGCTGCCGCGCGCACGGCGACCGAGGAGAGCCTCGCTGCGTCGCTTGCCCACGGCGATGCACGGGACGCCGGCCTCGCGCGGATGCAGCTGGGGCTCGTCGCCCATCGCGCTGGCGCCCGCGCGCACGCCCGCACGTGCTTCGAGGGCGCGTCCGCGGGCTTCGCGGAGCTCGGCTTCGAGGCCCTCGCCGCGACCGCGCAAGGGTATCTCGGGATCGTCGCGCACGAGGAGGGCAAGCTCGCCGAGGCGCATGCCCGCCTCTCGTCTGCGTGTGCCGCGCTCGGTGAGCTGTCGCTGGGCCCCGCCGCGCAGCTCTTCGCCGAGCACCTGCGCGCGCTCGGGGACTCTTCGGGGAGTCCGCCGCCGCCGCCCGACGAGGCGCTCCTCGTGGCCGAGGGCGGCGCGTGGTTTCGGCCCCCTCGCGGCGTGCGGGTGGGCCTCGAGCGCCGCCGTCCGCTCGCGCGCATCTGCGAGCGCCTCGCCGTCGAGCGCCTCGAGCGTCCCGGCTCGTCCCTCGTCTCGCGCGCGCTGCAAGAGGCCGCATGGCCCGGCGAAAAAATCGCCCCCGCCGCCGCCGCGCACCGCGTCCGCGTCGCGATCTCGACGCTGCGAAAGCTGGGGATGCCCATCGTCACCCGCGGCGACGGTTACGCGCTCGAACCGGACACCGCGCTCCTCCGCGCCTGAGCAGAATGACGCGAACGCGCCTCGATTTGACGGGGCGTTGATGCGCCATTGATAAAGGCCTGCCGTCTCTCCTCCGCAATCGCGACGGACCCGTCGCCAACACCGGAGAGAGCCCATGGCATTCAGTTTCAACGAAAAGCACGCGATGTCCCTCCTCACGCCGCAGCTCGCCCCCAACGAGCAGCTGCTCTTTCGCGCCCGGGGCGTCGAGAAGCCCTGGTACTCGCGCATCTTCTCTCGCTTGGGCAGCCTGTTCTGGCGCAACTACCTGGTGGCGGCCACCGACCGACGGCTGCTCTTCGTCCAGCACGGCGGCCTCTTCAGCGGGTTCGCCGCGAAGAAGGTCGACGCGCTCGGGTGGCACGAGATCGATCGCACGCAGCTCGGCTGGGGCATCTTCAACAAGAACCTGGCCGTTCGCTCCCAGGCGCGCGGCTTCGCGAAGACGGTCGTGCTCGGTCGGTTCTGGATGAAGGGAAATTTCCCCGCCGCCGAGGGAATGGTCCAGACATGGAACCAGAGCCGCGGCGCGCTGGGTGGCGCTCCGCCCTCGGCCGCGCTGCCTCCGCGCCGGTAAGGGCTACCGCGGCGGGCCCGTCGAGGCGCGAGGCGGACTACGGCGTCTCGCGCATCTTCGCGAGCAAGCGTCGCGAGATGTGCTCGCCGAGCGTCTCGTTCATCAGGCGCTCGACGAAGCGGTGCACCTGGTCGCGCTGGTCGTCCGTGTCGAACTTGAAGCGGATGCCCATCCCCGGGGGGCTCTCCTCGGTCGCCCGCGCTTCCTCGGTGATCCACACGACCTGCCCGAGGAGGCGCAGTTGCTCGTCCTGCGCCGGCAAGGACAGGACGAACACGAACTCGGTGCCGATCTCGAGCGGCTTGGTCGTGCGGATGAACGTTCCCCCTTTGGAGATGTTCTTCGTGTAGTCCGCGAAGAACGTGTTGATCCGCTTGTAGTCGACCTTGAGGGTGATCGCGGCGCGGTCCGCCTCGCGCTTCTCCTCGTCCATGGGCCCGAGGAGAGTACACCGCTTGCTCTCCTGCCTGGTAGAGTTCGCGCGTGAGCCTCATCAGCGACATTCGCACGCGCCTGAACGACGTCCCCGAGCGGGTGAAGGTGGCGATCAAGGTCGCCAAGACCAGCGGTTTCCTGTGGGAATTGCGCGCCGCCGGCGCCGCGCAGCTCGTGCGCACCATGACGGCCAGCTCGCAGAACCCGTCGCAAATCTACCGCATCCACGCCAAGAACTCGCCGGACAAGAAGGCGCTCGTCTGGCGCGACCGCTCGGTCACGTTCGGCGAGCTCGACGCACGCATCGACCGGATCGCCGCGGGCCTCGCCGCGCGTGGCGTGAAGCGGGGCTGCAGCGTCGTGCTCATCATGAAGAACCGCCCCGAGTTCATCGAGATCGGGGCAGCCGCCGCGCGACTGGGGGCGGCCGCGGTGGCGGTGTCGTGGCGGTCGACGCCGAAGGAGCTCGTCTACCTCGCGACGCACTGCGGCGCGGTCGCGATGGCGTTCGAGAGCGATCTCTGGCACGTGGTCGAGGAAGCGAAGAAGGAGATCCCTCGGATCGCCGACGCGTCCTACTACGCCGTCGGTGAGCCAATCCCGGGTACCACGCCCGCAGGCGCCCTCCTCGAGGGGGCCGCGCCGTTCGTCGCCGAGAAGGGCGCCGAGGACGACGCCGCGGTCGTCATCTACACCTCGGGCACGACCGGCAAGCCCAAGGGCGCCGTCCGCAAGTTCCCCAAGGACGCGATGCCCGCGTTCATGCGCTTCATCGCCGAGACGCCGATGCGCGTAGACGACGTGCACATCGTGACGTGCCCGATGTACCACTCGACGGCGTTCGGCTTTCTGTCCCTCTCGCACATGCTCGGCAACACCTGCGTCTTGATGGACGAGTTCAAGCCCGAGCCGTTCCTCGCCCTGGTCGAGAAGCACCAGGTGACGACGACCGCGCTCGTGCCGACGATGCTCCACCGCGTGCTCGCGCTGGGCAAGGACGTCCTCGCGCGCCACGACGCGCGCTCGCTCCGGGTCGTCTTCTCGGGCGGTGCACCGCTCCCGGGGCCGCTCGCGCTCGAGTTCATGGACGCGTTCGGCGACGTGCTCTTCAACTTCTACGGCGCGACGGAGACGGGCCTCGTCACCCTCGCCAAGCCGGCCGACCTGCGCGCGGCCCCCGGAACGATCGGCAAGGCGGTGCCCGGCAACGACATACGGCTGCTCGACGACGCGGGCAAGGAGGTCCCCACCGGGACTGTGGGCGAGCTCTTCGTCCTCAACAAGTTCCTCGTCACTGGCTACCACAAGGACGCCAGCGCGACGCAGGAGAGCATGAAGGGCGGGTACTTCAGCGTCGGCGATCTCGCGCGCGCCGATCGCGACGGTCGGTTCTTCATCGAGGGTCGCAAGCGCGACATGGTCATCACCGGCGGCGTCAACGTTTACCCGGCCGAGGTGGAGGGGGTTCTCGAGCAGCACCCCGATATCGCCGAGGTCGCGGTCGTCGGCGTGCCCGACAACGAGTGGGGCGAGCGCGTCCGCGCCTTCGTCGTGAAGAAGCCGGGGTCGACGCTCGACGAGGGCGCCCTCAAGGTGTGGACGCGCGAGCGGCTCGCAGGCCCCAAGGTGCCGCGAGATCTCGTCTTTCTGGAGGCCCTTCCCCGGAATCCGACGGGCAAGGTCCTGAAGCGCGAGCTCCGTACCTACACCGTCCCCTGAGGGGGGAGGCATGGGTGGGCTCGCGGCATCCTTGGGCGTTTCGTGGTAGATTGTAGGTGTCGTGTCGATCGGCGTCGGGAGCGTTTTGTGCGGCCGCTATGGCCTCGAAGCCTCCATCGGCAGAGGGGGGATGGGCGAGGTCTTTTCCGCGTCCAACCTGGAGACCGGCGATCGCGTCGCGATCAAGGTCGTCACACGCAGCGCCCTCGGTGATCTCCTCGTGCAGCGCCTCTACCGCGAGGCGCAAGCCGCCGCGCGCGTCCAGAGCGCCTACGTGCCCCGCCTCATCGAGGTCGGGCGCGATGAGCAAGGGGAGCTCTTTCTCGTCATGGAGCTCCTTCATGGCGAGACGCTGAGCGAGCGGCTGCGCCGCGGCGGCGGGTTCCTCACGTGGGACGACGTTCGATGGATCGGGGAGCACGTGCTGCTCGGGCTCATCGACGCGCACGCCGCGGGGATCGTTCACCGCGATCTCAAGCCCGGGAACATCTTCCTCGAGTCCATCCCGGACGGTGCCTTCGCGCCGTCCGCCGCGCGCGCGAAGGTGCTCGACTTCGGCGTATGCAAGCTCGACTCGCAGGACGTCGAGCACCTGACGACCACCGGCGAGGCGCTGGGTACGATCGCGTACATGGCGCCCGAGCAAATCCGCGGCGCGTCCAAGGTGGACGAGCGCGCAGACGTTTACTCGTTCGCGATGGTGGTCTTCGAGGCGCTGTCTGGCCGCCTGGCGCACGACGCGTCGGGGCAGATGGCGATGATCGCGAGCAAGCTCGAGCGCTCGGCGCGCGCGCTGCGCGATCTCGCGCAGGTGCCGGTCCCGGCGGGGCTCGACGCGCTCGTGGGTCGGGCGCTCGCGCGAAACCCGGTCGACCGCTTCGGCTCCGCGCAGGAGCTGCTCAAGGCGTGGCGCTCGCTCGGGCCGGCCACCGTGATGCCCCGCGTCGTGCCCATCCACAGCGGCGCAGGCAACATCATGCAGACGCAGACCGTGATGACGGCGGCGCCGGTGTCGATGGGTGGCTCGGCGCGAACGTCCAAGGTGGGGCTCGCGCTCGCCGGCGCGGCGCTCTTCGGAGCGAGCGCGCTGGCGGTCTTCGTGCTCGTGGGGCGACCGCACGCGAGCCGCGCCGCCCAGCCTCCGTCGGCATCGTCGACCGCGCTCGTCGCGGCGCCGTCGCCCACCGAGCCTTCTGCGGCGTCGCCCGCCACCACCGTGGCATCTTCCGCCACCACCGCTTCGCCAGCCGACTTGCCACCCGATCCGACGCTCAGCGCCGCTCTTACCCCCGGCCCGGTGCCGCTGCCGCTGCCACTAGCAGACGACCCGCAGTCGGGCGCGGGCTCGCCGCCGTCCACACCGCAGTCCACACATCCCGGTAAGCCCACGCGCGCGTTCCGGCAGCGCCCTGTCAGCGTCCCGGCGAAGAAAGTCACGACGGGCCCCCACATCCAGGACAAGCCGCGGTATTGATAGACCAATGCCCTGGCGGCGGCGGTTCGGCTCGTGGCTCCTCGCCGTCGCGATCGTGATCGCGGCCGCGAGCGCGCACGCCGACGGGCGCGAAGAGTCGCGTGCGGCGTTTCGGCGCGGTGTCACCCTCGCGCAGGGCGGTGACTATGCCAGGGCGCGTGACGCGTTCGTCGAGGCCTACAAGCTCTTCGCGCACCCCAGCATCCTCCTCAACCTCGGCATCGCGCGCTGGAAGACGGGCGAGCTCGCCGCTGCCGAGCAGGACCTCGTCAGGTTCCTTTCGGACGACGGCGGCGCTTCCGCGGAGGACGTCGCGAGCGCGCGCTCGGCGCTCTCGCACGCTCGCGCCGGGCTCGGCACGCTGCGCGTCCGGATCGCGCCCAGTAGCGCGCGTGCGCGTGCGACGCTCGATGGGCAGCCGCTCGCGCTCGTGCCCGGTGAATTCGTCGAGGTGCGCGCGGTGCTCGGCGAGCACCAGGTCGACGCGGAGGCCGATGGGTACGCGCCGAAGCGCCAGCCCGTCACCGTCGCGACCGGCGCCACCCCCACCGTCGTCGACCTTGCCCTCGAGGCGCGCGAGGGCGCGCGCGCCGTGGAGCCCGGAGCCGCCCCTGGCCTGCCGCCGGAGGGCATGAGTCGCCGCCACGTCGTCGGCTGGGTTCTCGTCGGCGCGGGCGGCGCAGGCGGCGTGATCGGTCTCATCGCCGGACTGCGCGCGCAGTCGCTGTCGAGCGACTACAACGGCGCGCCCCCCGGCGCCCAGGATCCGAAGACGCGCTCCGACGGTATCTTCCTGCGGACCGTGGCCGACGTCGCGTTCCTGACCGGCATCGTGAGCGCGTCGGTCGGCGCCTACTTGCTGCTGTCGCCGGATACGTCGCGCCCCGGCGCCGTCCGCGGCGTCGTTGGCCCCGGATATGCGGGAATTCGAGCCGTGTTCTGAACGGTTCACGGTGGCGCGCATCCGCCCCCAGACCGGTTCCGTTCAAACGACTCCTGCTCGGTGTAAGATCCACGCATGCCGAGCGGCGCCGAGCAGCACCCGACGCGCCCGCGCTTCACGCTCCCATCGGCGAGCGCTCTTCGCGGTCGCGCCGACAACCTGGGCGAGCAGCTCGGGCGCAAGGGCCGGCCGCGCCGGCGGTTTTTGAACGATCAGCGCGCCCGCCTCGCGCGCCGGCTCCTGCCGACGGTGGCCCTCCTGGCGACGGTCACGGGCATCACCGCGGTGGTCGACATGTTCGTGCGCGTCCCGCCCGTTTCGCGCGGGGCGACGCTGGCGCAGGCGTTCGTCACGATCCTCCTCGGCGGCGTAGCCCTCGGCGTGCCGCTCGCGAAGCGGAGCCTCACCGGGCTTCGCTGGCTCGCCGCCGCGGCGGGGGTCGTGCTCGCCGTCGGCTGGAGCGTCGTCACGTACGCCACCGGAGGCGCGTCGAGCGAGTACCTCCTCGCCGCGCCGCTCGCGCTCGCCGGCATGTTCGCGCTTCTTCCGTTGCCGCCGCGGCTCGCGATTGGCCTTGGGGCGCTCGTCTACGTGGCGTTCGTCCTCGCCGCCCCTAGGGCGCAGGCGAGCATTCACGTGATGGTGCTCGCGGTCTGGGCGAGCGGCTACATCATCGAGCGCCGCCGCCATCGGGCGGCGATCCTCACGTTCCTCCGCGTCGAGCGCCTGAGCGCGAAGGTCTCGGAGCTGCGGCGCATGCAGGAGCAGCTCGTCGTCGTGGAGAAGCTGGAGGCGTTGCGCGTCCTCGTCGGTGGCATGGCACACGAGCTGAACAACGCGCTCACCGTCTCCGTGGCATCGACGGAGCAAGCGAAGAAGCACGCGGAGAAGGATCCCGCGCAGTCCCTGGCCGCGTTGAAGCGTGCCGAGGGAGGCCTCGGCCGCATCCGACGGAGCGTCGATCGCCTGCGCCGCTTCGCGATGTCGGCGGAAGGTACGCTGGAGCCCGCGGACGTCGGCGCGATGCTCGATTTCGCGCTCGAGAGCGCGATCGGCCGCGCGCGCAGCGGGGTCATCATCGACCGCGCGTACGATCCCGAGGTCGGCGCCATCGAATGCCATGTCGCGGCCCTCGCCGAGGCGCTCTTCCAGGTCGCGCGTAACGCCGTCGAGTCGATGCCGGGCGGCGGCAAGATCACCGCGGGCGTCCGCCGCGACGGCGAGCGCGTGGTCTTGACGGTGGCCGACGAGGGCCGCGGTATCGCGCCGGAGCAGCTGGCGAAGGTGTTCGACCCCTTCTATCAGGGCCGCCCTGACGCCGCGAAGAGCGGCCTCGGTCTCAGCGCCGTGTACGGCCTCGTCAACGCGCTGGGCGGGCAGATCCGGATCAAGAGCGACATCGGCCGCGGCACCGAGGTGTCGATCGAGATGCCCGCCAAGCGCGTGAAGACGCTGCCGCCGCCCCCGGTGGCGTGAGAGGCCCCGCGAGGAATTGCGCACCTCTCAATACATCCCAGCCGCGTCCCCACTGCATCTCATCGCGTGAACGGCTTGCGCCGGGGTGGCCGCCCGGCAAAGAGTTCCGCCCGAGTAGCCGAGGCAGAGGAGTCGACGATGAGCGGAACGAGCGGAACCAGATTCGCGCGGCGTGCAGGGGCGGTGGCCATCGCGGCGGCGCTCGCCGCGGCATGCTCGGGCTCGAAGAAGGACTCCGGCTTCACCGATCCGGGGGCCGGCGGCGGCTTCGGCGCGGGTAGCGACGGAGGCCTCGGCGCGAGCGGCGGCATCGGCATCCTCGACGGCGGCTGCGCCCGCGCCTCGGCCGACGCGGAGCGCGCGCCCGTCTACATGCAGATCGTCCTCGACGGCTCCGGCAGCATGGGCGACGAGAATAAATGGAAGGCGGTCGTGCCGGCGCTCGAGGCGATCTACGACGATCTCCTCGCGAAGAACGATCCGTCGTTCGGCGTCGGCCTCATCACCTTCGCCGACAACCTCGATCCAACGTGCCAGACCATCCAGACGCCGATTGGTCCCATCAAGGGTAGCTGCGCCGGGCCCTACCCCTCGAACGTCGACGTGCCCATCGCGTTCGTCGACAAGGGGCAGCGCGACAAGCTCCGCGGCCGCATCCAGCCGTCGGGGCCGGCCGGCGACACGCCGACGAAGACCGGCCTCGAGGGCGGCTACAAAGCGCTCGAGACCTTCTCGCCGAAGGCGCCGCTGCTCTCGAACGGCAAGAAGGTCCTCGTCCTCATGACGGACGGCCTCCCCAGCGACAGCACCGCGTCCGAGGACGCATCGCTCGTCTCGGCGGAGCTCAAGAAGGGCATCACGACCTTCGCGGTCGGCATCGGGCCCTTCCCGGCCACCGATCCCAAGGCCTACGACCCGTCGTTCATGGGCCAGCTCGCCGTGGCCGGCGGCGCCGCGCCGCCCGGTTGCAACCCGAACGAGAGCTCGAATCCCGCCAACACATGCCACTTCCAGGTGACCCCCGGCGGCAAGAGCGCCCAGCAGCTCACGCAGGACTTCATCGACGCCATCAACAAGATCCGAAGCGCCGTTGCGACGTGCGAGTTCATCCTCACGAAGGACGGCGCCGTCGACCCGTCCCAGGTGAACGTCATCTACACCGACCAGAACGGCGTCCAGCACGTGCTCGTGCAGGACGGCGCGAACGGCTGGACGTACGACAACCCGCAGAACCCGTCGAAGGTCGTCCTCCACGGCGCGAACTGCGACACGGTCAAGAACGACCCCAAGGGCAAAGTCGCCATCATCCTGGGCTGCGCGACGATCACCCGCTAGACCCAAATGCCGATGGGCCTAGTGACCAATCGGCACTACCGCAAGACCCCCTTTTTCTCGTCCCCCCTCGTGCGAAGCACGAGCTGCGTAAGCATCGGAGGGGAGGCTCATCGCCCCGCGATGAGGGGAACCCGGCAGGGTTCCCAAAAAAACCAGGACGAAAGCGATCAGGGTTCACGTCCTGGGCCGCTCAGCCCAGGACGTGAACCCTGATCGTATTCGTACTGCCGCTGACCCCGATCGGAGCGCCGAAGACGATGACGACGCGCTCGCCCGGCGCCGCCAGGCCGTTCGCCATGAGATCGGCGGTGCAGAAGTCGACGAGCTTGTCGGGATCGTGCACTGGCGGCATTTCGCGAGGAATGACGCCCCAGAACAGGTTCATCCGCCTCCGCGTCTTCGCGTTGGGAGAATAGGCGATGATCGGCACGTTGGGGCGCGCGAGGCTCACGTTCATCGCCGACGAGCCGCTCTCGGTGAACGCGACGAGGTAGCGGGCGCCGATCTCGCGCGCCGTGTTGCACGCGCCGCGCGCGACGGCCTCGGCGATGCTCGTCGCGCGGCTCGCGTAGGGCACCTGCTCGTAGAACGGGCTCGTCTCCGCCTCCATCGCGATGCGGCTCATCATCTGCGCGGCCAGCGATGGGTGGTCGCCCGTCGCCGTCTCGCCGGAGAGCATGAGCGCGTCGGTGCCCGAGAAGACGGCGTTGGCGACGTCGCTCGCCTCGGCGCGCGTCGGGCGCGACGCCTTCGTCATCGACTGGAGCATCTCGGTCGCGACGATGACCGGCCTGCGCACGCGTCGCGCGACGCCGAGGATCTGTCGCTGGATGACGGGCACGCGCTCGGGAGGGAACTCGACGCCGAGATCGCCGCGGGCGACCATGACGCCGTCGGAGGCGGCGACGATCGACTCGAGGTTCTCGATCGCGTCGGGCGTCTCGATCTTCGCGACGATCGGCGTGGGCTGGCCCCACTCGAGCGCGATCTCGCGCACGAGCTTGATGTCGTCCGCGCGTCGCACGAAACTGAGCGCGATGTAGTCGACGCCGTTGGCCAGACCGAAGGAGAGATCCTCCTTGTCCTTCTCGGTGAGCGCGCCGACGCGCATCGTCTTGCTCGGCAGGTGCACCCCGACGTGGTTGCGCATGCCGCCGCCTTGCTCGACCTTGGCCTTGACGCGCTCGCCCTCGATGCCGTGGACGCGGAGCACGACGCGCCCGTCGTCGAAGAGGATGTGATCGCCGACCCGGACGTCGCCGGCGAGGCCTTCGTACTGGATCGGGATGACGCGCTCGTCGCTGCTGGCTTCGCCTTCGATGAGCTCGATCTCTGCGCCTGTCGGGAGATTGAAGTTCGCCGGAAACGTGCCGGTGCGGATCTTGGGGCCGCAGAGATCCTGGAGCGAGGCGACGGCCTTGCGCTGGTTCTCGCTCGCCTTGCGCAGGTTCGCGAGCTGCACGCCGTGCTGCTCGTGCGTGCCGTGCGAGAAGTTGAGCCGCGCGACGTCCATGCCGGCCGCGATGAGGCTCTCCAGGCCTTCCACCGAGCTACAGGCGGGGCCCAGCGTGCATACGAGCTTGGCACGGCGGATCGCCATCGCACGGTTCTTATGCCAAAGTGGCCCGGAAACGAAGCGCCAAACGCCGTGACCTCGGAAACACCCTCGAAACTCTCGGGCATCTTGCCAAGCCTGGCAGCGCTGGCGACGGATTCGTCCATCGGAACCCCAACGTACGTCTACGATCTCGACGCCATCGCCGCCGAGGCACGCGAGCTCTTGCGTGCGATGTCGGTGCCAGCGGGGCCGCGGGGGCTCGTCGCCTACGCGGTGAAGGCCAATGCCGCCGGGCCGATCGTGCGTACGCTCGCGCGGGAGGGCTGCGGCGCCGACGTGGTGAGCGGCGCCGAGCTGCTCCTCGCGCTCGCGTGCGGTATCTCGCCTCTGCACGTCGTCTACAGCGGGGTCGCCAAGACGGACGACGAGCTCGATCTCGCGATCGCCCGCGGCATCGGCGCCATCCAGGCCGAGAGCCTCGAGGAGCTCGATCGCGTCGACGCGCGCGCGCGCGTCGCCGGGAAGACCGCGCGCGTGAGCATCCGCGTGAACCCGCAGGTGGACGCCAGCGACATCGGTACACACGCGCACATCACGACCGGGCACGACGAGGCGAAGTTCGGCGTGCCGCTCGGCGACGTCGAACCCGCGCTCACGCGCGTCACTTCGCTCTCCAGCACGTCGCTCGTGGGCGTCGCCTGCCACGTCGGCTCCCAGCTCACCCGGGTCGAGCCCTACGTGCAAAGTGCACGCGTCTTGTTCGGAGTCGCCGCCCGCGCGCGCGCCGCCGGAGCGCCGCTCGAGTTCGTCGACACCGGCGGTGGCTTCGGCATCGACTACGGCGCCGGCTGCCCCGTGCGGCCCGCCGACTTCGTCGGGGCGACGCGCGAGGCGATGCGCGAGGCGGGCCTTGGCGGCCTCGCGCTGCACGTCGAGCCTGGCCGCGCGCTCGTGGCCGCGCATGGCGTGCTGCTTGCGCGGGTGATCCAGGTCAAGGAGACGCGGGTCGGTGCCGAGCGTCGCTGGCTCATGATCGACGCCGGCATGAACGATCTCCTCCGCCCGGCGCTCTACCAGGCGCGCCACCGCATCGTCGCGATCTCCGGCGGCGAAGGCGAGGCCGTCCCCTGGCGCGTCGTCGGCCCGGTGTGCGAGAGCTCGTGCGACTTCGGCGAGCACGCGCTCCCCGTGCGCCCGCCGGCGCTCGTCGCCATCCTGGACAGCGGCGCGTACGGCTTCACTATGGCGAGCCAGTACAACGGGCGGGCGCTCCCGGTGGAGGTGTTCCTCCGCGGCGGCCGCGTCGTCGCCAAGACGCAGCGGGCGCCACGCGACGCATGGGCCGAGGAGCGCGCATCGATCCGCGAGGCGTGAGCCTGGGCCACCGCCATACGCGGGCGGACCCGGGGCGGCGGCTTGGCGATCGCCGCTCGCTTCTGAGGTAAGGTTGCGAGATGGTCGGAGGTCGCGGGCTCTTGGCGATGGCCGTCGCCGGCGTCCTTGTCGCGTGCGCGAGCATCCTGACGATCGACGACGTCGGCTATGCGGGCGCCGGGCTCCCGGACGCCGCCGGGGACGCGATGGCGGCGGACGTCGACGTACCACCGGGCACGCCGGACGGCTCGGATGCCTCCTTCGACGCAACCCCCGTCTGCACCGGCGATCCGCCCAGCGTCGCCACCGACGCGGGGGAGCGATATGCGACCTGTGGCGCGCAGACGGGCGTGGATTTGCTCCAGCGCGCCGATCATTGTGGTCGCTGCGACCACGCATGTGCCCTCGCGCTCTGCGTCGGCGGCCATTGCGAGCCCACCACCATCGGCAGCGTAGGCTCCGACGACCACACGCTCCTCGTCGACGGCGCCTTCGTCTACTGGTCCTCCGGATACGTCGTGCAGCGGGTACCGGTACCGCCATCCGACGCCGGACCGGAGACTGTCCTCGTCCACGACGTCCCGGACGGCAGTGATCCCTTCGACGAGAGGATCTCCGCGATGGTCGCCGCGCAGGATCGCTTCTGGATCCGCACGCGCGTGACCCTCGCCAACGTCCTCCGTGACGGAGGGGATTGGCACGACGTCGTCAACGTCGGGCCGGTGGCGCCGATGGCGCTTGAACCGCAGAGCCTCGCGTACGTCAGCGGGCCGCAGGTGCTGCGGTATGGCTTCGCCGGTGCAACCACGCCCGTTTCCGACGACTCTCCGATGTTGCCTCGCGGGCTCGTCCGCACCAACGGCGGCCTCTTTTGGGTGACCGCTCCCGACGAGGCTGACAGCGGCGGCGGGCAGCTGAAGGCCGACGAGGGCGGCGTGCGGCTCGTCGTCAGCGACGCAGGCCGCCCGTACGCCATAGCCACCGACGGCACGAACGTCTTCTGGAGCGATACGCTCCGTGGGCGAATCTACGGTCTCGCGGCCAGCGGGCGGCTCGGCGACACGCCGGCGCTCGTCGCCGAGGCGCCCGGATTTCCCGAGGTGAGCTACCTTGCCGTCGATTCCACGCACGTCTACTGGTTCGCGAAGGATCCCGCGAACGGAAGCTACGCGCATCTCCTTCGTCGCGCGAAGTGCGGCCTGGGTTCTGTGACGGTGGTTCGTCCGGAGGTCTATGGCCCGGCAGCGCTGATCGCACCGGACGGGCCCTTCCTCTATGCCATCACGGGCAACCTCGTCGTCCGCATCCCCAAGTAAGCGGAGCGAGAATCGCCTGCGCTTTCGCGCGAACGACGTGGACGGGGCGGTCGATCGGCGCTCGCTTTTGAGGCGGCCGTTACTTGGCGTCCTTCTTGTCGTCCTTCGTCGCGCGGGTGCCGAGCGGGGTCGCGCGGACCGGGGGCGGCGGCTGCGTCTTTGCGCGAACCACCTGCCCGTCGATGAGCACCTCGACGCCGATTGTGCGGCAGCGCCGGCTGAGTCGATCGAGATCGACGCCCGGCTGTACGATGAGCCCGGCAGGCGGGGACGGATCGACGAAGAGCTCCGCGGTGGGCCTCCGCGTCCGCAGCATCTCGCGAACGTTTCCGTCCTCCACCCACAAGAATCCTGCGCCCCCCGTGAAGGTGCCGCGGCCCACGACGACGCTCGCCTGAGCGAGCGTGCGCGAGAGCGTTTCGGGGAGCGGCGCCACCGCCTCGATGCGCTGACGAAGGGCGTCGGCCTCGAAGCCCGCCGAGAGCGCGCGCGCGAGCGTCTGCGGGGCGACGATGAGGTCGAGGGTGTCGGTCGCGCGCCCGACCTCGACGAACGGTGCGATCGCGAGCAGCGCGTGAACGCGCGTGCCGGGCCCGATGCGCAGGACGTGGGTGTCGAGAAATTTCGATCGGTTGCCGTCGAATGTCGGCGGACGGTCGGAGAGCAGCGAGCGCCCACGCGGCGTCAGGCGCAGCGTGATCCGTGGCCCCGCGCCGGCGTGGTCACCCGCTTCGCCGCCCGCCTCGCTCCCCACGTCGTCCTCCCCCAGGTCCACGATCCCGAGCGCAGGCAGGCTCTCCTGCGCGATGCGTCGCGCGACCTCCATCGGCTCCGACACGTCGACGCCGACGCGCTCCGCCCAGCGGCGCAGCAAGCGGGTGAGGCCGGGCACGCGATGATCGGTCTTCAAGTAGCCTGCGAGCGAGGCCCAAGGCACCCAGCGTCCCTCACCGAGATCGGTCAGCGACTCGAGCACCATCTCGCGCACGACGCCGACCGGACTCGGATCGCGGGCGTCGATCGCGACGCGGAGCATTTCCGGTTCGGGGCGCGCTTCGTCCCACGCGCCGCCGCGGCGCCACGCGACGAAGAGGAGGCGCGTGAGCTCGTGGACGGCGAGGGAACCTGGCGGCGCCGCCTGCGACGTGGCCGAGACGTCCCACAGCCCGACCGCGCGCGACAGCGCCACGATCAAGGCGACGTGCTCGGGATCGCGTCCGAAGCGCGTCGAGAGCTTCTGTACGAGCGATCTCGGTGTGCCGATACCCGCGCGCACCTCGCTCCCCGGCTCGCGCGCGACGAGCGCCAGGCCCATCGCGATCGGCGCCGGATCCTGGGTAAAACGCGCCCGTCGCGGGGCGTGGTCCCCCTCTGCGACGAAGCTTTTAACCTGCTCGCGGCGCGTCTCGCGCTCGGCCAGCGTGTCCGCGTTGATGATCTGGGCGACCTCGGTCGGGACGATGTGGCGGTTGGGGTGCACCGGCACGAGCACGCCGCGGCGCTCCAGCGAGAAGCCGACACCACGCCGCGAGGGCGTCGCGCCGGTGGCGGTGCGCAGGCGCAAGGGCTCCTTCTCGAGCTCGAGCAGCTCCTCGGTGTCGACCTCGCCCCCTTCGCGCTCGACGCTCTCGAGCACCCGGCGCTCGGTGGCGGAGAGCTTGTGGACCTCCTCCTTGAGTCGCACCGGATCGCCGAGGACCTCCCACGCCAGCTCGAGGGAGAGGGCGATCGGCGGCGTCGCCGGCCGGCCAAGGTAGTGCGCGGCGATGGCGCTCGACGTCTCGAACGCCGCGCCCGCCAGGAGCGCGCGGATCCCGCGCGGGTCTTCGCCCTCCCAGGGGCGGAGCTGGACGAGGAACGCTGCGGGGAGGATGAGCTCGACCGCGCCGCGCTCGCCTCGCGCGAACATGAGCCCGCGGGCCGAGAGGGGCTCGAGCGCCGGAGGAATCGACGGCACGATGAGCGAGCCGCGCGCCTCGGCGACGCGGTGCAAGAGCTCCACGCTCGCCTGCGGCAATCGCGAGGGATCACGCAGATCTGGCAGGCCTACGAGCACGCGGGCCACCTGCGACGGGCCGTCCAGGCGCTTGGCCGGATCGATCCGAATGCCCAGTCGCGAGATGAGCGAATCTAGCTCCCCCGAGGGCAGCGCCCGGAGGATGTCGATCAAGCGAGGTGCTGTGGCTCGCGCAGCGCTCAGGGTCGACCTCCGGACAGGGAAACTTTGCGAGCCTACCCCAAAGCCCCGACCTTTACGATAAGTAGGTGGTGATGCCCCGCGTGAAGGCCCCCAAACGAGAGCTCCGGCTGACGTGGCCTCGCCGCAGCTGGGAGCCCGGCGGCGAGGCCGCCCGCCCCGGTGAGACGCGCAAGCTCGAGCGCACCGGCGATGGCGCGCAGACGCTCGTTCTCGGGGACGCGCTCGATCTTGCCGGGGTGCTCACGTCGCGCGGCCTGGCCGGCAAAGTGGATCTCGTCTACATCGACCCGCCGTACGCCTCACAAGCCGACTACGTGCTCGAGGCGCGCCTCGACGGCCCCGCCGACGGCCGCGTGCGGCGAACCAAGGCGTACGAGGACAGCTGGACGGAGATCGGCGACTACCTCGACATGCTCGCTCCGCGCATCGAGGCGGGCGCGCGTCTCCTCGCGAAGACCGGATCCATCTGGGTGCACGTCGACTGGCGCGCGTCGTACCTGGTTCGCGCGCTGCTCGACGAGATCCTCGGGCGCGACCGGTTCATCAACGAGATCGTCTGGCGGCGCGCGCCGAACCTCGGGCGCCAGGCGACGTCGGCGCAGTTCGGCCGGACCCTCGACACGCTGGTCGTCTACGGCGGGCCCGACGCCAAGCTGATCCCGCCGACGCGCAAGGAGCCGATCGAGCCCGGGGCGATCCGCTGGGACGACGAAGGGCGCCCGTTCACGAGCGCGCCGCGCGGCGACTACACCGACGCCTCGATCGCCAAGCTCGACGCGATCGGCCGCGTGCACCGCACGGCGACGGGCAAGGTCTACATCAAGTACTTCCTCGTGAAGGACGACGATGGAGTCCTATGCCGCGAGCGCCGCGTCGACGCGCTGTGGACCGACGTGCCGCCGCTCCGTCACGCGAAGACCGGCGAGCGCACCGGCTACCCGACCCAGAAGCCGCGCGCGCTGCTCGAGCGCATCTTGCGGTGCGCGAGCCCGGAAGGGGGGCTCGTCGTGGATCTCTTCGCCGGGAGCGGCACGACGGCGGAGGCGGCGTTCGTCACGGGGCGCCGTGCGATCTGCGGCGACGCGAAGCCGGCGGCGATCGCGACGGCCCGCGCCCGGCTCCTGCGCGCCGGCGCCGGCGTCACGGTCGAGCGCACGACCGCGGCGGCGTGGCCGACGGCGGAGCCCCCGCGCGTCCTCGTGACGCGCGAGAAGGGGAGCGCTCACGTCACCCTGGTCGAGCCGACCGAGCCGCTCGCCTGGTCGGTCGCGTCGGCGTGGGATGGCGAGGGCTCCTTCACGACGACGTGGCACTCCGAGCGCGCCCCCGGCGCCCGCGCCGTCCGTGCCGAGCGCGCGGCGACGGTGCTGCGCGCGAGCAAGGTCCCCATGGGCGTCCGCGTCTTCGCAGACGACGGCGCCATGGCTACTCTGATGGTTCCATGATCCTGCGCGACCCCGTACACGGCCTCGTCTCCTTCGAATCGGAGGAGGAGCAGGTCGTCGAGCGCTTGATGGACACGCCGGAGGTGCAGCGCCTGCGCCGCATCCGTCAGCTCGGCGTCACCAACTACGCGTTCCCTGGCGCCGAGCACACCCGCTTCGCGCACGCGGTGGGCACCGCGCACGTCATGAAGCTCCTGCTCGCGCGCCTGCGCGGCATCCACGGGGAGCTCCCGTTCTGGCAGCAGGTCACGACCGATCGCGCGCGCGACGCGCTCGCCGCCGCGTTCTTGCACGACGTCGGGCACGGCCCGCTCTCACATCTCTTCGAGGACGCGATCCCCGGCACGCCACACCACGAGGCGTGGACCGAACGGATCATCCTGGATCCCGGCACCGGCGTTCACAAAATCCTCGTCGACCTGGACCCGCAGATGCCAGAGCGCGTCGCGGCGCTGGCGTCAGGCCGGCAAGCGTCGGCGGCGTCCGGCGACGCGGCGCTCCCCTACCTCGCCAAGGCGGTGAGCGGGACCCTCGACGTCGATCGCTGCGACTACCTCCTGCGCGACGCCCACTCGACGGGCGTTCGCTACGGCGACTACGACTTGCCCTGGCTCTTCCGCAGCCTTCGCTTCGCGCCCGCGAAGGAGGGCCGCGCGCCCGGCCTCGCGATCGACGGCGCCAAGGGGCTTCCGGCGATCGAGGCGTTCATCCTCGCTCGACTGTTCATGTTCCAGCAGGTCTACCTCCACAAGGCCACGCGCTCCGCCGAGTGGATGATCCGGACGGTGCTCGCGCGCGCGAGCCAGTGCATCGCCGGCGGCGACCGGCTCCCCCTCGTGCCGCGCGCGATCGAGCAAGGCGCTCACGGCGAGCCGTTCTCGCTCGGCGACTACCTCGAGCTCGACGACGCGACGGTCTTCACGGCCATCCACGCGTGGGAGAGCGCCCGCGACCAGCCCCTCGCCGACATGGCGCGTCGCATCCGCGGCCGCGCCCTCTTCAAGACGTACGAGCTCTTCGGAGAGCACGCGATCGCCCCGGGACGGAACGAGGCGCACGCCGTCGCGCGCGAGATCGCCGAGAGGCGCGGCCTCGACCCCGACGTCTACGTCGGCCTCGACGTCTCCACCGACACCCCCTTCGGCGGCGAGCCCGAGCCCCTCATGGTCGTCTTCCAGAAAGGGCCTGCGCGCCCGCTGAGCGACGTCTCGTTCCTCCTCGCGCGCCTCGCGGGCCAGGTGCTCTCGCGCGTGCGGCTCATCGTCGCCCCCGAGCTCCGCGAAGAGATCACCCTCGCCCTCGGCGTGCAGGGGCCATGATCCTCGCCGCGATCGTCCTCGCCCAGCTCACCGCCGCTCTGCCAGCGGCGCCGCCCGCGTCGCCAACGGCGCCACCGCCGGCCCCGCCGCCGCGCGACACGGTCGACGCGACCTACGGCCGTATCGACGGCGACATCTCCGCGATCGGCGGCCTCGGCGCGACCGTCGGGCCGGGCGGTCCGCGCGCGACCGTCGACATGCGCGTCCGCTACCTCGACACCGTTGGCGTCTTCACGACGTACGAGGACGCCACGGTGTTCGCGTCCGCCGCCGAGCCCAAGCGCGTCCTCGCGCTGGGTCTCGAGCTCCGCCCGCTCTTCCTGGCCCGCTGGCTCAAGGGCAAGGAGCTCGGCTCGCCGCGCGTCGACCTCGCGATCGACTCGTTCGGTCTCGAGCTCGGCGCCTTCTTCTCGCAGCCGACGGGCGGCTCGTTCGGCGAAAAACCAGGCCTCCAGCTCGGCGTCGGTCTCGAGCTCCCGGTGCTGGGTCGCGCGAGCGGCCCGTGGATCGGTCTGCACGGCGGCGTCCGCTGGAGCGACGCGGCCCTCGCCGAGGGGACGGTCCTCGGCCCCGCCGATCGCGCCGCGTACCTCTCGGTGACGCTTGCGTGGCACCAGTTCTTCGGCACGCACGCGGTAGACTGGGACGATCGCGGCCCCAAATGAACCTCCGGGAGCAGCTGTTCCAGATCTTCCAGGCGACCGTCACGTCGACGGATGTGGCGACCCGCGTTCACGACGTACTCCCGGCGCGGCCCCCGCGCGCGCTCAGCGCATCGATCATCGCCATGGGCAAGGCGGCGCCCGCCATGGCCGCCGGCGCGCTCGAGCGGTGGGGACCGTACATCGACAAGGCGCTCATCGTCACCGCCGACGGCGTGCCGTGCGGGCTGACCGATCCGCGCATCGAGCTCCTGCGCGCGCCGCACCCGCTGCCCGACGCGCGCAGCGTGGCCGCCGCGATCCGCGCGATCGACGTCGCCCGCGAGGCGCCAGGGCTCGTCCTCGCGCTCGTCTCGGGCGGCGCCTCGTCGCTCGTCGCCGTCCCGATCGACGGCATCTCGCTGGAGGAGAAGCGCGAGATCATCACGGGAATGATGGGCTCGGGGGCGACGATCCAGGAGCTCAATACCGTCCGTCGCCACATCTCCAAGGTGAAGGGAGGGGGCCTCACGCGCGCGGCGGCGCCGACCCACACGCTCGCGTACCTCGTGAGCGACGTCATCGATGGCGCCCCCGAGGACGTCGGCTCCGGTCCGACGGTCCCCGACCCGACGACGGCCGCCCAGGCGCGCGCGATCTTGCTCCACCACGCGCGCCGATTTCGCCGCGTGCCGATGAAGGAGACCCTCAAGCCCGGCGATCCCGAGGCGTCGCTCCAGAAGGTGCGGACGATCCTCGCGCCCGAAGACCTTGCGCGCATCGCCGCCGATCTCCTGATGAAGCACGGCTACGGCGTGCGCACTCTTCGGGCAGCGAGCGTGGAGGTCCAGCGCATGGCGTCCGAGTACCGCGCCCTCGCCCATGGCCTCACGCCCGGCGAAGCCGTCGTTCGCGCCGCCGAACCGCTCGTCGCCATGGGTGGGGTCAAGCCGGGCCGCGGCGGTCGCGCGGGTCATCTCGCCGCCATCCTCGCCCACACGCTCCCCGCCGACGTCGCCTTCCTCTCGGGCGCGTCGGACGGCGTGGACGGAGCGAGCGGCACCGCCGGCGCGATCGTGGACGCCGAGTTCTGCGCGAAGATCGACGAAGGTACGTGCGACGACGCGATCCGCCGTTTCGACACCGCGCGCCTGCACGAAGAGGCCGCCACGGCGCTCCCCGGCGGCCCGACTGGGCTGAACCTCGCCGATCTCCACGTCCTCGTGCGGGCGCGCTGAGGCTGAGCGCGCCCGAGGCGGCGCTCAGTCGGCTTTCTTCTCGAGCGCGGCGGTGACCTGGTTGGCCAGATCGCAGTTGTTCACGTTGCGCTGCATCGCCGCGCGGGTCTGCGGATCGACGTTCGGGTTCTCGCCGGCCATGAAGAACGCCGCCGCGCCGCTCCGCTTGAGGCGCAACATCTCGGCGCCGGTCCGCAGGTTGACGAGGTGCACCCGCGTTTCGTGGGGCACGAGCTGGAGCGCCTGCTCGTCGATGGGCCCGCCGTCGGCCGCGTCGCGCGCCGCCGCCGCGTCCTCGTCGAGCACCAGCAGGAAGAACTGCGCCTTCTTCAGCATCTCGATGGCGACCGGGATCTCGTCCCGGATCGCTTGATCGTATTGCTGCTGGAAGACGCGCAAGCGCAGATCGTCGTCCGACGCCTTCACCTCGCTCACCCAGTCGTCGGTGAGGATGCGGGTGGCGGTGTAGGCTTGGCGCATGTTCCAGGGCTGATCGGGGAAGAGGCCGCCGCCGTCGGCCTCCAGCTTCGCGCGAGGCTGCCCGCGGAGCAGGCACCCGACGAACGCGTCGCGGAGCGAGCTCTTCGCGGCCTTGCGAAGGCCGGCGCTGTCCCTCGCCTCGGCGACGCGCATCCGCAGGTAGATCCCGGGCGCCGTGCGAAACTCCATGCGGCCCGCCTCGGAATCGACGAAGTCGCCCTTGAACTGCGCCGCCGCGTCGAGCGTCGCTTTCTCGATCTTGTCGCGCAGCGGCCCCCACTCGGCGCCGACCGTGGCCTGCACGGCGCGCTGCTTCTGCAGCAGCTTGTCCTTGTTCGCGTCGAGGTTTCGCCCCGCCACGTAAAAATACGCGATGGTGACCGTCACCGCCGCCAGGAGCACGAAAAGCAGGGACTGCGGCGAGATCCGGCTCTGCGTCCGCCCCCGGTTCTGCTTCGCGTCGCGAATCGACTTCAGCCCGACGGGCTCACGGTCTCCCATCGTCGGCTCCGCGAATGCGAAATCAGTGTGTCTTCGGCAGAGCGTTGACCATGAACGAAACGTTCGGGTAGCCGGCGAACGCGGCCGTCTGGAACACGCTCTTCACGACGATCGCCTGGACCTCCTGGTCGATCTGCAGAACGACGACACCGGGAAATTCCTTGCCCGGGTGGAGCTGCTTCCAGAGCTCGCGCTTGCCCTTGAGCAAGTTGAAGAGCTCGTCCACGCGCTGGAGGCGCTTGCTGTCCTCGATCGCGCGCGTGTTGCCGGCGGGCGTACCGTCGACGAGGATGAGCGAGCCGGTGACCGCCACCATGGGGGCGTCGATCATGTCCTGGATATTTTCTGCCGGGGGCAGGGTGACGCCCTTGTTCGCCGGCTTCTCGCCCGACGCGTCGAACGTCATGAGGAGGAAAACGACCGTGACGACGAGGAAGTCGATCATGCTCGTGAGCGACAGGCTCGCGTTCGTCCCGCGGTGCCCTCCGCCCTGAACCCGCTTCTGAACGAACTTCAGCGGGACGGCGTGCATCAATCTGCGGCCAGGTTCCTGAATCGTCATGGTGCTCCCAGTATCCTGCGAAGGGCGTCGCCCTTAGTTCACCGCGAACGTGACGTTGAAGGCCGGCATCTTCTCGGTCTTACCGCCGACCGTGTAGTCGCGCTTCGGGCGGTAGATCGCGTCGATGACGCCGATGATGAACATGTACGGAGTGTCGTTGTCGGTGTGAAGGATCGCCTGGTCGAACTTCTTGTCCGAGCCGTCGCGATGCTGCCCGACGGTCTTCCACTCGCTCTCGATCTTGTCGGCGAGCTCCGTGAACTGCACCTTCTTGATGTTGCCCTGGAGCTTCTCGATGTTGTCTTTGCGCGGCACGTCGATCGTCGTGATGATCGTGCCCGACTGCTTCCACACCAGAGTGAAGTGATCAGGCTGCCGCATCTCGACGTGGAGCTGCTTCTCGGGTTCCGTCTTCGTCTCCTCGACATCGGGCCGCGGCGGACCGGGCACCTGCGCGTCCGCGTTGATGCGAGACATGTGCGTCCACACCGCGGTGATGAGCAGGAACGAGATGGTGACCATCAGCAGGTCGATCATCGGGATCATATTGATCTCCGAATCCGTCGTCCTACGCCCACCCTTGCCGCCGCTATCTACGCTTACACCGGCCATCGTCTACTCCGCCCTTCACGAAACGGTTCTTCCCCCGAGTAGTAACGCCGCGGATTTCGCCGAGACCGAGCGAGCCCTAGGAGGGACGAGGAGCCGTACTTCCTGTACGGCGACGACTCCCGACAACGGGCCCGCGAAGGGATCGGCGAAAGACGCGACGCTACTAAGCCGCCTGCGGGATGCCTGAGAGGTTGACCTTCTGGCGGTTCGTGACGACGAGGTTGAGCACCTGAACGCTCGCCTCGTTGATGTCGTCCTCGAGCGCCTGGGTCTTGCCGTTGAGCACGGCGTACCCGATGAGGCCGATGATGGCGACGATGAGACCGAACGCGGTGCAGTTCATCGCCTCCGAGATGCCTTCGGCAAGGATGCGCGCCTTCTGGCTCGGGTCGACGCTCTCGCCCGACACGGCGCCGAAGCTCCGGATCAGACCAGAGACGGTGCCGAGGAGCCCCGTGAGCATCGCGAGGTTGGCGAGGAGCGCGAGGTAGCCCGTGCGCTTGGCGATGCGGGGGATTTCGCGGAGGGCCGCCTCATCCATCGCCGCCTGGACTTCTTCGTCCGGGCGATTCACCTTCACGAGGCCCGACTGAACGATCCGCGCGAGCGGTGCGTTCGCGGCGGAGCACATCTTCACGGCCTTGGCCACGTCGCCCGCCAGGATGCACTTCTGCATCGTCGCGAGGAACACGTCCTTGTTGATCGACGAGCCATAGAGATAGAGGGCGCGCTCGATGATGATGCCGATCGTGACGATCGACCAAAGAAGGATGATGTGCATCCCCCAGCCGCCGTCCGTGTAGTGCTTCCAAATGCCAGCCATGTGATCGTCCTCCTCGAATGAGGTCTTCCTGCAGCCCTACGAATCTGTGTGCGGGGCAACCGAGTTGAATGGCGCGCCGAACGGGGTGACACGAACCGCCGGATGACGGAGCGCGCACTTGCGAGGCGCCACGTTAGCGGAACGATTCGTGAAGAAGCAAGCTCGCAGTGATCGCCGAACCGGCGCGGAAGAAGTGGGCACATCCTCGTTGGATCGCAGACCGACCCTAACGGCCAGAGCCCAACATCGGTGTCGCGACCCAACTCTGGTGAACGGGTGAACTGGTGAAGCAGCAGCCGGGGCCGTTGCCGATGAGGATGACGGGTTGGACAGCGATCCGTCAACTCGATTGGGTCGAAATCCACCATCGCCGCCGAAGATGTAGGAGTTGAAACCCCTGAAATACCGGGGTTTGCGGAAGTTTGCCGTGAGGCTGGAAGGTGCATATTCCATAATTTGTAAATTTATGGACTTTCCCCGGCCTTCCTTACCGAAGCACATCGCGAAGCGACGCGAGGGGAGAACCCGCTCCCAGTGGCGGCCTCCCCGGGCCCTGCCCTTCCGTCTCGTTGACTTCACAGATCCACAGGCGTTATCGTCCCTTCCGCTGGGCGCGAGCGCGCGAAGGGCCGGGGGGATTTTCACTTCTCTCGCAGAGCCCGTCTCGGACGACAAGTCCGGGACGCCACGCCAGACGAGTTTCGAGTTTTTTTGCTGTTGGTGCCGAGGGAATAGGAAGGAGCTTCGCGGATGTTCGTATCGCTTCTGAGCAATGCGGCTGCGTCGGCAGAGGGTGGTGGCGGTGGCGGCCTCATGGCCGTCTTCAAGGACAATCCGCTCTTCCTCTCCATCAACCTCGTGGTGAGCGCCGTCGTCGTCGCGCTCATCGTCGAGCGCGCTGCGTTCCAGCTCGGCAAGTACCGCGTGAACTCGAAAGAGTTCTTCGCGCAGATCAAGAAGCTCGTCACGGCCGGTAACATCGACCGCGCGATCAAGCTCTGCGACGCCGGGGACTACCCGACGCTGCAGCTCGTGAAGGCGGGGCTCACGCACGCCAACAAGGGCCCGGACGAGATCGACGCCGCGATGAGCGAGAAGATGGGCGAGCTCAAGCCCGCCGTCGAGAAGCGTGTCGGCTCGCTGTGGTCGCTCGCGAACATCGCGACGCTCATCGGCCTCCTCGGCACCGTCTTCGGCCTCATCCACACGTTCACCGCCGTCGGCGCGCCGGGCCTGTCGGCCGCCCAGCGGCAGAGCATCCTCGCGAACGGCATCGCGGAGGCCATGTACAACACGGCCTTCGGTCTCGGCATCGCCGTGACGTGCATGATCGCGCACCTCATCTTGCACCAGCGCTCGAAGAACATTCAGCACGATCTCGACGCTACGCAGGAGCGCGTCTTCAACCTGCTCTCGATCCAGACGCGTCCTGGCAACTACTGAGGCCGGCAACGACCAGGGAACGTAGGCCATGGCGAAAGAGCCCGAGAGACTTTCTGCGCAGCAACGGAGCAAGATCCGCCGCCTCACCGACCCCAAGGAATTGGCGCCGGACGAAGAGGGCGGCGAGCTCAACATCATCCCGTTCCTCGACATCATCACGAACGTCATGATGTTCGTGCTGGCGACGGTCAGCGTGACCTTCACGGCGACGCTCGACACGTCGCCGCCGCGCGCAGGGGGCAGGTCGTCCGCGAAGCCGGACCAGCCGTCGCTCGGGCTCACCGTCATCGTGGTGCAGGATGGCTTCAGCGTGAAGGCGCGCGGCGGCAACGTCGCGCCGGGATGCCAGGAAGCCGGCGCCGGGCTCGCCATCCCCAAGAAGAACAACGACTACGACTTCGCTTCCCTCGGCGCGTGCGCCAAGCGCCTGAAGAACCTCTCGCCCGACTTCAAGGACGAGATGAGCGTCACCGTCAGCGCCAACCCGAACATCCCCTTCCAGGCGATCGTCTCGACCATGGACGCCATCCGCAAGGACGACGTCGGCGAGTGCATCCCTGGCAAGGAAGGCGTCTGGGAAGGCGTGGGCTGCTTGTTTCCGGACGTCAACTTCGGTTTGGCGAGATAGGCTAGGGACGACGTGAACCAGCCTCCTACAGGTCCCGGCGGTCCCGGCGGTCCCGGCGGTCAGCCTCTTCCCCGCGCGAAGCCTGCGTCGATGGCGACCTACAAGCGCGTCCTCCGCAAGCAGTACAACAAGAAGAAGCTCGAGCCGGAGATCAACTTCCTCAACATCACCGCGATGATGGACATGATGACCATCATCCTCGTCTTTCTCCTGAAGACGATGAGCGCGTCGAGCGCGTCGATGCCGCAGTCGAACGATCTCCAGATCCCGAAGAGCATCCTCACGACAGAGGCCTCGCAGGAGGGCGTCGCGGTGCTCATCTCGAAGAGCCACATCGTGGTCGACGACAACGTCGTCTGCCCCGTCCCTTCGGACCCGACACACGGCATCGAGGGTAAGTACAAGCGCAGCGGCCCGAACGATCTCTACATCGTCCCCCTCGCCAACTCGCTCCAGAGCTGGCGCGAGCGCGACAAGCAAGTCCGCGCGGCCACCGGCGCCAAGGATCTGCGCTCGGAGGCGATCGTCATCGCCGATTCGAACACGCCGTATCGCCTGCTCGTCGAGGTGCTCTTCACGCTCGGCCAGACCGAGTTCTCGAAGTTCCACCTCATGGTGCTTCAGGGAGCGAAGAAGTAAGGAAGTAGAGGCTTTCATGCGACGGGTCGCCGCAGCCGTTTCTCCGCTTGCGGTGGCCTTCGCGGCCGCCGGGCTCTTCGGGGTAACCGCCCTGGCCGCGTGCGCGAAGGACGCCGCCGACACGAGCAACGACGACGCCGGCGGCTCCACCGTGCCCGATGCGTGGACCGTCTACGACACCAGCGTTCCGCGTTACGACGCGAACCTCCCGCCGGACTACGACGCGTACATTCCGCCCGACGACACCGGCCCGCCGCCACCGCCCAACTGCAATGGGATCGGGTCGCCGTGCCTCGTGGCCAACGGCGGTGGCGACTGCCCGCCCGCGTTTCCCCCGGCCCAGTGCCTCGAAGCGACGTTTCCTGTCGATGCTGGCGCGGACGCAGGCGACGCGGGCGACGCGGGCCCGCTGCTCGACGGCGTCTGCGTCTCGGCCTTCGACTTCATCGGCTGCACCGGCAACAAATGCGTTGGGGGCGGTCGCTGCCTGCTCGCCGCGAAGAAGTGCCTTGGCGCGGGCGAGGTCGCGTGCGTTTGCGGCGACGGCGGCGCGGGCTCGCCGTGCGGGCCTTAGCGTTCACATAGGGTCAGGGTGGCACCCGCCGGCGGGTCACGGCCACCAGCCATGCCGGATCTTGTCCCAGTCGTTGGCCAGGTCTTGCCCCACGTCGGTCGCCCAGTTCTCCGAGGGATCGCCCTTGCACGCGCCGTGGCCAGCGTCCGGCGCGCCCGGATGCGGGGGACGGGCGGCAGCGAAGTCGAACATGTCGAGCATCGCGTCGGCGTTCGCGTCACGCGCCGTGAGCGCCGGCAGATCGAAGACGAGCTCGACGAAGCGGAGGATCGACGTGTGCGAGTGCACGCGGTGCGAGACGTAGCCGCGCCTCGCGTACGGCGAGACGAGCATGACGGGCACGCGGACGCCGAGCCGGTCGAACGTGGGAAACTGCTTGCTCGGCGGGCACGCGGCCGGCGGAGGCACGTGGTCGGCGATGCCGCCTGCCTCGTCGTAAGTGAAGAAGAGCGCGGTCTCGTTCCAGGCGCGGCTCGCGGTGACCGCGTCGTAGATCCTCTTCGAGAACTTTTCGCCGAGCTGGACGTCGTGCGGCGGGTGCTCGTCCTCGTGCAGGCCTGGATCCACGAAGACGACCTGCGGGAGCTTGTCGTCCTTCAGCGCGTCGAAGAAGTCCCCCTCGTCGTGCACGCCCCTGTGCCCACGATCCCAGCCGATAGCACCCTGACGTGGCGGCCCGCTCGAGTACACGCCCCACGAGACCTTCGCATGATCGAGCTCGTCGTAGATCGTGCGGACGCCCTTGAACTTGTGCTGCGGTCCGCTGCTCGTCACGGTGATCCCGTTGGAGGTGGCGGCGTACAAGAAATCACGGTTGGGATCGGTCGGGCCGATCATCGCGGAGAAGTAGCGGTCACTGATCGCGTAGCTCTGCGCGAGGAAGTAGTAAAACGGGAGCTCCTTCTCGGTGTAGTAGCTCATGACGTAGTGGCCGTTGCTGCTCTTGGTCGCGGCGCTCTTGACGAAGCTGTCCATGTGCTCGCCGTCGATCGACGATTCCATGGCCTCCTCGTTGTGCGGCGAGTCGGCGTCGAAGCATGTGTCGGTGCGGTGCGCGAAGTGCACGGGCGCTCCGTTCGCGTCGCGGTTCACGAACGCCCCCGGAATGCCGTCGACGTCGTGGCCGAGCAGGCGAAGGGCACCGAGCATGTGATCGAAGGAGCGGTTCTCCTGCATCACGACGATGACGTGCTTGATCGGGATGTGCGCCGGCACGTTGTCGAGCGTGCTTCGCGCGTGTGAGCCCGCGGCATGCCCGCAGCTCGCAGCGATCTCCTCGGAGGTCGTCCCGGTCTCGGGTGGCGCAGCGCTACAAGCGGGCAGGGCGGCCAGCGGAGCGAGCGCGAAGGCGAGGAGGGCGCGGTAGGTGTTCATCGTACGATCACCTATGCAGGTGGTGGACCAGCGCGCCTGGCCATATTCCTTAGTAATTTCAGTGGCCCTGGGAGGCGCGATCCACCACGGGCCCTTCGCGAGCGCTCGCGCGGCTTCGCGAAACCGCGCGAACATTCGTCGGCCACCGCGACGCAATCCTGCACTGCTCCGCGCCCGATGCTCACAAAACGAACGTTCGTTTCTATTCGCTAGGAAATCATCGAACGTTCGTTCGCGGCGGATCCTGAGCGATCCAAGGGACGAGAAATTTGAGTACGTGAAGGTGCGCAGGCGTTTTCCAAAGCAGGGTCGGCGACTTCAGCTCGGATCCTGAACGATCCACCTGCCACCCAGCGATCCCTCCGAAACTACGGCGTTTTTTTCCTGCATCCTTCCCCCGCCGACCTCGCACTTCACGACCGGTCCCGTGCTCAGCGAGAGCCCGCCGGGACCCTGGGAGGATGGCATGCGTCACATCTACGTTCTCGGGGCCCTCGTGCTCACCAGCTTCGTTGCGGTGGCCTGCGGCGACTCGAATACGGGCACGCTAGGCGGCGGTGGGGCGTGGGGACCGAACGCGGCGGCACCTGCCAGCTCGGGCGCGTCGGGAGACGGGACGTCGGGGGGCACCTCAGGGTCGAGCTCCGGTGGCACCTCCGGCGGTGGCACGTCGGGGAGCTTGGACGCCGCGCCGCCGCCGCCGCCAGGCGCGGACGCAGGGCCTCCTCCGCCTCCTCCGCCCCCGCCGCCGTCGAGCGCGTGTGTCCCGACGAACATCCAAACGATCCTCAACCAGCAGTGCGTGGGCTGCCACTCGAACCCGCCGGTGAACGGTTCGCTGAGCCCCCTCACCAATCTCGCCGAGATGACCGCCGTCTCGAAGGAGAACGCGGCGAAGAACCAGGCGCAGCTCTCCGCGCTCAAGCTCAAGGCTTCCGCCACGTCGATCATGCCGCCAGGGAGCACGGTCGCCGCGAACGCCGCGGCCGCGGCCGCCTTCGACGCGTGGATCGCGAGCAACTACACGCTCGGGTGCACCGCCGGCGGTGACGCGGGAACTTCCCCCCCTCCTCCTCCGCCCCCCTCCGACGTCTTCAACGGCCAGCCCCCCTTCACCCCGGGCAGCTCGCGGCAGGGAGAGCACAGCGCCAACGACTCGCGCATCAAGCGAAACTGCCTCGACTGTCACAACGGCGGCGACGCGCCCGCCTGGTCGTCGGGCGGCCGCTTGGTGGACGGCGCCGGCAACGGCGTTGCGGGCGCTCAGGTGCGCGTCGCGAAGGCGGATGGAACGGCGGGTACGACCGTCTACACCGACGCGATAGGCCTCTTCTGGTTCAGGCCCGGACAGTTCACCCCCGGGCTCCACGCCGGCGCGCGCAACGCGACGACGAAGGTCAACATGGTGAGCGCCGTCAGCAACGGCGGGTGCAACTCCTGCCACGCCACCGGCGGGACCACCACACCGATTCACCTGCCCTGATGGTAAAGCGCCACCTTCACACGTGCTCGGTGCTCCTCTGCCTCGTCGCTGTCGGGTGCAGCTCGAAGGCCCAGAGCGCGGCCGCGGGCGGCGACGCGGGCTCCGGGCAGCCGGACGGCGGCGGGCACCCGCTCGAGGGGGGAGCCGGCGACGGCGGCGGCTTCGTGCCGGCGTTCAAGCCCGACGTGGGGCAGATCGTCAGCGCGGGCGGCAAGCTGATCGCGGCGCCCAGGCTCGTCACCGTCACGTGGGACGGCGATCCGAACCGCGCCGCGCTCGAGGACTTCGGGGACAAGCTGACGGTGTCCGGGTACTGGAAGTCGACGACCGCCGAGTACGGCATCGGCCAGGGGACCAGCGGCGCGGCCAATCATCTGCACCTCGCCGGAGCGCCTCCCGGCCGCGATCCGAGCGACATCTCCGCGTACCTGCGCGCGCAACTCGCCGCCGCCGCCCCGACGGACGGCGGCGCGCCGAGTGGCTGGCCGGTGCCCGACGACTCGACGACGTACGTGGTCTACATCCCGCGTTCGGCCAAGATGAACCCGAGCACGACGAAGCACTCCGAGCTCACCGTGGGAAGCATGCACGTCCCCTACGTCCTCGTCGACGAGGGCGGCGCGGTCGCCGGCCAGTCCGATGTCGACTTCGCCACCGCGGGCGCCGGCCACGAGATCGCGGAGGTCGCCACCAACCCGCACCTCTCGACCGATCCCGCGTTCGGCGAGTTCGACGCCCTCCACCTGGCGTGGAAGGCGCTCAGCCAGGACAACGAGATCGGCGACATCTGCGAGCTCTACCCCGACGCCGAGTACCGGGGTGCCGGTGACCTGCCCTACAACCTCCAGCGACTCTGGTCGAACAAGAGCGCGGCCGCAGGGCTGAACCCCTGCGTCCCTGCGCCGTCCGAGCCGTACTACAACGTCGCGCCGCTCGGCCTCGAGAACGTGAGCGTCTTCATGGGGGCCGCGGTCTCGCCGGAGAGCGGCTACGGCTACCAGGTGCCCATCGGCGGCAACAAGGCGATCAAGCTCGGGTTCTTCAGCAGCCTGCCGAGCGCGGCGTGGACGATCACGGCGACCGAAGGCAACTGGTTCTCCCCCGCGAGCAACAAGCGCCTCACGATCGTCGTGGACAAGGGAACGGGAAACAACGGCGACGTCGGTCAGATCACGGTGACCGCGAACGCGAAGGCGCCAGGCGATGGCAACGCGGTCGTCGTGACCATCACGTCGAAGGCGCCGGGCCTGCCCGAGCACTCGATGCCGCTGCTCATCGGGACCTATCCCTGACGGACGCGCGCGCGTTCAGCTGCGCGCGAGAAGGCCGCGGAGGCGTTCGGGGGCGAACTGGTACGATTTGCTGCAGTAGTCGCACGACGCGTCGATGACATGCCCGTCCGCGATCATCGACTCGATCTCCTCCTTGGGCAGAGAGGCCAGCGTCGCCGCCAGGCGCGTCTCGTCGCACGTGCAACCGAAGGCGACCTCGTCCTCGCCGACGACGGTGTACGGCATCCCGTAGAGCAGCTCACCGAGGAGCGTGGCGGGCGCGCCCTTTCCGGCGGCGAGGAGGGGGAGGATGTCCTCGAAGTCCTTCAGCCGCTCGGTCATCACCATGAGCGGACCTGGCACGACCTCGGGCAGGAGCTGCACCAGGTAGCCGCCCGCCTCGAGCACCCGCCCCCGCGCGTCGGTGTGGCAGCCGACGGCGATCATGGAGACGACCTGCTCGGAGAGCGTCATGTAGCGCATCAGCGCCGTCGAAACGCTGCCCTCCTCGGTGACCTGCACGACGCCCTGCTGCAGCGCACCGTTGTGGAGGGTCCGCGCGACCTGGAGGACGCTGGTCCCGCCGAAGCGCATGTCGGCCCCTTCGGCCATCTGCACGAGCCCGCGCGTGATGCCGCGCGCGAGACCCTGCGGGTGAGAATCGGCGACGAGGCGGATCCTGGCGTTTGGCTGGAGGATCAGCTGGACGCGCAGGTCCGGGGCCATGCTCTGGCGGACCAGGATCGACCCGGTGACCAGATCGGCGAGGACGCGCGCGACGTCCTTCTCCGCCCCCTGCGCCGCGATCACGCCGCGCACGGTGTCTGTCGTCCGGATCGTGATGACCCGAAAGGCCCCATCGTCAGTGATCGCGCGGAGGACCGTGTCCATGGTCAAGGGGGCGACTTTCTAGCACGACATCGCTGCCGTCGGAGGGGTAGGCAATGGCCCCGTTTGTCGCGACGCGTCAGGTTTACTTTGGCCTGGATTGCTGGTATGAGCCCGCCACTTCGTTACCCCAAGAGGGCAAGGAAGCGAGGCGTGCTGAAGCGTCTTGCCCGAACAGCTGGGGCAGACGGCCAACCCCTCGAGATCACGGACGAATCGAGTCGTCCTTCTCGGAGAGGTCCCCCCATCATGAAGTCGTCTCTCAAAGCAGTGTGGCTCGCCCTCACTGCCATGTTGTTCACCCTCCTCGCGAGCGGCACCGCGTTCGCCGAGCCGCACGGCGGCGAAGCCAACCTCAAGGTCCCCGAGGCGCTCAAGACCATCACCCTCCAGGGGTTCAACGGACGCAACCTGCTCCTCATGGGCATCGGCGTCTCGCTCCTCGGTATGGTGTTCGGGCTCGTCATCTACAAGCAGCTCGAGAACGCGCCCGTCCACAAGTCGATGCGCGAGGTGAGCGAGCTCATCTACGAGACGTGCAAGACGTACCTGCAGACCCAGATGCGCTTCATCGCCATCCTGGAGCTGTTCATCGGCAGCGTCATCGTCATCTACTTCTACTTCCTGCAGCACTTCGCGATCGACCGCGTCCTCATCATCCTGTTCTTCAGCCTCGTCGGCATCGCAGGATCGCTCGTCGTCGCGTGGTTCGGCATCCGCATCAACACCTTCGCGAACTCGCGGACGGCGTTCGCGGCGCTCAAGGGCAAGCCCTACCCGGTCTACGCCATCCCGCTGAAGGCCGGCATGAGCATCGGTATGCTGCTCATCTCCGTCGAGCTCATCCTGATGCTCGGCATCCTCCTCTTCATCCCCGGCGAGTACGCCGGATCCTGCTTCATCGGGTTCGCGATCGGCGAGTCGCTCGGCGCCTCCGCGCTCCGAATCGCCGGCGGCATCTTCACGAAGATCGCCGACATCGGGTCGGACCTCATGAAGATCGTCTTCAAGATCAAGGAAGACGACGCGCGTAACCCCGGCGTCATCGCCGACTGCACCGGCGACAACGCGGGCGACTCGGTCGGCCCGTCGGCCGACGGCTTCGAGACCTACGGCGTCACCGGCGTCGCGCTCATCTCGTTCATCCTCCTCGCCGTCCACGATCCGCAGGTGCAAGCCAAGCTGCTGGTGTGGATCTTCGTCATGCGCATCGTCATGGTCATCGCGTCGGGCGCCTCGTACTTCATCAACGAGGCCCTCGCGAAGTCGAAGTACGGCAACGCCGACAAGATGGACTTCGAGCATCCGCTCACCCAGCTCGTCTGGATCACCTCGGGCGTGAGCGTCATTCTCACGTTCGTCGTCTCCAACATGCTCATCGCCGACCTGGGCGACGGCACGCTCTGGTGGAAGCTCTCGCTCATCATCACGTGCGGCACGCTCGCCGGCGCGATCATCCCCGAGCTCGTCAAGGTCTTCACCTCCACCAGCTCCGGCCACGTGCGCGAGGTCGTCACCTCGTCGCGCGAAGGCGGCGCGTCGCTAAACATCCTCTCGGGTCTCACGGCGGGTAACTTCAGCGCCTACTGGCTTGGCATGACGATCCTCGCCCTCATGGGGACGGCGTACTACGTCAGCCTCCAGGGCGTCGGCCACGTCATGATGATCCCGGTCGCGGGCGGCATTCCGTTCGACCCGTCCCCGGTCTTCGCGTTCGGCCTCGTGGCGTTCGGCTTCCTCGGCATGGGCCCGGTCACCATCGCCGTCGACTCGTACGGTCCCGTCACCGACAACGCGCAGAGCGTCTACGAGCTCTCGTGCATCGAGGGCATCAAGGACATCGAGAAGGAGATCAAGAAGGAGTTCTCGTTCGACGTGAAGTTCGAGAAGGCGAAGGCGTTCCTCGAGGAGAACGACGGCGCGGGCAACACCTTCAAGGCCACGGCCAAGCCGGTGCTCATCGGAACCGCCGTCGTCGGCGCGACCACGATGATCTTCAGCATCATCCTGTCCCTCACGCAGGGGATGAGCATCAACGTCGACAAGCTGTCGATCATCCACCCGCCGTTCTTGCTCGGCCTCATCGCCGGCGGCTCGATGATCTACTGGTTCACGGGCGCGTCGACGCAGGCCGTCACGACGGGCGCGTACCGCGCGGTCGAGTTCATCAAGGCGAACATCAAGCTCGACGGCGTCGAGAAGGCGTCGATCGCCGACAGCAAGAAGGTCGTCCAGATCTGCACGGAGTACGCGCAGAAGGGGATGTTCAACATCTTCCTGACGATCTTCTTCGGCACGCTCGGCTTCGCGTGCTTCGAGTCGTTCTTCTTCATCGGCTACCTCATCTCGATCGCTCTGTTCGGTCTCATGCAGGCGCTCTTCATGGCGAACGCCGGCGGCGCCTGGGACAACGCGAAGAAGGTCGTCGAGACCGAGCTGAAGGCGAAGGGCACCCCGCTGCACGACGCGAGCATCGTCGGCGACACCGTCGGCGATCCCTTCAAGGACACGTCGTCGGTCGCGATGAACCCGGTCATCAAGTTCACGACGCTCTTCGGCCTCCTCGCCGTCGAGCTCGCCGAGCAGATCCCCGGGCAGCGCCTGATGCTGGCCGCGCTCTTCTTCGCGATCAGCGTCTACTTCGTCCACCGCTCCTTCTACGGCATGCGCATCAACTCGGGCGCGAAGGGCGAGGGCGAGAGCAGCAGCACGGGCGCGCTGAAGCCGGCGAAGGCCGAGGACTGAGCGCAGGCGGCGCTCCTCGCCGCCGTCTCACACGCACACAGGCAAGAAGGCCGCCGGGAGCGTTTGCTCCGGCGGCCTTCGGCTTTTCGTTGCTGCGCTTCGAAAAGGACGCGGGTTAGCGTGAGACGCAGCCGGGGAGCAGCTTCGTGTAGCAGCACTCGTTCGCGGCGCAGTTGCCGGCGCCCGGCGCGCAGAGCTTGAGCTTCCCACCCCCGATCGCGGCGCCGTACTCGACGCCGTAGATGAACGCGAACGCCGAGTTGGACAAGTCGCAGTCCCCGTTCGGGAGCGGCGCGGCGTCGGGCGGTGGGCCGGCGTCCTCCCCCGCGTCGACCGGCGGCTGACCGGAGTCGTCGGGTGGCGGCGGCGGCGGCGGTGGCGGCGCGGAGTCGCGCCCGGGCTGCCCTCCGCCCGAATCGGAGCCTGGCGCCGCGGAGTCCTCCACGCTGGCGTCGGCCCCGCCGGTCGTCCCGTCGCCCGTCGCGCCCAAGTCTGCCCCATCCTGCGCGCACGCGAAAAGCGCGAGGCCCCCGCACAAGGCCAGGGCCGAGAAACCGAGGAGCATGGGGCGCGACATGGCCCAACACCGTACGCCACCGGGCCGTAAAACTTCCTCAGCCACCGGCACGAGACGCAACGTAGACGGCAAACTAGCGGATTTGTAACGAAGAATCCTACCTCGTCACCGCGGTCCACGGTCGACCGCGTCCCTCGGCGCGGTTACGGCGAGCAGCCTTTGCGCACGGCCGCGACTGTCGCTCGGAACGCAGGCGACGCGTAGCGCAGCTTGACGCCCTCCGCTGCCGCCGCGCACGCGTCCTCCTTCGCGCCCGCGGCGTGGGCGGTCAAGATGAGCAGGTCGAGGGCCGCCTCCGTCCGCCGTTGCCGCGCGTTCGTCTTCGCAAGCTCGAGCGCACGCACGGGATCGCGAACGGTGTCCAGATAGAAGGCCGCCGCGTGATCGGCGAACGCCTCCGGATGCGCGGCGACGAGCTCGTCGTACCTTCGCCGGGCGCGATCCATCGCGGCGCTGGCGTCGTCGGGGCGCCCGGCGCGGCGGAGTGCGTCGGCGTACGCGGCGTCCACCTGGGGATCGTCCGACGTTCGGAGGAGCGGCTCGAGCAGCGCCAGCGCCTGCGTCGCGTCCAGCGCCGCAAGGTGGACGGCCGCGTGCGCGTAGGACGGGAGAACGACGTGCGCCTCCGAGAAGAAGAGCTTCGCGCGGACGCGGTCGCCTCGCTTCTCCAGGGTCGAGCCGCGCTGGAAGTCGATCCACGCGACGGGAAACGGCGTCACGTCTCGAATCGCCGCGCGCGCACGGTCGAAGAGCTGGTCGGCCTCTTCGGGGCGGTCGCGCTCTGCCGCGAGCACGCCAAGCGTGGCGAGCTCCATAGGACCGAGCGCGGGATCGGTGGTGTCCGGTCTCAGGGCCGAGGCTTCGTCGTAGCGGCCCTGCGCCATGCAGATCGCGACCCTCGCGTCTCGCACGGCGCGCGCCGGGGCCTTCGTGCGTTCGGCCTCCGCGAGCTCGGCCTCCGCTTGCGCAAAGAGGTGGAACGCGGCGAGGGTGGATGCGTACGCGAGGTGGGCGTTGCCTGCATCAGGCCGCCGCTTGGCGATGGCCTTCGCGACCTTGTCCGCGTGCTCCATGTCGGCGATGCGGCTCGTGTACTCGGCGCGCGCGAGCAGGAGCTGCACGAGCGTCCTCGCGGCGTCGACGTCGTCCTCGACGCGGCCGAGCGCCTGCTCGCCGCTCCGGATTTGAACGTCCAGGTTGTCGAGTGCGATCTGCGGGCTCGTGGTGCTTGGGGTCACGAGCCCTGACGGGGCGCTCGCGGCGGACGGTGCCGCCGAAGCGCTAGGCGCCTCCCCCTGCGAGGGAGGCGCCTTCTTCGCGCAGGCTGCGGTCGCGGCCATCGCGACGAGCGCGACGACACCGACTGCAGCGCTGCGCCGCAGGTTCACTGCGGATCGGAGAGGTACGGGAACGTGGCCCCGCCCGTCTTCGTCGCGTTCGGGCCGATCGTGTCCCCGAACCCGGAGAGACCGACGCCGGAGACGACGGAGTAGGTCGTGTCGATGACGTCGTACGCGAGCTTGCGTCCGCCGCAATCCGTGTTCACGACCACGCCGGTCGCGTTGAGCTCGACGGCCAGGTACGTGGTGCAGGTCGTCGATCCCGTGTTGACCCAGAGCTTGTCGCCCGCGAGCACGCTGGAGAGCGTCTTGTAGCGGTCGGCGCCGCCGTCGGCCTGGGCGTACGGCTGGTTGCCGCAGACCGAGTCGAGCGAGTCGTAGATCGCGAGGTTGCCGGCGAACTGCGGCTGATAGGCTGCGACCCAGCCGGCCGCTGCCTTGTCGGTGTTGTACTTGTCCTTCGCGGTGCCCTTGGTTCCACCGTCGCTCGTGTCCGGGTCGAACGTGTGGTTTAGCGCCGTGTTAATCGCCGGGCGACCGAAGCGGTCGAGCTGCGCGCCGAGCGTCGGCGGTGCCGGGGGGCCGGGCGGGTTCGTGTCCGTCCCGGTGTCGGTCACCACCGGGCTGTCGGTGCCGGTGTCGGTCGTAGCCGGGCTGTCCGCCGTGGTGACGTCCTTTCCGGCGTCGTTGCCGGTGACGGGGCTGGTGTCGTCGCCGCCGCAGGCGACGAGGGCGACGCCGCCCGAGAAGGCGGCCGTGAGGGCGAGGGTGGCGAGGAGGTATTTTTTCATTGTCTTACTCCTCGCTCAAGGCGCCCGGTTGGTGCTGGCCCAGGACGAGAGAATGGCTCCGCCCTTGTTGACCAGCGACTTGTCGATCGACACGACGATCGCGAGGCCGTTGAGCGGCCCGAAGAAGTCGACCGCCGCGCCGCCGTCCGGGGAGGTCTGCAACTGCCCGCGCAGCAGCGCGGAGGTCGGCGCGTCGAGCGCGGGGCAACCGGCCTGGTCGAACACCAGCGTCCCGGCCACCGACTCCACGGTCGCGACCGTGTGCTTGAACCCGTCGAGGTTGAAGAAGAACGGATCGGCGCGCAGCCCGGCGAACACCTTGAACTTCCCGTCCGCGCTCGCGAGGCCGGCCGGTTTGCTGGCATCGCCCTTGACGTACGCAGCCGTGCCGGCCCAGCAGGAGGCGACCTGGGCTGCATCGAACGTGCAGATGATGTCGACGTCGGAGGTCGTCGTGCCGTAGGCGGCGCCGCTCGACGTGTGGAAGACGTATTGGACCTTGTCCGAGAATTTCGCGCCGGTCACCGCGGCGGGGAAGACCGTCATGGCGAGGACGAGGTTGTTTCCGTCCATCCACGAATACTGGTCATTGATGTCGGCGGCCGGCTCCGCGATGACGGCCGGCGAATCGAGATGGTCCGCGGAGCGCGCGACGGTCGTGTACCCGACGACCGAAGCGCTTCCGGCGAAGCCCAGAAGTGCTGTGATTCCAAGCGTAGTACGCCTCATATGCCGTCTCCTCGTTGAGTTGATCGCAGGTGAACCTCGAAGACTACCGTGATCCCGGGCCTTCCCTTCAACTACGAGCCAGCTTACCCAGGGGTCGCATCCGGCGCGTCGAAATCTCGGGCGGTGCGCTCGTCAGGCCGGAGCCTACATGTAGCCGAGCCGTGCGGCGCGGCCGGGGGCCACGTAGAAGCGCCGCATCGACACGTTCATGAGGAGGCCGATCCCCATCATCACGGTCACGATGCTCGACCCGCCGTACGAGAAGAGCGGCAGCGTCACGCCGACGACCGGCAGGATCCCGGTCGCCATGCCGAGGTTGAAGAACGCGTGCCAGAAGATGAGCGCGCCCACGCCCACCGCGAGGACCGCGCCGAAGCGATCCTTGCTCGTCGCCGCCACGCGGATCGACCAGAGCACCAGGAAGCCGTAGAGCGCGACGAGCACGATGCTGCCCAAAAATCCCCAGTCCTCGGCGAAGACGGGGAACGGGAAGTCGGAGTACTGATCGGGCAAGAACAGGTACTGGTTCTGCGTCCCGCGCATGAAGCCCTGGCCTGTCCAGCCGCCGTTGCCGATGGCGACGCGCGCGTTGTAGGCGTGCCAGTTGATGCCCTGGATGTTCGACTCCGGGTTCAAGAACGCGGTGATGCGCTGGCGCTGGTACTCCTTGAGGACGTTGTTCCAGAGGAGAGGCACGAAGAGCGCGCCGCCGCCGCCGCCGATGCCGACGATCCCGCCGAGCAGCCAGTACAGGCTCTTGCGCTGGATGCGTGTGAGCGCCGACACCGTGAGGAAGATGAGGCCGAGGATGAGCGCGGTGCCGAGATCGGGCTGGAGCAAAATGAGGAGAAGGGGAACGATCGTCAGCAGCACCGGGACGATGAGGTCGACGAGCGTTCGCCCCTCGCTCTTCGGATCGTCGTGCAGGTGCTTGGCCAGCGCGATGATCAAGAAGAGCTTCATGAACTCGCTCGGCTGCAGGCTGAAGCTGCCGATGTAGATCCACCGCGAGCTGCCGCGGATGTCGCGCCCGAGGATGAAGACGAGCACCAAGAGCACGACGCCGAAGGCGTAGAGGGCGTAGCCGAGGCGCTCGTAGTGCCGGTAATCGATCGCCGCGACCACCGTGGCGAGGATGCCGCCGACGACGAGCCAGTAGATCTGCTGGATGTACATCTCCTGCAGCGACGCGCGGACCACGCTGGTGGCCGAATACAGGTTGACGACGCCGACCACGGCGAGGAGCGCCGAGCACAAGAACAGCGCCCAGTCGAAGTTCTCGCGCGCGCGGCCGAGCAGGCGGCTGGAGGAGAGGCCGTAGGCGCTCATGGCTTCGCGTTCGCCGCGCGTTGCCGCTGGTCGGTAGGGTGGCCCGCGCGCGCCGCTTGAAGGCGCCCGTACTCGCGGACGATCTGGAGCGCGACCGGCGCCGCCTGCGTCGGGCCGGATCCGCCGTGCTCGATGAGGACGACGACCGCGATCTCCGGATCCTTCGAGGGCGAGAACGCCGCGAACCACGCGTGGTCGCGCGACTCGTACCAGGCCTTCTTCGGATCGTCCCCCTCGTGGGTGATGAAGCCGGTCTGCGCGGTGCCGGTCTTGCCGGCCACGTCGAGCGCCGCGTCGCGGACGGGAAAGGCCGTCCCCTTCGGATCGTTGACGACGCCCCAGAGCGCCTCGTTCACGCGCGTCATGTTCTCGGGCCGGATGGCGACCTTGTGGTGCACGCGGGGAGGGAAATCCTGCACGACGCCGCCGTCGCTCGTCTCCACTGCACGAACGATCTGCGGCAGGTAGAGTGTTCCGCCGTTGGCGAGCGCTCCGTAGGCGAGCGCGAGCTGCAGCGGCGTCACCGTGGTCGCGCCCTGACCGATGGCGGTGTTGAGGGTGAAGCCGACGCGAAACTGACCGCGGTAGCGCAGCGCGTACCACGAGCGCGTCGTGATGCGCCCCGGCGCCTCGGGGTTCGTCCCCAGGCCGGTCTTCGTGCCAAAGCCGAAGTCCTGCGCGACCTTCGCGATGCGGTCCATGCCCGCCGCCTCGGCGACCTTGGCGAAGTAGATGTTGCACGACTCGGAGAGGGCGTCGTGCATCGCCACCTTGCCGTGCACGTGCGTGCAGTGCCAGGGCTGCCGGCCGAAGTAGACGACCCCGTCGCAGCGAACCGTCTCCTCGGGATCGATGAGCCGATCCTCGAGCGCCGCGAGCGCGCTGAACGGCTTGAACGTCGAGCCCGGCTGGAAGGAGCCGCTCATCGTCTTGTCGAGCATCGGGTGCAACGGATCGGTGCTGAGCTTGGCCCACGACTGGCGCACGCGCTCACGCCCGCCGCCGCCCGAGAGATCGTTGGGATCGAAGTCCGGCTTGGAGTAGACGGCGAGGAGGCGGCCGGTGCGTACGTCGACCACGACCGCGGCGCCGGCCGGGTGAACCCGCATCGACTTCTCGACCGCCTGGGTCAGCTCGATGTCCACGGTGAGGCGCAGATCGCGTCCGGGGATCGGCTCCTGCCGCCCCGGCGCGTCGATGAGGCGCTCGGCCTCGGGCCCGGTGCGGTAGCGGCCGCGCGCATCGACGACGCGCTTCTCCCAGCCGCGCTGCCCGCGCAGGTAGCTCTCCCAGGCGTGCTCGACGCCGGTCGCCCCGAGCGTGTCTCCCGAGTCGTAGCCGAGCGGGTTCACCTTCGCGCGCTCTTCCGCGTTCAGCGACTCGTAGCCCTGCGGTCGGAACCGCCCGAGCGTCTCGGCGTCGATCTCCGCGGTGTAGCCGACGAGATGCGCGCCCAGGTTCTTGTACGGGTAGTAGCGGACGGGGCTCGGGGTGACCTCGGCCCCCGCGAGCTCGACCTGGTGCTGCTTCAGCTCCGCGACGATGTCGCGCGGCAGGTCCTCGCGGACGAGGATGGGGCGCCAGCAGGGCGAGCGGTCCTCGTCGGTCGCGCAGGCGGTGGCCATGCGCTGGGCCAGGCGCGCTCGCTCGTCGGGGTTCAGGCGCAGCGTGTCGGCGACGCGTGGGAAGGTGTCCGGCTCGTCCATGACCGGGGCGCCACGCTTCTTGGGCCGCGCGCTCGGCGCGACGCGCCCCGGCACGAGGTAGACGTTGTACGAAGGGCGGCTCGACGCGAGGACCTTGCCTTGCGCGTCGCGGACGATGCCGCGCGTGGTGGGCAACGTCACCCGACGGATGATGTTCTCGCGCGCGGTCTCGGCGAACTCGCGGCCGCGCACCACCTGAAGTTGGAAGAGCCGCACGACGATCGCGAGGAACGCGAGGAACGCGAAGAGCGCCAGCCAGCGGTACCGCTTGCGGAACTCGCCGACGTCGGAGCGGGGAACGAGCAGATCGCTCACGCGAGCGTCCCCCCCGTCGCCTTGGCGGTCGTGGCCGAGTGGATGCGGTGCGCGAGCCGGAAGACGAGCGGCGCGATCGCCCCGGTCGCCAGGACGTGCGGCAAGATCAGCGGGTAGAGCGCGCGCGGCACGTACGCGTTGCCGCCGAAGACGGCGAGCAGCATGAGGAGCATCACGCTGTGGACGAGCGTGAACGCGAGCGCGAGGACGACCTGCATCCACGTGGTCTGCGCCGCGAGGCGGACGCCTGCGCCCCGAGCGAGGAGAAAAAGCGCGACGTACGTGAACGTGTAGAGGCCGACCGGCGCGATGCCGATGAGATCCGTCGCGTACCCGAGGGCGAACGCCACGGCCGCCCCGCGCGGGAGCGAATATTCGTGCACGCCCATGAACAGGATGAGCGGCAGGACGAGGGACGGCACCAGCCCTGGCACGTGGATGAGCCCGAGCACGCGAAACAGCTGCGCTTGCAGGAGGAGGAGCGTGAAGCCCGCTGCGAAGAACGCCGTGTTGCGCATGGCGATCCCTACCGCCCCTTTTGCGCGTTCTTCGCCGTGGCGTCGGGCGGCGCCCCTTCTTCGCCGGGCGGGGTGACGAGGATCAGGACCGCGTCGAGTCGCGAGAAGTTCACGGTCGGAAGGGCCTCCACCTCCTGATCGCGCCCGAGCTCCTTCCTCACGACCTTGGTCACGCGCGCGACGGGCAGCCCCTTGGGGAACCACTTGCCCTTGCCGCTCGTGACCATCAAGTCGCCTAGCTCGATCTCGTCGCGCGAGTCGACCATCTCGACCTTGCAGCCGTAGCGCGCCGGATCGCCGGTGCCGCGCACGAATCCGCGCGCGTGGGTGCGCTCGTCCTCGACGTCGATGCCGAACTGCGCGTCGACGGCGAGCTGCACGTCGACGGCGTCGCCGCTCACGTGGAGCACGGTGCCGACGACGCCGTCCGGCGAGATGACCGGCATGTGCGGGCGGATGTTGCGCGACCCTCTGTCGAGCACGATGCGCGTCGTCCGAAAAAATTCGGTGAGATCCTTGCCGACGACCTGCGCGCTCACGGTGTCGCCAGGGGTCGCCTCTCGGAGCTGGAGGAGGCGCCGCAGCTCGCGGTTCTCCACCTGCGCCTGCTCCGCCCGGTGCACGTTCTCGCGGAGGCGCGCGTTGTCGTACGAGAGGCGCTCGTTGTCCTTCTTCACGTCGACCAGGTAGACGTAGTCGGAGAACAGGTTCGATAGCCCGCGCGAGACGCTCGACGCGGCGAATTCGATCGGCGCGCTCACCCGGAGGAGCGCGCGGTCCATGGCGTTCAGGTTCTCCGGTCGCCGCATGTTGGCGCGCAGAAAGAAGAACGGGACCGCCAGGAGGAAGATGACGACGGCGGCGTCGCGGTATCGCTTGATGGAGGACACGACTTCTACCCTCTTGGCTACGCGGCAACAGACGGGAGAGGCGGCGGCCTACCCGATCGTCACCTCTTTCAAGAGCTCCATGTGATCCAGGGTCTTGCCGCTTCCGAGGACGACCGCGCTGATCGGATCGTCGCACACCATGACCGGCAGGCCCGTCTCTTCACGGAGGAGGACGTCGATGTTCTGCAGGAGCGCGCCGCCGCCCGTGAGCACGATGCCCTTGTCGACGATATCGGCCGCGAGCTCCGGCGGCGTCTTCTCGAGCGCGAGCAGTACGGCCTCGACGATCGCGTTCGTCGGCTCCGTCAAGGCTTCGCGGATCTCGTCGGAGTTCACGATGACCGTCTTGGGCACGCCGGCCACGAGATCGCGGCCCTTCACCTCGCAGGTGATCTGCTGCTCGAGCGGGTACGCGTTGCCGACGGTGATCTTGATTCTCTCGGCCGTTTGCTCGCCGATCGCCATGTTGTACTTGCGCTTCATGTACGCCATGATCGACTCGTCCATCTTGTCGCCGCCGACGCGGACGCTCTGCGAATAGACGATGCCGGCGAGCGAGATCTCGGCGACCTCGGTCGTGCCGCCGCCGATGTCGACGACCATGTTGCCCGAGGGCTCGGTGATGGGCAGGC
>JANYHK010000136.1 GCA_025359105.1 Myxococcales bacterium | reverse complement strand
GTCGCGCAACGCGCGCTCGCCGAAGAGCAGGCGCAAGCGGCCTTCGAGCGGCAGCAGGCGATGCTCGCCAAGGAGCAACGCTTCATCGACCGGTTCAAGGCGCAAGCCGCCAAAGCCGCTCAGGTGCAGTCGCGCGTGAAGAAGCTCGACAAGATCGAGCGCGTCGAGCCGCCGCGCACGCGCAAGGTAGTCGAGTTCGACTTCCGCCCGCCGCCGCGCTCTGGCGAGGACGTCGCGAGCCTCGGGAGCGTCAAGAAGGCGTACGGCGCGAAGGTCATCTACGACGGCTTCGATCTCCTCATCCGCCGGAGCGAGCGGTGGTGCGTGATGGGCATCAACGGCGCCGGCAAGTCGACGTTGCTCAAGCTCGTCGCTGGCGCGTCGGATCCCGACAGCGGCACGGTCAAGGTCGGCGCCAGCGTGAAGATGGCGTATTTCGCGCAGCACACGATGGACTTGCTCGATCCCGAGCGCACGGTGTTCGAGACGCTCCAGGACGCGTTCCCCCTCGCCACGATCGGCTCTATGCGGTCGCTCGCCGGCGCCTTCGGTTTCTCCGGCGACGACGTCGAGAAGCGCTGCCGCATCCTCTCCGGCGGCGAGAAGGCGCGCGTCGTCCTCGCCAAGATGCTCTACGACCCGCCGAACTTCCTCGTCCTCGACGAGCCGACCAACCACCTCGACATGGGCACCAAGGAGATGCTCGTGAAGGCGCTGGCCGATTTCGAAGGGACGATGCTCTTCGTGTCCCACGACCGTCGCTTTCTCGCCGCGCTGTCGAACCGCGTACTCGAGCTCGGCGCCGGCAAACCCGTCGTCTACGGCGGCGGGTACAACGAGTACGTCAGCGCCAGCGGGCACGAGGCGCCCGGCATTCGCGCCTGAGGGCGCAAAGACGGCGCGCAACCGGACGGGCGGCGGGGTCATCGGAGACGCATGCTGTTCGAACCGTTCACGCTCGGGCCCATCCCGCTGGGCAACCGCATCGTCATGTCCCCGATGACGCGAAGCCGCAGCCTCGGCAACGTGCCGGGCGATCTCGTCGCGACGTACTACGCGCAACGCGCGAGCGCCGGGCTCATCGTGACCGAGGGGACGTCCCCGTCGCCGAACGGGCTCGGCTACGCACGAATTCCTGGTCTGTTCACCAAGGAGCAGGCCGCCGCGTGGAAGCACGTGACCGACGCCGTCCACGCCAAGGGTGGGCGCATCGCCGTTCAATTGATGCACACCGGCCGCGTCGGGCACCCCGCGAACCTCCCCGCGGGCGCGCGCATTCTCGGTCCGTCCGCCGTAGCGGCGCCGGGCGAGATGTGGACCGACTCCGAGGGCAGCAAGCCGCATCCGGTGCCGGCGGTGATGACCGCCGCCGACATCGAGACCGCGATCGGCGAGTTCGTGAACGCAGGCGCCCTCGCGATGGCAGCCGGCTTCGACGCCGTCGAGCTCCACGGCGCGAACGGCTACCTCATCGAGCAGTTCCTCAACGTCGCGTCGAACCTGCGGACCGACGAGTGGGGCGGCACCGTCGACGGGCGCCTCAAGTTCGTGCTCGCCGTGGTCGACGCCATCGCCGCGAAGGTCGGCGCCAACCGCGTCGGTATCCGCCTCTCGCCGTACGGGGCCTTCGGCGGCATGCAAGCCGACGAGCACACCGACGCGCTCTACGCGAAGCTCGCCACGGAGCTCGCTGCCCGCAAGATTCTCTACGTGCACCTCGTCGACCACAGCACGATGGGGGCGCCGAAGCCGAAGCGGGAGCTCATCTCCGCGATCCGGCATGGCTTCAACGGAGCCATCGTCCTGTCGGGCGGGTACGACATGGCTCGTGCAGAGGCCGACCTGACCGAGGGGCGGGGCGAGCTCGTCGCGTTCGGCCGTCCGTTCCTCGGCAACCCGAACTTGCCGGACAAGCTCCGCCGCGGGGCGACGCTTCGCGAGGCGGAACAGGCGACGTTCTACACGCCGGGCGAGAAGGGCTACACCGACTACCCGGCGGACTGAGCGTCACCTTCGCGTACGCGCATCGAGGTAGGCTCGGTGCGCGCGTACCGCCAGCGCGTTGACGCCGGACCCGCGACGCTCGACCACGACTTGACGGCTTCGTCGTTGCACCGGGCCGATCTGGCCGCCGCACCCGCACCGCGCGCAGGCACGTTCCTCGCTTTGACCGGTTCAGTCCAAGAGCGGCGGAACCGTGTCCAAGTCCCTCCTACCCCACGCGTCCTCACGTCGCCTGCTCTTCGAGCTGGGCAGGGGCGGCATGGGCACGGTGTACCTCGCCGTCGCCGAGGGGGTCGGCGGCTTCGAGAAGCTCAAGGTACTGAAACAGCTGAGGCACGAGCTCGCCCGGGAGCCCGACGCCCTCGCCATGTTCCTCGAGGAGGCGCGGCTCGCGGCGCGCCTGCACCATCCCAACGTCGTGCAGACGAACGAGGTCGGCGTCGACGGGTCGACCTACTCCATCGAGATGGAGTACCTCGAGGGCCAGACCCTCGATGCCTTGGACAGGGAGCTCGCGACCAAGGGCGGCGTGCCGATCGCGCTCCTGGTGTGGACGCTGGCGCAGGCGCTGGCCGGCCTCGACTACGCGCACAAGCTCACCGACCGCCGCAGCAACCCGCTCCACATCGTTCATCGTGATGTCTCGCCGCACAATCTGTTTCTGACCTACCACGGCGAGGTCAAGGTCCTCGATTTCGGGATCGCGAAGGCGGCCGACTCCTCCACCAAGACCGAGTCCGGCGTCTTCAAGGGCAAGCTCCACTACATGGCGCCAGAGCAGGCGATCAAAGGCCTGTATCCGCTCGATCACAGGGCGGACGTCTTCTGTGTCGGCATCCTCCTGTGGCAGGCGTTGGCGGGGCGCCGCTTCTGGCAAGGAAGCGAAGACTTCGACATCTTCAACAAACTGAGCAAGGGCACCTTCGAGTCGCCGAAGGCCTTTCGGCCCGAGGCCGACGACCGACTCTGCGCCATCTGCATGCGCTCGCTCGCCGCGGCCCCGAGCGATCGTTACGCGTCGGCCGCCGACTTCGGGCGCGCGCTCGAGGGGTGGCTCGATTCCGGTGGTGCGCGCGTCGGGCCAGCGGCCATCAAGGCCCTCCTGTCGGGGCTCTTCGAGAAGCAGCGCGCCGAGAGCGACCGCCTGATCGAGGACCGGATCCGGACCGCCCCGCCCTCCGACGCGAGGGGCGCCGACGACGCGAACGTGCCACTTCTTTCCGTTTCCGGCCCTCCGACGGCGAGCGAGCCTGCGGACGGCCGCGCGCCGATGGACCGAGGCGTAACCGCCCGAGGCTTCACGGTCACGCGCACCGCGGCGAAGCTGCCGCTGCCCCGAGACCCGAGCCTGCCTCCGGCCCCGGCCCCGCGAAGGCGCCCGACGCTCGCGCTGGCGGTGATCGCGGCCCTACTCGTCGGCTTCGGGGGCTACGCCGTGCGCGAGAACCTCCGCGGGCGAGCGTCCGCTGCAGCGAGCAGCCTCGCGGCGGCCCGCACCCCGACGGCGTGTTACGCCGACGCCGACTGCGCTGGCACCGGCACCGATTGGCTCTGTGGCGGTCGCGGGATCTGCGTTGCGAAGAAGGGCTGCGCCTCGAACGCCGAGTGCACGCGGACCCACGAGGGCCGACCTCACGTCTGTCGGAAGGACGACGGGGCCTGCGTGGCCGTGGAGAGCGAGGGCTGCAGACTCCTGGCCGAGCCGGGGGACATCGAGAACGATCACGTCGTGCTGGTCGGCGTGATGTTCCCGCATACGGGGGAGAACGTGGATTTCGGCGCCGCGCAGGAGCGGTCGATCGACCTCGCGCGGCGCGACGTCGCGCATGTCGCCCACGGCCTGCCCGCTCCTGGTGCTGCGCCACCGCGCCCGCTGGCGCTCGTATCTTGTGACGACGTCAAGGACGGCAAGGCCGTCGCGCATCATCTCGTCGAGGATCTCCACGTCCCCGCGATCGTCGGTTTTGGCTCCGGTGCGCTGCTCCTCGAGCTCGCACCGTCGCTGTACGTTCCGAACCGCGTCATGGTCCTCGCCGCCGTCAACCGCGCCGACATGATCACGCGCGTCGCCCAGCCGGCGGGAGAGCCGCGCCTCGTCTACCGGACGACCACGAGCAGCGGTCAGGCGGCCATCCCGATGAGCCGCGTCGTCGATCAGCTTCTGGAGCCGCCGCTGCGCAAGTCGCTCGGCGCCGAGGAGGTGCGCGTGGCGTTCGTTCGCCCGAGCGCGGCCAACGGCATCGCCTTCGCCGATGCGCTCTTCCGCGAGCTGAAGTTCAACGGCAAGTCTGCGCTCGAGAACAAAGCGTCCTTCAAGGAGCTCGTCTACGGCGATCCGACGGGCGAGCAAGCGCCCCTGTACGAGGCGGCGCTGGCGGAGCTGCTCGTCTTCCGGCCGCACATCGTGCTCTACCTCGGCGAGGACGCGCTCGTGCGCAATGTCTTCGAGCCGCTCGAGAAGAAGTGGCCAAAGGCCGTGCCGCGCCCGCACTACGTGTCCGATCGGAGCCCGACCGGGCCGGAGCTCTATCGCTTCTTTGCGGGAGACCCCGAGCGGCGCGCGCGGGTGCTCGGGCTGAACTTGCCAGGCACCACGGTGCCCAACGCGCGCTTCACGCTCCACTACAACGAGACCTACGCAGACAAGAAGACGAGCACCAACGAGTCGCCGACGGCGTCCTACGACGCGCTCTACGCGATCGCCTACGCCACCGCGGCGCTCGGCGCCGAGCCGATCAGCGGACCGAGCCTCTCACGCGCCATCGCGCGGCTCGTCCCGCCGGGGTTGCCGGTGGACGTAGGGCCGGCCAAGCTCCTCGAGGGCTTCGCGGCGCTGCGCTCCGGTAAGACCATCGATCTCGGCGGCGCGGAGACGAACCTCGATCTGGATCCGGCGACGGGCGAGCCGTCGGTGGACTTCGTCGTCCTGTGCGGCCGACTCAACGACGCCAAGAGGCTCGTCGAGTCGGCCGAGTCCGGCGTGTACTACCGCGGCCGCACGAGGGAGCTGGAGGGCTCGCTCAAGTGCCCGTGAGCGTTTTCTTCGCGCGGCCGGTGAGCGGCGCTCCGCCCGCGACGAGGTCCCAGAACGTCTCGGGCAAGCACAGGGTCGCCGCAACGTCGCCGAAGCGCACTTCGTCGCCGGCCCTCAGCACAGCGGGCTCGAGCGGCGTGAGCGGCGCGCCGTTCAGGAACGTGCCGTTCTTGCTCCGCGCGTCGACCAGCGAGAAGCCGCCCGCTTCGGCCGTGGCGAAGTAGCCGTGAAACCTCGAAATGCTGTCATCGCGGAGAACCAGATCGGAGTTGCCGGCGCGCCCGACCGACACGCGGTTCGGGAAGGGGCGATCTGCCGCCGCCCGCTTGCGCAGCGGGAGCACCAGCAGGTTCGTGCGGGCAAGGCGCTCGTGGAGGCCGGAGACCCCGAGCGGCGCGGGCGAGGGATCGGCCCGGCCATTCGTTCGGCGCAGCGTGGTCGTCGTGCTTCCGTCCGGGATGCCGGCAAGCCGAGGCTCGAGGTCGGTGGCGAGCTCCGCCAGCCCCCGCAGTAGCTCGCTGCCGGCTTGGACCTGGACCAGCACCATCCACGTGTCGCCGAACGCACGTGCGAAATCCAGCCGGTCCGACCCCAGCGCCCGGGCGAGCAGTCGTGCCGGGTGAAGGCCGTTCAGGATCTGCGGGCCGGCGCGGCGCAGCGTCGCGCTGAGAGGGCCGTCCGGGGCCAGGCTCTTGGGCCATGCCGTCGTCATAGGGCGTCTTCGTTCGGAGTCACTGGCAGGACGTACAGCCGCCGGGCCCCGGATTGGTGTGCGCGGCGCATTGCCCACCGATGCAGACGTAGCCCGTGCCGCAGCTCGCGTTGGTCTTGCAGCCGGTTGCCTTCGGCGTGATGGTGGGCTCGGAGACCGCGCTTGGCGCCGGCTCCGGAGTCGGCTCGGGGTCGGGCGCGCCCCCACAGGCCACGACGACGAACCCCATCCCCACGAGCACCAACCCGGTCGTGATCCTATTCATGTTTTCTTGGCTCCATTCGGCGACCCGCGGCTCACTGCCATGGTCGCGAGCTGCCGAACGGCTCCTCCAGTCAGGACTTAAGCTCCCCAGCGCGCTTTCTGCCGGAGCTCTGGCCTCAGATCGCGCCCATCAGCGCTTGAGGACCGGCACGCACGTGCCGCCCACGTTGACCATGGGTGCCACGCATGCGCGCATGACGGTCCTGGCCTTCGCCCGCGAACCGAGGAGGTTGCCGAGCAGCCCGGGCGCCACCTTCGGGAGCGACGGCAGGTGGGTCGCTTCGGTGGCCGGCTTGACCCATCCGTCCGCGTTGAGGTCCTCGGTGTTCACGAGGTCCATCTGGACCGACGTGAGCGTGGCGGGGCCGCAGCCGATGATGCCGGTGTCGTTGCTGCTCGGCCCGTCGACGGTGCACTGCAGCGAGGTGAGGACTCCCTTTGCGCCACCGGTGAACGTGACCTTGGTCGCGTCCGCGCCGGTCGTCTGGCGCAGCACGCCGTGGAACAAGTTGCCGTTCACGTCCGCCACCTCCGTCGCCTTGACACCGGTGCCGTGGTAGGCGCACTGGCTCAGGGTCGTGGGGACGCCGCCGGCGAGCGGAGGCACGGCGAGATCGAACACGGTGACGGCGTTGGCCTCCGTCTTGAAGGTCGTGTGATCGGCTTCCATCTCCTCCAGCGCGATCCCGAACGAGGCTCCGAGCTTGCGCGCCGCGAGCGGATCCCCGCCCGAGAAGTCGGGCGCGAACCGCAGGTGCGCGCGGAGCTGGACGGGACTGCCGCCGATCTGCCGGTCCCCCTTCGTGTTCGTGAACTGCCCGCGCGTCTGGTTGAGCGCGATGTTCAACGGACCCGCGAGATCCGGCTCGCGCGACGCGTAGCAGTCGGAGATGTAGCGGGCCGGGAAGTGGGTGTACTCGTAGGCGAGAAAATCCGTGTAGCTCTTCCACTTGTTGTAGAGCTGCTCGCAACTGGCGTGTCCGGCCCAGTCGGTGTCACAGTCCTTCGCCTCGTTGCGGAGCGCGTTGAGCTCGTTCTGGTAGAGCGTCCGCCGCGCCTTGACGTGGGCCACGCGCGCGTCTCGTTGCGCGGGCGTCGTCCCCATCGCGAACTGCCCTGCGTTGTAGCCGACGAACTCCGCGTCGCCGATGAGCGCGATGAGGCCGTAAGCGGCGCCCGCGAGGATCGTGAGCTTGTCTTCGGAGGTGAGCGGCGCCAAGGGATTGCTCGGCGGCCAGTTTGCGACGATGGCCTCGTACGGTACGGCCTTGAGCTTGTAGACCTGCTTCGCGTGGCTCTGGTTGGGGAACGAATGCACCTGCGCCAGGAACTGATCGATGTTCAGGCTGTTGCTGCTCGTCCCGCTGGAGGTGACGTGGATCTTCAGGTCGCTGCTGCTGCTCGCCGACTTCATGTTGCTCAGCGTGCTCTCGTTCACGCTCACGCTCGCCGTGGCGTACTTCCCGTCGAGCGACCCACTCTGCGCCAGCTTGCTCTCGGTCGACGTGTCCTTCACGACGAGCTGCACGGTGCCGTAAAACCAGTTGCCCTTCTGCTCGCCGACGATGAAGTAGTCGCCGCACGTGTTGCGGAAGGCGGCCGTCCCCACCATGGCGAGGTACTCCGGCTTCAGCTTGATGTCGCCGCTGATGTACCGCATCCCTTCGACGTTGTAGTAGGAGGCCAGGATCGTCTGGGTGAGGAAGTTCGTCGCCGTCTTCGAGAAGAAGTCGACCTTGTTGCTCGCGGCCACGCTCGCGACGCCCATCGAGAGGGAGAACTTCGTCGTGACGCTGATGCCCATCTCGTCGGCGAGCTGGTCGTTGGTGGAGACGGAGCTGAACTTGAAGTCCTGCCCGGCCGCTCCCCCGTCGTCCTGGGTCGCCGTGCCGTACGTGACGCACTGCTTCAGTGCGTGCGTGCGGGTGACGCTGTTGTAGCCGTAGCCGTAGCCCGACAACGTCTGAGGGGGCTCGATGTCGAGGTACTTGTCGAGCGCCCAGGCGCTCTGGCTCCCCGCCAGGGTGAGCGCCCCACACACCGCGCCGGCCAACCTCTGCTTGTTCATCGTTCGCATCGTCTTCTCCTCGGTCTCTGCAAGTCTTCCCCAAGCACCGGCCCTGGACCCACCCATGACCTCTGGAACCCCACCGCGTGGAGGGTGCACTTTGCAAAGGGGCGGCCACGGCGACGATGCGCGACCTTCCACGGGTTTTTGGCGGGCTCCGTCGCTCTTGTTGGGCGGCACCCGCACCTGATGTGGCCCGCGATCAACTTCGAGTGATCGGGCCGAGCGCTACGCCAGGTTACGCCAGGCTCCCCGCGGCGAGCTCGCCGCCGATGACCGTGCCGCGGACCCGGGCGGCCGTGAGGGCGTCCGGATCGTCGATCGAACCGTCGAGGACGACGAGATCCGCACGCTTGCCGACCGCCAGCGTGCCGCACTGCGATGCGACGCCGGCGGCCTCCGCGGCCGACCGCGTGTAGAGCGCGATGGCCTCTGCGATCGTGATCCGCTGGTCGGGCTCGAAGACGTCGCCTCGCATCCTCTTGCGGCTCACCGCCGACGCGATCGCCGCGAGCGGTTCGAAGCCGGCGACGGGGAAGTCGGAGCTTCCGGCGACGAGCACCTTGGCGTCGAGCAGCCAGCGCAGCGGCGTGTTGCGCATCCCCGGAATCGACGGCGCGCTCCCGAAGGCGGGGAGCGTCATGAAGTGAGGCTGCGCCACGACGGCGGCGCCGACGCCGGCGATCCGCCTGACGAGGTCCGGGTCGAGGAAGGTCGCGTGCTCGAGCCGCGGCCGGCCGTGGCGATCGAGGGTCGAGCCGGCTGTCTCGTACGCGTCGAGCGCCACGTCCACCGCGTCGTTGCCAATCGCGTGGATGGCGACCGCGAAGCCGCGCTCCACGGCAGCGGCGACGACCGCGCGCGCTTCGTCGCGCCGGTAGATCTGGATCCCCGTGCGGATCTTGGCCCCGAAACGCGGCGCGACCGACATCGTGGCCCGGACCGCGTCGAAGGAGCCCTGGCGCGCCGCGAGCGCCAGCGTCCGCAAAAATGTGCCTGCAGTTTGCATCCATCCAAGGCACATCGCGCAGCCGGGGGCGCCGTCGAAGATGAGCTTCACCGGGCCGCAAGTGAGGAGCTCACCGTCCATTTCGCCGGTCGCCGGACCGTCGAGCACGTCCCATGGCGCCTCCAGGTAGCCCGTGGTCGAGACGGGCATCATCACCGTGGGCACGAGGAGCAGCCCGCGCCTGGCCGCCTCGCGGTAGAGCGTGGCCAGGTCACCGGGGACGCCGGCGTCGACGACGCGCGTGATCCCGGCCGCGGCGAGGGCGCGGTGGTGCGCGGCGAGCCGCGCGAGGAAACCCTCGCCGTCGCGCGCGATCAGGCTCGCCCGCGCCCGGCGCTCGACGGGGCTCATCGCGCGCTCGAGGAGGAGGCCAGTCGGGACGCCGCCCGGTCCGCGGACGAATTCTCCACCCGAGGGCTCGGGTGTCTCCTTGGAGATCCCCGAAAGCTCGAGCGCGCGGCCGTTCGCCAGCGCGCGGTGGCAGCTGTAGTGCAGGCCGAAGAGCGGGTTATCGGGGAGCGCGTCGTCGAGCTCGGCGCGCGTGGGAGCACGGCGTTCGGCGAGGAGGAGCTCGTCCCAGTCCGTCGCCACGATCCACTCGCCGGGCGGGATCTCCTTCGCCCGTTCGGCGAGCGTCCGCTGCAGGCTCGCGATGTCCGTCACCTGCGGCGCGACCAAGCGAATCGCACTGCCGTACAAGGCGAAGATGCAGGGGTGGTGATGGGCGTCGAGGAATCCGGGCAGGACCGCCCTGCCGCCGAGGTCCCACGACTCTGCCCCTGGCCCCACCGCGCGCGCGACCTCGTCGTTCGTCCCGACGGCAAGGATACGCCCGCCCTGCCACGCGATGGCCTCGCAGCGCGTATCGACCTCGTCGACCACGCGGACGTCGGCGTTGCGGAGCACCCGGGCCGGCTGGCTCATGGCAGCCAGCGTAGCAACGCGCGGGGAGCGTCGGTCCACTACCTGGTTGCCGCGAAGCGCTCTACCCTGGGCGTCATCCCCATGGGACGTCGCCTCCGAGGCCTCGCGCGCTTTTCTCGACGGAGAATCCTGCTCGGCATGCTCGGCGATCGGGTGACCGGCACATGACGTGGCGCCGCCTGGGACTGCTCCTGTCGCTCTACCTGTCGCAGGGGCTGCCGTACGGCTTCTTCACGCAGGCCTTGCCGCTCATCATGCGGAAGCGAGGGATGAGCCTGGAGGCGATCGGCCTCTCGTCGCTCCTCGCGCTGCCGTGGGCGCTCAAGTTCGTGTGGTCGCCGCTCGTCGATCGGTACGGGACCAGAAGGTCGTGGATCCTCCCTCTCCAGCTCCTGACGGCGCTTACGCTCGTCGTGACCGGGCTCGTGAAGGACGCTCTGCCGATGGTGCTCGCGTCGGTGCTCCTCACGAACCTCTTCTGCGCGACGCAGGACATCGCGACCGACGGGCTCGCGGTCGACATGCTGTCCGATCGCGAGCGCGGCCTCGCCAACGGCGTGCAGGTCGCCGGCTACCGTGTCGGGATGATCATCGGTGGCGGCGTCCTCCTCATTTTCCACGAGCGGCTGGGCTGGGGGATCACCTTCTTCGCGATGGCGGCGATCGTCGTGATCGCGAGCGTCCCCATCGCCGTCGCCAAGGAGCCGGTCCGGGCGGTGGCGCTCGCCTCCGGAGCGTCACGGAGCCCGCCGCACTTCTTCCACTTCTTCGCGCGCCGCGGCGCGTGGCGCATCCTCCTCATCGTGCTGACGTACAAGGTCGCCGAGGCCTTCGCCGCCGGTATGCTCCGCCCGTACCTCGCCGACGCGGGGCTGACGCTCGCCGACGTCGGCTGGATGCTGGGTACGATCGGCTTCGTCGCCGGGCTCGGCGGAGCGATGTTCGGCGGTGCGCTCGTGAACCGCCTCGGCCGAAAGCGCGCGATGCTCGCGTTCGGGGTGATGCAGACGCTCACGGTCGCGCTCTACGTCGTGGCGGCGCGCAGCGCGCCTGATCGTACGAACCTGGCCATTCTGTGCGGGATCGAGCACTCCGCGAGCGGCGCGGCGACGGCGGCGCTCTTCACGGCGATGATGGATTGGTCGCGCCGCGAGACGAGCGCCACCGACTACACCGTGCAGGCGAGCGCCATCGTCCTCGCCAACGGCGCGGCGGCGACGGTGAGTGGCTACAGCGCGGCGGCGTTCGGCTACGCCGGGCACTTCGCGATCGCCACGGCGATCGGCGCATTGTCGCTCGTGCCCGTCCTCTTCGCGTTCCCGGAGCCGGAGGACCTGGCGCCCGTCTGATATCCTGAAAGGGTGGGCGACGGGATCTACCGCGACGAGCTGCTCGGACTGCGGTCGCGCATCGCCGAGCTCGAGATCCGGACCCGGGAGCGCGAGGAGGAGCTGACGCCCGCGCTCCTCCATTTCCTGCCGTGCGAGGTCCAGGAGCGTATCCAGGCGCCTCGCAGCGAGGCCGTGCTGGCGGGCCAGACCTTCGAGGAGCTCGCGCAGGCCGAGGCGCGCGCCGCGGCGTACCTCGCTCTGGTCGAGGACGTCCTCTCCCGCGCGCCGGAGCTGGAACGCGAGCTGCGTGCGTTACCCGCCGAGGCCCCGGCGCTCCAGCGCGGTTCTCATCGGCGCCTATCGACGTTCGGCTTCGCGGCCCAGATGAGCGAATCGCTCACGACCGTCGGGGCGGTGCTGGCGCGGGTCGTGGCCCGGTACGATCCCAACGCGCGCCTCGAGGCCCTCGACGATTTCGCCTTCGAGGCGCGCCTCGTCGCGATGCAGAGCCCCCTGGCGCTTCTCGTCGAGTGCTTCGTCGATCGCGATCGCCTCTTCGAGCCGCGCGTCCAGATCGCCACGAGCGTCGCGCGCGGGACGCCGCGGGTGCGTGTGCTGCCGGAGTCGTGGGGTCAGTCGGTCCTCCGCTCGCTCGGCGTGTCGCACCCGATGCTCACCAAGGATCCCGATTTCGACGGGCGCTTCGTCGTCGAAGGCGACGCCGCGCACGCGACCCGCATCCTGTCGCCGCCGGTGCGCGCCTCGCTCGCAGCGATCGCGCGTGACGACGTCCCCCACCTGCTCGTCGACGACGGCCGCGCAGTCCTGAACTGGAGCTTCGAGCCCACCGAGCGCGCGCTGGACGCGGCGTTCTTCGTCCTCGGTCGCGTGCGCGCTGCCGACGTCGCGCTCCGTCTGCTTCGCTAGACGGTCACGGCTTGCAGTCGAACGTGGTCTTGTCGTCTTTTTCGGTGTAGGAGCAGCCGCGCTTGCATGCCTGATCGACCTTGAACTTGTGGTCGTGGCAGCTGAGGAGCTGCTTCTTGTCCATCGAGCAGGCGAGATCGCCTTCGGTGGCGCACGGGTCGCCCAGGTCGGCCATGTCGTCGTCGCAGTGGACCTTGGTGCCCTCGACCTTGCAGGTCTTCGGGCCCTTGCACGTGTTCTCGACGACGTACCTGTCCTTCGCACACTTGAGGAGCGACCGCCCGTCGACGGAGCAGGCCAGATCGCCGTCGTCCTCGCAGGGGTCGGCGAGATCGGCGATGTCCGTGTCGCAGTGCAGCGTCGTCGTCTCCCAGTAGCAGCCCTTGGCGCCGCGGCAGCCCGACGCGAGGACGAGCTTGTTGTCCTTGCAGCGAAGCTCGCCCTTCTTGTCCGACGCGCAGGCCAGATCGCTCGTCTCCTTGTTGCAGCCGTCTCCCACCAGCGCGAACTTGTTGTCGCAGGTGACGGCCTCCCCTGCGCCCGCGCACCCTGCGGCGCCGCGGCACTGCATCGGCGAGAACGCGCCGCTCACGCAGATGAGCGCGGTCTGCGGGTCGACGCACGCCATCTGGTCGGGCTTGCACTTGTCCCCGACCTTCTTCTTGCAACCGGTCGCGCCGGCGGCGAGCGCGAGGAGCAAGAGCAGGAAGGGAAAGGGGGCGAGGAGGCGGACGAGGCCGTTTAGCCCGAGGAGGTTCCGGATGCGGTTAAAGCCCACGAAGATCGTTGGTATCCGCTTGTGGCGGTTAGCTCAAGCTCCTAGATGCCGCAGCGTGAGAACGGGGCGCCCGGCGACCCTGGATTTGTCGAGGTCGACCGTGCCCTGGAGGAACCAATCGTTCTCCTCGGCCGTGTCCAGGAGGGTCTGGGAGACCTCCCACGCCGCCGGTCCCTCCTCGATGCGCAGGTTGGCCGGGCTGCGCGCCTCCGGGTCGATCCGCACGCGGAGCCGGGTCTCCCAGAACGGGCGCATCGCCTCCTCGAGCTTGCCGCCGGTGACCTCCCCAGGCTCGAACGCCTCGGCCGCACGCGAGAAGTCCCGGGCCGCCAGCGCCCGGACGACGCCGAAGACCAGATTGCGCACCAGCACGGTGAAGGCGCGCGTGTCGCGGGTGACGTCGTACGGCCCTTCTTCCTCGCGTCCACCTGCCGCCGCCAGCTTGGCGACGGGGTCCCGCATCTTCTCCCACTCGTCGAGCAGACTCGAGTCCACTTGCCTGATCATCGCGCCGAAGTACGTGACGATGTCGCTGATGCGCTCGTCCTTCGCCCACTCCGGCACGGTCTGGATGAGCGTCTTGTACACGTCGGACAGATACCGGAGCAGGATCCCCTCACCGCGCTCGAGGCCGTACTCCTTCACGTACTCCGAGAAGGACAGGTACTGCTCGATCATGTCGCGCGCGATCGATTTGGGGCGGATGTTCTCGGCGCCGACCCACGGATGGCGCGCGGAGAACGCGTTGTACGTGTCGTAGATGAAGTCGCGGTTCGGCTTGGGGTATTCCATCTTGTCGAGCTCGGCGATGCGCTCCTCGTACTCGACGCCGGCGGCCTTCATCTCGCCCATCTTCTCGGTCTTGAGCTTGTCGAGCTGGCGCATGAGGACGAGATCGGGGTTCTCCAGGATGGATTCGACCAGCGTGAGCACGTCGAGCGCGTACGTCTCGAGGTCCGGGTCGATCTTCTCCACGGTCTCGACGAGGTAGAGCGACAGCGCATGGTTGAGCGAGAAGTCGTCCTGGAGATCGGCGTGGACGCGCACGCGACGGTCCTCGCCGAGCTCGACGATGCCGGCGTCCACGAGCGAGTGGAACATCTGGATTGCCACGCGGCCCTGGATGCGCTGCTCCGCGCGCCGATCGTGCGAGCGCGCGATGAGGCGTGACAGCGCCATGCAGCCGCCACCGGGGCGCGCGAGGACGTTCACGATCATCCCGTGCGTCACCTTGAAGCGCGACTGCAGCGGCTCCGGCGAGCCGCCCACGAGCTTGTCGAACGTCGTCCTGTCCCAGTGCACGTAGCCGCGGTCGGGGGGCTTTCGCTTCACCATCTTGCGGAGCTTCGCCTTGTCGCCGGACGCGCGCTGCTCCATGCGGAGGTTCTCGATGACGTGCTCGGGCGCCTGCGCGCACACGTAGCCGGCGTCGTCGAAGCCTTTTCGCCCCGCGCGCCCGCTGATCTGCATGAAGTCGCGCACCGAGAGGAGCGCGGTCTTCTCGCCGTCGTACTTGCACAGCTTGGTGAAGAGGACGGTGCGGATGGGGATGTTGACGCCCACCCCGAGCGTGTCGGTGCCGCAGATGATCTTGAGCTTGCCGGTCTGCGCGAGCTTCTCGACGCGGAGGCGGTACTTCGGCAGGAGGCCGGCGTGGTGCAGGCCGATGCCGTGGCGCAAAAACTTCTGCACCTCCTTGCCGTAGGGGCTGTCGAAGCGCACGCCGGTCAGGTCCTCGGCGATCGCCTTTTTCTCCTCCTTCGTACAGAAATCGATGCTCATCAGGTTCTGCGCTTCCTCGGCGGTCATCCGCTGCGTGAAGCACACGACGTAGATGGGGTAGCGGCCGGCCCTCACGAGATCGTTCACCGTCTCGTGCAGCGGCGTCTCGCGGTACTCGAAGTAAAGCGGCACCGGGCGGACCTTGGAGGTCACGACCGCCGTCTCGATGCCGGTGAGCTCGGTGAGCTTCTCCTTGAAGAAGTCCGTGCCGCCGAGGGTCGCGCTCATCAGGAGGAAGCGCGCGTGCTTCAGCACGAGGAGCGGGAGCTGCCACGCCACGCCGCGGTCCTTGTCCGAGTAGTAGTGGAACTCGTCCATCACGACGTAGTCGACGTTGGCGTCCGGTCCCTCGCGGAGCGCCATGTTGGCCAGGATCTCGGCGGTGCAGCAGATGATCGGCGCGTCCCGGTTCACCGCCGCGTCGCCGGTCATCATGCCGACGTCGTCGGCCCCGAAATCGTTGCAGAGTGCAAAGAACTTTTCGCTGACGAGCGCCTTGATGGGGCACGTGTAGTACGAGCGCTTGCCGGTCGCGCGGGCGTAGAAGTGGACGGCGGCGGCGACCAGCGATTTCCCGGAGCCGGTCGGCGTGCTGAGGATGACGTTCTTGCCCGCGAAGATCTCGAGGATGGCCTCTTCTTGCGCCGGGTAGAGCTCGAGGCCTTTCTTCGCGACGTAGGCGAGGAACTGGTCGAGCAGCACGTCGGCATCGGGAGCCATGGTCGAGGTCACGATACTCGATTGCCAGGTTGTCGCGCCGGGAAGCGCCGCCTGCCAAATCGCGCGCGGCGTGCGCCTCGAGGCGCACGCGGGCCGCGTGATCTCGCAGGTCTCGGCGCGGCACGCCCGTTGCTGAAGCAGTCCACGATGGACTCACCGTACCGCTCCGCCGATGTCGACGTCCTCACGAGCACCAGCAGAACCGATAGGCGGTGCAGCCCCGTCGTCCTCCCTTGCCGCGCCGGTCGCGGTGGCTGGGCGCCGGACTGGCGTTCCATAGCAGCCCTGTGCGACGTGAGCGCAGTGCTCTTCGCGCTGTTCATCATCAGCGCGGCGGGCCTCGTGGCCATCGCCGGCGGCGTGCAGGCGCTGCTCATGCTGCGCCAGCCGGAGCAGCTTCCCATGCCGTTCGTCGGCGCAGCCGAGCGACCGGCACCTCCGACGCGCCCGAGGCTGAGTCCGTCGCCGCCGCCTGCGCCGAGCGTGACGCAGGCGGCGCTCGATCTCCCGCAGCTCTCGTCCGGTCTTCTCGCTGTGACCGAGCCTTTGACCCACGATCCCGTGGCGCTGCTGGTGCGCGCGACGGAGCTCCAGCGCGCCGGATTGCCCCTGCAGATCACGCACGCGGCGCTTCCGCCCTGGGAGACGCCGACCGTGACGCCGTTCCAGGTCCACACGACGGTGGTGTCCCGCGGCGGACGGCAGCCCGACGCGATCGAGATAGGGACGGTGCCGAAGTACTCGCTCCTCGCGCGCGCGGGGTTTCGCCAGGGGGACGTCGTCCTCTCGGTCGATGGCTACCCGGCGGCGGGCACCGAGTGGACCGATCACGTCTTCGTCGGCGCCGAGCGCGGCGGAAGCGCGGTCGTCGAGCTCGTCCGGGAGCGACAGCGCGTGGTCCTCGCGCTGACCTGGCCACCGTCGCCCGGCGGGTGAGCGTCCGCGCATTCGTCGCACTCCGGCGAACTTTCGGGGGCGGGCGGTGTTCCTCCCCCGATGAACGTGCGCTGGAGCCTGGCGGGCCTCGCGGCCTGGGTCGTCTTTCTCTCCTGTGCGCCGCCGTCCGCGTCGTCCGTACCGGTACCCGCCGCTGCGCCTGCCACCCCGCCCGCGACGGTGATGGCGCCGCATCGCCCGACGGCGGACGCGTACGATCTCGTCCAGGCCTCCCCCCGTGTGTACGTCTTCGTCGCCAGGGAGACCCGGTCGCCGATCGTGTCGGGGAACTCGACGGCCATCGTCGGTGACGACTCGGTCATGGTGGTCGACACCGGCCAGTTCCCCGCGCTGGCGCGGCGCATGGTGGCCGAGCTGCGCCGGCTCACGTCGAAGCCCGTTCGAGTGGTCGTGACGACGCACTGGCACAACGACCACGTGTTCGGGAACGCGGTCTACCGTGACGCGTTCGCGTCGACGGGGGCCGTGCGCTTCGTCGCGCACGAGGATACCAAGCGCCTCCTGCTCAAGAATGGCCCCAAGCAGGTCGCAGCGTACCGGACGAAGATCGCGCCGTTCGTGGCGTCACTCAAGGAGCAGCTGTCCGGCGGCAAGACCGAGGACGGCGGCGCCATGCCCGACCAGGAGCGTCGCGACCTCGAGGAGAAGATCGCGGACGGGGAGGCGGCGATCCCGCTCTGGAAGGACGTCGAGCTGGTCACCCCGACCGAGACGTTCAAGGACGAACTCGTCGTGCCGCTCGGCGGGTGCGACGTGAAGGTGCTGCATCTCGGCCGCGGAAATACGGCGGGCGACGCGATGGTGTACGTGCCGGGCGACAAGGTCCTCGTGACCGGCGACGTCGTCGTGTGGCCGACGCCGTTCGCGATCGGATCGTACCCGCGCGAATGGCGCGCCGTGCTCGCCAAGGTGGCGGCGATCGACGCGGTGACGCTGGTGCCGGGCCACGGCCCCGTCCAGCGCGATCGGGCGTACCTGCGGGACCTGGACGCGCTGCTCGCGGCGGTGGACGCCCAGGTCGCGGTGGCGGCGAAGGACGGGCGCCCGCTGGCCGACGTGCGCAAGGTCGTCGATCTGGGGCCGCTCGGTCGCAAGCTCACGGGCGGCGATCCGTACCGCGCCGGCGTGCTCCACGACTACTTCGAGGTGCCGGCGGTGGGCCGCGCCTTCGAGGAGGCGCACGGCACGCTGTCCGACGAGTAGGCGCGCCCACGGTTCACGGCGCTCCGGAGACTTCTGGGCGAGCGAGGAGCGTGTCGACAGCCGCGCACGCCGCGGCGAAGCGCTCGTCCCAGCTTCCCCGAAGGCGCACGAACGGGCGTCCGCGGGCGGTGAGGGCTTCTTCGCAGCGCGCGAAGAAGCTCGCCCGCTCGTCGGGCAGGTAGCGGACCGGATCGGGGACGAATGGCACGTCGACGTCGGTGAGCAGGGTCAGATCGTAGGAGGCGGCGTCGCCGGCGGCGCGCACCTCGGTATCGACGGCGCCGAACAGCGCCTCGCTCCAGAGCACGGTCGCCAGGGGATCGGTGTCGCAGAAGAGAACGCGGTTGGCGCTCGGCGCCAGCGCCGTCTCGCTGGCGTGCTGCCCCTTCGCGATGAGCGGCATGTCGGCCGCCGCCACGCGCCCTTCGCGTCCCTCCAGGAGCCCGCGCGCATATTCCGGGACCCACTGCGTGCGGTAATGCGCGGCCAGGCGCGCCGCGAGCGTGCTCTTGCCGGTGGACTCGGGACCGAAGACGCAGACGCGTCGCAGGAAGTGCGGGCGCACGCACCTCGGGAGGTACTCCCAGTGCGCCATGGGATCCTCGCGCACCTTCGTCGCGCAGATCGGAACCGCGGCGCGCGCGGCGTCGACCGGGACGTACGACGCCCCGAGGACCGCGGCGAGCTCGTGGCCGTAGCTGTCCGACGCGAAGACGAGATCGGGGGGTGCGGGCAAGACGCGAAGGAGGCTCGCCTTCCAGATCGCCCAGAAATCGGGGTGCTCGTGGGGGTACTGCGGGTTCTCGTCGGTGAGGTGGACGACGCGGACCTGCGGGAAGAGCTCGCGCATCCACTTCACGCGCAGCTCGCCGGCGATGGGCTCGCGCGCGAGCGTGCCGACGACGACGGTGAGATCGTCGACGTACGCGCGCGCGAAGTCGACGAGGTAAACGTGCCCCGTGTGGGGAGGCAGGAACTTTCCGAGGACCATCCCGCGCGTCATGGCGTCACCTCGTCCAGGCTACCCTGGACGACCGCTGCGAACGCGCGCATGCAGCACGCGTCGTCGGGGACGGTGTCGCCGAGGAGGGCCCGGGTGCGTAACCAGTCGACGCGCCTCGTGCCGAAGAGCGGCAAATGCGCCGACGACGCCGCGCGGCGCGTCCACTCGGCGAGGGGCACGATTTCGATCGGGACGCCGGCGTCGTGGAGCACGCGCTGGAGCTCGCGCACGGTGACGGGCCGGGGACCGAGCACGTGGAACGTGGCGGGGCGACCGTCGCGGGCCGCGCCGAAGGCGAGCTTGGAGAACGCGCGGGCAGCGAACCCGACCGGGACGAAGTCGAGCGCGGCGCCGTCGCCGAGGTCGGGCAGGCACCCGCTCGCCCGCGCGGCGCGAACGAACAGATCGAGCAGATCGCGCGGGGCGCCGGCGACGAGGCCGAAGCGGTGGAGCGTCACCGGGACGTCCATGGCGTCGCGCAAGAGGGCCTCCGCCACCCACTTCGACTGCGCGTAGCCGCCGCGTACAGCGTGCGCCGCCGAGAGATCGTTCGTCTCGTCGTCGGGCGCGCCGGGCGACTCGTCCGCCGAAAGGAGCACCCCGATCGTGGAGGCGTGGTGGACCCACTTGGGTCGTCCCTCGCGCGCGAGGCGGAGCACCTCGCGCGTCCCCTCGACGTTGGCGGGGGCGAGCGACGCGTACGGCGAGACGAGGTTGACGTCGGCGCCGAGGTGGAAGATTGCGTCGACCTCCTCGGCGAGCCAGGACCAAGCGCGCGAAGGAAGGCCCAGTCGCGGCGCCGCGAGATCTCCGCGCAGCTCCACGACACGCGCGGACGACGGACGGGGCTCACCGCGGACGAGGCGGACGACCATGGTGCCGGCGTAGGCGGCCACGAGCTCGTCGCAGAGGGCGCGCCCGATGTGCCCTGTCGCCCCGGTCACGAGCACGCGCCGCGGCGAGGACGACGGCACGCGGGATCGTCGCGGCGTGGGGCTCGTCGTGGCGCGGGCGAGCTCGCGGAGCGCCTGCGCCGGCATCGCGTCGGCGGAGCGCGCCATCGCCTCGCACGCCGCGCGGACGGTCGGGTGAAGGGCGAGCACGACGGACGAGATCTGAAGGCCGCCCGCCGCGGCCAGCGCCGCCACCTCGACGGCCGCCAGCGAATCGGCGCCGAACGCCACGAGATCGTCGGTGATCCCGAGCGGCGCGATCCCGAGCACCCGCTCCCACGCGGCGGTCAGGAGCGCCTCGTCGCTCGAGGAAGGAGCGATCCCCGAGGAGCGGGGATGCGCGAGGGGCGCGCGCGCCAGCGTCGCGAAATCGACCTTGCCCGCCGGCGTACGCGGCAGCGCTCCGACGACGTAGCGCGACGGCGCCATCCAGCCAGGCAGGCGCGCGGCGACGCGTTCCGCGAGCGCATGCACATCGACGTCTCCCGAGCCCCTCGCCTCCACGAACGCCACGAGCCCTCGGCGCGTGCCGTCGCCGCCCACCGGCCGCAGGACGACCGCCGACGCCGTGAGTTCCGGCGCGGCCGCGAGGCAGGCCTCGATCTCCTCCGGTGCGATGAGGCGGCCCCGCACCTTGAGCTGCCGGTCGACCCGGCCCGCGAACACGAGCTGCCCGTCCGCGCGAACGCGCACGCGATCCCCGGTGCGGAACAGGCGCGCGCCGTCGCGCGTCACGAAGCGCGCACCGTCCGCGCCGGCGGTGTAGCCACGCGCCACCTGCACGCCTCCGATGACGAGCTCGCCCTCGTCGACCTCGTAGGTCACGCCGGGGAGCGGGTCGCCGAGCAGAGGCGCGTCCCACGTGGTCGCGTCGACGACGCACATGCTCGTGCAGATGGTGGCCTCGGTGGGCCCGTACACGTTCACGACGCGCACCGTCTCCGCCCAGCGCCGCAGGACGGCCGGATCGGACGCCTCCCCGCCCACGATGAGGGTCTGCAGATCCGGCGCGTCCTTAGGCGTGAGGACAGCGAGCAGCGAGGGCGGGAGATCTGCGTGGGTGACGCGTCGCGCGCGAAGGACGCGCGCGACGTCGGCGTCGGCGTCGATGAGCAGTGTGGCGCCGGAGAGGAGCGCGGTCCCGAGGTCCGAGATCGACGCGTCGAAGCTCGTGGCCAGATGAAAGAGGACGCGGCTGCCAGGGGCGAGGGCGAACGCGGCGATCTGCGCGAGGAGCACGTTCGGGAGGCCGCGGTGCTCGACCAGGACGCCCTTAGGCGCGCCGGTGGAGCCGCTCGTGAAGAGCACGTAGGCGAGCTCCTCCGGCCTGGCGTCGTGCGGCGTCTCGATCGGCGGATGCAGGGCCGCCCCGCGGGCCGCCACGGCGTCCCAGACGACGCCCGCGCGCGAGTCGCCCGCGATGAGGTCGCGACGCGCTCGGGGGAGCGACGGATCGATCACCGTGAACGCGCCGCCCGCATACCAGACACCGAGGAGCGCCTCGACGTAGGCGGCCGATTTGGGAAGCGACAGGGCGACGACGCGCTCCGGACCGACGTCCCTTGCCCGCAGCGCGCCCGCTATCTCTCGCGCGCGCCGATCGAGCTCGGCGTAGGTGACGCGCGCGACGCCGTCCTCGATCGCCACGCGATCGCCATGCGCGCGCACGATCTCGCCGAACCGTGCGACGAACGACGTCATTTCGCCCCCGGCGTGACGTAGTCGACCAGGGCGGCGCCGGTCGACCGGTTGTCGACGTCGGGCGCGCCGAGGCCGGCCTCGTGATCGGCGAGGTGCACGACGCGGAAGTCGACGCTGTAGCGGGTGCGTCCCGACGCGTGCGCGCGGGTCTGATGGAGGTGCGCCGCAGAAAAGAGGAGGACTGTGCCGGCCTCTGCCGCAAACTCGTAGCGCTCCTGCCCGTCGAGCGATCGAAGCGCGCGCGGGTACACGCCGCGCGCCGCACCGCCCGGGCGCTGCCAACCGACGGTCTCGACCCACGTGGCGTAGTCGAACGTCGCCGAGTCATTCTCCACTGCCCGCCCGAACGCGGACGGAAATAGGGTGAACGTCTCCTCTGCCGCCGCGTCGTGGAGCGGGATCCACACGTTCACCTGCGCGCGCGGGTTCGCATACCAGGTGTCGCGGTGGGCGTAGTACGCAGCGGCGGCCTCCGGGATCGCATGCGCCCCGCTCTGGATCGCCCGCAGACGTGGCGGATCGTACGCGTGCTCGTCGGGCGCCAGGCCGAGCGCCGCCAGCACCGCGCGGACACCGTCGCTTACCGCCGCATCGACGAGCACGCGCCGCCGCGCCTCGTTCGCGTGCGCGTGGATGCGCGCGCCGGCGCCGGTCGCCTCCGAGGAAGGCGGGGGCGTCGCGTCGAGGATCGCCCGAACGCGCCCGGCCAGCGCGCGCGACGCGTCGCCGGCCGGAGCTCGATGGATCTCTCCCGCATAGATGCTGCGGCGTAGCGCGGCGCCGCGTGGCAGGAGGGGGCTCATGCCGGGCTCCCCAGGTGCAAGCGCTCGCCGAGCAGCGTGCTGGTGGCGAGGAGCATCAGCGCCGGATCGGAGGCGGCTTGCTCGGCCGCCGTCGCGCCCGGGAGCGCGTCGAGCCACCTCCCTACCTTGCGCGCGTCGAAGAACGGAGGGGGGCGCTGCCGCGCGAGCGCCACGACATCGGCCCAGGCGCCGCCCCCCGACACGCCGAGCGGCGGCGCGAGGAAGGGATGCTTCTGCCGGCGCGCCACGTCGCCGGTGACGAGCGAACGCGCCCCCTCGCGCAGCGCCCACTTCTCGACGCCGTCCCTGACCTTCGACGCGAGCGGGAGGGCGCGCGCGACCTCGAAGACGCGCGTGTCGAGGAAGGGGAGGCGTCCCTCCACGCCATGCGCCATCTCGGTGCCGTCCCCGAGCGTGCGGAGGATGTAGTCGGCCAGCGCGAGCTTGGTCCACGCGTACGCCGCCTGCATCACCGGAGCGCGACCCGTGAGCTGCGCGGCGTCGAGCGCGTCCACGGCGTCGGCGAAGGGATCGGTGTGGGCATGCGCCGCGAGAAAGTCGTCGGCGAGGAGCGCGTGGACGCGTCGCCCGAGGGTGGCCTTCGCGGCGAGCCAGGTCGGCACGAAGCCGAGGCGCCGCTTCACCGCGCTGGTGTCGAGGCCTGCGCCGGCGGGCAGCATGATCCCCGCCGACGCGCGGTTCGTGGCGTGAAGCGCGCGCGCGGCGCCCTCGCTGTCGACGGCGCCGAGGAGGTCCTGCCGAAAGTGCGCGTAGCCGAGGAGAGCCTCGTCCGCCCCCTCTCCCGTGAGCACCACCTTGAAGCCTGCGTCACGAACGGCGCCCGACAGCAGGAATTTGGCTGGAAGATGCGCGTTGATGGCCAGCCCTTCGGCCGCGTGCACCGCGGCTGGGAGCGCGCGCGCCAGCGCGTCCGGTGTCGCGCGTACGACGTGCAGGCGCGAGCCGACGTGGCGCGCGGAGGCCTCGGCGAGGGCAAGCTCGTCGTACGACGCGTCGTCGAACGCGACAGTGAACGAATCGACCGGGCCCTGCCGCCGGGCGAGGGCGACCACCGTGCTCGAGTCGAGGCCTCCGCTCAGGTGGCACGCGACGGGGACGTCGGCGCGCATGCGCACGCGGACCGCGTCTTCCAGCGCGTCCATGAGGTCCCGCGGCGTCGACGCCCCGTCCGTCGCCGGCAGCTCGAGATCCCAGTACCGCTCCTCGCGAAGGGCGCCGTCCTCGACGACGACGACGTGCCCGGGTCTCACCTCGCGCACCCCGGCGAACAGCGTTCGGCCCGGCAGCGTGTACTGCGCGCTGGCCGACTGGAAGACGGAGCCGGCGTCCCACGCCGCCGGCACGCCGAGCGCGAAGAGGGCCTTGGCCTCGGACGCGAACACCACGCGCTCCCGCGTCTGCGCGTAGACGAGCGGCTTGATGCCGAAGCGATCGCGTCCTGCCAGTAGCCGCCGTCGCCGCGCGTCCCACAGCACGAACGCGAGCTCGCCGCGGAGCATCGCCACGCATGCCTCGCCGTGCTCCTCGTAGAGGTGGACGAGCACCTCGCTGTCGGAGCGGGTTCGAAACCGGTGACCGCGCGCGGTGAGCTCGTCGCGGAGCCGCTCGAAGTCGTAGATTTCGCCGTTCACCGTCGCCACGACGGTGCCGTCCTCGTTCGCGATGGGCTGAGCGCCGCCGCCCGGATCCATCACCGCGAGGCGCGCGTGCCCGAGGGCGACGCGCGCGTCCTCGGTGACGTAGACGCCGAGCCCGTCGGGGCCGCGGTGACGGAGGGCACCGAGCGCGCGCTCCACGTCGCGCCGCTCGGCGCGTCCTCGGTGCGCGCAGATGGCGACGATGCCGCACATGCGGGTCTACTCGCCGGGGGCGAGGAAGAGCTTCCTCGCCCCGCGCGCGCTCGAAGCGGCGAAGGCCGCCGCGAAGCCCGACAGGGGCGCCGTGGGGCCGAAGTGATCGGCGAGGTCGAGCCGGCCCCCGGCGAGGAGGGCGACGGCGTCGTCGAAGCGCCCGTACGACGCGCCGCGGAGGGCGAGCTCCTTCAGCACGACGGCGCGCACGTCGAGCTCGGGCGGACGTGCGGGGCGGCTCTTCAGGACCAGGGTCCCGCCCGGGCGCACGGCGCGCACGAGCTCCCTCAGCGCCTCGGTCGTGGCGCTCGTCTCGATCGCGAAGTCGTACGTGTCCTCCCCGAGCGCTCCTTCTTCGACGGCGTCGACGCGCGCGAAACCGTGCGCCGCCAGCACCGCGTGCGTCAGCCGCGCGATGCGCCCGTCCCCGTAGACGACGCCGCGGCCGGCGCGCGAGAGCCCGACGCCGAGGACTGCGAGCGCGGCGGCCACCGGCTCGACGTACGCGCCCACCTCGAACGCCATGTCGGCGGGCAGCGCGACGAGCGCGCCGTCGGGCACCACGAGGAGCTCGGCGAACGCGCCGTCGCGATCCACACCGAGGAAGCCGCCCGTCCGGCGCGGGTCCACCGTCACGCGGGCCCCGATGGCCGCCCGTGCGGCGCGCGGGCCGCACGCGACGACGACGCCGGCCAGCTCGTGCCCGAGGATCACGCGCTCCTTGCATGGCAGGAGCCCCTCGGCAGCGTACACGTCGGTCCGGCAAATGCCGGCGCGGACGACCCGGACGAGCACGTCGTCCGCCGCGGCGAGCGCCGGCGCAGGCGCGTCCACGACCGAAACCTGGCTTCCGTCCTTGAGGAGCGCCTTCATCTTCGTCCTCCGAGTGTCGTGCCTTGCGCGCGCGGCGTACAGGGGTCTCGCGCCGAACCGCCTTGCGAGCACGCCCCCCCCGCGACTACAGACTACCGGTGCTCCCCGCCGCGTCCACGCCGTCCTCACCAACCCCGAAGAAGGCCTGGTACGCCAAAAGCACGTTCTGGATCTTCGTCGGCATCGCGCTCGGCGTGCTCCTGGGCGGGTTTTTCCCGAAGGATCAGCACCCGGTCGCGTTCCAGTTCTTCCAGTTCCTGTCCAAGTCGTTCATCGCCCTCATCAAGTCGATCATCGTCCCCATCCTCGTCTCGACGATCATCGTCGGCATCGCGCAGACCGGCGATCTCCGCGCCGTCGGCCGGATGGGGGCCAAAGCGCTCATCTACTTCGAGGTGGTCACGACGATCGCGCTCTTCCTGGGGCTTTTCATCGCGAACGTGCTCCGCCCTGGCGACGGGCTGCCGCTCGCGACCGACGCTCACGTCGAGCTCGCGCACCCCAAGACGTTCTGGGAGGTCCTGAGCCACGTCTTCCCCTCGAACCTGGTCAAGCACGCGGCGGAGGGGGACATCCTGCCGGTGGTCGTCTTCGCCACGCTCTTCGGCATCGCGCTCACCAAGACCGGTGAGCGCGGCAAGCCCGTGCTCGCCTTCTTCGAGTCGGTCTCGCAGGTGATGTTCAAGTACACGGGGATGATCATGACGCTGACGCCGATCGGCGTCTTCGGCGCCATGGCCTACAACGTGAGCCAGATGGCCGGCGGCCAGGGCGATCTGCGCGGCTGGCCGGCGGTGTGGCACCTGCTCCGGCACTACTCGCTCGTCGTCTTCTGCCTCTACCTCTCGCTGGTGCTCCTCTTCGTGCTGGTGTTCGTGCCCGTGCTCCTGTTCATGCGCGTGCCGATCGGTCGGTTTTTACGGCACGTCCGCGAGCCTGCGATCACCGCGTTCTCGACGGCGTCGAGCGAGGCCGCCCTGCCGAAGCTCCTCGAGGAGATGGAGCGCTTCGGAGTGCCGCGCCGCGTGGCAAGCTTCGTGATCCCGACGGGCTACTCGTTCAACCTCGACGGCTCGACGCTCTACCTCGTGCTCGCGTCGGTCACGATCGCGCAGGCCGCCAAAATCGAGATGCCGCTCGGCTCGCAGCTCGCGATGGTCTTCACGTTCATGCTGACGTCGAAGGGGGTCGCCGGGGTGCCCCGCGCCACGCTCGTCATCATCGCCGGCACGTGCGCGAGCTTCGGGCTGCCGGGCGAAGCGGGCGTCGCGATGCTCCTCGCCGTCGACGAGCTCATGGACATGGCGCGCTCGGCGCTGAACCTCATCGGCAACGGCCTGGCGTCGGTGGTGATCGCGCGCTCGGAGGGCGTGCTCGACTTGAGCCGAGACGAAACGCCGGCGCCGGCCACGCCCGTGGAGTGACGGGACGCGGGACGCGGGCTGGGCTACAGTCGCGCCCCTCCAATGACCTCGCAAACGAAGACCGCGTTCGTCACCGGCGGTACCGGCTTTCTCGGGCGCAACCTGGTTGACGTGCTGCTCGGCGAGGGGTGGTCAGTCACGTGCCTGCACCGCGCATCGTCCAACGTCGCGCCGCTCGCGAAGCTCGGCGTCTCCCTCGTCGTCGCCGACATGACCGACACGGCCGCGCTCACGGCGGTCATCCCGGAGGGCGTCGACGCGGTCTTTCACGTCGCGGCCAACACCTCGATGTGGCGAAAGAAGAACGCGGAGCAGACGCGCGACAACGTCGACGCCACGCGCGCCGTCGTCGACGCTGCACTCGCTGCGAAGGCCAAGCGCTTTGCGCTGACCTCCAGCATCGCTGCGTTCGCGCTCGGTGAAGGCGATCTCGACGAGTCGACGCCGCAGCGGGGCGAGCGCGCCTGGATCAACTACGAACGCACCAAGTACCTCGCCGAGCAGGTCGTCGTGGCTGCCGCGTCGCGGGGGCTCGATGCGGTCATCCTGAACCCCGCGCACATCGTCGGCCGCTACGACACGCACAACTGGTGTCAGATGATCTCGATGGTGGACAAGGGCACGCTGCCCGGCATACCGCCGGGGTCGGGCCCGTTCGGCAGCGCGCGCGAGATCGCCAAGGCGCACGTGCGCGCGATCGAACGCGGCGGCGCGGGGGAGCGGTTTCTCCTCGGCGGCGTGCACGCGAGCTTCGCCGAGCTCATCGCGACGATCGGCGACGTCCTCGGCAAGAAGCCGAAGGCGCCCGCGCTCCCCGCCTTTGCACTGAAGGCCCTCGGCGCCGTGAAAGGGCTCGTCGGCGACCTCCGCGGGGTCGAGCCGGCTCTGACCCCGGAGAAGGCGGCGATCGTCTGCCAGAAGCTCCGCATCGTCTCGACGAAAGCTCACGACCGGCTCGGCTACGAGGCCATCCCGCTGCGCACGATGCTCGCCGAGTGCGTCGAGTGGATGCGCGCGGAGGGGACCCTCCCGAGCGAACATGCACCGAAGGCGCTCGAGGCACGGTAGGCACGGCGGGCGGGGGGCCGGTACAATCGTCCGATGCTCAAGGTCCCTCCGCCCGTCCTCCCCATGCTCGCCAAGCGTGTCTCTGCGCTGCCCGACGGCGACGGATGGATCTTCGAGCCGAAGTGGGATGGCTTTCGCGTGCTCGTCTTCCGCGATGGCGACGAGCTGACGCTGCAGAGCCGCGACGGCAAGCCGCTCGGGCGGTATTTCCCCGATCTGGTGGCCCACCTTCAGGCGGCCCTGCCGCCCGAGTGCGTGCTCGACGGCGAGATCGTGATCGCGAAAAATGGCGCGCTCGATTTCGACCGGCTCCAGCTCCGCCTTCATCCGGCGGCGTCGCGCGTGAAGCTCCTCGCGGCGGAGAGTCCCGCGTCCGTCGTCTTCTGGGATCTGCTCTGCCTGGGCGACCGGGACCTGCGCGCCGAGCCGTTCCACGCGCGCCGCGCCGCGCTCGAGGCGCTCCTCGGGAGCGCCGCGCCGCCTTTGCATGTCACGCCGGCGACGACCGATCGCGCGATCGCGGCCGACTGGTTCACGCGCTTCGAGGGCGCCGGCCTCGACGGCGTCATGGCGAAGCCGCAAGCGGGGGCGTACGAGGCGAACAAGCGCGCGATGCTCAAGGTGAAGCACGAGCGCGAGTGCGACTGCGTCGTGGCTGGCTTCCGGTGGCACAAGCAGGGGGAGGGCACGGCGGTCGGCTCGCTCCTGCTCGGTCTGTACGACGCCGACGGCACGCTCCACCACGTCGGTGTATCGGCGAGCTTCACGGCGGCGAAGCGCCTCGAGCTGGCCCTGCACCTCGCGCCGTACCGCGAGCGCGCCCTCGACGACCACCCGTGGAAAGACTGGGCCGGCGCCGCCGAAGCGCACGAGGGCGGGGAGGGGGACGGCAAGCGCATGCCCGGCGGAAAGAGCCGTTGGAGCCAGGGAAAGGATCTGTCGTGGGAGCCGCTGCGCCCCGAGCTCGTCGCCGAGGTCGGCTACGACCATATGCAAAATACACGCTTCCGTCACACCGCCCAGTTCCGCCGCTGGCGCACCGACAAGCCACCCCGTGAGTGCGACTACGCCCAGCTCGACGTCGTGCCGCCGGAGGAGCTCTCGAAGATCTTCGTCGCCGGGTGAGGCGTCGAGGCTAGCCGTTGGCCTCGCCCTCGCCCTTGCGCGCGCGCAGCGCCTCACGCCACGCGCGCGTCGGATCGTCGTCCGGATCGGGCGTCTCCTGCGGCGGACGCTCCGTCTCCGGAACGTTGCGCAGGTTCACGCGGACGCGCGTCCACGTCGACGATCGGCCGCGCATCGTATCGACCAGCACATCGTCTACCGCAAGGAGCGCCGCCGCGGCCGGATGACGCTCCTTCCACCGCGCCAGGCCCGCGAGCGCGGCGTCCTTGCTCGGCGAGTTGGCGACGATCACGAGCGGCATCTTCGGGACGCGCCGGCGCGTGGCCTTGGGCTTCGCCTCGTCGTCGCCGGCACCCACCGCCGGCTTCTTCGCGCGCGACGGCGCCACGCGCTTGCCTTCGCCTTCCCCCTTCGCGAAGTGCGGCGGCCACGGCGCGTCGCCCAGCCCCGCCGCCTCGTCCTTCGCCGCGAGCGCGAGGAGCGCGTCGAGCGAGCCGACCGCGCCGTCGATCCCCGCGTGCGGATCGCCGATCGCGAGAAAGCGCCTCGGCACCGTGAGCACCGTGAAATCCGCGGGCTCGCAGTCGGGCACCTCGGCCCACGTGAGCGGCGCCGACACGCGCGCGTCGGGGAGCGGCCGCACCGAGTAGGCGGAGCAGGTCGTGCGGTCCTTCGCGTTCTGGTTGTAGTCGAGGAACACGCCGTGGCGCTCCTCCTTCCACCACTTGGACGTCGCGATCTGCGGCGCGCGCCGCTCGATCTCGCGCGACAGGGCCAGCGCCGCGCGCCGCACCTCGGTAAACGTCCACCGCGGAAGGATGCGCACGAGCACGTGGATCCCGCGCGAGCCGCTCGTCTTCGGCCACCCCACGAGCCCCAGCTCCCCGAGCAGCGCGTTCACCTCGAGCGCGACCCTCCGCACGTCGCTCCACGGAACGCCCGGCCCCGGATCGAGATCCACCCGCAGCTCGTCGGGGTGCTCGAGATCCCCGGAGCGCACAGGGTGGGGGTGGAGCTCGATGCACCCGAGGTTCACGACCCACGCGAGGCCCGCGTCGTCGTCCACCACGATCTCCTCGGCCGTCCGCCCCGACGGGAACGAGAGCGTCACAGTCCGCAGCCACGCCGGCCGCGTGTCGGGCGCGCGCTTCTGGTAGAAGGCCTCGCCGTCGGCGCCGTTCACGAAGCGCTTCAGGACGATCGGCCGATCGGCGATCCCCCGCTTCGCGCCGTCCGCCACCGACAGGTAGTACTGGACGACGTCGAGCTTGGTCAGCTTGGCGTCCTTCGTAAAATACGGCTTGGTCGGGTGCGTGACCTTCACCTCGCGCCCGCCCAGCTCGAGCACCGCCGGAGCCTCTTCCTTGCTCACGGTCCCGAGGGTATAGGCAGTTGCCATGGATTCGAAGCAAGACGTGCTCGACATGCTTCGCGACCTGGCCGAGCTCACGATGCTCGACGAGGGCGACCCGCAGTCCTTCCGCGTACGCGCCTACGAGAGCGCGTCGCAGGCGATCGCGGCGCAGGCGACCGACCTCGGCAAGCTCACCGCCAAGGATCTCCAGAAGATCGACGGCATCGGCAAGAGCACGGCCGAGAAGATCCGCGAGCTCCTCGACCACGGCAAGGTGGAGAAGCTCGAGGCGCTGCGGCAGAAGCACCCGCGCAGCGTCGTTGCCCTCTTGAAGATCCAGGGCCTGGGCCCGAAGGCGGTCACCAAGCTCCGCGCCGAGCTGGGCGTGCAGTCGATCGACGATCTCCGCAAAGCCCTCGCCGACCACAAGGTGCGTGATCTCAAGGGCTTCGGCCAGAAGTCCGAGGACAAACTCGCCACCGCGCTCGCCAAGCTCGACGAGCAAGGCTCGATCGGCCGCACGCCTATCTCCGTGGCCCTGCCGCTCGCGAACCGCATCGTCACGCGACTCCTGGAGGTGCCCGGCGTCTCGCACGCGTCGTACTGCGGCTCGCTGCGGCGCTTCGCGGAGACGATCGGCGATGTCGACGTCGTCGTGGCGGCGACGGATCCCGAGCCGGTGATGGAGGCCCTCGTCGCGATGAGCTTCACGGACCGTGTGCTCGTACGCGGCGCCAACAAGACGAGCATCGTGACCCACCGCGGCACGCAGGTCGATTTGCGCGTCGTCGCGGCGCACCAGCTCGGCGCCGCGCGCCTCTATTTCACCGGCTCCAAGGGGCACAACATCAAGCTTCGCCAGCGGGCGCTCGGTCGCGGGTGGACGCTCAACGAGTACGCGCTCAGCGAGCTCGAAGGCGGCAAGGTCATCGCGAGCGAGACCGAGGAGCAGATCTACGACGCGCTCGGCCTGGCGTGGATTCCGCCGGTCCTGCGCGAGGACCAGGGCGAGATCGAGCTGGCCGAGAAGCGCACGCTCCCGCGGCCCATGGGCGCCGTGACCGGCGATTTCCACGTGCACACGGACGTCTCGGGAGACGGGCGATCACCCCTGGCCGAGGTCGTGGCCGCCGCGAAGGCGCGCGGCTACCGCGTGCTCGCGATCACCGATCACGCCGAGGGCACCCTCTCGGGCGTCGGCCGCGACGCGCTGCTCGACCAGCGCGCGAAGATCGCCGCGATGCAGAAGGAGCTCGGCGATTCCCTCACGCTCCTCCACGGCATCGAGCTCAACATCGGCCCCGCCGGCGAGCTCGACTACGATCTCGAGTTCCGAAAGGGCTTCGGCTTCTGCCTCGCGTCCGTTCACGACCACTTCGAGCTCGACAAGGCCGCGCAGACGAGGCGCGTCACCACGGCCATGGAGGACCCCACGGTGCGGATGATCGGGCACCTCTCGGCGCGCATGATCGGCGGCCGCCCGGCGATCGATCTCGATCTCGACGAGATCTTCACCGCCGCCGAGCGCACGGGGACGGCCCTCGAGGTGAACGGCGCGCTGCCGCGGCTGGATCTCTCGGTGGAAGCGCTCCGCCACGGGCGTACGCGCGACGTCACGTTCGTCCTCACGAGCGACGCCCACCACGCCAGCGAGCTCGACCGCGTGCGCTACGCGGCGCTCAACGCCGAGCGCGCGTGGCTCGATCCGGACCGCGTCGTGAACGCGGGCGCGCCGGAGCGCCTCGTGGCGTGGACGAAGAAGAAGAACCCGGCGGTGCGCGCCTCTTGACGGTGGCAACGCCGCCGATCGTCACTGCGCGGCCAGCATGCCGACGCGCGTGAAGCCGTAGGTGATGTAGATCTCTCCGTCGTTCCCCTGGGTGAAGGCGGTGATGTTGCTCAAGCCGCCCGGCGCAGCAATGGTCGAGAGATCCTTGGCGACCGGCCCGTAGAACTGCCCGTTGCACCGACGCAGCGCGCCCATCTCGCCGCCTTGGTTGTCGCCGAAGAGGTACGTGCCGTACAGCGACGCGATGGCTGACCCGCGGTAGACGACGCCGCCCATGACCGCGCGGTAGTCGGGAAAGAGGCCGGAGCCGCGATCGATCGAGAGGATCGGCGGCGTATGCGGCGACGGTCCGCCCAGTGGGTGGCCGCCGCCGCACGTTCCCGCGGTCACGCCTTCGTAGGCCGGCCAGCCGAAGTTCGCGCCCCCGGTGCCGGCGGGGAGAAAGTCGATCTCCTCGTGGGTGTCTTGTCCGACGTCGCCGAGGTAGAAATCGCCGGTGAGCGCGTCGAAGCTGAAGCGGAACGGGTTTCTCACGCCGTAGTGGTAGACGCGCACGTCGTTCGCGAACGGATTGCCGGCGGCGCCGAACGGAGCCGCGGCGTCGATGTCGAGCCGAAGGATCTTTCCGTTCAGCTTCGTGATGTCCTGGACGACGCCGGGCAGCGAGCTCTCGCACCCGCCGCCTCCGTCGCCCGTTCCGACGAACAAGAAGCCGCCCGGGCCGAAGCGGATCGTCCCGCCGTTGTGGTTCGTGTCCGACGGCGGCATGACGACGATGTCGCGCACCTTCGCGGAGTCCGCGACGTCGGCGTTGCCGGTGGAGCGCTTGTACTCGGCGACCACGTCGGTGCCCGTCGCGCCGAACGAGCCGTTGTGGGAATCGGCCGGGCTCCCCATGACGAAGAAGCGTCCGTTGGCCGCGTAGTTCGGGTGAAACGCGATGCTGAGGAGGCCGCGCTCGCCCGCGTTGTTGCCGATGCCCGCCGAGAGGTCGAGGAACGGTGTCGCCAGTACGGCGCCCCCGCGCACGATGCGCACGGTGCCGCCCTGGGTGACCACGAACCAGTCCGTCGATCCCGGCGGCTGCGCGGCGAAGATGGCGCCTCCGAGCGTCCCGGTGAAGATCGAAACGACCTTGAGCGCGGGAAACACGGGCGCCGCGCACGTGGGGCCGGAGTCGGTCCCGCTGTCGGTCCCGCTATCGGTCCCGCTGTCCACGGCGGCGTCACGTCCCGCGTCCGCCGCCGCGTCGCGTCCGGCGTCGCCTCCAGCCTCGGCGGCGCTGTCGCGGCCGGCGTCGGCCCCGCTGTCGCGTCCGGCGTCGCCCGCGCCGGTATCGCTCCCCGTACTGGTGTCCGTTTCGATGCCGGTGTCCGCACCGCTTCCGTCGCTGGGCGGCACGGTGGCGTCGGGCAACCCGCCCGTGTCCGGCAGCGCTCCGTCCTGGTCCGTGGTCGGCGGAATCGTCGAGTCCTCGCCGCCGCATCCCACGAAGGGAGCGCTGGCCGTCAAGGTGAGGATGGCGGCGAAGGAAATCTGGCGCATCGGCGGAGCGTAGCAGCGTCGTTCAATCGGCGCGACGCTACCCGCGTCGTGCTAGAAGCGGCAGCGTCATGCCCGAATTCATTTTCACGATGCGCGCGGTCACCAAGGTGCACCCGCCGGACAAGAAGGTCCTCGACAACATCCACCTCGCGTTCTACCCGGGCGCGAAGATCGGCGTCATCGGCGCCAACGGCTCGGGCAAGAGCTCGCTGATGCGCATCATGGCCGGCGTCGACACGACGTTCGGCGGGGATGCCAAGCCCCATCCGGGCACGCGCATCGGCTACTTCGCGCAGGAGCCGGACCTCGGCACCGCCAAGACGGTATGGGACGCCGTGAGCGAGGGCGTCGCCGAGACGCAGGCGCTCCTCACGCGGTTCGAGGAGGTCGGCAACGCCCTCGGCGAGCCGATGGACGGCGACGCGATGCAGGCGCTGCTCGACGAGCAGGCGCAGCTCCAGGACAAGATCGACGCCGCCGATGCGTGGAACCTCGATCGCCACATCGATCTCGCGATGCACGCGCTCCGTGTCCCGCCGAAGGACGCCAAGATCGAGCATCTATCCGGTGGTGAGCGGCGACGCGTCGCCCTTTGCCGCCTGCTCCTCTCGCGCCCCGACATGCTCGTCCTGGACGAGCCGACCAACCACCTCGACGCCGAGTCGGTCGCCTGGCTCGAGCAGTTCCTCCACGAGTACCCGGGCACCGTCGTCGCCGTCACCCACGACCGCTACTTCCTCGACAACGTCGCCGGCTGGATTCTCGAGCTGGACCGCGGTCGCGGCTACCCCTTCGAGGGCAACTACTCGGGCTGGCTCGAGCAGAAGGCCGCCCGCCTCGCACAAGAAGAGAAGACGGAGTCCGCGCGCCGCCGCAAGCTGCGCCAGGAGCTCGAGTGGGTGCGCTCGTCGCCGCGCGCGCGTCAGGCCAAGAGCAAGGCGCGTCTGCAGGCGTACGACCACCTGATGGCGGAGGCGCAGAAGGTCGGCGGCGAGTCCGCGGACATCACGATCCCGCCGGGGCCGCGCCTGGGCGATCTCGTCATCGAGGCGAGCGACCTCAAGAAGGCGTACGGCGACAAGAAGCTCCTCGACGGCCTGTCGTTCCTCCTCCCGCGCAGCGGCATCGTCGGCGTCATCGGCCCGAACGGCGCCGGCAAGACGACGCTCTTCCGCATGCTCGTCGATCAGGAGAAGCCCGACGCGGGCACGCTCAAGCTGGGCGAGACCGTGAAGATCTCGTACGTCGATCAGTCGCGCGACACGCTCGAAGGTGACAAGAGCGTGTGGGACGTCATCACCGGCGGCGCGCAGACGATCCAGCTCGGCAAGCGCGAGGTGAACAGCCGCGCGTACTGCACGTCGTTCAACTTCAAGGGGAGCGATCAGCAGAAGAAGGTGAAGGACCTCTCCGGCGGCGAGCGCAACCGCGTTCACCTCGCGAAGCTCCTGAAGGACGGCGGCAACCTCCTGCTCCTCGACGAGCCGACCAACGATCTCGACGTCGAGACCCTGCAGTCGCTGGAGGACGCGCTCCTCGCGTTCCCGGGGTGCGCGGTCGTCGTCAGCCACGATCGCTGGTTTCTGAACCGCATCGCGACGCACATCCTCGCGTTCGAGGGGGACGGCAAGGTCACCTACTTCGTCGGCAACTACGACGACTACGAGGAAGACCGCAAGAAGCGCCAGGGCAACGACGCCGACAAGCCGAAGAAGTTCCGCAAGCTCGAGGTGTAAGGCGACCGTCCTGTTGGACGGAACGGTGCCGGGCCGAGGTCCTCCTTCTGGGACCGCTCGCGGTGAGGTCGCGGCGTCGTGCGAGCGTACTCGCGGGCGCGCGCGGACCCACCTCGTCGTACAGCCGCTTTTCTCGTGGGATCGGGTGGCTCGTGCCTGGCGCGATTCTCGCGATGGACGACGGCATGCGCGTCCTCGCCCTCGCTGCCGTGTCGCTCGTCCTCGCCGCGTGCGGCGCGGCGGCCGACGACACCGGCGAGCTGCCCGCGTCGTCGTCGAGCGCGCCGCCGGCGACGGGCACCTCGACGCCCGACCGCGGTACGTCCGCCGACCCAGCCCCAGACGCGGGCGCCGCGACCGGCGCGGACGCCGCGCACGCGGGGCAGGATGCAGGACACGACGCAGCACACGACGCATCACACGACGGGGCGCCGCCCAACCCGTGCCCCGCGCTGCTCTTCCCCTCGGGCGCGAAGATCCAGACGTTCCAGGACGCCGCGACGACGGCGAGCTACGCCAGGCACCTCGCATCCGGGCAATCGGCGCCCAAGTGCTTCCTCGACACGACGAACCTCGAGAACCCCGACACCGGGCAGGTCTACGACATGTCCGTCCTGGTCGCGACGCACTTCCAGCTGAGCGAGCTCGTGGGCACCGAGGTCGCGCAGGGTTATGGCCACCACGTGCTCCTCAGCCCGAGCGCCGTCCTCTCGCTCGAGAAGTTCCGCGAAGCGGTCGGCGTCTCCGTCTCGATCAACAGCGGCTTCCGGAGCCCGCTCCACCAGGAGGCCGTCTGCAAGGGCCTCTGCGGCAACCCCCTCGGATGCCCGGGCACGTGCGCGAACAGCTCGCGGCACATGTGGGGCGACGCGTTCGATCTGCCGCTCGAGTTCTACACGGCGCGTGACGAAGATCTCGCGTGCTCGTCGGGCTTCAAGTTCGCGTACCTCGAGAGCGGCACGCACCTGCACATCGACGAGAACCCCGCCTACGCGACGTGCGTGAAGCAGTGACGCGCGCGGCGCGCTGCAGGCGACGATCAGCCTTGGTGCGCGATCTGGTCTTTGAGCCAGTGGATGACGAGCGACGGTAGCTCGTCCATGCCCGTCACGCTGTCCTCGTAGCCCGCCTGGACGACGACCTTGGTTTGACCGGAGATCGTCACGCTGGTCGGGGTGGGCTTGGCCTTCAGATTCACGTCGAGGCCGCCGGCTGCCACCGCGGTGAAGAAGAGGACGCCGATGCCCTTGGTGTTGACGAGCTGGAAGGACAGCTCGCCGGTCGAGCTCTTCTTGAGCGTCACCTTGAGCGTCGTCGAGGGGCTTTTGCTGGCGTTGAACGTGACGTCGATCGTGCGTGAGAGCCCGTCGGGGCCGTCGATGCGGCCCGTCGGCCGTTGCGCCGAGTAGCGCGAGAAGACCTTGCCCTTCGCGCCCGAGACGGCCGCGAGCTTCGTGTCGTCCTCGATCAGCGTGACGAGTGCGTCGACGAGCTTCGAGCCGCTCCCTGCGGCCCCGTCGGTGGCGATGCATCCCGTGGCGTCGACGGTCAGCGACGTGACGGCTTTGCCGGAGTCGTCTGTCTCCTGGGTGCGGGTCGGCGTCGATCTCACCTGCGCGCACTCGCTCACGGCGGCGCTGCTCTCCTCCGCGTTGCCAGCGGCCGCGGAGCAGGCCGTGAGGGGAGCAAGCAATAGGATCGACGGAAGCGCGAAGCGGCCGAGCGGGTTCATGGCCTTTGACTCTGCCAAAATAGTGCCAATGTCCTACATGGGCACACACGCTCATTTCCCTCGGTTTTTGGGGGGGATCCGAGCCCGCGGGACCCCATGACGTGGGTCGAGCGCGATCCGCTACTGGGCCGGTCGCCGCACGCGGGGTGGAAGGCTCACGGGCAGGCGTGGCTCTCGCCGTCGAGCAGAACGGCTCGCCGAGCAGTCCTCATGCTGCTCACGGAGTGGTGACGCTACCCACCCAGTCGATCGCCGCGCCGGCGCTGGTGCACACGCGCTTGATGGCCCTCGAGCCGTCGAGTGGCACCGCGTACATGGCCTGCACGCCCTGGTAGAGCCCGACGTTGATGTAGTAGACGCCGTCCGGCGTCACGGTGCCGCCGTAGAAAAACCCGTCACCGGGGTCCACGGTGAATACGAGCGCGAGCCCGCTGCCGTCCGGCTTGATCTTCCAAACGGAGCCCATCTTGCCGGGGTTGTAGATGCTCGCCGGCGCAATCTTCAGGAACGCGAGCCATTGCCCGTCGGGCGTCCACGCCGGCCAGATGTCCCCCAAGGGATGGGTCGGGCCGCCCAGATCCGAGCCCGCGAAGGTATTCGGGATCTTCGCGGCGCCCACGCCGGCGCTGGGAGCGAGGTCGAGACCGTCGTAGAAATTCTGGAAGGCGATGCGACCGTCCGTGCGGCTGATGACCGGGTAGTCCGAGTAGCAGTCGGCCTCGCGGTAATTGATGAGCAGCTGGCGACCCGTTCCGTCCGGGTTCGCCGAATAGATGTCGCACTTGTAGTCGAAGACGATGCCGGTCGAGTCGGGCCGCCAGTCGTAGCCGATGACGCTGTCGTCGTTCGCGAAGACCAGGGTGTCCACGGGCGCGCCGCCGTCGGTAGGCAGGTCGCGGACGTAGAGGTTGCCGTTGATGACGTTCGCGTTGTCACGAAGAAACATCAGGCGCTTGCCGTCGGGCGAAAGGCGCGGATGGGCACCGACGCCGAGCTTCACGTCGCTCGAGCCGTCTCCCTTGACCACCCAGAGCTCGCCGTCGGTCTTGGGGCCGCCGTCGGGGAGCGGGATCGGGTAGCGGCTGTAATAGATGTTGCCGACGTTGGGGATGGTGCTGCACGAGATCCCGGCCCCGTCGAAGGCGTCGGCGTCGGCGTCGGCGATCCCTGCGTCGGCGTCGGCGATCCCCGCGTCGGCGTCGGAGATCGCGCCGTCGTTCGCGTCGGCCAAGGGGGCGCTGTCGGAGCCGGTGTCGGGCGAGCCATCCGCGGGGGGCGCCGTGGTGTCGGGCGAGCCATCCGCGGGGGGCGCCGTGGTGTCTGCCGACGCGTCACCGCCGCCGCCGGAATCGCTTCCGCCACAGGAGGCCGCCGCGATGAATGAAGCGAACACCAAGCAAACGAGGAGCAAGCGCTTCACGGGTAAAGTATCGCACCAATCCGGGGGCCGGGCTTCTCCAGAAGTGCGCGCAGGCGCTGCGACACTTACACGGAGGTTCTGGGCATGCAGTCCGCGGGCTCGACGCTTAACTCCGCGTCGTCACGGCCCGTTTCTCGTGGAGCCATGGCTGCAGTCTCCAGCGGAAGAAACGCCCGCGAGGCGGCTCTCGAGGTCGTCACCGTCGGGCTCATCGACGGCACGTCCCGTGAGGGGCGCGTTCGCGACTTCTCGCCACTCGCCCCCGATGTCTCGCTGGTCACCGACAGCGGCGAACGGCAGCTCATCGCCGCCGAGACGGTCGCTTACGTCGCGCGCCACCGCGTCGCCGGGCGCTTTCCCCAGACGCCGCACGGCGCGGTGCGCTACCGCATTCACCTGGCGGCGCGGCGCGAGATCGTCGTCGACGCGGACCTCTCGACCGGCAACGCGCTCGGCTTCTCCGCGATGTCCCCGGACCCGTCGAGCGTCCACGGCGAGTTCTTCTTCTACAACCACGGTGTGCTCCGCAAGGAGCGGGACGAGCCCCTGGGCGCGATGCTCCTCAAGCAGGGCCTCGTGGGCCAGGCCGACCTCGAGCGGGCGGTCACCGCGCAGTCCAACGCGCGACGCGTTCCCATCGGGCAGATCCTGATCGACCAGCGCAAGATCGCCCCCGACGACGTCCGCCGCGCGATCGAGCTGCAGACGCGACGGAAGATGCGCATCGGCGAGGTCCTCGTCGACTCGGGCCTCGTGGAGGCCGAGGACATCGAGGCCGCCTTGGTCGAGCAGAAGAAGCGCAAGGGCAAGCGCCTCGGCGAGACGCTCGTGGACCTCGGCATCATCTCGGAGATCGTCCTGGCGGAGACGCTCGCCAAGAAATTCCAGACGCCCTTCGTCAACCTCGACAAGGTCGCCATCAACCCCGACGCCGCGAAGGAGATCCCGCTCGACCTCATCGAGAAATTCGGCGTGCTCCCCGTCGACGTCGACGCGACGTCCCTCACCGTCGCCATCAGCGATCCGCTCGCCACCGAGGTGCTCGACGTCCTGCGCTTCCAGGTGAAGCGGCGCGTGGACGACGTACTGGTGACGCCCAGCCAGCTCCGGCGCCACGTCGCCGAGGCGATCACGCGGCTGCGCGCGGCGGGGCAGGCCCCGGCCGATCTCACCGCCATTCTCAAAGAGCTCGCCGAGACCGACGGCGCGCAGGTCGAGGCGTCGGAGGACGAGCGCGTCGACGCCGCGCTCGCCGACCGCGGCATCATCAGCCTGGTCAACAAGATCATCTTCGACGGCTACAAGCGCGGCGCGTCGGACATTCACATCGAGCCGAACGGCAAGGACCGCAGCGTCCGGGTGCGCTTCCGGGTCGACGGCGACTGCCTCCAGTACGAGGAGATCCCCGCGGTCCACAGGAGCGCCGTCGTCGCGCGCATCAAGATCATGGCCGGTCTCGACATCTCGGAGCGCCGGAAGCCCCAGGACGGGAAGATCAAGTTCAAGCTCGGCGAATCGCAGATCGAGCTCCGCGTGGCGACCCTGCCCACCGTCAACGGCAACGAGGACATCGTCATGCGCATCCTCGCGGCGTCGAAGCCGCGACCGCTGGCGGAGATGGGGCTGTCCCGCCGAAACCTCGACGCGTTCCAGGCCCTCGTGCGCCAGCCCTACGGCCTCCTGCTCGTCGTGGGCCCGACGGGCTCTGGGAAGACGACCACGCTGCACTCCGCGCTCGGGTCGATCAACACCGTCGACATGAAGATCTGGACGGCGGAAGATCCCGTCGAGATCACGCAGGCGGGGCTTCGCCAGGTGCAGGTGCATCCAAAGATCGGGTTCACCTTCGCGCATGCGATGCGCGCGTTCCTGCGGGCCGATCCCGACGTCATCATGGTCGGTGAGATGCGTGATCAGGAGACCGCGGCCATCGCCATCGAGGCGTCGCTCACCGGTCACCTGGTGCTCTCGACGCTCCACACCAACAGCGCGCCCGAGACGGTGACGAGGCTCCTCGACATGGGGCTCGATCCCTTCAGCTTCGCCGACGCCCTGCTCGGCGTACTCGCCCAGCGGCTCGCACGAGGCCTCTGCGGGAGCTGCCGCGAGGTGAAGCCCGGCACGGACGAAGAGTATGCCGAGCTCGATCGGGCCTACGGTCGCGGGCGGCTCGAGAAGGACCTCGGGCTCACGCCTGGCCCGTCGTTCTTCGTCTGGCACGCGCGTGGCTGTCTGGCGTGCGGCCACACCGGCTACGCGGGTCGCGTCGCGCTGCACGAGATGCTCGTCTGCGACGACGTGATTCGCGGCCATGTGTCCCGCAAGCTGCCGGTCGAAAAATTGCGCGCGCACGCCGTCGCTGCCGGCATGCGGACGCTGCTTCAGGACGGCGTGGAGAAGTGCATCTCCGGCGCCACCGACCTGAAGCAGGTCCTCGCGGTGTGCAGTCGCTGAGCAAGCGCCGCGCGCTCCGCCTCACGCCGCCGTCTTCGCGGTCCTCAACTCCTCCAGGATCGCGTCGAGCTTCCCGCAGATTAGCCCCTGCACCGCCAGCAGCTTCGGATCGGCAGGTTCGGCGCGCTCCCGACCCGCCGGAGGCTCGAGCGCCGCCGCGGCGATCGCCGGCCCGAAGGTCATGAGCGCCGACGCGATCGCCTTGCCTGTCTTGGTCTGCGGGAAGATGTCCGCGTAGCCGACCGACACGCACGTCGAGATGTAGACGAGCGCGTCGAAGTAGCTCGTGACCTTCGGGTTGTGCCCCTTCTCTGCGTAGTAGAAGAGGGCGGCGCCGCCGAGGACCGTGACGAGGATGCTCTCCATCGGTTCACGGACCGCGGCGTCGCGGATGCGCTGCTTCAGTGCATCGAGGGGCGGAGCCAGCGTCGTCGTCGTCGCTTCCATCGCGCCCTCCATGGCTCACTCCGCCGCGCGGTCGTGCGCGTCGTTCGCGCTCGCCGGCGGGAGCTCCTTCTCGACCGTCTTGACCTCCTTGTCTCGCATGACCTCCTCGAGCTGCCCCCCGAGCTCGGCGATCGCGCCGCGCGCCTTCTCGGTGAGCTTGCTCCCGTCGACCTGGGCGAAGCTCATGAGCTCGCGCAGGAGCGGATAGGCCGCGCCGGCCTCGAGGATGGTCTTCAGGATGGGGCTCATCATCCCCATCGGCTGATTGGACGTCAGCTGTCCGGCGGCGCCGCCCGAGAAGCCGCCGCCGCCGCCCGTCTGCAGGACCTTGATCTCGGTGATGGCCTTGGCGGGTTCCATCAGCTCGCGCGCGAGGTCCGGCATCGTCTCGATGGCCTTGAGGGCGACGTCGCGGAGGATGAACTTCATCGCCACCGCGTTCTCCGCCTCGATCATCTGACGCCGCGCCTCGGCCTCCGCCGTGCCGCGCACGACGGTCGCCTGCGCGAGCCGCTCAAGCGCCTCGGCCTCCTTCTGCGCCGTCTCGATGCGCGCCTGCGCCTCGCCGCGCACCTTCGCGAGCGCCGCCTCCGCGAACCCGGTCGCCTTCGCCGCCTCGCCGGCGCCGAGCGCGCGCTTCACCTCGGCCTCGGCCTCTGCCTGGATGACGACGATCTGCTTGGCGCGCTCGGCCCGCGCCGTCTCCTCGACGGTCACGATGGCCTGCTTGGCGCGCTCCTCTTCGGCGAGCGCGAGCGCCTTGTTCGCCGAAGCCCGCGCCTGCTCCTCTTCGGACTTGGTCACCGCGATGACCTTCTCGATGCTCGCCACCTCGAGCGCGCGCTGGCGCTCGATCTCCTTGGCCTGCACGACGGTGTCCTTCTCGATCATCGCGGCCTCGATGACGCGCTGTTTCTCGATCTCGGCGGCCTGCTGGCCCTTCTCCGCCGCGATGTTCGCCTCGCGCTCGGCGCGCTGCTTGCCGGCCATCGCCACCGCGATCGCCTGCTCCTGCTCGATCCGCCCGCGCTCGACCTCGCGCTGCTTCTCGTAGCACGCGATCTCGCGCGACTGCTCCTGGATGTAGACGGCCTTCGCGGTCTCCGCCTGCTGCGTCGCGGCGTACTCCGCGACGCGCCGGCCCTGGTCGGCCTCGGCCTGCTTCTGGTTCTGCTCGAGCTCGAGCTGCCGCATCCGCGCCGCGACGTTCGCCGCGTGGATCTGGTTGTCCTTGTCCCTCTGGATCTGGTTGGTTTTCTCGCGGTTCGTCTGCACGCTCTCGGTGATGGCGCGCAGACCCTCGGCGTCGAAAACGTCGTGCTCGTCGAGATCCTTCACCGGCACCATCGCCAGCGCAGTGATCGAGACGTTCTCCAGCGTGAGGCCGTTCTTCTTGAGCTCCTCGGCGAGGGCCGCCTGGATGTGCTCGGCGAACTCCTTCCGCTTGCCGTGCAGGCTCATGAACGTCTGGTTCGCGGCGACGCTGCGGAGCGCGTCGGTGAGCTTGCCCTCGATGAGATCGCCGATGGCGTGCTCGTCGAGGTTGCGCTCGCCGAAGCTGCGCGCGGCCGCCAGAACGTCCTCGGCGATCGGCTCCACCTTGATGTAGAGCTCCGTCACTACGTTCGCCTTGATCTTGTCGGACGTGACGAGCGCGTTCTTGCCGCTGCGCTCGACCGACAGCTTCACGCTGCGCAAGGACACGCGCAGGAGCTGATGGAGGATCGGGTAGACGAGTATACCGCCCCCGATGACCACCTTGTTCCCTCCGGCGCCCGTGCGCACGAGCGCCTCGTCGGCGCCGCAGCGCCGGTAGAAGCGGCTGACCACGGTCACCGTCGTGAGCCCCGTGAACAGCGTCCCCAAGATGCTTCCGCCCACCACCATCATCTGTGAATCAACTTCGAACATCGTTCTTTCGACCTTCCTCTTCCTCTCGTTGTTCCTCGAGTCCCTCGTCCAGCAGCGCCACGAAGAGCGTGCCGGTGTCGCGATCGTGATCGACCACGACGATCTCTTGCTTCTCTCGCGCCGGCGCGTGGCCCGGCGCGAGGCGACACACGACCCGGAGATCGTGCCCTGTCTTGTCGCGGACGCGGATCTCCCCGAAGTCCGCGTCGACCTGCCGGGAGATGACCGTCCCGACGCGGCCGACGAGCTCTGCGCGGCTCGTCGCCTCGACGTCCTTGCTCGCGAGCGCGGGGCCGAGGACTCTGGCGATCGCGGCGACCACCGCGTACCCCGCGCCGAGCGCGATGGGCATCGACCACGCCAGGCTCACCAGCGGTGGGGCATGTCCGAGGTCGATGTACTTTGCATTCACTCCGAGGCCGGTCAGCGCGAAGACCGCGCCGTACACTTGCCACACGAGCGAGAACGGAAGCTTGCCGATGCCGAGCGGCCCGAGCACCAGGCTCAGGAGGCCGCTTCGGTCAGCGTCGTTTTCTTGATCCGCGTCGTGATCGTCGCCGTCGTCGAGGCCGCCGTCGTGGTCCGCTTCGTGTCCATCGACGTCGTGGCCGTCTACGTCGGCTCCGTCACCATCGTCGCCACCACCGTGCTCGCCTCCTGACAGGAGGCCCATAAGTCCGCTTGCTGAGAGCAGCGCAAAGAGTCCGACAATCCCGAGAGCTACGGTGTAGGGCGCATTGGCCCAGGCAACCAGGAACCTTGTGAGTGGCAACCAACCTCCCTCATCCCCATCGAAACTAAGGGCGGATTTTGCGCTTGTGTAGGCCGTGCCAACCGATTCCATGTCGCATTTCTGACAGCGACACCTGGCCGATTTGATGAGAAATCGTGGAATACCCGAGGGTGGAGGCGAGATGGATCGGAGCGCCCGCGAGGAGTATCCTTCCGTGTCCATGAAGAACCTCCTCGCTCTTCTAGCCTTCGCCGTGGCCCCGCTCCTGGGGTGCGAATCGGTACCGCCCGCAGCGGCGCCGGCCGGGCCCGTCGTGGCGGCGGCGCGCGAGCCCGTCGTCGTGGTCGACGGGGCGAAGGCGCGCGAGCTCGTTCAAGGCGGGGCGCGCCTCGTCGACGTGCGGACGCCGGACGAGTTCGCCGAGAAGCACATCGAGGGCGCGGAGAGCATGCCGCTCAATCGGCTCTTCGAGGCGGACATGGGCCCGAAGGATCGGCCCATCGTCGTCTACTGCAAGAAGGGCGGCCGCGCGCGGCTCGCCGCCAACTCGCTCCACGATCGCGGGTACGTCAAGGTCTACAACCTCGGCAAGATGGAAAACTGGGACAAGTGACGGCGCCGCGCGACGCGCTGCGATGAAACGTGTCTCCATCCCGAGCGCCGGCGGCTACGATCGCCTGACGCTCCTCACGGAGCCCGATCCCGTCGCCAAGGCCGGCGAGGTGCTCGTCCGCGCGGAGGCCATCGGCGTGAACTTCGCCGACTGCATCGTGCGAATGGGGCTCTACGAGTCTGCGAAGAAGTACGTCGGATGGCCGATCACGCCGGGCTTCGAGGTCGCCGGCGAGACGCCGGACGGGCGCAAGGTCGTCGCCGTCACGCGCTTCGGCGGTTACGCGACGCACGTGGTGGTGCCGGAGAATCAGGTCTTCGCGATCCCTGCCGGCTGGTCCGTGGCGGAGGCGGCGGCGTTTCCCAGCGTGACCTTGACCGCCCACTACGCGCTCCACGAGCTGTGCCGCGCGCGGAAGGGCACGCGCGTGCTCGTGCACTCGGCGGCCGGCGGCGTCGGTTCGGCGCTCGTCGTCCTCGCCAAGCTCGCAGGGTGCCGCGTCGTCGGCGTCGTGGGCGGCGCGCACAAGGTCGCGCACGTGCAAGCGCTCGGGGCCGACGTCGTCATCGACAAGCGCGCGCAGGATCTGTGGCGGGAGGCGGAGCGCGCGTCGCCGGAGGGGTACGACGTGGTGCTCGACGCGAACGGGGTCGAGACGCTGCGCGCGAGCTACCAGCACCTCGCCCCTACCGGGCGCCTCGTCATCTACGGCTTCCACACGATGATGTCGCGCGGCCGCGGCACCCCGAGCTGGCCGAAGCTCGCGGTCGACTGGCTGCGGACGCCGCGCTTCGATCCGCTGGCGATGACCAACGACAACAAGAGCGTGATGGCGTTCAACCTGTCGTACCTCTTCGAGCGCACCGACATCCTCGCGGAGGCCATGGGGACGCTCCTGGGGCTGGCGAACGAGGGGAAGCTCGCCCCGCCCAAGGTGACGACCTTCCCGCTGGACCGCGTGAAAGACGCCCACCGCGCGCTCGAGTCGGGAGAAACGATCGGAAAGCTCGTCCTCGTGCCTTGAGGAGGCTAAATGTGAAGGTGCCATGTGTCGTCTCCTCGGCATCGTCTCGTCGGAGTCCACCGAGTTTCGGATGATCCTGAAGGAGTCGCCGCGCAGCATGTCGTCGATGTCGCACGAGCACTCCGACGGCTGGGGCGTCGCGATCCACGACGGCGTGGCGAAGACGTGGCACGTGAACAAGGGCGTCGAGCGCGCCAGCGACGACGCGACGTTCCACGAGCTCGCCGTGGGAAGCCGCGGCGAGCTCATGGTCGCGCACATCCGCAAGCGCACCGTAGGCGAGACGTCGCTCGACAACACGCACCCGTTCCAGCGCGGGCGCTGGATCTTCGCGCACAACGGCACGATCAAGGACGTCGAGTGGCTCCGCGATCAGACGAGCGCCGCGCGCCTCAGCGAGATTCGCGGGCAGACCGACAGCGAGCTCTTCTTCGCTTACCTCCTCACGGCCCTCGACGCTGCGCCGCAGGGCGGCCGCGACCCGGCGCTCGCCGCCGCAGCGCGCGAGGCGCGCAACCGGCCGGACTTCGGCTCGTTCAACTTTCTCCTGTCGGACGGCGCGGTGCTCTACGCCCATCGCTTCGGCCGTACACTCTTCCTGCTCGAGCGCGGGCCGCACGACGCCGTACGGCTCCGTCGCGCAAGCCAGGACGGGAGCGTCGTCGAGACGCCCTGGTCGCAGCGCCGCCACGCGATGTTCGTCGCGAGCGAGAAGATGACCGACGAGCCCTGGGAAGAGATCGGCGAGCGCTCGCTCCTGCGCATCGACAGCGTTCCCTCACCGCGCTGGCGCCTCCTGGCCTGACCATCGACGCGGGACCTCTACCGTCGCCCTTTCGATGCTTCCATGCGCGTCGCCATTCAATTTGGAGACGGACCTGGAGCGTCGTCGTTCCGTTCGGTAGACTCCTGAGATGCGGGAGGCGGACGAGAGCCTGGTCGGTCGCACGATCGCCGGCAAGTTCGTCGTCCTCGAGGTCCTCGGCAAGGGCGCGATGGGGTGCGTGTACAAGGCGCGCCAGACATCGCTCGACAAGGTCGTGGCGCTCAAGGTCCTGCACCCCGACCTCGCCACCGACCCGACGTTCGCGGCCCGCTTCAAGCGAGAGGCCAAGGCGGCCTCGAAGCTCGACCACCCGAACTCGATCCGCATCATCGACTTCGGCGAGGACGAGGGGGGGCTCCTCTTCATCGCGATGGAGCACGTCGACGGGCGGAGCCTCCTGCGGCTGCTCGTCGACGAGTGGCCGCTGCCGCCGGCGCGGATCGTCGGCGTCCTCGTGCAGGTGCTCGGCGCGTTGGCCCTCGCGCACGACCAGGGCATCGTCCACCGCGACGTGAAGCCGGAGAACGTCATCGTGACGTCGACGGTAGACGACGAGGGGACGCCGGTCGACGTCGTGAAGGTGTGCGACTTCGGCATCGCGAAGATCAACGACGCGGGCGCCTACGAGACCGGCGCCGGCACGACGGGGCCGCTCACGCGCAGCGGCACGCTCGTCGGAACGCCCGAGTACATGTCGCCGGAGCAGGGGAGGGGGGACCCGCTGGACGCGCGCAGCGATCTCTACTCGGTGGGCATCATCCTCTACCAGCTCCTCACCGGGCGCGTGCCGTTCGAGGCGGAGAGCGCGATCGGGATCATCCTCAAGCACATCACCGACCCGCCACCCGACCCGTTCGAGATCAACCCTGCGACCGATCCGCACCTCGCCGGCGTCGCGCTCAAGGCGATCAGCAAGGCGCGCGACGATCGCTTCGCGTCGGCGCGCGAGATGCGCACGGCGCTCCGCGCGGCGCTCGGTGGTGTGTCCACACAGGTGTCGGGGCCGCTGGGCCACGGCGCGCAGTCGCGGCCGCAGATGCTGGCGTCGAGCACCGTGGCCGGCGTCGCGAGCGGTGGCACGCGTTCGGCGCGCTCGCTCCCCGCCGACAGCGAGATCGGGCACGCGGAGACCGAGGCAGAGCTCGTCATCCCGACGACGCCGCGCTGGAAATACGCTGTGGCGTTGTTCTTGATCTGCGGCCTGGGCGGCGCTGCGTTCTACCTGGCCAATCCGCAGCGGGACGCCGCCGGGCCCGCGCCCCATCCGTCGAACGGAGAGCCGCCGCTCGCGATCCTCGAGCCCGACGATCCGCTCTCCCCGTTGACGTTCCCGGGCGCCGACGGCGGCAAGCGAACGACGAGGCGCCCCGTCGCGACGGCGCCCCCGTCGGTTCGACCCATCGCCAACGGCAACGGGGCCCCGGGTGCTTCGCCGCCGTCGGCTGCGCCGTTGCCGCTGCCCCCGCCGCCGCCGCCAGGCTCCGCGGTCGCGTCCGCTGCTGCCGGGCAACCCGAGCCTCCGCCGTCGTCGGCGGGGCCGGCGAGCATCGATCCGTCGTACGTCCCCGGGCGCACATGGGTCGAGATCGGCATGGCCAACGGCGAGCGGGTGCGCGATCGCGACGTGAGGCAAGGGGTGCTGGCCATGCGGCTCGACCTCGGCGCCTGCTACCGCACCGCGCTCGTCGCGGGGCAGTCGCACGCCGTGGGCATCGGCGTCGTGAACTTCTCGTTCGACGCGCAGGGGCGTGCGCAGGCGGCGGTCGTGACGAACCTGCAGTTTCTGCCAGCCATGGGGCGCTGCCTCCAGCAGAGCCTGCTTCGCGTCACGGTCCCCGTCGCCGCCCTCAGCGATCCCGCGACGGGCGGGACCGCCGACGTGCAGCTCATTTTCCACAACGAGTCCTGACGCGGGCCCGGCCGTTCCTCTATCGTGAACGGATGCGACGCGCCGCGGCCACGCTGGTGACCCTCCTCTGCGCGGTTTGTTGCGGCAAGCCGCCGAAGACGACCGTGGACGTCGACACGATGCGCGAGGCGTCGTTCGTGAACGACATCAAGGACGAGCCCAAGCTGGCGCGCGGCGGCGCGGCGAAGGACGCTGCGCCCGAGGAGGCTCCCGTCCCTCCCGCGACCGGCCTGGCCCCCTCGACGCCAACGGACAAGGGGGGCTTGCCCGAGCCCGAGATCACCAGCAGGAAGCTCGAGCGAGACGACGGCAAGGACAAGGGCGCCGCAAAGCCCGCGAAGAAGCCGGTCGGTAGGGAGAAGCTCACCGCCGCCGAGTGCTCGCGGATGTTCGAGCATTTCTTCGACCTGCTGCTCGAGACCGACGAGCGCTTCAAGGACCTCGGCCCCGACGGGCGGGGGATGGTGAGGCAGATCTCCTCGCAAGATCAGCGTTTCCAGTCGCTCCAGAGAGACTGTGAGACCGACGTCTCGCGAACGAAGTTCACTTGCGCGATGGCCGCGAAGACCCAGGCCTCGTGGCAGACGTGCGTGAAGTGACGGGTGGTGCTACCAAGCTCTCGCCGATGCCGTCCGCCGCCGAAGAGCGCCTCGCTCCCACGGAGCTCGGGGATTTCTCGCTGACGGAGCGCCTCGGCGAAGGGGGCACGGGCACGGTCTACGCGGCGTGGTGGCACGATCGGCCGGTCGCGCTGAAGGTGCTGAAGGAGAGCGCCACGGTCACCGACAAGGACCGCGCGCGCTTCGTCGACGAGGCGACGAAGATCCGCAAGGTGGAGCACCCCTCGCTCGTGTCGGTGCTCGACGTCGGCACGCTGCCCGACGGTCGGCCGTACCTGGCGATGCCGCGGCTCCACGGCGAGACGCTCCACCAGCGCGTCGCGCGAGGCGCGGTGCCGGCGGGCGAGGCAGTGGCGATCTTCACGGCGCTGGCGTCAGGGGTCGCCGCGCTGCACGCGGCGGGGATGGTGCACCGCGACATCAAACCGGAGAACGTCTTCCTCGAGGAGACCGACGACGCGCCACGCCCCGTCCTCCTCGACTTCGGCATCGCGCGCGAGATCGAGCGCCCGGATTCCACGACGACCCAGTCGGGCGTCGTCAAGGGCACGCCTGCGTACATGGCGCCGGAGCGCTTCTTCGGGAGCCCGGCGAGCGTGCGGACGGACGTCTACGAGCTGGCCGTCACGCTCTACGTCATGCTCGCGGGGACGTTGCCGTGGGATGCGTCTTCGCAGGACGCGTCCGGCCGCCTCGACCCGCGACCGCCGAGCACGAAGGGGGCCGCCGCGTCGCCCCGCCTCGAGACGGCGCTGCTCCGTGCGATGTCGACGCGGCCCGAGACGCGCCCGGTGACGGCGGAGGCGTTCGCGCGTGAGATCGAGGACGCGTTCGCGGCCGGGGACGCTGCACCGGCGCGCCGCACGGACGGCGTCGCGGTCACGCCGCCGCCACCGCCGGAAGCCTCGACGACGGGCGCCGCGTTCGTGGCCACGGCTGCGCGGTCGTCGTCGCACACGCGGCTCGCTGTCGTCGGCGTAGGCGCGATCGCCGTGGCGGGCGCCCTCGCGATGGGGCTCCTGCGCCGCCCCGACCCACCCGAGACCGTGGTTCCGCAGGAAGCGCGCGCGACGCCGCTGCCGCTGCCTGTCGGCGTGGTCGTGACGTCGCCGCCCGCCGCGATGGCAACGACGGCCGCGACGCCCACGGCGCCGGCCTCGTACGTCATCCCGCCGCGCTACCTGCCGCGCGCGCGCGTCGCGGCAGCGGACGCGGGACCTGCCGCCGATCCGTCGCGCTTCTACCAAGATCGCAAATGATGAGCGGAGGCCGGCACGCGGTAGCGCGCGCGCTCGCCGCCCTCGGCGTGTCGTGCGCCTTGTTCATCGTCGCGCCCACACTCGCGCGTGCCGAGCCGCGCGACCCTGCGGCGGCGGAGGCGCTCTTCGACGAAGCTCGCCAGCTGATGAAGGACGGTCGCTACGCCCGCGCGTGCGGTCTCTTCGAGGCGAGCCAGAGGCTCGACCCCGGCGTCGGCACGCTCTTGAACCTCGGCGACTGCCTCGAGACCCTGGGGCGCTTCGCGAGCGCATGGGCGCGGTTCCGCGAGGCCGCGTCGGCGGCGCTGAGCGCCGGGCAAACCGAACGCGAGCAGATCGCGCGCGGGCGGGCCGCTACGCTCGAGGGAAAGCTGGCGCGCCTCGTCGTGCGTGTCCCCGAGGGTGCGGTCGAGCCGCAGCTCGTCAAGGACGGCGTGCCGATGGATCGCGCAGCGTGGGGAAGCGCGGTGCCGCTGGATCCCGGCGAGCACGCGCTCGAGGCGACGGCGCCCGGGAAGAAGACGTGGCGCCGCACGATCGACGTGCCAAAGGCGGCGGGCGTCGTGACCATCGACGTGCCGCCGCTCGAAGACGCCGCGCCGCCGCAGCCACCCCCGCCCGCGCCGCTCACCGTCGCGCCCCTCAGCGCCGCGCCGCCCGCGTCGCGCCCCCGCGAGGAGGGGCGTGGCCTCGGGGTCCAGCGTGGCGTGGCGATAGGCACCGGCAGCGTGGGCGCCATCGCCCTCTTCCTGGCCGGTGGCTTCGCCCTCTCGGCGCGCTCTGTCTACTCCGATGCCCGCAGCCACTGCACGAGCGCTGGCTGCGATCCCGACGGCGTCCGGCTCGGCCACGACGCCGGCGTGAGCGCGGACGTCGCGACGGTCAGCGTGATCGTCGGTGGCGTCGCGCTCGCGGCGGCCACCGTGCTTTGGCTCACGGCGAAGTGACGCCGGGCTTCATCAGCATCTCGCCGTAGAGCTCACGCAGCTTCGTCTTCAGGAACTTCCCGGTCGACGTGCGCGGGACCTGCTCGACCACGATGAACGCGTCGGGCATCCAGAACTTGGGGAAGCGCCCCTCCAGGTGCGTGCGGAGCTCGGCTTCGGTGGCGGTCGCGTTCTTCTTCCACACGATCGCCGCGAGCGGGCGCTCGTCCCACTTCGGGTGCCGCCCGGCGAACACCGCGGCCTCGAGCACCGCGGGGTGGGCCATGAGCGCGTTCTCCAGGTCGACCGAGCTTATCCACTCACCGCCGGACTTGATGACGTCCTTCGAGCGGTCGCAGATGCGCATGTACCCGGCTGCGTCGATCGTCACGACGTCGCCGGTCTTGAACCATCCGTCGGCGGTGAAGCGATCCTTCCCCTCGCCGCCGAGGTAGCCCTTCACGACCCACGGTCCGCGCACCTCGAGCTCGCCCATCGATTTGCCGTCCCAAGGCAAGATCGCCCCGGTGTCGCTCGTGTGGCGCTGCTCGACGAAGGGCACCGGGTAACCCTGAGACGAACGGACCGCGAGCTTCTCTGCGTCGCTCGCCCCCGCGTGCTCGCGGCGCAGGCGCGCCACGGTGCCGACGGGGTTCATCTCCGTCATCCCCCAGGCGTGGATCACCTCGAGGCCGTGGCGCTTCGCGAAGCCCTCGATCATGGAGGGCGGCGCCGCCGAGCCGCCGATGGCCATGCGTCGCATGGCGGACAGGTCCCACTTCTTGGGCGACTCGTCGAGGAGCGCGAGAATGCCTAGCCAGATCGTCGGAACACCGCCGGCCATCGTCACGTTCTCGCCGGCCATGAGCTCCAGGAGACTGATGGCGTCCAGATGGGGGCCCGGGAAGACGAGCTTCGCTCCGGTGAGCACGGCGCTGTAGGGGAGGCCCCAGGCGTTGGCGTGGAACATCGGCACCACCGGGAGCACGGTGTCGGCCTCGCCGATGCCGAGCACGTCGTTCATGCAGACGGCCATCGTGTGGAGCACCGTCGAGCGGTGGCTGTAGACGACGCCCTTCGGGTTGCCGGTCGTGCCCGACGTGTAGCAAATGAGCGCGGCGCTCTTCTCGTCGAGCGTCGGGAAGTCGAAGTGCTCGGGCTCCTTGGCCAGCAGTTTCTCGTAGTCGAGCATGGACGCATCGACCTCGCCGTCGTCGCCGATGACGACGACGTGCTTCACCGTCGGGACGTCCTTCACGAACTTCTCGAGGAGCGGGAGGAGCGAGCGGTCGCAGAGGACGACCTTGTCCTCGGCGTGCGTGGCGATGTAGCGGAGCTCGGTCGGGTGCAGGCGCAGGTTGAGGGTGTGCAAGACCGAGCCCATCGACGGCACGGCCAGGTACGCCTCGAGGTGGCGCGCGTGGTTCCACGAGAGGGTGGCCACGCGGTCGCCCGGGCGGATGCCCAGCCGCACGAGCGCGTTCGCGAGGCGCGAGGCCCGCAGGTAGAGGGCGCCGTAGGTCGTGCGGTGGATGGAGCGATCGGCCTGGCGGCTCACGACCTCGCCCGCGCCAAAGAACGTCCGGACGCGCTCGAGCAGGTGCCCGGTCGTGAGCGGGAAATCCATCATCGTGCCTTCGAACATGCGACTCACCCTCCAGAGCGCGCCACTTTACACGCGATCGGGAGGGGAGTCGCCGGGTCAGGCGCGCTTCACATCTTCAGATGCTGAGCGTTCCGGTTCGGATCAGGTACGCGAGCTTGTCGCGTTGACCCGTCTCGAGGAGGGCGTGGATGCGGCCGAGCGCCTTGACCACCGCGTCCCGCAAGGCCTGGGCGCTCTTCACGCGCAGGTCGGCCGCGGCAATCGCCTTGCCCTCGTCCCACGTCCCCTCGGCGATCGCGTCGGCAAAGGCGCTCACCGTTCGCCGGTCGTCTACCGCCGCCTGCGCCCGCTCCGTCTTCAGGTCGTTCAGGATGCGCGCGAGCTCCGTCACCTGCTGTTCGTCGAGCTCGAGCTTGAAGGCGAGGAAGCGCAGCGGGCGCCGTACGCCGAAGCCGCCGCCGCCTTCGTCGTGCCCACCGAACCGCCCGCCTCCAGGGCCGCCGCCCCAGCCGCCGGGCGCCCCCCACCCTTCGGGTCCGCCACCGGGCCCACCGGGCCCCGCATGCGCATGCCCGCCGCCGCAACCGCCCGCGTGCGCATGCCCCTCGCCACAACCGCGGGCGCGGCGCGCGTGCCACCACCCCATCATTCCGGGATATCCGTGCATTTTCTCTCTCCGACTCGCCGGGGTGAACCTCACTCCCAGCGGGGTAACGCGCGGGCGACATACCTCGCGCTTCTCACCAACCTGCGACGTCTCCGCGGGATGTCAACGCCCCCGTGGAAACGAGCCCCACCTTCACGCTCCCACCTCGGGAAACAGGCGGGGAAAGCTGCCCCATATTGTTGAGCGCCCCCTCGAATTCTCGCTATCCTCGAGGCATGCGTAAAGCTGCTTATGTCTCGCTCATCTTAGGATTCGGGTTGTCCGCGCTCGTCGTTCTTCCGGTGGCCTGCGGAAGCTCCGCGGCGCATCCCGGCGCGCTCGTCGACGACCGCGACGGCGGTCTCGAGATCGTCAAGGACGGCTCTGCCACCATCGATACCGGCGTCGATGCGCCGCCCCCGCCGCCGACCGACGGAGGCCCCACGACCGTTTCCATCACGACGGGTGATGGCGGCGCGGCGAACGACATTTCGTTCGGCGACAACGGCCTCGTGAACTGCGGCTCAGCCGCGACCTCGGTGCCGGTCGCGATCACGAACACCGGCAAGGCGACGCTGCAGTGGACCGCCTTGCTCTCGGCGGGCGCGACCCGCTACACGCTGTCGCCCGCGTCGGGCGCGGTTTCGCCTGGCGGGACGGCGACGCTGCAGATCATCCCTGCCGCCATCCCGGCCACCTCCGAGGTCACGACCGATCTCTACGGCGGCGTCGTCACGATCCAGACGAGCGCGACGAACGACACGACGCACGTGATCCAGCTCCACCAGACCGCGCGCGGCGTCATCCTCAAGTCGACGCTCGGCAATGCCCTCAACTTTGGCTCGCAGGCGGTCAGCCTCACCGCGAACTCGCCGTTCAGCCTCACGAACTCGGGAAACATCCCGGCCGTCGTGAACCTGGCGGTCGGCTCCGCCGCATTTGGGCTCTTGCCGCCGAACGGGGCGCCGTCGATTCCGTTCACCATCAGCGCAAACGGTACGGCCGCGCCCACGGTCACGTTCAGCCCGACCAACGTGCAGAACTACGTCGATACGATGATCACCTCGCTCGTGCAGCCCGACGCGGGAGCTCAGGTGGGCACCTGTTATCCGCTGCCGGGGAGCGTGACCCTGGCGGGGAGCGGCAACAACACGGTCGTGATCAACCCGACGAACGTGGACTTCGGCACGACCGACTGCGGCACCACGAACACCCCGAAGACGGTCACCCTCACGAACAAGGGCGCCGCCATCACCTTCTCGACGGTGCTCGTAAAGGGGGTCAACTCGCCCTTCGTCGTCACCCCCTCCTCGGGCAGCGTCGCCCCGAACGGCGTCCAGGTGTTCACGGTGACGCCGAGCCCCGTCCCCAAGCCGTCGTCCACGACGCCGAACGGCTTCGGCGACGTCTTGACCATCACGACGAACGACGGCACGCCCACCCAGCACAACGTGGCGCTCAACCAGACCGCCCGCGGGGCGATCCTGCAGTTCAGCCCGGTGGCGATCTCGACGTCGGGCAAGGCGGGCCTCACCGTCTTCGCCACCTTCGCAGTGGGCAACGCGGGCAACTACCCGGGCACCTACAAGCTTGGTGGGGGCAGCCAGACCACGGCGGTGACGCAGACCTCCGGCGGCAGCGGCACGTGGGAGAGTAACCTCTGGGACGGCAACCTCGTCGGCGGTGCCGGCACCACCGGGACGCTGAGCGTGGTCGACCCGCCGGCCGGTGCGCAGTACCTCGGGCACATCAAGCTGACGATCCAGCCGAACTCCAACGGCGCTCCGACGATCCTCTGCGCGGACCCGCCTCCGGATCTCGAGCTCTCGGCCATCGGCACCCCCTGAGCGGCCCGCGCGTGGCGACGTGCGCGGTTCGTCCTGAGCGGCCCGCGCGTGGCGTCGTGCGCGGTTCGTCACATCGAAGGGTGAAAGCTCGGCGTGCGCCGAACTGTGACCGTGTGGTGCCCGCAGCGGGGGCACGGGGGCTCACGCGTCATCCCGAAGCGCACGCTCGACGCTTGCTTTTGCTCGTAGAGGGCCTGGATGTGCGACAGCGGCTCCGGGAGCGACCTTGGCGCGATCGGGCGGGCGTAGGCGGCGTCGCTCCACGCACCTCTCCATGTGCACACGGTGCACCGCAACGTCTTGTCCATGAATCGGGATCCCTCCCCACGTGCGTGCGCCGGGCGCACACAAACACTACCCACACCCTAAGTGGAGCCGCGTATATCGCCCTTTTCGAAATTCCACAAGAATTCTTCTTCGGCGGGACCGGGACGATCGGGCGAACCGGGAAGAGCTCAGACCGCTAGGCCACCGCCGCGCCGAGGACCTTCAGGAGTCGACCGAGCGAAGGGTGCGCCTCGTGCTCCGTCATCGCTCGGCCCAGGCGCGCGAGGTTCTTCCGCTCCGGGAACCACACGGGCTTGGGACGGATGCGGAACGGCGCGTAGACCACGGATTTCTGCGGGTGATCGAAGAGCCACGCGTTGTGAACCACGCCCGTCCCCGAGCGGATGTCGTCGGGCGCGTGGCCGGGGAACGCGCCCCACGACGTGGACACGAGCGCGTAGCAGACCCCCGACCAGCAGTTCACGCCGATGCCGCCGTAGCGAAGGTCCGCGATGGCGCGGGCGAGCGCCTCGTGGTGCTCCCGCATCGTCGACGGGTGCACGAGCACGGTCACGCTGAGGGTGCCCCAGCACGACTCGTTGGCGAAGCGGACCGCCTGCTCCAAAAACGCGGCCGGATCGCTGGCGTCGAGCGACACCTCGGCGAGCAGGCCACAGAACGCCTCCGTCGTCAGCGCGTGCTCGCCGGCATTTGGCGGCACATCGGGGATGTACGTCCACGGGACGGTGCCGGCGGCGGGCGGTGAGAGCACCTCGGCCTGCGGGTAGCGATCCATGAAGCCGCGCCAGCGCTCCTCGGCGCCGGGGTAGTAGGCCTTGCGCGCCGGCGTCCTCGTGAGCGCGGCGCGCACCTCGCGGACGAACGCCTCCTTCTGCAGCCAGCCGCCCGCGAGCGTGAGGACCTTGCCCGCGTTGCAGTTGAAGCTGGCGTTCTGCGTGACGGAGCCCGCGACCTGCTGCGCCTGGAAGCGCAGATCGGCGGCCGACCACGGCCCCGGGACGACGAGGATAGGCGTCACGCACCCGAGCTCTGCGCTGAACGGCCGCGGGTTCGCTCGCTCGCCCCTCGCCTTGCGCTTTTCCTGCCCCTCGCCGGTGCCCCACACGATGGCGTCGTACGTGCGATTGGAACCGGTCACGTGGAGCGTGTCGATCTGCGCGTGGCTGGCCAGCAGCGCTCCCGCCTCCGCGCCGCCGTGGACGATCGCGAGGAAGCCCTCGTCCACGAGCACCTTGAACGCCTCTTCGAGGAGCGGTCCAATGAACGCGTTCACCGGGTTCACCTTGAGGACGACGACCTCGTTCTCGGCGAAGAGCTTGTAGAGTACATCCATCGGCGGAATCGACGACACGTTGCCGCCGCCGAGGACGAGGCAGACCTTTCCCGCGGCGGCTTGCGGGGCGCGGTAGATCGTTCCCTGCGTCGCGGGCTTTCCCGGCTCGATCCAGACCTCGGCGCGGAAGCCGGTGAAGAGGAGCCGGTCGGTCAGGTTCGCGGGGAACACTTCGGCCACGCGCTGGCCATCGGCCCGCTGGCGCATCCGCGGCGGACACGGCGCTCCCCCTTGCTCGAGCGCCGTGACGAGGAGCCGCAGGTTGCGGATCGTGTCCCACGGGCCCACGAGCCACTCCTCGCCGGCGAGCGGCGCGGTGGGATCGATGCCCTTCATCTGGCAACCGGCCTCGACCCAGCGCGCCGCGACGGCCAGCACGCCGTCGATGCATGCGGAGAGGAGCGCGATTCGCGCCGGGATCGGCGTCTTCACCCAGTCGTCCTTGCGCGACGCCACGCGCGCGACGCGGCGCTCGATCTCTTCGGCCGGCGTCGCGGCGATGGGCTCCACGAGCGGGATCAGGCGAGCGCGGCGCGCTTGACGATGGCCTTGATCTTGTCCGCGGTGATGCCCGCGGCGCCGCCGACGGCCTTCAGCACGTCGGCCTCCTTCTTCTCGACGCCGTTGGTGACACGCGCAATGACGGCGGCGAAGAGGAGACCGGCCTCGGCGTGCCCGAGCTCCTTCAGCGCGGCGCCGACGGCCTTGGCGCGCTTGTCTTTGCCCTCCTTCTCGGCGCGCTCCGCGCACTCGTCGAGGAGGTGGTCGGTCTCCCACTCGATGACGGCGCCCTGCGACATGAGCTCGACGCACCGGATGATCGTGTTTCGCTCGGTGTCGTCCATCTCGCCGTCGCCCATCGCCGCGAGGAAGCCGGCCTCGACTGCCGCGCGGAAGACGTCGTTCTGGCGCGGCACGGCGAGCTCGTTACGGATCTCGGCGGCGTGCTTCTCGAGCAGTGCGAGGGCGTCGGTCGACTTGGCCATGGCGGGAAGAATAGACACAAAGCCCGCCGAGCGGCTACTCCGCCCGATCGTGCCAGGCCAGCATTTCCACGGTGCCCGCCTCGCGGAGCCACGGCTGATCGTGTGGCCCCGGCGGCACGCGCAGCTCGCATGGCACCTTGCGCCTCCCGAGCTCGGCGGCGAGCCGTTCGTTGGCGCTGCGGTACGGGTCGAGTGTGCTCGACTCCACGTGGAGCCTGCGCGGCCCGGCGCGCGCGAGGGCCTTTGCGAGCCGCTCGGCGTAGCCCACCGCGCCGGCGTCGCTGATCGCGCTCTGCACGCCGCCCCACGCCGCGAACGCCTCGGGGCGCCGGAGGAAGACCTCGAGCCCGACGAAGCCGCCGAGCGAGCAGCCGTCGAGGCCCGTGCGCGAAGGATCGGGCACGACGGGCGCCTCCACCTGGCACGAAGGAACGACCTCGTCGACGATCCACGCGGCGAGCGCGTCCAGCTCCGCCGTCGGGTTCGCGGATTTGTACACGTTGGGGACGAACGGGCAAACGATGGCCATGCCGCGAAACGGTCGCGCCGCGAGCTCCGCGTTCAGCTCGGCGAGGCGCGCGTCGGTCCACTCGCCGCGCCGGCTCGTTCGCGCGATGGGCGCGCGCCGTAGGCGATCGTACGCGCTGCCGACGCCGTAGCGCTCGAGCCACGCGTACGCGCCCATCTTCGGGTCGACGGTCTCCGCGAGGCCATGCAGCAGCACGAGCAGCGGGACGTGCTCGTTCGGGCCGAGGTGCGTCGGCAAGAGGAGCACGTACCGCCGCGGGGTTCCCCGCCACGGGGGCATGGTGACGTCGCGCACGACGAGATCGCGGACCGGTGGTCCGAGCGCTTCTTCTGCGCGCGCCCTCCGTGGTGTGACGACGCCGCCGAGCGCGAGCGCCGCCGCTCCGGTGAGGGCGGGGCGGCGGCCGAACCTCACGTCCAGTGAGCGCGGCACGCAGCGCACGACGGTCATCGTCCGAGCGCTTCGGGCAGCAGGTTCTCGACCATCAGCAGCGAGACGATCGCGACCGTGCGCCACGCGGCGCGGTCCCAGGTCGCCGCGGCTTCCCCCGCCTTCGGCTTGTCGTACGGTGTCGTGCTCGGCGCCGCCCACACCATCACGTCCTTGTAGTGGTACGGGCCGCCGATCGCCCGCACCCCGCCGTCCGGCGCCAGGCGCAGGCCGCGTCCTTCTGCGTCGAGGAGATCTCCGTCGGGCGCGAACCTGTACCTGCGCTTCAGGCCATTGCCGCTCACCTCGCCCGCCTCCGACAGCGTCACGACCGGGCTCCCTCCGACGACGATGCTCGCGCCCTTCACCTTTCCGGGCGCTCCCTCGGGGAAGACGACGGTGCCGTCGGCCTTGATGGTCGCGGCGAACGACGCCGGGTACGCCGCGCCGGCCGGGCCCTTGTCGCCCTTGAGCACGTCGTTCGGGGCGACGAGCGGCAGCATGGGAGCTTTTGGCGCGACCTCCACGATGCTCGGGTGGTCCCACGGCATCTTGCCCATTTTGATGTCGCGCAGCTGCGCGCACGCCGCCACCGACGCCAGTGATAGGCCGAGCCAAACTCCGCGCCGCACCTTCGCGTAACAAATCACGATCTGCTCCACACACTACCGGGTGTGATTCCACAAGTGGAGTGGGTGGAGCGGTCTCCGACCTCGTCGTCCGCTTGAACGTGCCGACCATGGATGGGGGCGCGTCCTACATCGGCGGGCATGTCGTTCAAGTGCTGAAATCGTAAGGGGAACTGGCAGGGTCGCCGTCGCCGCGGTAAAACCGGCGCATGCGGAAGGTCGCGCTGGCTTCGATTCTTTCTTTCGTCGTGATCGCGGTGGCGTGCGGGGGCTCGACAAGCTCTCCCGGCACGAGCGGCGGCACGTCGGGTGGCACCTCGGGAAGCTCGGGCGGCGCGTCGGGCACGTCGAGCGGAACTTCGGGGACGTCGGGCACGTCAGGGTCGTCGGGCACATCAGGGACGTCGGGCACGTCGGGGACGTCGGGCACCTCCGGCAACCCGCCGCCTGGTTCGTACACCGTGACGTTCCCGACCACGACCGTGAAGGCGGGCGTCGAGAACACGCAGTGCGTCACCAAGCGCCTCGGCAACCCGACGGCGATGCACATGGGCTCGATCCACGATCTACTCGGCCCCGCGTCGCACCACATGATCGTCTACCGCGTGAACGAGACGGTCGAGCAGCTCACGCCGGTCGACTGCCAGCCGTTCACCGACGCGCTCAACCCGGCGAAGGGCTCGCCGCTCATCGTCACGCAGAAGAAGGACGATCTGCTCACGCTCCCGCAGGGCGTCGCGTACACGCTCTCGGCGAACCAGATGGTTCGCCTGGAGGTGCACTACATCAACCCCGGCGCGACGGACGTGCAGCTCACCGCCACGAGCACCTTCTCGCCGATCGCCGACTCTGCGTTCCAGAACGAGGCCGACTTCCTCTTCATCGGCAACCCCGACATCACGCTCCCGCCGAACGCGACGACGAAGCTCGGTCCGTCGTTCTTCGCGCTCCCCGCGGAGCTGGCCGGCTCGAATTTCTTCGCCATCACCGGGCACGAGCACCACCTGGGAACGAACGTGACGATCGACGCCGTCGCGAGCGCCGCCGATCCCGGCAAGTCCATCTACAACGTGCTGGGGTGGCTCTGGTCGGAGCCGAAGACCGAGACGTTCGATCCGCCGTTCCAGGTCCCCGCCAACGGCGGGTTCCGGTTCACTTGCGAGTGGAACAACACGACGAGTAGCACCGTGAAGTTCGGCGAGTCGGCGAACAACGAGATGTGCTTTTTCTGGGCGTACTACTACCCGAGCAAGGGCGCGCGCGTGTGCTTCCACACCAGCCAGCCGCCCGCGCCAGCCGGCGGCTTCGACCTGTGCTGCCCGAACGCCATCCCGCAGCTGCAGCAAGCGTGCGGCGCGCTCGGCGCCGCCAAGTAGCGGCGCTCAACCACAAGGGCGCGGGCCCTTCACGTACGTCGAGTCGATCTGCAGGTGCAACGTGCTCGTCTGCGACTTGCCCGTCACGGGATCGGTGACTTTCACGGTGACATCGAGCGGCTTGCCGAGGAAGTCCTTCCACGAACCGCCGGTCGCGCCGTCGAGCTGGTAGCGCAGCCCGCCGAGCTCGCACGCGCCGCCACCCGCGTCGCCGTACGCGAACGCGAAGCGGCTCGCGGGACCGGCGAGCGCGCTGCCGGGTGACACCGACGTGATCGTCGTCGTGACGCCGTACTGGCGCATGCCGGAGATCTTCACGCCGATCCATAGGTGGTGCCCACACTGGCCCCCTTCCACGAGCTGCACCGTGGCGCCGTCGGCGAGCGGCGCGTAGTCGAGCTCCCCGCCGCCGACGGCGAGGCTCGGCGCGCTCGCACGGCATGCGTCGGGCATGTCGGTGTCCCAGCTCTTCGCGTACGCGGGCAGGCTCGCCGGCTCCACCGCGGCAGCTTGGCACTTGTCGGCGATGCACGTCGTCGGCGCGTCGCACGTCGGCCCGAGGAAGAACGCTCCGCCGAGGAGCGGCGGTGCGACGGACGCGCAGCGCGCCTCCAGGCGGAGCGGGAGGATCCGAACGGCGTCGGGCACGAACCGCGTCGTCGCGCGTCGCACGACGTTCGCCGGAGAGCCGCCCACCGGCGGCGGCATACCCGACACCTCCGCCACGAAACCTTCGACGAGTATCTCGACGGCCGCGTCCTTCTTCCCTTTCGGGGCCCTCAGCGTCGTCTCGTGGGGGATGGCGTTTCCCGAGCGCAGATCGATCGTCTCGTCGGTCGCGGGTTGCCCGTCGACCTTGGTGGTCAGGCGGACCTTCTCGAGATCAACGCCGAGGGTCTGGCGGAAATCCTCCGCGTCGAGCCCGACGACGAGCGTGGTCGTGGGATCGACGGGGTACGGGGGCGTCGGGCCGGGAGCCGGGCTGCCGTCGGGTGCGGGAGCGCCGTCGGGTAGGGGGCCTGGGCCGGCGTCGCTGCTGTCGGAGTGGCTCTGGCCCGCCGCCGAAGAAGAGGAGCAGGCCGCAAGAAGCGCAGCCAGAGCAAGCCCGGCGAGCGCCGTGAGGAGGAAGGAAGCAGAAGAAGAAGAGGGACGGAGGGGCATGGTGCGCCGGCCGAGTGCACGTGGCGCACCAGGTGAGCCTTCCTTGATTTCCGCCGCTTGCGCACCGTTGGTGTGTGCCACGTGTGCCACCGTGGCCTACGCGTGCCAGCGGATCAGCGCGCGCGGACGCAGCCGAGGACCTGTTCGTGCAGGAACGTCGCGGCGAAGAACAGCTCCTCGGTCGCGGCCCGCGCTTCGGCACTCTCGTCGTTCAACGAGAGCTCGAAGCGGATCGCGTGGCTGAGGCCGTCGAAGTAGAACTGCGACGACTCGGCGAGGCGGAACTTCATCGCCGGCCCGTCGATCGACGCGAAGCCGCCGAGGGCTTCCTCGAACGTCTCCACGAGGCCCTCGCCGTACGCGAAGAGCCCCTTCAGGTACACGGAAAGCGCGGCGCCCGGCACGAGCAGCCTCTCGATGAACGGGTCGCGAACGGCGAGGACGGCGTCGATGGCGTCGTTGACGTCCTCGAGATCGCCGAGGCGATCGGCGATCTTGGCCGCGCCCGCCTTGGTCAGAAGGCCGACGGGCTCTCCCTGGAGCAGGCGCGACAGGTGGAGCAGGTTCACCGTCAAATTGAGTTGATCGTTCGCGAGGGGCCCTCCGTGAGGGGCGCGCGTCGCCGGCAGCGTCGGCGGCTCGGAGTAGACCGCGTCGTCCTCGTAGGCATCGCCCACGCAAAGACGCACGAACGAGTGGTGCTTCGGCCGGATCCCTAGCTCGGGATCGTAGGCCTCGGCGGCGTCGCTGGCCCAGGGCAACCCCGAAGGGGGGTCGAGCTCGACGCTGGAGTCGTCCGTCGTCATCGCGGCGGGGTATACGGGGGGACGAGCGGGAATCTTCCTACCCGGGGGTCGGAGTCGGGGTCCGGGGTCGGGGTCGCGACCGTCCGAGTGTTCTCGGCGGGCTGACGTACGGGAACGACAGCTAGCACTACTTCGCCACATTTGTCTTTCCATCCCGGCGCGTCTGATTTAATGGCGAGGGATGAAGCGCACGCCTGCGTGGACGAAGCGTCTCGACCTATGGCTCAGTCCGTTTCTCGACGTGTTGGGCGACAAGCGTCG
>JANYHK010000134.1 GCA_025359105.1 Myxococcales bacterium | reverse complement strand
CGACGCTTGTCGCCCAACACGTCGAGAAACGGACTGAGCCATAGGTCGAGACGCTTCGTCCACGCAGGCGTGCGCTTCATCCCTCGCCATTAAATCAGACGCGCCGGGATGGAAAGACAAATGTGGCGAAGTAGTGCTAGGCTTCTTCTGGCGGGCGGCTCGCAGAGCTCAGGTGACGCCGAAGACCTCGGCCGCGACCTCGCGGATTGCCTGCTGCACGGCTTCGTCGCTGCTTCGTTGCAGGCGGTAGCCCAGCGCGTTCAGCTTCCCCGAGTCGAGGAGCGAGAGCGGCACGTCGCCCGGCCAGCCCTGCGCGCCGGCGCCGAACTCGACGCGCGCCGTCTTGTACGGCGAGCCGGCGACGACCCACTCGGCGATCTTCTTCACCGACGTGTAGCCCTCGGGCGCGAGGTTGTAGACGTTCGGCTTTTCGCCCTTGGCGTTGTCGAACACGTAGAGGATGCCCTTCGCGCACTCGGTCACGTGAAGGTACGGCTTGGCCTGCCGGCCGTCGCCGAGGACGTCCAGGTACTCGGGGTGGGCCTTCAGCTTCTTGCAAAAATCGAGGATGGCGCCGTGCGTGCCGCGCTTGCCGACGACGTTGCCGAAGCGGGTGATCCAGCCCTCGAGCCCGAAGCACTCGCAGTACGCGCTGAGGAGCGACTCGCCGGCGAACTTGCTTGCACCATACAAGGAGATCGGGAGGTGCCCGAGGTCCCCTTCTTTGCAGGCCGTCGCGAGGTTGCCGTACACCGTGCCGCTCGAGGCGAAGACGAACTTCGTGATGCCGGCGAGGCGCGCGCTCTCGAGGGCGTTGTACGTCGCGATCGTGCCCTGCTCGAGGTCGAGGCGGGTGCGCTCCAGGCCCCAGCGCGCCTCGGGGTTCGCGGCGAGGTGGAAGACGACGTCGTGCCCCTTCATCGCGGCGCCGAGCGCGTCGAGATCCAGCGCGTCCTTCTCGATGAGCGTGACGCGGCCGGCGGTCAGGTTGGCGCCGAGGAACTCCTTCTTTCCGACGGTCATGTTGTCGTAGACGGTGACCGGGCCGCGCTCCACGAGGAGATCGACCAGGTGACTGCCGATGAACCCTGCCCCGCCGATGACGAAGGAACGCATGAAGCTGCTCTAGCACCGAGTCCACTTCGCGGGCCATACTGAGTGGCATGACGCGTCGCTGCCATCCTCTCGCCTGGGCGCCCATGGTGCTCGCCCTCTCGGCGGCGGCGGTGGCGAACGGGCTCGCCTGCACGAGCAAGGGGACGCTCCCGGCGGTCTCCGGGGAATCGGACGCGTCGACGGACGCCGGTCTCGCCGACGCCGCCGGCACCAAGGACGCCGCCGGCACCAAAGACACGAGCGTCGAGACGCCCGACGTCGGCCCCGACGCGCAAGTCGTGAAGGCGTTCGATCTCGGCACCGAGTTCTCCGCCACCGTGACCAACCCCGGCGTCTGGCGCATCGGCTACTCCACGGACACGACGCTCGACACGTTCGCGCTCGAAGTCGTCCCTATCGCCGTCGGGAACATCCACTTCTGGCACCCCGGCAGCGACTTCGCCGGCTACTACCCCTACGTCGCCGGCAACGGGACGAACGCCACGGCGGCAGACGCGTCGAATTCCTGGGCGGTGCGCTACGGCCAGCTCGCCCTGGAAGGCAGCAACAGCGGGCAGTACGCGGTCGTCCAGTTCGTCGCGCCGGCGGCGGCCAATTACCGCGTGCAGGCCGACTTCGAGGGCCTGCACTTCCGCCTCTCCACGACCGACGTCCACGTCCGCCGCGGCGCCGCCGTGCTGTTCGACGCGCTCATCGACGGCTACGGCGGCGATCCTGCCTTCCACGCCATCGAGGGAGCGAGCCCGCGCGCGTCGTACCAGGGCGCCGTCGCGCTCGCGGCCGGCGACATCGTCTCCTTCGCGATCGGCTACGGCGCGAACAAGACCTACAACAACGACACGACCGGCCTTTCCGTGCGCATCCAGCAGCTCCAGTAGGGGCGCCGCGCAGCCATTGACACGAGGGTTCCCCGCGGGCGAAAGTGCCCGAAATCCCGATGAAGTTGATGATCCTGTGCGGGGGCCAAGGCACGCGACTGCGCGAAGAGACGGAGTACCGTCCGAAGCCCCTCGTCGAGGTCGGCGGTCGCCCGATCCTCTGGCACATCATGAAGCTCTACGCCCACTACGGGCTGCGCGACTTCGTCCTGTGCCTCGGGTACCGCGGCAACATGATCAAGGAGTATTTCCTCGACTACGAGGCGATGAACAGCGACTTCACCATCTCGCTGGGCAAGCACGCGATCGAGTACCACGACATCCACGAGGAGCAGGATTACAAGGTCACCCTCGCCGACACCGGGCTCGAGTCGATGACCGGCGGCCGCGTCGCGCGCGCGTCGCGCTTCGTGAAGGACGATCTGTTCATGGTGACGTACGGCGACGGGCTGTCGAACGTCGACATCGGCAAGCTGCTCGAGTTTCACAAAAGCCACGGCAAGCTCGCCACGGTCACCACCGTGCGGCCGACGTCGCGCTTCGGCATGCTCAACTGCACGCCCGACAACCACGTGACGAGCTTCACCGAGAAGCCGCTGCTCGACGGCTGGGCGAGCGCCGGGTACTTCGTCTTCCACCGCAAGATCTTCGACTACCTCGGCGGGGACGACTGCATCCTGGAGCGTGAGCCGCTCGAGCGCCTCGCGCGCGAAGGGCAGCTCATGTCGTACAAGCACGACGGCTTCTTCTTCGCGATGGACACCTACCGTGAGTACGTCTCGCTGAACGAGATGTGGGCCCGCGGCGACGCGCCGTGGAAGGTGTGGGGCAAGCCGTGAGCGCGCCGTTCTGGCGGGATCGCCCCACGTTCGTGACCGGCGCGACCGGGCTCGTCGGCACGTGGCTCGTGCGGCGGCTGGTCGAGGCAGGAGCCGACGTCGTGTGCCTCGTGCGCGATCAGGTCCCGCAGAGCGAGCTCGTGAAGAGCGGGCTTCTCGATCGCGTCAAGGTGGTGCATGGCGACGTGTGCGATCAAGCGCTCCTCGAGCGCGCGCTCGGCGAGTACGAGATCGACACCGTGCTCCACCTCGCGGCGCAGACGATCGTAGGCATCGCGAACAAGAACCCCATCTCGACCTTCGAGACGAACATCGGCGGGACGTGGAAGCTCCTCGAGGCGTCGCGGCGGAGCCCGCTCGTGAAGCAGATCGTGATGGCGTCGTCCGACAAGGCGTACGGCGACCAGGAGAAGCTCCCCTACAGCGAGTCGACGCCGCTCGAGGGCCGGCACCCGTACGACGTCAGCAAATCGTGCGCCGATCTCCTCGCCACGACCTACGCCGTGTCCTACAAGCTCCCGGTCGCGATCACGCGCTGCGGGAATTTCTACGGCGGCGGTGATCTGAACTGGAACCGCGTCGTCCCCGGCACCATCCGCTCGATCCTGCGCGGCGAGCGCCCCATCATCCGCTCCGACGGCCTTTACGTCCGCGACTACTTCTACGTCGAGGACGGCGCGGCGGCGTACATGCTCCTGGCCGAGAAGCTCGCGGCGAACCCCGAGCTGCGCGGCGAGGCGTTCAACTTCTCGAACGAGATCCAGATCACGGTCATCGATCTCGTCCGCAAGATCCTCGCGCTCATGGGCTCGAACCTCGAGCCCGACATCAAGAACCAAGCGACCAACGAGATCCGCCACCAGTACCTGAGCGCCGAGAAGGCGCGGAAGATGCTCGGCTGGGCTCCGTCGTTCGAGCTCGAGGAAGGTCTGAAGCGCGCGGTCGCCTGGTACCGGGAGAACGCTTGACCTCAGCTGGCCTTGCGCTCGGGGTCGGGATCGGCATCGCCGTCGGTCTTCTTGGCAGGCGGCGGCTTGGGCCGCGCGGGAGGCGCCGGCGGTCCGGACAGCGGCGCGAGCGAGCCGAGGCGATCGGGCGGGAAGTTGATGCGCTCGCGCTCGAGCACCAGCGGCATCTTGCGGACGTGCACGTAGATGCTCGAGACGTACTCGCCGAGCATGCCGACGAAGAAGAGCAGCGCGCTCGACATCAGGAAGAGGCCCACGACGACCGGCGCCAGGCCAAGCTCGAATTTGTACCAGAAGAGCAGCTTGGCCACGAGGTAGCCGAAGCCGACGAGCGCGCTCAGGACCGACGCGAAGAAGCCGGCCATCGACGCCATGCGCATGGGGATGCGCGAGTGCGACGTGATGCCGAGCATCGCCATGTCGTAGAGCGTGTAGAAGTTGTTGCTCGTCTTGCCGCGCTTGCGCTGCGGCTGCTTGAACGGGACGCGCGCGACGTCGAAGCCTATCTCGCTGATGATGCCGCGCAGGTACGGGTACGGATCGTCGATGCCGCGCAGGATCTTGACGATGTGCTGGTCGTAGAGCCCAAATCCCGTAAAATGCTGCAGGAGCTTCACGTCGGCGAGGCGGGTCACGAGCCGATAGTAGAGGGTGCGGATCGCGTACATGATCCGCGACTCCTCGCTCGAGGTCTTGATCGCGGCGACGACCTTCGCGCCCTCCTCCCACTTTGCGACGAGCTCGGCGATGACGGGCGGCGGGTCCTGGAGATCGGCGGCGAGGAGGATGACGGCGTCGCCCGTCCCCTGGAGGAGCGCGTAGTACGGCGAGCGAATGTGGCCGAAATTACGGGCGTTGATGATGACGCGGACGCGCTCGTCCTTGGCGGCGAGCTCGCGGAGGCGGTCGACTGTGTCATCGGTCGACGCGTTGTCGATGAAGATGTGCTCGTACGTGTAGCCGGGCAGAGCCTCCACCACCGCCTTCACCTGCTCGTAGAGGTCGACGACGTTGGCTTCCTCGTTGTAGCAAGGCGTGACCAGGCTGAGGTGCGGCATGGCGCGGGCCACCCTACCATGAGCTGGTCTTACGTATGACAACGCGTGTCCTCCTCACCGGCGCGACGGGCTTCATCGGGAGCTACGTCGCGCGACGCCTGGCTGCCGAGAAAGAGGTGCACGTCTCGGTGCTCGCGCGCGCGAGCTCGGACCCCTGGCGCATCCGCGACGTCGCGCCGCAGCCGACGCGGATCGACGTGGACCTCGGCGATGGCGAGGCGCTGACGGGCGCGCTCGCGCAGGCGCGGCCGGACGTCGTGGTTCACCTGGCGTGGAAGGGCGTCGGGAACGCCGAGCGCAACGCGCCCGTGCAGCAGGAGAACTTGCCGGACACGCTGGCGCTGATCCGCGCGGCGCACGCGGCCGGGGCGAAGGCCTTCGTCGGCCTCGGCTCGCAGGCCGAGTACGGGCCGTCGTCGGGCGCGCTGGCCGAGACGGCGCCCACCCACCCGACGACGCTTTACGGCGTGACGAAGCTCGCCACGTGCCACTTCGCCCGCTACCTGTGCGGTGAGCTGGGCATGCGCTACGCGTGGGTCCGCGTCTTTTCGACGTACGGCGCGATGGACAACCCGAGCTGGATGATTCCCTCGCTGGTGCTGCAGCTCCTCGCGCGAAAGAAGCCGGCGCTCACGAAGGGCGAGCAGCGCTGGGATTACCTGCACGTGTGCGACGCGGCCGACGCCATCGCGAAGGTCGCGCTGACGCCCACCGCGACCGGCGTCTTCAACCTGGGCTCGGGCGAGGCCGGCACGATCCGCGCGTTCGTCGAGCGGATCCGCGACGCGATCGACCCGTCGCTGCCGCTCGGCTTCGGCGAAGTCCCCTACCGACCCGATCAGGTGATGCACCTCGAGGCGAACATCGACCGCTTGCGCGCGCTCGGCTGGCGTCCCACGATGCCGCTCGAGCGCGGTCTCGCGGAGACCGTCGCCTGGTACCGTGAGTACGGCGAAGGCAAGGCGTGATCCGTATGAGCCCGACGAAGACCCCACCGAAGGCAGCGCTCCCGGAGCTCGTCGAGCTGGCGCGGCAGATCCGCGCGCAGTCGGCGCGGATGGTTCACGCCGCCAACGCGTCGCACATCGGTACGTGCCTCTCGATGGCCGACATCCTCGCCGTCCTCTACGGACAGGTCATGCGCGTCGATCCGGCCCGCCCGGAGTGGGAGGATCGCGATCGCTTCATCCTGAGCAAGGGGCACGGCGCGGCGGCGCTCTACTCCGTCCTCGCGGAGCGCGGCTTTTTCCCGCGCGAGTGGCTCCGCACGTACTGCGCCGACGGAACGAAGCTCTCCGGACACGTCTCGCACTACGGCGTTCCCGGCATCGAGCTCTCCACCGGCTCGCTCGGTCACGGGCTGTCGGTCGGCTGCGGCATGGCGCTCGCGGGCAAGGGCGACGGGCGCAGTCACCGCACGTTCGTCCTCCTCAGCGACGGCGAGTGCGACGAGGGATCCATCTGGGAGGCCGTTCTCTTCGCGCCGCACCACAAGCTCGACAACCTCGTCGTGATCGTCGACTTCAACAAGATCCAGAGCTTCGGCTCGGTGAAGGAAGTGCTCGATCTCGATCCCTTCGCCGACAAGTGGCGCGCGTTCGGTTGGGCGGTGCGCGAGATCGACGGCAACGACTGCGCCGCCGTCTCCGAGTCGCTCGCGACGCTTCCGTTCGAGGCCGGCAAGCCGTCGGTCGTCATCGCCCACACGATCAAGGGCAAGGGCATCAGCTTCATGGAGGGACAGCTCGCCTGGCACTACAAGTCGCCGAACGCCGAGCAGCTCGAGAAGGCGCTCGCCGAGCTGGGGGTTTCGAAGTGAGGCCGTCCTTCGTCGCCGCGCTGTGCGAGGCCGCCGCCAAAGATCCGCGCATCTGGCTGCTCTGCGGGGACCTCGGCTACAGCGCGCTCGAGCCGTTCCGCGACACGTTCGGGAGCCGCTACGTCAACGTCGGCGTCGCCGAGCAGAACATGACGGGCATCGCCGCCGGCATGGCGCGCGCGGGCAAGATCGTCTTCACCTACTCGATCGCGAATTTTCCGACGCTGCGCTGCCTCGAGCAGATCCGGAACGACGTCTGCTACCACGAGGCGAACGTGAAGATCGTCGCCGTGGGCGCGGGCTTTTCGTACAGCTCGCAGGGCTACACGCACCACGGCGTCGAGGACATCGCCATCATGCGCGCGCTCCCCGGCATGGCGGTCGTGTCGCCCGGCGATCCCGTCGAGACCACGCTCGCGACGCGCGCGATCATCGACCGGCCCGGTCCCTGCTACCTGCGCCTCGGCAAAGCGGGGGAGCCGAAGGTCCATACGAGCGTGCCCGCGTTCGAGCTCGGCAAGGCGATCCAGCTCGCGGACGGCGAGGATCTCACGCTCATCACCACCGGCACGATGCTGAAGGACGTCGTCGATCTCTCCATGCGCCTGCGCGCCTCCGGGATCGCGTCGCGCGTCCTCAGCATGCACACAGTGTCCCCGCTCGACGTGGCGGCCGTGCAGGCCGCGGCGCATGAGACCGCCGCGATCGTGACGATCGAGGAGCACAGCGTCGTGGGCGGCCTCGGCTCGGCGGTCGCCGACGTGCTTGCCGAGATGGACGGCCCGCGCGTGACCTTCAAGAAGGTCGGCGTCCCCGGCCGCCTCTACCACGAGATCGGCAGCCAGAAATTCATGCGCCAGCTCCTCGGCGACGTCGACGCGATCGCGCGTGGGACCGTGGAACGCGCCCGCGCGGCGCGCGCGCAAAAATAGGCGGACGGCGATGATGGACCTCGAAGAACGCCATTGCCCGGTCTGCGAGACCGCGACGCCGCAGCGCGTCCTCCACGAAGCGAACATCGACGCATCCAAGCTCGACGACTTCGCCTTCGCATCGCGAAAATTCCCGGAGAACATGCACTACCGGCTCGTCCTCTGCGAGCGGTGCGGCCTTCTCTTCGCGAACCCCGCGCCCCGGGCGCAGGAGCTCGTCGCGCAATACGAGGTGGCCGCGTACGACAGCGGCGTCGAGGCCGATCTGGCCGCGCGCACGTACGCGCACTACCTGAAGAAGCACCTCGGCGCGATCGGCCCGCGCAAGGGCGCGCTCGACATCGGGAGCGGCAACGGCTCGTTCCTCGAGCAGCTCCTCGCGCTCGGTTTCAGCGATGTGGCCGGGGTCGAGCCCTCGCTCGCGCCGATCGAGGCGGCGAAGCCCGCGATCAAGCCACTGCTGAAGCACGCGCCGTTTCGCGCGCAGGACTTCGGCAAGGAGAGCCTCGCGCTCGTGAGCTGCTTCATGACGCTCGAGCACGTGCACGATCCGGGGGAGATGACGCGGCAGCTCTACGATCTCGTCGCGCCGAAGGGCGGCGTCTTCTTCGTGGCGCACAACTACGAGGGGCTCGTGAACCGCGTCCTCGGGAAAAAATCGCCGATCTACGACATCGAGCACCTGCAGCTCTTCTCGCCGCGGAGCCTCGAGGAGCTCCTGAAGCGCGCGGGCTTCACCGGCGTGAAGGTCTTCCCGATCACCAACGCGTACCCGCTCAGCTACTGGATGCGCCTGTCACCGCTGCCACGCGGCGCGAAGGAGCGTCTCATCGGCGGGCTCGATCGCGTCGGCGTGGGGCAGGTGAACATTCCGGTGCCGGTGGGAAACCTCGGGGCGATCGGGGTGAAGCCGGGCTGAGTTCTAGGACGCGGCCGACCAAGGAGCGGGCGGGCACGCAGACCTTGCGCCCGCCCCCGAACGGGCTCACGATTGATCAACGGGTGGCTTGATTTGGCTTCGCAAGGGACAAGAATCCTCGCGCTGGGTTGCCTGCTCGGCGCCGCTGGAGCCTGCTATGCGGGTGGCGTGGGGACCTCCGCCGAGTCGGGCGGCGCGACGTCGGGCAACGGGGGGCAGGCTACGCCGGCGGGCGCTGGCCCCGCGGCGGGACCGGGGACCTCGCCGACGTCGGCCGATCCGCGCGACGCGCTGACCGATCCACTCCACGGTTTGCCGACGGGCGCGGACCAGCTCGCGATCCTCTGCGCACGTGGCCTCGGCGATCCCGTCTCGAAGGCCTTCTGCGCACTCCCCGGCGTGGCGCCGCCGATCGCGAGCCTCGTCGATCTGCAAAAGTTCGTCGGCCTCGACTTCAAGCCGGGGAACATCCTCAATGGCCGGGGCGGCAACCCCGCCTTCGCGCTCACGGGGAACTCGTCGTCGCTCGTCGCGCGCTTCACCTCCGCGATCAACCCGCGCGCGATCATCTTCACGCCGCCGAACCGCCGTGCGCGCGTCGCACCGGACGGGTTCCGCCTACCCCAGGAGGCCACTTGCGCGCAGATCGAGCCGATCTCGCCGCTCGCGCACCTCGTCGCGATGGGCTTTACGCGCGGCGAAGACTTCGTCGAGCTGATCGCGAAAGATCCGACCGCCAACGGCGGGAGAGGGGGGCTCAACTTCTTCCTCGTCACGTTCGAGCGCGCGTGCCCATCGTGGGGCTGCACGAACGGGGATCTGCTCACGCCCGCCGGCGAGTCGAACTTCACTGGCCGCTATTCCGTCTACCAAGACACCGATCTCGCCAACACGGTCTTCGACTGCATGCAGTGCCACCAGCCGAAGGGACCGGGCACGCCCAAGATGCTCCGCATGCAGGAGCTGCCGAACCCGTGGGTGCACTTCTTCCGCAACAACCGGCCCAACGGGCAGGTGCTGATGGCCGACTACGAAGCGGCGCACGGCAGGGACGAGACGTACGCGGGCATCCCCGGGCCGGTCATCTTCAACCCGGACGTGCGTGAGACCGCGGGGCTCGCCTCGCTGCAAGAAGGCGGCGGTCCCGACGCCGCGGCGCTTCAGGGGCTCGTCGAGAACGAAGGGTTCTGCGATCAGCCGAACGTGTACGACTCGTCCGCGATCATGAAAGAGGTCGCCACCCAGAACCCCAAGCAGCCCCAGGAGAACCTCCCGGTGGGCCAGAGCGCCACGTGGATGGCGCTGTTTCAGGCCTCGAAGCGCGGCGAGTTCATCCCGACGCCGTACCATGACGCCAAGGTCACCGATCCCGGCAAGCTTGCGACGATGACCGCTGCGTACAACCAAGTTCGCGCCGGGCGGCTGCCTCCGAGCGCGCTTCCCGACATCCGCGACGTCTTTCTCGACGACGCGCTCTCCGACCTCACCTTCCGCCCCGCGCCTGGCCTCGACGGCAAGGGCATCCTCGTGCAGATGTGCACGCAGTGCCACAACACGCGGCTCGACCAGAAGATCTCACGCGCGAATTTCCGCACCGACGATCTCGATGCGATGTCCCGTGCCGAGAAGGACGAGGCGATCCGCCGCCTGACGCTCCCCGCCACCTCCGTTCGGCACATGCCGCCGCAGCGCTTCCGCGAGCTCTCCGACGCGGAGCTCGATCTCGTCGTCAACGAGCTGCGCAAGTAAGCGCAGCGAGCGGCCGCGCGCGCGGCGCGGTCACGGGATGCGCGTGAAGGTTATCTCGTTTCGGCCCGACGCGCGGTACAAGTCCCATCCCGGGTGGCTCTCGCGCACGCATTTGGGCTCCTGCGGGCCGTACTCGACCGCGTAGAGCACGTCGTTCGCGTAGAGCTCCATCGGCATGTTCTGCGTCATGTCGATGTTGCTGGCCATGCCGACGCCAGGGGCGATGAAGACGATCGCGTGGTGCAGGCCGGCGGCCTTGGCGGCGTGGAAGACGACGTTCCGATTGTCGACGTCCTGGTGGTTGTACGGGTACACGAGCGGCGCGATGCGGACGATCCCGATGATCGCCGCGGCGATCGCCACGGCCATCGGCCCCCCGCGCGCGAGCGGCGTCAGGCTCGAGACGCGCGCGGTCGCCTCCCTCCACAGGTAGCCGAGCGCGACGCCGCCGCCGATCGCCACCGGGACGATCGTGTGCATCTGGTAGCGCGGGCCGTACCCGAAGTCCGACGTTCGGCCGAGCTCCGACATCATGTACAGGCCGACGAGCGGCGCCGAGCTGACGACGACCATGAACGTGATGTGCCGCGCCCTCGGCGGGATGGCGACGAGGCCGAGGATGCCGAGCGCCGGCGCGCACGGCCACCAGCAATACGAGCCGCTGGCCAGGGGGAACGACAGCTTGAACTCGCCCGGCCCCGGCACGCTCCACGCGATGACCATCCACGGGTGAAACTCGCTCGTGAGCGAGTATCCCGTCTTGAACCAAACGCCGAGCTGCAGGCGCAGAATGACGAGAGTCATGCCGGCCAACACGGAAAACGCGAGCGCAGCGCCGGCGACGGAGCGCCACCCGACACGGCGGCGCACGAGCGCGGCCACGAACACGAGGAAGACGCCGAGGTTCAGGAAGGCCGCGTCGGGCGGGCGCGTCGCGACCGAGAAGCCGGCGGCGCAGCCGAGCACCACGCCCCAGCGCCACTGCTTGACGAGCGGAAGGTCCTTGGTCGTGACGACCGAGACCGCCTCGAGGGCGAACGCATAGAGCGCGCACATGAAGACGTGCGGGAAGCGGGAGCCGCCGTTGATGAGCATCGTCGAGCTGCCGATGAGCGACAGCGCCGCGAGCACGCCGGCCGCGCCGACCCCGCGGGTGCTCCCTGCCGCGAACGCGCGACGCGTCACGCGCGCGACCCCGGCGACCATGAGCCCGAAGCTGAACGGCCCCGCGAGCCACACCGCGCGTGTCCACACGAACGGCACCATGAACGCGGGCCACCCCGGCGTGTACTGCGCGAACTGCCGCCCCTCCGACCAGAACACCCAGAAGTTCTGGAACGCGCGATCGCACCGCGGCAGCTTGCCGTACGCGTGGCCCTTGGCGAAGAGGGCCGCCTGGTAGGTGTAGCCCCACTCGTCGGCGCTATCGATCGCGCGCTCGAGCACGAACGTGCTGACGAGCGCGGCCATCACGATCGCGATCGCGGCGAGCACGAGATCGTGGACGAGGAACCTGCGGCTCCCCAGATCGACCGACGACGCGGCCGGCGCGGGCCCAGCGTCGCGCGCGCGCGCCATCCACTCGAGGCCCAGGAGCCCGCCGCACAGGACCAGGTGCAGCCCCGCGAGCTCGCCCGGACTGTTTTCGATGTAGTCGGTGATGCGGTACACCGCGGCGGCGCCGAGGGCCACGGGGACGAGCAGCCAGCGCCGCGGGATGGCGAGCATCGACAGCGCTGCCAGGACGCTCGACGCATGCAAGAGCAGGGTGGTGTCGAACGTCGGCGGCGTCGTGATCCCGAGCTGCCGGAGAAAATCGCCGAGCACCGGCATGAGGACGGCGAGCCAGATGGCGACGATCATCGCCGCGGTCGCGACCACCGGGCGGCGTGGGCGATGGAGCACCGCCGCGGTCAGCGTCGTGCCGACCGCGGTCTGCGCCGCCATGACGGCGTCGAGGACGGACAGTGTGTACGGGGTTTGCACGCGCCGTTACTCCTGCTTCGGCCCCTCGTTGTACCCGCGCGGGCGGTACTTCGGATCGACGCCCTTGTGCTCCTCGCCGTTGTCGAGCGTGTCGTGCGCGATGTATTCGAGCCACGAGCCGGGGTGCGCCTCGCCCACCGTCTTCAGCTTCTCGCGCAGCGCGGAGCCCTCGGCGAGCCCGTTCTGGTCCCAGAGGCACTGCACGCCGAGGGCGATCAGGTTGATGTCGTTCGCCGCGAGGCCGAAGCCCTTCTCGTAGTGCGGCCACGCCTCCTGGGCCCTGCCGAGCCGGCAGAGCGTGTCGCCGAGGTACACGCTCGCCATCGGCCACTGCGGCGCGAGCTCGAGCGCCGTCTTGTTCGACTCGAGGCGGATCTCCAGGTACCCGCGCGCCCCCTGCATGACCGAGTAGTTGAGGTGCGCCTTCGCGCTGCGCGGCACCGCCTTGCGCGTCGCGTCCCAGAAGACGAGATCGTCGGTGTAGTCGTTCGCGTGGCGGCGCGCACTCACGCACTGGAGGCCGAGGTACATGAGCAGCGCCACGATGCCGAGGGCGCGCTTGTAGGCGATGAGCTTGTCGAAGGCCAAGCCGAGGAACACGCACGTGCCGATGACCGGGAAGTACCAGAAGCGCTCGGCGCGCACTGTGGGGAGCACCACCGGGATGTTCGACACCGGGAAATACGAGATCACCACCCACGCGAGGCCGATCGCGACGAGGAGCGACCCGTCGACCCGCGGGTACTGGAATTTATGGGACCGCAGCCACGCGCGCACGCCGAGGACGCACGCGGCGAGCGGCGGCACGACCATGCCGAGCGCGCCCAGGATGCTCTCGGGGAACCACATGCGGGAAGGGATTGGCTCCTGCGGTGACGAGTAGTCGCCCGACAGCGTCCAGGGAAAGACGACCTGGAAGAGCCCGCGCGCATACACGCGTAGGCCTCCGGCGACGCGGAGCGCCGGCGTCGCGTCGATGAGGGGGTTATTGAGCGGATCCTTCGGGAGCGAGGGCTGCGCGTACCAGCGGAGCATCGCGGCGAACGTGCGCTGCACGAGCGGCTTGTTGGCGTTCGCTTCGATCGAGAGCTCGGCGGCGATCGGCGCAGGGAAGCACCTTCGCCGCGCCTCGACGTACAGCGCGAACGCCGCCGCCGTCGCCACGAACGCGAGGATCGCCCGAAGCCACCGCAGCGGCCGCTCGGGGTGGAGGCTCGGCGCCGAGAAGAGCGCCGCGAGCGGGATGAGGGGCACGCAGCAGAGGGCGCTCTCTTTCGAGTAGAGCCCGAACAGCGTCGCCCCGAAGACGGCGAACGGCATCCCCCACATGGGCAGGCGCAGCGCGAGGAGGGCGAGCAGCGCGCCGAGGCCCCCGAGCACGTCGGCGATCCCGACCACGCCGCTCACCGCCTCCGTCACGATCGCGCTCGCCACGAAGAGCATTCCGCAAAGCCACGACGCGCGCCGGTTCTGCGTGAGCTTCACCACGAGCACCACGACCAGCGCCCCGTTCACGCCGTGGAGGAGCACGTTCACCCAGTGGTGCAAGAACGGCGACTCGCGCGCGCCGATCGCCCAGAGCGCGCGCCACACCAGATCGGGAATCGGGCGGTACGAGCCGATGCTGCGATCGGCGGCGAGGCCCCAAAAGTCCCTGTAAAATGCATCCATCCAGTGCAGCTTGCTCGCCGGATCGGCGACGCTGCGCACGTAGGGGTTGGCGAGGAGGGCCTCCTGCTCGTCGAAGATGAAGTTCGTCTTCAGCGGGTGGCGCGTGAAGAGGGCCATCGACAGAAAGCACATCGGCACGAGCGCGATGCCGAACGTGGGCTCCTCGCCGACGAAGTAGTCGCGGAGCCAGCGCCGCAGCTCGCCGAAGATGGATGTCTTTACCGGCGGCTCGTCGTACGGGAGCGGCCCGCCGGGGCCGGTGGCCTCGTCGCCCGTCATCATGGCGCCGCCGTCGTCGTGCGCGCTCGTCGGCCCCGCCGGATCCAAGGCTTTACCTCTCCGCGAGCTTCGCGATCACGGGCGGGACGACGAGCGCATCGTCCGGCATGGACCAGGTGTCGCCCCAGAGGTGCGCGCCGCCGTCGATGTACCAGGTCTCCCCGGTGACGAAGTACGCCGCGTCGCTCGCCATGTACGCGATGAGCTCGGCGCACTCCGCCGGCGTGCCGAGGCGCTTCATGGGCGTCCTCTGCCGGCCCATCTCGACGAAGTGCGGCGGGTACTGCTCGGTGCCCGTCGACTTGATGATGCCGGGCGCGATCGCGTTGACCTGGATGTTGAACTGCGCCCACTCGACGGCGAGCGTCTTGGTGAGGTTCTCGACGCCTGCCCGCGCGGCGCCGGTGTGCACCATGCCGGGGAAGCCGCGGGCGATGTTGGCGATGACGTTCACGATCCGGCCTTTTTTGTTGGGGATCATGCATTTCGTCCCGACGGCCTGCGTGACGAAGAACGTGCCGTTCAGGTTGTTGCGGATGACGGCCTCCCAGCCGCGCGTCGTGACTTGCTCGGCGGTCGTGGGGAACTGCCCGCCCGCGTTGTTCACGAGCACCGAGACGGGCCCGAGCGTTTCGCTCACCGCGTCGACGAGCGCGGCCACCTGCTCGGGCTCGCGGATGTCGCACGTCTTGCCGAGCGCGACGATGCCTCGCGCCGCGAGCTCCTTCACCGCGCCGTCGAGGCGCTCCTGCTTGCGCCCGCAGATCGCCACCTTGGCGCCGAGCTCGCCGAGGGTGTGCGCCGTGGCCAGGCCGATGCCGCTACCTCCGCCCGTGATGAGGGCGACGTGCCCCTCGAAGAGCCCGGGCTTGAAGATGCTCGCCATACGCGCGCGAGCCTATAGCAACCGTCCTTTGCATGGAACGGTTGCTATAGCCTTCTGGCGGGTCGCTCCAGTCGTTTGCCCTTCGGTCAAACGACTTCCGCTCCAAGCAACCGTCCTTTGCAGGGAACGCTACGGTTTGATCGTTACGGTTTTGCCCGTGCGGATCGCTTCGCGGGCGAGCTCGTCCGCGCGTTCGTTCATGGGGACGCCAGAGTGTCCCGGCACGTACGAGAGGCGGACGCCGGCGCGGTTCTTCAGCGCGGTCTTGATCGTGGCGATGAGCGCCTGGTTCGCCTTCGCCTTCCACCCCTTGGTGAGGACGCCGATCGCGTACTGACTGTCGGTGTGGATGAGGATGCCCTTGGCCTCCTCAGGTGTCTGCTCGACCGCGCGGAGAACCGCGGTGAGCTCGGCGATGTTGTTGGTCGCCGTGCCGAGGAACTCGTAGCCGTCGTGCATCTTGCCGTCGGGCGCGATGACGACGACACCGAGGCCGGCGGGGCCCGGGTTGCCCGAGCATGCGCCGTCCGTGTACGCGACCCACTCGCCGTCGCGCGCCGCGGCGGGTCCGGCGGCCTTCGCCTTCTCTTTGGTGCTGCCGCCGCTCCGGCCGCTGCCGCCGCTGCCGCCACCCGCCCCCTTCGCCCCCGACTCCTTCGCAACCGCCTCCGCGCCCCCACATGTCGCATCGTCGAGCAGGTCGGCGCCGGGCTCGCGGGTCAGATTCGCGGCCGCGGCAAAGTAAGCCTTTCCGTCATTTGCCTTGTAGCGGACCTCGACGCGGCCCTCTTTCGCGTCAAAGGTGCCATCCTCTCTTACACGCGCAAACACACGATTTCCTCGAAGAATGGCGCGCGTCCACGGCATGAGGCCTGTGATAGACTATCTCGTACCGGATGCGGGAAGAAGCCGCGGGGGACAACCGAGCGACGGACCAAACGATGGCGCTCCCGAAAGTCGGGGACCTCCTCGTCGGGAAGTACCGCATCGAAAAACAGGTCGGTGAGGGCGGCATGGGCGTCGTCTTTGCGGCCCGTCACGAGGCGCTCGACCAGCTCGTCGCCGTCAAGGTGCTCCTCGCCGACGCCGCCAAGGGCGAGGGCGTCATCGAGCGCTTCGTGCGCGAGGCGCAGTCCGCGGCGCGTCTGCAGAGCGAGCACGTGGCACGCGTGTTCGACGCCGGCTCGCTCGAGAACGAGGTGCCGTTCCTCGTCATGGAGTACCTCGAAGGCTGCGACCTCGAGGAGCTCCTCAGCCTGAACGGCCCGCTCGCCGTCGCCGACACCTGCGACTACGTCCTGCAGGCGCTCGCGGCGATGGCGCAGGCGCACGCGGTCGGCATCATCCACCGCGATCTCAAGCCGGCGAACCTCTTCCTCGCGCTCCGTCCCGACGGGACGAACGTGATCAAGATCCTCGACTTCGGAATCTCGAAGCAGACGGCATCGGCGGGGCGCGAGAAGGCGCTGACCGGGCGCGCCGTGCTCGGCTCGCCCGCGTACATGCCCCCGGAGCAGCTGCGCAACGCCAAGTCCGTCGACTTTCGCGCGGACATCTGGGCGCTCGGTATCGTGCTCTACGAGATGCTGAGCGGCGTGACGCCGTTCGACGCCGAAGGGGTCGGCGAGATCTTCGCCGCGATCCTCGAGAAGGATCCGCCGCCTATCCGTGAGCGGCGCCCCGACGTACCCCCCGAGCTCGAGGCGATCATCCTCAAATGCCTCCAGCGCAAGGCCGAGGATCGCTGGGCGGACGTCGGTGAGTTCGCACTGGCGCTCGCGCCGTTCGGATCCGGCAAGTGGTCGCAGCTGACCGAGACGATCGGCTCGACGCTCGCGCGCTCCAAGCAGCTGCGGCAGATGGCGACGCCGCCGGAGATGCGGCCCGTCTCGTTCACCGCCCCGTCGAGCAACCGCATGCTCATCCGCGCGGCGACGCTCGAGGAGCCGAGCTCTCCGCCGTCGGCGAAGGTCGCGTTCACGCGGACGGGAGAGTTCCCGCCGACGTCGCGGCCGCGCGGGCACGAGGTGACGCTGGAGTCGCTGCCGCCGAAACGGAGCCGAGCAGGGCTGATCGTCGGGCTCACCGCGCTCATGGTCATGGGTGGCTCCGCCTTCATTTTTCGCGGATACCTGGCGCCGAAGATCGCCACGCCTGCCATCGCCGCCCCGCCTGCCCCCGAGGCGAAGACCGCGGACACTGTGTTCGCGCCGATGGTGATGGTGCCGACCCCGGCCCCCACGGCCAGCGCGATCGCCGACGCCGGCGCCCTACGAAGCGCCTCCGCCACGTCGTCACCGAGCGCGCCGACGCCGACGACTACAAGGAGACGCCCGGGCGCTCCCCCTGCCAAGCCGCAAGTCGCGGGATCGGCCGGGAGACCGGAGTTCTTGAACCAGCGCGAGTGAGGTAGATTGGGAAGTAGTGAGCGCCCGCTATTCCCTGGCCATAGGCATCGCCGTGACGGCGCTCGCCGCCGCACCGTGCGCCGACGCGGCGACGGCTGACGAGGTGAAGGCCGAGGCGCTCTTCCGCGACGGCATGCAGAAGTTCGACACCGGCCAGGTCGCGGGGGCGTGCGCGGCGTTCACCGAGAGCCTGCGTCTCGATCCGAAGCTCGGCACGCTCCTCAACCTGGCGCTCTGCCACGAGAAGCAGGGCAAGCTGGCCACCGCGTGGCTCGAGTACAACACCGGCGCCGCGTGGGCGACGCAGAACGCCCAGAAGGAGCGGCGCGAGTTCGCCAACGGGCACGCGCTCACGCTCGAGGGGCAGCTCTCGCGCATCCTCTTGCAGCTGCCGCCCGCGCGCGAGCTCTCGAGCGTCGAGATCGACGGCGAGCCGCTGCCGGAGCCGCGCTGGTATCTGCCGCTCTACCTGGACCCCGGCGAGCACGCCATCGCGGTCTCGGCGCCCGGCAAGCAGCGGCGCACCGTAAAGGTCGTCGTGCCGCGCGAGCCGAGCGCGCAGCTCATTCCAATTCCGACGCTCCTCGACGCGCCGCTGCCCACCGATGCGGGCCCGCCGAAGACGAGGACGGCGGGCGGCGGCTCCGCGCCCGAGGCCGGCGGGACGCAGCGGACGGTGGGGCTCGTCGTGGGCGGCGCCGGCATCGCGGGCCTGACGGCCGGCGCGATCTTCGGGATCCTCACGATCAAGAAGCGGGACGACTCGGCGGCGCACTGCGCAGGGAGCGTTTGCGACGCGCAGGGCGTTCAAGCCCACGACGACGCGCAGACGCTGGGGCTCGTCTCCACGATCGGCTTCGGCGTGGGGGCGGCGGCGCTGGTGACGGGCGCGATCCTGTATTTCACCGCGCCACGAGGCGGCGTCCAGGCGACGCTCGGGCCGCGGGGCGCGACGCTCTCGGGGGTATTTTGAGGCGCGTAGGCGGCGTCGTCGCCGTCGCGTCGCGCGCCGTGGTCGCCTCGCTGGCGCTCGGCGGCTGCGGCTTTATCGTCGGGGTCTCCGGGGACGTGTCGCTCGCCGCCGACGCGGGGCAAGCCGACGGCGAGTCCGACGGCGCCGGGCGCACCGACGCGACGGGCTACGCCGATGGGACGACGGACACCGCCGACCGCGCGGACGCCCATGACGTCGACGCCGAATCGCTCGAGGACGCCGAGCCCGGGCGCGACGCGTCGCGGTTCGACGCCGCGCGGGACGCCCGCGACGACTGAGCCCTGACCCGTCGGGGGGAGGTGCGCTATGGTTCGCGGGCCATGCGTCCCAAGCCCATCGTGCTCCTGATCCTCGACGGCTTCGGCGAACGCGCCGAGCGCGAGGACAACGCCATCCGTCTCGCGAAGACGCCGCGCTACGACGAGCTGCTCGCCCGCTTCCCGCACACCGTCATCGGCACGAGCGGCCCCGACGTCGGGCTGCCGCCGGGGCAGATGGGCAACAGCGAGGTCGGCCACCTGAACTTCGGCGCCGGCCGGATCGCGATGATGGACATCTCGCGCATCGACGTCGCCGTGCACGACGGAACCATCGGCACCAACCCGGTCATCGGCAAGGTGCTCGCCGACGCGAAGAGCAAGGGCGGCAAGCTCCACCTCTTCGGCCTCCTGTCCGACGGCGGGGTGCACAGCATGAACACCCACCTGTACGCGCTCCTCGACGCCGCCCACATCCAGGGCGTCCCGGTCGTCGTCCACGCGTTCCTCGACGGACGCGACGTGCAGCCGGGCACCGCCGTCGGCTACGTGCGCGCGCTCGAGGAGAAGCTCGCGATCGGGGCCAAGGGCGTCCTAGGCACGGTCCACGGCCGTTACTGGGCGATGGACCGCGACAACCGCTGGGAGCGCGTGGAAAAAGCCTACAAGGCGATCGTCCACGCCGACGCGCCGAAAGCCGCGACCGCGCTGGCGGGCCTCGAGGCGAGCTACGCCGCCAAGAAGACCGACGAGTTCGTCGAGCCGTTCGTCGTGGACGGGTACGCGGGCGTCGACGTCGGCAAGGACACGGGCCTCCACTTCAACTTCCGCCCCGACCGCGCGCGCGAGCTTTCGCGCGCTCTGACCGCCGACGCCTTCACCGAGTTCGCGCGCAGCGGCCCGCCGCCGTTCGCGAGCTACGCGTGCATGACGCTCTACGACACGAAGCTCGGGCTGCCGATCGCGTTCCCGAAGGAGACGTTCAAGGACATCTTCCCCGAGGTGATCGCGAAGGCCGGCCTCACGCAGTTCCGCTGCGCCGAGACGGAGAAGTACGCGCACGTGACGTATTTCTTCAACGGCGGCCGAGAGGACGCGTTCACCGGTGAAGAGCGCAAGATGGTGCCGAGCCCGAAGGAGGTCGCCACCTACGACGAGAAGCCGGAGATGAGCGCCAGGGGTGTCGCCGACGAGACCGTGCGCGCGATCGAGGGCGGCACGTTCGACTTCGTGCTCGTCAACTTCGCCAACCCCGACATGGTCGGTCACACCGGCATGCTGGCGCCCGCCATCCACGCCGTCGAGGCCGTCGACGAGGGCGTGGGCCGCATCGTCGCGGCGGCGCGCGCGAAGGGCGGCGTCGTCTTCGTCACCGCCGACCACGGCAACTGCGAGCTGATGAAGGATCCGAAGACCGGCGCGCCGCACACGTCGCACACGACCAATCCGGTGCCGCTCGTCTACGTGAACGAGGCGGACCGCGCGCGCGTTCTGCGTTCGGGGGGGCGCATCTGCGACGTCGCGCCGACGATGCTGGAGCTGCTCGAGCTGCCCAAGCCGGCTGTGATGACCGGGACGTCGCTGTTCACGTCGGCGTCGGCGTCGGCGTCACCACCGCCGTGAGCCTACCGACGTTCGGCGCGTTCCGCACCTCGGAGCAGCTCGGTTCGGGCGCGCTCGCGACGGTGTACAAGGCGGTGCAGGAGCCGCTGGGGCGCGTCGTCGCCATCAAAGCGCTGAAGCCCACGGTCGGCCCCGGCTCGCCCTTCGCCGCGCACCTCGAACGCGAAGCGCGCGTCCTCGGCGAGCTCGGGCACCCCAACGTCGTCCTCCTCTACGACTTCGTGAAGAACGATCGCGAGATGTACCTCGTGCTCGAGCACGTCGATGGGTACAGCCTCGGCGATCTCGTCAAGAAGCAGGAGGCGCGGAAGCTGAAGCTGCCCTACGAGGCCGTCGCGGCCATCGGCGCGCAGGCAGCGCGCGGGCTCGCCCACGTGCACGAGCGCGGCGTCGTTCACCGCGATCTGAAGCCGCAGAACCTGCTGGTCTCGCGGCGCGGCGAGGTGAAGCTCTGCGACTTCGGCATCGCGCAGCGCGAGCGCCTCCCCAGCGCCGACATTCCGCTCGCGCCGGTGCCGACGGACGGGCCGCCGTCCAGCGAGAACGCCGCGTTCGGCACGCCGGCGTACATGTCCCCGGAGCAGATCCTCGGCGAGGACGTCGACGCGCGGAGCGATCTGTTCTCCCTCGGCGTCGTCCTCTATCAGCTGCTCACCGGCGCGCGACCCTTCGAGGGCCCCGCGACGAAGGACAAGCGCGCCGCGTCGCAGCGCACCCGCCGAGATCCACCGCCGCCGATGCGGACGCGCGCGCCCGACGTGCCTCGCGCGCTCGAGAAGGTGACGATGCGCCTGCTCGAGAAGCTCCCCGACGATCGCTACGGATCCGCGGAGGAGGTCGCGGCCGCGCTCGCGGACGTCGTGCACACGCGGACGCGCGAGAGCATGGCAAGCGTCGTCGCGCGCGCGCTCGGCGACGCGGGACTGGTTCCGGCCAAGCGCGGTGCACCGCCGGCGCCGCTGCTCGCGCTCTCCGCGCGTGACAACCTGGGCAGCACGGTAGCCGTGCTCGGCGCGATCGGGGTGGCGTTCATGATCGGCGGCGCGATCGTGCAACTCGCGTCGCCGTCGCGCGGCGCGCGCGCGCTGGTAGGGGCCGCGCCCTTGCTCCTGGCGCCCGAAAAGGGTGGCGGGTTGCGCGTCGTGGCGAGCCCGTGGGCCGAGGTGCGCGTCGATGGGCAGCACGTCGAGACGACGCCGTTCGCGCGCGCGATTCCGCTGTCGCCCGGCAAGCACTGGGTGACCCTCGCCCACCCCGCCGCGCCCGAGGAGCGGCGCGAGATCTCGGTCCTGCCCGGCGAGACGGTGCAGGTCGACGTGACGATGCGCTTGGACGGAGGCAGCCCGTGACGCGCAAGCTCACGGGTCTCGTCGCCCTCGCGGCGCTCGCATCGATGGCGGGCGTCACCGCGACGCCCGACGCACGCGCGTACTCGCACGTCGTGCTGCCGGGTGAGACCCTGGCGCAGATCGCCCACGTGACCTACGGAGACGCGCGCCTCGAGACGGTGCTCGTCGGCGCCAACGCGCTCGACGTGCAGGGGGGGAGCCCCATCGTTCCCGGCATGCGCATCGAGGTTCCTGCTCCTGGCCATCACCGCGTCGTCGAAAAGGAGACGTGGGCCGAGCTCTCGCTCGCGTGGCTCGGCGACACGAAGCGTCAGGACGTCCTCGCGCGCGCGAACGGCGCGGTCTCCTGGGTGCCCCCGGTGGCCGGGCAGGAGATCCTGATCCCCGCCGTCCTCACGCACATCGCGACCGAGGGGGAGTCGACGACGACGCTGGCGCGACGCTATTACACCGATCCGAACCGCTCCTGGGAGCTCGATCAGTACAACGGCCGAAAGCCCGGGAATTTGCGGCGCGGAGAGGTGATCCTCGTGCCGCTCACCGAGCTGACGCTCACCGAGCTCGGCAAGCAGGAGGCGCGACGCGCACGCGAGCGGGCGACCTCCGAGGCGAGCGGCGCCGCGCACGAAGCGCAGCGGCGCGCGGACGCGGAGATCCCGGTCCTGCTCGGCCACGTCGCCGCCGGACGCTACGTCGACGCCGTGGCGCTCGGCAACCGCCTCCTCGGCACCGGCGAGCTCACGCGACCTCAGCTCGCCCTCGTGCACCGGGGGCTCCTCGAGGCGTACGTGGCGCTGGACGCGACCGGCGCCGCCGCGGGGGCCTGCGCGGCGTGGCGCGCGAACACCGCCGACGTGAAGCTCGACCCACGTACGGTCTCCCCGAAGATCCGCGCCGCGTGCAACGCGAAGTGACGCTACGCTGAGGCCCAGATGAGTCGCGTCGCGAGCCCGTCCACTCCGCCCATCAGCGCGGGGCGCGTCGTCGGCGACAAGTTCGAGATCGCGGGGGTCCTCGGCGAGGGCGGGACCGGCGTGGTGTACGAGGCGCTCAGGCTGCCGACGCGCGAGCCGGTGGCGCTCAAGGTGATCCACGACCACCTCCTCACCGATCCGCAGATCCGCGGCCGTTTCGCGCGTGAGGCCGCGATCCTGCGGCGACTCGAGGGACCGCACCTGTCGGCGATGCTCGAGTTCGGGGAGGTGCCCGATCCGCACCGCCCGGGCATGGGCCTGCTCTACATGGCGCTGCCGAAGATCGACGGCCCGGCGCTCGACGTCCTCTTGAAGCGCGAGGGCCCACTGACCCTGGAGCGCGCGCTCGACGTGATGCAGCAGGTCCTGCGAGGCCTCAAGTCGGCGCACATGCAGGGCGTCATCCACCGCGACCTGAAGCCCGCGAACGTGATCATGCGCGGCGACACGCACGCGATCGTCGTCGACTTCGGGATGGCGAAGATCCTCAGCGGCGGCGGCACCGGCACGACGGCGCTGACCACCAACAACATGGTCTTCGGAACGCCGGAGTACATGTCCCCCGAGCAGGCGCGCGGCGACGAGCTCGACGCGCGCTGCGACGTGTACGCAGCGGGCGTCATCCTCTACGAGCTGCTCACCGGCGAGGTCCCGTTCTCCGGCGCCTCGGCGCTGAACGTGCTGACCGCGCACCTCACGTCGGTACCCGATCCCCCGACGGCGCGCGCGAAGGATCGCGGCATTTCGCCGGCGCTCGAGGCCGTCGTCCTCCACGCCATCGCCAAGGATCCCGCCGCGCGCTACGCGAGCGCCGCCGCCCTCTCCGCCGCGCTCGTTCACGCGGTCTCCGCGCCGAGCGACGTCGCCTCGGTAGACCCGCAGACCTTCTCGCCCACCGGCAACACGGACTCGGAGGACGCGCACGCCGAAACGATCCCGGCCCCGATTCCCACCGATCGCCCCGGCCCGGTAGACCCATCGGCGCCGCCTGCCGCGGAGGTCGTCACCGTCCGCCAAAAGCAGACCGAGATCGCCACCATCCCTCCCGCGGCCCCGACGGCGCTGGGAACGCGCGTCTGGCTCATCCTCATCGCGGTCGCCGTCGTCAGCATATGCCTCGGCGTGCTCCTCTCCTTGCTGGGCCTGGGCAACTGAGATCGCGCGGGAGGCGGCACACCGGCGGCGGCGAGGGGCTCACGACCGGCAGCAACAGGCTCGTCCTCAAGCTCAGCGTGGGCTGGGAATTCGACACCACGCCGCCGGGATCGGCCACGGCTCCTTCCGCCACGTCCCGTTCGTCGCGAGGCCTTCGCGCAGCGTCCGGACGATTTCTTCCGCGGATAGCCCCGCCTCTCTGAGCTGCTTGATGGTCCCTCCTGGCGTGCGCTTGGCGAGGCGTGTCCCGTCGGTCGCGACCACGAGCGGCACGTGCCAGTACCGTGGCGCCGCCGCGCCGAGCATCCGAGCGAGCAGGATCTGGCGCGGCGTCGACGAGAGAAGGTCCGCGCCGCGCACGACGTCGGTGATGCCCATCGCCGCGTCGTCCACGGTGACGGCGAGCTGGTAGGCGAACACCCCGTCGCCGCGGCGAAGCACGAAATCCCCGACCGCGCGGAGCACGTCGTGCGCGAAGTGGCCCATGACACCGTCCTCGAAGCCGACGCTGCCCGGCGGCACGCGGAGGCGCAGCGCCGGCGCGCGCTTCATTTCTCGCGCGGGATCGGCGTCGCGGCAGGTGCCCGGGTAGACGAGCTCCTCCCCTGCGTGCGGCGCGCTCGCGACGCGCGCGATCTCGGCGCGCGAGCAGTCGCATGGGTAGGTGAGACCGCGCGCGGCGAGCCCGTCGAGGACGGACTCGTAGAGAGGCGCGCGCACCGATTGAATGTAAGGCGCACACGACCCGCCGACGTCCGGCCCCTCGTCCCACGCGAGGCCGAGCCACCGCAGATCGTCGAGGATGCTCCGGGTGGCCCCCTTCACGACGCGCGGCGGATCGATGTCCTCGATGCGCACGACGAGGACGCCGCCCGACCGCCGCGCCATCTCCCACGACGCCAGCGCCGTCCATGCGCTGCCGACGTGGAGGTCCCCGGTGGGAGACGGCGCGAAGCGGGTCCGCAGCACGCCCGTTACTTGGTCTGCGGCGCCGCCTTCGTCTGGTCAGCCAGGAAGCGAGCGATGCGGGTGTAGAGCTCGAGCTTGGTCTCGCGACGATCGGCCGAGTGCCCTTCGTTCATGGCGACCATGTACTCGACCGGCACCTTGCGCGTGCGCAGCGCGTTCACCACCTGATCGGCTTCGCTGCGAGGTACGCGCGGATCGTTCTGCCCCTGGTAGACGAAGAGCGGCGCGTCGACCTTGCCGATGTCCTTGAGCGGGCTCCACGCGTCGAGCAGCGCGCGCTCCGTCGCCAGATCGCCGAACTCGTCGGTCAAGACGGCGCGAATGACGCCGCTCGTGTTCTGCATGAGTGTCGTGAGGCTCGACACTCCGACGTAGTCGACGCCGGCGCGCCACAGCGTAGGCTGCCGCGTCAGCGCCATGAGCACGATGTACCCGCCGTAGCTGCCTCCGAGCACGATGACGCGATTGTCGTCGCACCACGGCTGCGCCTTCACCCACGTGTTGACCGATTCGAGGTCCTTGAGCGCGTCGCCGCGCTTGTCCTTGTTGTCGGCCATCTCGTACGCGCGGCCGAAGCCCGCGGAGCCGCGGATGTTCGGCTGCACCCACGCGTACCCCTGCGACACGAAGAAGGCGGCGATGGCGTTGTACCCCGCCACCGAGCTCGCGCTCGGGCCGCCGTGCACGTCCACGATCACCGGCATCTGCGCCTTGCCGCGGGTCTTCGGCAAGTACACGTTGATGGGGATCGAGAGGCCGTCGAACGCGGCGACCTTGTCGATCGACGCGTCGAGGGCGACCGCGTCCTTGAGCCCGGGGCGGACGTCGGCGCGCAGCGGCTTCATCGCGCCAGTTGCGGCGTCGACGTCGTAGACGTCGTTCGGCTTGTCGGGCGTGCTCATGCGCACCGTGAAGGAGGCGCCGTCCTCTGCGAACTCGCCCACCTGGATGGCGCCGACCGGCGTCTTCACGGTGCGCTGCAGCTTCAGCGACTTGGCGTCGAGGATGCGGACCTCGGAGTGGTTGCCGGCGAAGGCGACGATCGCGAGCCTGTCGTCCTTCGGTGAAGCGAGGATGTTGTCGATCGCGGCGTTGGGCGTGACCTCCTCCTTGTAGCGGGCGGAGATGATGCCGCTGCCTTCGATGGCGACCAGGTTCGACCCCTCTTGCCCGTCGTCGGTCGACAGGTAGATGCGCTTGCCGTCCCCCGAGTACGCGGCGGCGAAGACGCTCACCGGCTTGCTGCCCTCCCGCGGGTAGAGCCGAACGGCCTTTGCGCTGTCGACGTCGAGGCGGAGAAGTACTTGGTCGGAAGCCGACTTCTGGCGAAGCAAGAGGAGGTGCTGCCCGTCGGGCGACGCGCTCACCGCGAAGACCTGCCCGTCCTCCTTGTAGACGAGCTTCGGCTCGCCGCCCGCGAGATCCTGCGTGTAGACGCGCGACCCGCTCTCCTTCAGCGCGCGCGCGCTGAAGCCGATGTGGTTGGCGCGAAGACGCGCGAAGACCGGCGGATCGCGGCGCAGCTTCTCGCCGGGCGTGAGGTTGGTGCCGCCGGTTCCGTCGGGGGCGACCTTCCAGATCGCGAACTGCTCGTCGGCGCCGGTGTCGCTCGTGTAGACGACCCACTTCGAGTCGGGCGTGAACGCCGCGGACGTGATGCGCTCGGTGGTGTCGACGAGCTTCTTCGGCTCGGCGCCCGGCTTGCCGACCTCGCCGACGTACGGCTTCCACAGCCCGTCGCGGTTCGAGCGGAAGAGGACCTTCTTCCGGTCCTTCGAGAGCTGCGCATCCACGTTGGCGTAGGCGTCGACGTACGGCGCCAGCTTGGCGACGAGCGCCTGATCGCGCTTCTTGTCGTCGTCGGAGAGCACCGTCGGCTCGGCCGCCGGCGGAGTCGCCATGGTCGTCGGCTCCGTCGCGGTCGTGCTCGGCGGCGGCGTCGTCATGGGCTTCGCCGCGTTCGTCTCGACCGTCTTGGCCGGCGCCTTCGGCGAGGCCGCTTCTCCGCCGCCTCCGCCGCACGCGGCGGCGAGCAAGAGCGCGAACGGCAACGCAACCACTGTGCGGGTCCTGAGCTTCATGTTGGTCCTCCCCTCGGCCTGGCCAGGTAGGAAACGGTTTTAGGCCACGTAGTGCAGTCGCGCCAGTCGAGCCGTGCGAGACTCTACCTCCTCATGAGCCAGTACAACCCCTACGCGGCGCCCCAGGCGGCCCCCCTCGTGCCCACCGGCCCGATGCCCGGCGGAGGCTCCGGGCCTCAGCCCTGGGAAATCGGCGAAGTGCTCGGGCACGCCTGGAACGTCTTCAAGCCGAACTGGGCGACGCTCGTGTTCTCGCAGCTCCTCGCGGGAATCCTAGGAAGCATCCCCAACTACATCCCGACGCTCCTCGTCGCGGTCCATCAGCTGGAGGAAAACACCACCGAGTACTGGATCGTCTACGGCGTCTGCCTGGTCGCGGGTCTCTTGCTGGTGAACACGTTCTTCCAGGTCGGGCTCACCAGGATCTGTCTGGCGGCGGCGCGACAGCAATCGCCGCAGTTCGGCGACCTTTTCAATGGACTTGGGCGCTACCTGCCGCTCCTCGCCGCATCGACCCTGACCTTCCTCGTCGCGTTCGTCGGCTACCTGTTCTTCGTCGTGCCGGGCGTCATCCTGCTGCTCGGCCTCTCGCTGACGTCGTATTACGTCGTCGATCAGAACATGGGACCGATCGAGGCCATGAAGGCGAGCTGGGCGGCGACGACCGGCCACAAGGGCAATCTGTTCCTGTTCGGGCTGCTCGGCGGCCTGATGTTCATCGGCGGCTGCGCGGCGTGCTACTTCGGAATCTTCGTCGCGATGGCGGTCATGATGGTGGCGAGCTCGACGATCTACCTGCGCCTGTCCGGCATGTGGGGCGCGGGGACGAGCGTAGCGTACGGGCCGCCGGGGTATGGCCCGCCCGCAGGCGGCGGCGGATACGAACCGCCAGGCGGCGGTGGGTTTGGACCGCCGCCGGGTGGAGGTGGCTTCGGACCGCCGCCGGGTGGTGGCGGCTACGGACCTCCGCCGGGTGGTGGTGGTGGCTTCGGACCGCCGCCAGGTGGTGGTGGCTACGGACCGGCGTAGGGCCTGTCTCCATGTCTCGCCCGAAAACGTCCACGTGTAGGGGAAAGACAGCGTTTCGAATGGGTGGACAGGCCCCAGCAGGCCGGACCGGGGATCAGTGGCCCGGAATGCCTTGGCGCACCGGAGCAGCGGAGGCTGTCGGCGCTGCGCTCGACGCGGCAGGGGCGGGGGTAGAGGCCTTGGGTGCTTCGTTCGGGCGGGTCGCCCACCAGATGCCTACGAGCAGAAATAGCGCCGCGCCGAGCGCGGGCAGCCACATGGGCGTCTGCGGCTCATCCGACGGCGGGGACGGGGGGCTGTGGTCGCTCATCAGCCGCCAATGGGCACGAAAAGCAGGCACGCTGTCAAGCGGCCTTCTTCGTGAGACGCGCTATCATCCGGATGTGACGTCCAAGTCCCTTCTTCGCGGCGCCCTCGCCGCGCTCTTTTGCGCCATCGGCTTCACCGCAGCGTTCGCAGGCGCCGCGGGAAACGCGGCCCCTCCTCCACCCCCTCTCCCCGCGCTGCCCGGCCCGAATGGCCAGCCGGCCGCTGCGGCGACAGGCTCGCCCGCCTCCCCGGCTTCTCCTGGGCCACTCGCGCCAGCCGTCGGCGGCGATGCCGGGACGCTCGGGGATCGCACCAGGCGAGGCGTGGTCCTCGTCGAGCGCGACGGACGAGGCCTCGGCATCGGCACCGTCCTGGCGAACGACGGGCGGGTCCTGACCTCCCTGTCGGCGCTCGGCACCAGCGATCTCGCCGATATTCGCTACGCAGACGGTCACGTCGTGCGCTCGCGCGTCGGCCACCGCGACACCGCGTGGGATCTGGCGCTCCTCGTCCCGCTCTCGGGCCGCTGGCTCGAGGGCCTGATGGCGAGCGAGGCCGATCCGGCGGGCCTCGAGCTACGCGTCATGTCGCCGCGCGCGCCGAAAGGGGCGCTCACCGCCACGCTCAAGGGGCGCGCCGACGTGCACTCGAAGTCGGGCGATGCGATCTCCTCGGCTCTCGATCTCGAGGTGAAGGGGGGCGCTCCGGTTGGAGCGCCCGTGGTCGACGCGACGGGCAGCGTGGTCGGCGTCGTCGTGCACGCGTGCCGCGCGACGGACTCCGCCACGTGCGTGCTCACGACCGTCGGGGCGCCGGTGTCCGCGCTGCGAAACTTCCTCGTCCGCACGCCGCTCAACGCCGTGCCGCCCTCACCATGGCTGGGCATCGTGGGCCAGCCCGACACGTCGGGCAACGTCCGCGGGGTACGTGTCATGGCCATCGCGCCGCAGAGCCCCGCCGAGAAGGGGGGCCTCAAGACCAACCCCGACCGCGGCGCGTCCGACCTCATCGCCGCCGTCGACGGCCAGCCGGTCGAAACGCCGGAGGGCCTCGCCGACGTCATCGGCAAGCACGCGGTGGGCGAGACGGTGAAGCTCCTCGTCTTCGGGGGCGCCAAGTTCCGCGAGCTGACGGTCGTGCTACGCGCGGCGCCCTGACCTGTGCTGCGCGCAGCGCCTGACCCTCCGCGCGGCGGCTGACCCGCGCGCCGGGCAGCGCCTGACGAGCGCCCTGAGACGGCGTTTTTTCATCGTTGACTTCCGTCTCTCAAACGACAAGATTATTCGTACTTGCGCGACGTTTGCGCACGAAGGACCGAGGAGCCCCGTGGCGCTACGAATCGAGGTTGCCGGCGAAACCAACGTCGGCATGAAGCGCAACCACAACGAGGACAACTTCTCGATCCTCGAGGAGAGCGGCCTCTACATCGTCGCCGACGGCATGGGCGGTCACGCGTCCGGCGAGGTCGCGAGCAAGATGGCCGTGGACGCGCTGAAGGACTTCTTCGCCGCGACGGCGCAGGATCCCGAGCGCACGTGGCCCTACAAGATGGACCGCTCGAAGGGGTACGAGGAGAACCGGCTCATCACCGGGATCAAGCTCGCCAACCTCCGCATCTACGAGAGCGCACAGCGCGACGCCCGACAGCGCGGGATGGGAACGACGATCGTGTCGATGTTCGCCGTCGAGGACGGCGTCTACGTCGCGCACGTGGGGGACAGCCGCGTCTACCGCGTCCGCGACGGCAAGATCGAGCAGCTGACCGAGGACCACTCGCTCCTCAACGATTACATCAAGATGAAGCGCCTCACGCCCGAGGAGATCGCGAACTTCCCGCACAAGAACGTCATCGTGCGCGCGCTCGGGATGAAGGACACCGTCAAGGTCGACACCCGCTACGAGCAGCCGCGCGCGAACGACGTGTACCTGCTGTGCTCGGACGGTCTCTCGGGCCCCGTGACGGACGACGAGATGCTCCAGATCTGCACGACGGTCCCCGACCTCAAGGGTGCGGCTGCCAAGATGATCGAGTACGCGAACAAGGCCGGCGGGCCGGACAACATCACCGTCGTGCTCGCGCGCTGGGTCCAGTAGGGCGTTCTTCTAATAGAGCGCCTCCTTCCGTAGAGCGCCTCGTTCCAGT
>JANYHK010000133.1 GCA_025359105.1 Myxococcales bacterium | reverse complement strand
CGACGCTTGTCGCCCAACACGTCGAGAAACGGACTGAGCCATAGGTCGAGACGCTTCGTCCACGCAGGCGTGCGCTTCATCCCTCGCCATTAAATCAGACGCGCCGGGATGGAAAGACAAATGTGGCGAAGTAGTGCTAGTTCTTCTTGCGCTTCTTCTTCTGGCAGTCCGGGCACACGCCGTACATCTCGTGCTTGTGGCTCCGGAGCTCGTAGCCGTACTTGGCGGCGATCGACTCCTGGAGCACCTCGATCTGCGGCTCCTCGAACTCGGTGATCTTGCCGCACTCCACGCAGATGAGGTGGTCGTGGTGCGACGTGTCATCGGCGAGCTCGTAGCGCGTGAGACCGTCGCCGAAGCGGCGCTCGTAGGCGACGCCACACTCGGCGAGGAGCTTGAGCGTGCGGTAGACCGTCGCGTAGCCGACCCGCGAGTCCTCGACACGCACGACCGCGAGGAGCTCCTCGATGCTGACGTGGTTGGGAGACCGGAAGAACAGCTCGACGATGAGCCGTCGCTGATCGGTCGAGCGGAGCCCCTTCTTCGCCATGTACTGCTGAAGCAGATCCCGGAAATGCTCGACGTTGGGCGACTCCGCGGCGGCAGGCGCACCGCCGCCGGCGGAACGGGCTTCCGCGCGTCGACCCCTCGGCATGTTCACGCCCACGGGTGAAGGAGTCCCCTTGATCGGCCGGTTCGTCAAGCACAAGGTGTATAAGCGGGTCTCCGATGGCGCGCCGACCCACTACCCGCGCCCTCACGGCGGCCGCGATCCCGGGGACCTTATGATGCGCCTCTCGACCCTCTTCCTCCTGCTCGTGCTCCCCCTCGCCTGCGCCTCCGCGACCCCGACCCCGACCCCGACCCCGACCCCGACTCCGATCCCGACCCCGACTCCGACTCCGACTCCGACTCCGACTCCGACTCCGACCTCCGCCGTCGATCGCATACGCGCGGATGCACGACGGCTCGCCCCCCTCGCGAAGTCCCCGTTCACCCAGCGCTTCCTCGCCGCGACGAACGCGCTTCCCCACGTCGCCCCTCGCACCCTCTACCGCGACGCCGACAAGTCCCACTATTTCACCGCGCATGAAGCCGCGGCGCTTCCGGCGCCCACGCGCGGCGGGCTCACGCCGCTGCCGATCGACGAGACGGCGTACTACGAGACGAAGTACGGCTCGCCGCTCTCGTACGCGCGCGCGCTCGACGTCCTGGGCGAGAACGGCGTCACCCTGCGCGCAGGCAGCCGCGTGCTCGATTTCGGCTTCGGGTACATCGGCCACTTGCGGCTCCTCGCGTCGATGGGGCTCGACACGTTCGGCGTCGACGTCGATCCGATGCTGCGCGCCCTCTACGCCGAGCCGGGCGATCAGGGGGCCATCGCCGGTGGCCCCGGCAGCCCCGGCGGCCGCGTGGGCCTCGCGATCGGGTCTTTTCCCGCAGATCCCGCTGTCCGCGCCGCGGTGGGTCGCGGCTACGACGTCGTGGTCTCGAAGAACACCCTCAAGCGCGGGTACATCCACCCTGATCGCCCGGCCGATCCGAAGAAGCTGATCCAGCTCGGCGCCAGCGACGCGGTCGTGCTGGCGGCGTTTCACGACGCGCTCGTCCCCGGCGGCGTCATGCTCGTCTACAACATCTGCCCCGCGCTGACGCCGCCGGCCAAGCCGTTCGTGCCGTGGTCCGACGGCCGCTCCCCGTTCACTCCTGCGCAGTGGATCGCGGCGGGGTTCGAGGTCGTGATCTTCGATCGCGACGATACGGCCATTCTCCGGACCTTCGCGCGCGCCCTCGGCTGGGCCGACGATCCCGAGGAGAAGTGGGACATCGACCACGATCTCAGCGTGCTCTACACGCTGGTGCGAAGAGCGCGGTAGCCGCTCAGGGCCGCTCGATCGGCAGGCCCTCGGCCTCCCACGCGAGCAGGCCTCCCTCGAGGTAAGCCACCGGCACGCCGGCCTCGGCCAGCGTCGTTGCCAGATCCTTGGTCTTGTCACCGGAGCGGCAGTAGACGACGGGCTGCGCGGCGAGCATGTGCAGCTCGGCGAGGCGGCCTTCGATCTCGTCGATCGGGATATTCACCGCGCTCGGGAGGTGCGCGCGGCCGTACGCGGCCGCCTCGCGCGTGTCGACGGGGACGACGGCGCCTTCCTTCAGGAGCTGCGCGAGCTCGGGCGCCTTGAGGGCTCCGGCGGCGCGGGGCAAGAAGGGCTCGACCATCTGCACGAGGCGCTTCTTCGTGAGCGGGCCCATCTGCGCGTCCGCAATGCGCTGCTCGGCGAAGATCATGAACGTCGGGATCTGCTGGACGCGGAGCTCCCGCACGAGGAGCGGCGACTTGTCGACGTCGACGCGCACGACCTTGACCTTGCCGCGCATCTCGACGGCGAAGGCCTCGACCTCGGGCGCCACCTGGCGCGAGACCTGCGAGCGCTCCGACGCGAACTCGATGAGGACCGGGAGCTCGCTGCGGATGACCTCCTTCTCGAAGTCGCGATCGCCGATCGCAACGACGTCCGTGCTCCCCTTCGCCCCGCCACCGCCACCGCGGGTCGGCATGCCGCCTCCCAGGATCGACATAGAAACCTCCGGTCCTTTCGTTCGCTTGCTCGATATCACGCGTGCGTCGTGCCGTCGAACGCGGTGCTCGAGGGGGCGATCGTCGGCCGGTCGCCGCCTCCACCGCTCCCGAGTGGCTTGGTGGCGCCGCCGCCGCCGATCGCCGCGTGGAGGCGCGGATCGAGCGCGTCGCGGAGGGCCTCGCCCACGAGGTTGAGCGAGACGACCGAGAGGAACAGCGAGACGCCGGGGAAAACGAGCAGCCACCACGCGGCCAGGTGGTCGCGCGACTCGCTCAACATTTCACCCCAGGACGGCACGGGACCGGGCAGCCCGACGCGCAAGAAATCGAGCGCGGCTTCGATGAGGACGACCGACGCAAGGCCGAACGTGGCCGACACGAGCACCGGCGCGCGCGCGTTCGGCGCGACGTGCCTCCAGAGGACGCGGGCCGGCGACGCCCCCAGCGCGCGCGCCGCGAGCACGTAGTCCTGGGACGTCACGAGGATGACCTCCGCGCGCACCAGGCGCGCCACCTCCGTCCAGCGCGTGAGCGCGAGCGTGACGAGCAGCGTCGTCGTCGTCGGGTGGGGGACGAGCGCCTGTACGACCAGGACCAGGATGAGCGTCGGAAACGCGGTGAGCGACTCGACGACGCGCGAAACGAAGGCGTCGAGCGGCCCGCCGAAGAACCCGGCCAGCGCGCCGAGGAGCGTCCCCAGGGACACGAACGCGAGGACCGCGAGCAGCGCGATCGACATCGCCGTGCGCGCGCCGTGGACGAGCCGCGCGAACACGTCGCGGCCGAACGCATCGGTCCCGAGCGGGTGGACGCGTGACAGGGACGGCGCGGCGAGCGGCGCCACGTCGGCCCCCGCCGCCGTCTGCCGCGGCCCGTACGGCACCAGCGGCGCGAGCGAGAAGCCGCCAGGTCCCGCCTCGGCGGCCACGCGCGCGTTGTCCCACCCTGCAAGCGCCGCCGGATGGGTGACGGCGGGGAGCACGTAGACGGTTCCTTGTACTTTGCACAGAACGGGGAGATCGCTGGCGAGCAGATCCGCGAAGACGCTGAGGAGGAGCAGCCCGCAGATGGCGACGAGGCCGAGCATCGCGTGCCGGCTCTGGCGCATGCGCGCGAGGATCTGGCGCATCGTGCCTTCGGGCGGCGGCACGGGGTCGGGCGGCGGCGGGACGCTCCGCGGCGGCCGGACGCTCGCCGGCGGCCTCACGCTCGGCGGCTCGACGCGCCGGCGGCTCAGCGGCATGGTCCCGTCGGCGTCGGTCCCGTCGGTCCCGTCGGTCCCGTCGCTCGGCGGGGCTGCGGGCCCCGTCACGCGGCCACCTCCTTGCGGCTGCGGCGGCCGAACGTCTCGCGCATGCGGGGATCGAGGACGCCGTACGCGACGTCGCTAGCCAGGATCGCCAATGTCGTCACCACCGCCGTCACGAGCACGATCACGACGAGCCAAGGCGCGTCGTGCGCCTCGACCGCGCGGAGCGTCTCCCAGCCGAGGCCCGGCAGCGAGAACACCTCCTCGACCAGAAACGCGCCGCCGAGGAGCGCCGGGAACTGGAGCCCCGCGAGCGTCACGGTCGGCAGCATCGCGTTCCTGAGCGCGTGCACGACGACGACCCGAAAAGAGCTCAGCCCTTTGGCGCGCGCGGTGCGCACATAGTCCTGGCCGATGACGTCGAGCATCGACGCCCGCTGGTAGCGCGAGAGCGTGGCGAGCGAGCCCGCGGCGAGCGCGACGACCGGCGCCACGAGGGACCACGAGCTCACCGCCCCCTGCGCCCCCAGCCCGAGCCCGCGCGCGAGCACCTGCGCCACGAGGAACGTCGGCATCGAGTAGAGCCCGAACAGCACGAACGCGAGCGTCGTGTCGATCGCCGTTCCGCGCCGCCACGCCGCAAGGACACCGAGCGGGATCGCCAGCGAGTACGACAGGAGCATCGCCAGCCCCGTCAGCCCCAGCGTGAGCGGGGCGCGGGCAAATAGCTTCCGGGTGATCGGCTCGCCGTCGCGCGTCGACAGACCGAGCTCCCCCTTCGCGGCGCCGAGCATCCAGCGCCCGTAGCGCGTCTCGGTCAGGCTGCCGGCCATGCGCTCGGCGCCGTCGAGCTGGTCGTAGTCGTTGCGGTGAATGAACCACCACGCGCGCCAGTCGGCGAGCGCGCGCTCGACGTCGGCGGGGGTGGACGTCGTGCGCAGTCGCTTGCCACGATGGGCGGCGTGGGCGGCCAGGCTCGTGAGGCGGTGGAGCGCCTCGGGATCGGTCGTCGTGAGCATCGCCGCGATCGTCTCGGGGAGCGCGAACGTGTCGACGACGACGAGATCCTTCTCACGCATGTCGGTCCCGTGCAGGACGATGCGGTGCACCGCGCGCCGCACCGCCGGCGTCGTGAAATCGAGCGCGCGGTCCTCCCAGAAGCGCTGCCAGAATAGGGCCGCCTGCTCGGGATCGCTCAGGGTCTTCGCATCGCCCAACCCCATACGTTCGGCGATCGGCGCGAGCGTGACAGCGACCCTGCCGCGCTGCGACGGCGGGAGGTTGTCGAGCTTCGGCAGCACGTACGGCAGCGCGGCACCCCCCATGTGTACGAGGCGGTGGGCGGCGAGCCCCGCGGAGCCGTCCCCGAGGACGACGTGCGCGAGCGCCTCCTCCGCCCGCGTCCGCACGTCGGCAGGGCGCGGGTTGAAGAACCGGGGCAGATCCAGAAAATGCTGCCGGCGCTTCTCCTCGAGCTCGTCGAACCGGAATGGTTCGAGCTCGAGCAGGCTCAAGGTGGCGTCGGCGTCCTCACCCGCCGGATCCGGCAGGAGCGTCGTCACGAAGAAGACGACGAGGCTCACCCCGAACAAGGTCGGGATGGACCACAGGACGCGCCGGAGCACGTGGCGAAACATGACGCCCGAATCATCGCACGTGCCCGGGCGTGCGCTCGCGCGTCTTTTGGGGTACCCCCATGCCCATGAACGTCCGTCCGAACGACGATCTCCGCGCGCGCGCGCTTGCCTGGGCGGCCGCCGACCCCGATGAGACGACGCAGCGCGAGCTGCAGGCGCTCCTGGCCGCGCCCGACCTCACCGCCACCGATCTGGCCGATCGCTTCGCCGGCTCGCTCGAGTTCGGCACCGCCGGCCTCCGCGGCGTCCTCGGCGCCGGCCCGAACCGCATGAACCGCGCGGTCGTCCTGCGCACGACGTGGGGCCTCGCGGCGTACCTGAAGGAGACGGTCCCCGACGTCGCCGCGCGCGGCGTGGTCATCGGCTTCGACGGGCGCCGGATGAGCCCCGAGTTTGCCGCCGACACCGCCGGAGTCCTCGCCGCGGCCGGCATCAAGGTCCTCCTCTTCACCGACTACGCCCCGACGCCGCTCACCGCCTTCGCCATCGGACATCACGGCGCGCGCGCGGGCGTCATGGTGACGGCGAGCCACAACCCGCCCGAGTACAACGGGTACAAGGCGTACTGGGGCAACGGCGCGCAGATCGTGCCGCCGGTCGACAAGGGGATCGCCGCCGCGATCGACCGCGCCCCTGCCGCCCGCGACGTCCCGCGCTTGGAGCTCACCCTTGCGCGCGCCAAGGGACTCGTGGTCGATCTCGGCGAAGCGACGGAGCGCGCGTACCTCGACGCGATCCTCGCGCTCGGCGTTCCCGGCGCCGGCGATCGATCGCTCTCGGTGGTGTACACGCCGATGCACGGCGTCGGCGGCAAGCTCGCCGGTCGCGTCTTCGCCGAGGCCGGCTACGCGCGCTTCGCCCAGGTCCCGGAGCAGGCCGCACCCGATGGCGCGTTCCCGACCGTCGCGTTCCCGAACCCCGAGGAGAAGGGGGCGATGGACCTCTCCTTCGCGCTCGCGAAGAGGGAGAAGGCCGATCTCGTCCTCGCCAACGATCCCGACGCCGATCGCCTCGCCGTCGCGGTGCCGCTCGCGTCGTCGCCGTCCGGTTATTTGCAGCTTACAGGCAATCAAGTCGGCGTCCTGCTCGGGCACTACCTCCTCACCGAGCGCCCCGCGCCGGCGAAGAGGGCGCTCGTCCTCGCGTCGATCGTGTCGTCGCCCATGCTCGGCTGCATCGCCGCCAAGCTCGGCGTCCGCTACGACGAGACGCTCACGGGCTTCAAGTGGATCGCCAACCGCGCGATGGATCTCGAGCGCGAAGGGGAGGGGTACGCGTTCGTCTTCGGGTACGAGGAGGCCCTCGGCTACACCGTCGGCGACGTCGTCCGCGACAAGGACGGCATCAGCGCCGCGCTGATCTTCGCGGAGCTCGCCGCCACCCTCCGCGCCAAGGGGCAGACCGTGCTGGGGGCGCTCGAGGCCATCTACCGGCAGTACGGCCTCTTCGTGAGCTCGCAGGTGAACATCACGAAGAAGGGGGCGGGCGGTGCCCTCGAGATCAAGGCGATGATGACCAAGCTCCGCGCCTCCCCCCCGAGCCAGGTCGGCACGCACGCCGTGGTCGCCACGAGCGACTTCGAGGCCCGGACCCGGCGCGACGCGGCTGGCAAGACGACGCCCCTGTCTCTGCCTCCGTCGAACGTCCTCTCCTACGATCTCGAGGGAGGCAGCCGCATCATCGCCCGCCCCAGCGGCACCGAGCCGAAGATCAAATTCTACTTCGACGTCCGCGAGGAGATGCGCCCCGGCGAGCCTCTCGCCGCCGCCGAGGCCCGCGCCGGTACCACCATGAAATCGCTCGCAGATGCCTGGACGGCGCTCGCCGCAGGCTAAGCTCGCCCGGGGTGCGGGCCGTCGTTGCGCGCTCGGCCCCGCGCTGCTGCTTGACAAGCGCCCGACATTCCACCATAAAGCCGCTCCCCGCATTCGGCAGGCCTCGCAACGCCAGTTTTCCCAAGGATCTTGGGATGGCGGCCTCACCGGAGCGGGTATCTAGGAAGGTTCGTCATGCCCAAGATGAAGACGAAGAAGACCGCGGCGAAGCGGTTCAAGGTGAGCGGCAGCGGCCGTGTTCGCCGCCCGAAGTGCGGCGGCAACCACGGAATGCAGGAGAAGTCGCGCAAGCGCCTCCGCCGCCTCCGCAACAACGACATGGTCCACAAGTCGCTTGCGAAGCACATCAAGCGAATGCTGCCGTACGGCTGATCGAGGAGAATAGACATGCCGCGCGCAAAACGTGGATTCAAGGCTCGTCGTCGTCGCAACCGCGTGCTCAAGCACGCCTCGGGCTTTCACAGCGCCCGCTCGCGCCTCTTCGCCTACGCGCAAGAGTGCGTCCGCAAGTCGTGGGTTTATGCCTACGCCCATCGCAAGCTCAAGAAGCGCGATTTCCGTCGCCTGTGGATCGCGCGCATCAACGCCGCGGCCCGCGCAAACGGCACGTCGTACTCGCGCCTCATGCACGGCCTGAAGACGGCGAAGATCGCGCTCGACCGCAAGGTCCTCAGCGATCTGGCGATCGTGGACGCCACGGCGTTCACCAAGATCGTCAAGACCGCCGCCGCCGCGAAGTGAGCTGAGCGCCTGGTGTGGTGAGTTCGCGATAGGTCGCTGAACGCGACGCATCGCGAATTCCACCAACTAGACGTTTTGTCCATTTTGAACCCTGCGGGTTTCCCAGGCTTCGCCTCGGCCCCTTCCGCCCCGCTTCGCGGATCGTGCTTCGCACCCCGAGAAGAGTCCTCCTCTCGTGCGTAGCAGCCGCCGGATGCGAATCGCGCTGAACGAGTGATCTCCGGCCTCAGGGCGCCAGCGCGACGTACCAGCCGAGCGACAGGAAGACGAGGTTCGCGCACACCATCGCGATGGGCGAAAGGAGGAGATCACGTGCGCGGCGCAGCTCCAGCGTGTTCATCGCGACGATGAGCAGCGTCTGCGCCGCCATGCACGCGGGGAGGAAGCGCCCGACCAGCATCCATGCGCCCAGGCCGATCTCGGAGAGGGCCACGAGCCAGAGGATGATCCCGGCGCGGTCCGCACCCACGACGCGAGCGACGATCTGCCGGTGGCGCGGCACCGCATCCAGCGCCTTGAAGAGCAGACCGAACAGCAGCCACACGAAGGCGATGCCGAGCCGGATCCACGTCAGGTGAGACCGAAAATCGAGCGGCGCAAACCAGGTCATCCTGCGCTTGCTCCGAATTGCCGCAGGAGGGCGGCGCCGTAGACGGCGACGTAGGCGACCCACACGAGGACCACGCCCACCCGGAGGAGAGGCGAGCGCGTCCATCCGGTGCGCATCGCGCGATCGAACACCAGCGGCTGGATGACGAGCCGCGCAAGCCAGAAGACGACGATGGCGCACAGCAGCAGGCGGGCGAGCTCGCTGGGCGCGAGGAGAAGCCCGGGCGCGAGGAGCGACAGGAGGCCGAGCGCGCACAGGACGAACGCGACGAAGAAGGTGTGGACGGCGAAGACCCGCGCGTTGAGGGGCGACAGGCGCTCGATCTCGCGCCCCCAATCCAGCGTGCGCCAGAGCACGACGTGGAAGAAGGAGAGAACGACGAGGCTGAGCCCCGCCGCCCGCAGCAGCAAGGCCAGGCTCACGGCCGCCTCTCGAGCGAGAGCGCCATGACGAAGGGCGTGATCCGCCGCTCGAGGGCGACGTCGAAATCGGCGTGCCTCGCGAGGCGAAGCCACTCACGTCTCGCCACGAAGTGAAGGTACCCCGGACCGAACGCCAGGAAATTCGGCAGGTCGCGGAGGTGCTCCACGATGAGGACCCGCCCTCCCGGGCGAACGGATCGTCGGAGCTCCGAGAAGAAGCGCTCGCGGGCACCCCGGTCGCGGATCTCGTGGGCGGTGAACGCCACGACGATCGCGTCGCACGCCTCGTCCGCCAGCGCGAGCGCGGTGGGGCTGCACGACGAAGCCGCCTTCGTGGGAGGCGTACGCACGCGCGCGCGCCCGATCGACGGAGAGGTCATGACGGCGCGATCGAAGATGTCGAGGCGCGCGAGGCACCGGCCGGGCATGACGCCGTCGAGCTCGACCTCGGCGTCCAGCCCGGCGTGGATCGTCGCCCAGGCTCGCGTGTCTGCGCCCAGCAGGGCGGGGACCCAGAGGCCGGCGACGAGCGGCGACCGATCGTAGATGTAGAACGACACGAGGAGCGACGCGAGCGACCACGCGAGGGCGGTGGAGGCGGCGATCGCCGCGAGCCAGGTCGCGGGAGCCGGAAGGATGGGCAGGAGGCAGAGGACGATCACGGCGGGGATCCACGTGCCGAGGTAGACGGGCCAGTTGTAGAGGAAGATCCGGACCGCGCCGTGCTGCCGGGTCACCCGAGCTCCTCCAGCGTGCCCGGCTTCCAGGCATACGGCACGTCGTGCACGTAGAAGGCGTTCGCCAACCGGACGCCGGCGTCGGCGAACGGAGCGCGGTCGAGGTACGTCGCCACCTTCACGTCGACGCGAACCGGCTGAGGATCCCACGCCTGGCGCAGCCCTTTGATGACCACCATCTTTCCGGCGCGGGTGTCGTACGAGAACGTGTACGGGAGCGGCCCTGCGAACGAGAGGGCATCGTCCATCGTGCGGAACGGCGTCCCCTCCGGTAGCGGCGCCGGGCGGCTGGCGAGGTCGGCCACGACGTGGAGGTCGGCTTCCTGCTGGGGCGTGCGGATGCGAACCTCGAGGCGCTCGTCGTCGCCGGTGACCTCGACACTCGCGCGCCGGTAGCTGTAGTGCGTGAACAGGTTGCCCAGTCGAACCATCGACGCGCGATCGGTGTCGCTGCGCAGGATCCGGAGCCCGCGCAGCGTCTGCTTTCCCGGCCGAACGAAGCGCGTGAAGATGCGATAGCCGCTCAGGAAGAAGTCGCGACCGAGCCACGTCGGGAGACCTCGCGGGCGGAGGTGCTTGGTCTCGACCAGCGCGATCGCCAAAAATCCGTCGTCGTCGTACGCGTCGAGCTCGAGCCCGGGCCCGATGAGCGGAGCAAGCACCGCCCGCGGGACCGCGTACGTGAGGACGAGAGAGCGCTGGAAGAACGCCTCGACCCCGAACGGATGCCTTTGCAGACCGTGCAGCATGTGCCTCTCCTGCTAGCGCCGCGCGCCCGGGAAGGGAAGAGAGAGCAAAGGAGGCTCCCCCCGCCCTTCGATTGACACACCGTGAGCCGCGTGGCCAAATTGCGCCACTGGTTGGAGGACGCCCGAATCCCCATGCCCCTCAGCGAGGCCACGCTCTTAGCCATGTTCGGCGGCGCGCCGTTCGGCGTGGCGATCTACGACGTCTCCGCGGAATACGTCTGCGTTCGACACAACCAGTCGTTCTTGGGCCTCGTCGGCCAGGAGTATCGAAGGCGCGGATCGATCGTCGGTGTCTCGCTGCGTGAGCTCTTCGACGATCGCTCGTACGACGCGGTCAGGGGCATCTTCGACCGGGTTCGCGACACGGGCGAACGTTTCGTCGTCGACGAGTTTCCGGCGGTCCTCCTCCCCGACCCCGAGCCTCGCTACTACGAGTGGAGCCTGACCCCGTCGCTCGACGGGGAGCGCGTCGCGTGGCTGGTCTGCGTCGCCGTCGAGGTGACCGATCTCGTGTGTGCTCGGCAGCGGGCCGAGCGAGACAACAAGCACCTGCGCTTCCTCGCCGACGCTGGAGCCGTGCTGGCCTCCGCGCGCGACGTCGACGCGACGCTCAATCAGGCCGCCAGACACGCCGTGGAATGGTTCGCCGACCTCTGCACGATCGACGTCGTCTCGCCCGAGGGGAGCCTCCGACGCGTCGCTCTGGCGCACCGTGATCCGAGATTACAGGACGAGATGCGCGCCATCGCCGACCAGTACCCGACGGGTTGGGAGAAAGGTCACCCGGTCGGAACGGTTCTCGCGAGTGGGGAGTCACTCGTCGCAAATGATCTTCCAGCTTCGGTGGCGGACGCCATCGGCTCCGGCGACCCGTCCTTCGCCTTGTCGCGCGCGAGCACGCCACGCGCGTATCTCATTTGTCCGCTCGTCGCGCGCGGGCACAAGATCGGCGTCATTGGGTTCGTCGTCACGGACCGACCAACGGCGGCAGCGTATTCGAAGGGCGACCTCGCGCTCGGCGAAGAGTTCGCCCGGCGAGTGGCGTTGGCCATCGACAACGCGCAGCTGCACGCCGAAGCAGAGGCCGCGCGCGTCTCGGCGGAGGCAGCGAACCGCGCGAAAGACGAATTCCTCGCCCTGCTCGGTCACGAGCTCAGAAACCCGCTGGCCCCCATTCGCACGGCAGTGGACCTGATGAATCTCCGCGGCGGCGCGACCCAAAACGAGCGGAACGTGATCGAACGACAGGTCTCGCACCTCTCCCGCCTCATCGACGATTTGCTGGACGTTTCGCGCATCGCGCGGGGCAAGATCGAGCTCACGCAGCGTCCCGTCGAACTGGCCGCGCTGGTCGCCGATGCGCTCGAGCAGGCGAGTCCGCTCATGGAGCGGCGCAACCACCATCTGGTTCTCGAGGTGGCCCCGCGCGGGCTGACGGTGAACGGCGACGGGTTTCGGCTCGCGCAAGTGATCGCGAACCTCCTCACCAATGCTGCGAAGTACACGCCCGCCGGTGGCCACATCTCCGTCCACGGCGCGCGTGAGGGCGACTCGGTGGTGCTCCGCGTCCGTGACGACGGCGCTGGCGTGCGCCCGGAGCTCTTGCCGGTGGTCTTCGACATGTTCGTGCAAGGACAGCGCACGATCGAGCACGCAAGCGGAGGTCTGGGGCTCGGGCTCGCGCTGGTGAAGAACCTGGTCACGTTGCATGGGGGCTCGGTCGAGGCCCGCAGCGAGGGAAGCGACCGCGGGAGCGAGTTCACCGTGCGGTTGCCGGCCTACGATGTCTCCGACGACGCCGCGCCCGAGAACGCGATTCGAGAACCCGTGTCCCACCGCCAAGGTTTTGGCGCACCCCGTCGCATCTTGGTGGTGGACGACAACGCAGACGCGCTCGACCTTCTGGCCGAGGCGCTACGCCGGCGCGGCCACGAGGTCGTCGTCGCGGAGGACGGGCCCGCAGCGTTGCGTGTCCTCGAGAGCTTCGACCTGGAGGTCGGCATCTTCGATATCGGGTTGCCGGTGATGGATGGCTTCGAGCTCGCCGTTCAGGTCCTGAAGCGTGCGAGCTCGGCGGCGCGTCGGCCGCGCCTGATCGCAGCGAGCGGCTACGGGCAACCGCACGATCGCGCCAAGAGCCGCGACGCGGGGTTCGATGTACACTTCGTCAAGCCCGTCGACCTGGACGCGCTACTTCGCGCCATCGCCGCTCCCTGACGCGTCACGCGCGCGCGACTTCGACCGGCACGCCCGAGAGCGCGGCGTTGCCCGAGAGCTCGTCGATCAGCTTGTCGTCGGTGAGATCGTTCGCGCTCACTCCCGCGTTCTCCGATCGCGCCGCCACCGACAAACGCACGCCTTTTCGCCCGTGGCCGAAGCCGTGGGGCAAGCTCACGACGCCTTGCATGATGTCGCCAGTGACCTCCACCGGCACGCGCACGCTGCCCACGCGCGACGTGACCTGCGCGAGGTCGGTGTCGGCGAGACCGAGGCGCGCCGCGTCGGTGGGATGCACGAGGAGCGTGCAGCGCGGCTTGCCGGCCATGAGCTTGGCGCTGTTGTGCATCCACGAGTTGTTGCTACGAAGGTGCCGACGGCCGACGAGGAGCAGCTTGCCGTCGTCGGTCTTCGTGTCGATCGACGCACGCAGGCGCACGACGTCGGCGACGAGCTTGGCCGGGGCGAGGTCGATGTACTTGTGATCCGCGGGCAGCCGTCCGGGCATTCGACGCTCGAGCGGGCCCAGATCCACGCCGTGCGGTTCACGCGCCAGGCGGGAGAGCGACAAGCCGGCGCGCCCTTTTCTCAGCCCGTAGGGGCCGAGGCGTAGGCCGACGTCGACGAGACCGTCGGGACCCAGGCGCCGGAGGAGCGCGTTCGCGGCCCGATCGCGGAGCCTACCGCCGCGCAAGCCGTCGAGGCGGCTCTTGATGCCGAGGATGATTTCCCAATCCGGCATCGTGCCGGCAGGCGCGTCGAAGAGCGCCGGCGACCACTTCGCGGTGTTTCGCACGGCCACCACGTGGAGCGCCGCGTCGTAGTGGCTGCGCTCGAGCGGCGACACCGGCGGCAAGATCAGGTGCGCGTGGCGCGTGGTCTCGTTGAGGAACGGATCGATCGCGAGGACGAAATCCAGCGACGCGAGCGCCCGATCCATCTGCGTGCCATTCGGCGTAGAAAGCACGGGGTTGCCGGCGATCGTGACGAGCGCGCGGATCTGCCCTTCGCCAGGCGTGAGGATGTCCTCGGCGAGGGTCGCCACCGGCAGCTCGCCGCCCGCCTCCGGGAAGCCGCGTACGCGACTCTTCCATCGCCCGTAGCTGCCGCGCCCGATGCCGAGGCCGGCCGCGGCCTTCAAGGCGTCGACGGCCGGCGTGGTGAACATGACGCCGCCGGGGCTGTCGAAATTCCCGGTCACGACGTTGATCGTGCTGATGAGCCACTGGCACTGCGCGCCGAAGGCCTGGGTCGACGTCCCGATGCGGCCGTACGCGACGGCCGGCTGCGTGTCGTAGAGTTCGAGCGCCAGACGGCGGATCGTATCCGCCGGGACGCCGGTCGGTCCCTCGGCGCGCGCGGGCGCGTAGTCCATGGCGAGCTCCTTCACGCGCTCGAGGCCGCGTACCAGCGGCGCGATGTGGCCCAGCCGCGGCGTGCGCTCGCGGAGCAGGACGTGGACGATGGAGAAGAGGAGGATGGCGTCGGTCCCTGGGCGTACGAACACGTGCTCGTCGGCGAGCTCGGCCGTCTCGGTGCGCCGCGGATCGACGACCACGATCTTGCCGCCGCGCGCCTGGATCGCCTCGAGGCGCGCCTTCACGCCGGGGGCGGTCATGAGGCTCCCCATCGACGCCAGCGGATTGCCGCCGAAGATGACCATGTGGCGCGTGCGATCGATGTCCGGCACCTGGAACAGGAACTGGTGGCCGAGCATGAAGTACGCGACGAGCTGGTGCGGGAGCTGGTCCACCGACGTCGCCGAGTAGCGGTTCTTCGTCCGCAGCGCCTTCACGAGCATCGGCGCGAAGAGGGCGGGACCGTGGTTGTGCACCGACGGGTTGCCGAGGTAGGTGGCCACCGCGCTTCGCCCGTGGCGCGTCTGGACGTCGTGAAGGCGCGCGGCGGCGAGATCGAGCGCTTCGTCCCAGCCGATCTCCACGAAGCCGTCCCCTTGGCGCTTGAGGGGGCGCCGCAGGCGATCGGGATCCTTGTGGATGTCGGCGAGCGCCGGCGCCTTCGGGCAGATGTGCCCCTTGCTGAACGGATCGGCGTCGTCGCCGCGGATGGAGAGGATCTCGCTACCCTCGACCTCGATGGCGATCCCGCACATCGCCTCGCAGAGGTGGCAGGTGCGAAAGTGCGTGCGTCGCTCGGGCATGCGGCGAGTCTAGGCGCTCTCCATCGCGTTGAGCGCCGCCTTTGTCCATTGGTCGATTGACCCAGCTATGTTCCGCGGGGTCGCGCGGCCGTCCGTCGACGCGGCGCTCACCTCGGTGCGTCGGGCGTGCGTACGTCGAAGGCGAGCGCGCACGCGTCGAGGCCGCTCGCGAAGTCGGTGCGGGAGGCTTGCGTCCAGGGGCTGGGATCGACCCGCCTGCGGACGCGAAGGAGCACCTTGCCCGCGGCGAGGTCCACGAAGGTGACGCGGACGTCGTGCGCGCGCTCGCCGTCGAGCTCCGTGAGGCCGCCGGGGGCGCCCGGCTCGTCGACGGCGACGAGGAGCACCTCTGCGCGCACGGCTTGCTTGGCGCGGGCGAGCGGGGCGCGTTCGAGCTCGGTGCGCAGCGCGGCGAGCTCCTTGGGCTCCTTCGCGGCGAGGACGCGCGCCGTCCACGGCGGCAGGAGGAGCGGCATGCCCGCCTCGGCCTCGTGGAGTCGGCGCATGTTCGGCGTGCGCTGCTCGACGGCGGCGACCGTCCCGTACGCGGGGCGCACCTTGGTGAGGAGCGCCTTCTCGGTGCGCGCGGCAGGGGGGTCGGCGAGGCACACCGCGAGCGAGTCCTTGAGTGACGCGGCAGCCGCGCGCCGGGCGCTCTCGATCGAAGCGAAGTCCTCGAGCGGGCCGCGCACGTAGACCGTCGGGCGCGCGAGGAGGGCGGAGACCGCGGCGCTCCCGCCGGCGCCGCGCAGCTCCGCGGGCACGACGTCTCCCTCGTAGGCGCCGCCCATGCGCGGGAGCCACGCCTCCATGCGCGCGACCGCGCCCCTGTCGGCGTCGGTGACGGACACGCTCTCCTTCTGCACGGCCGCGAGGATCGACGCGCGATCCTTCTCGAACGCCTGCTGCTCGCCGCGCCTCGCCAGGACCACGAAGGCGACGAGCGACACGATCGCGAGCACGACGCCGAGGCGCACGATGGACATGACGCGCGGCGTGGCGAAGCGCCGGCTCGGCAATCCGCGGCGCCCCTCGACGCTCGCGCGGATCCGCTCGGCGAGCGCCGGCGACATCTTCGGGTTCACGAGGAACGTCGGCATCGCTCAGCCCGTGCCGGCGCCTGGGCCTGGGCCGCCTGCACCGCCTGCGCCGCGCGCCCGCGCGCCTGCGGCCGCGATGTTGCGTTCGATCAGCGCCATGAGCTGATCGCCGGTGACTCCGAGCCGCGCGGCCGCGTGCCCAGCCAGCGACGTGTGCGCGACCCCCGGCGTGAACTGGTAGGTGGGCTCGTGATCGGGGCCGAGCTGGACCTGCAAGAAGCGCAGATCCTCGATCTTTCGCTCGCTCTCCAGGCGCGCCGCGAACGCGAGAAAATGCGTCGTGATGAACGCCTGCGGGCGGAGGCGCGTGAGCATGCGGATCACGAGCTCGAAGATCTCCTCGCCCTCCGAGGGGTTGGTGCCCGAGCACAGCTCGTCGAGCACCACCATCGCCCCCGGCGGGAGCCGCTCGAAAAGCGCGCGGATGCGAATGAGCTCCATGCCGAGCCGCCCCTCGGCCTGGTCCGCCGTCGTGTCCTGGATGAGCGAGACGACGAGCCCCGGCGCCGGTGCGATGCGCGCGACCTTCGCCGGGACGAAGAGGCCCGCCTGCGCGAGGAGCTGCGCGAGGCCGAGCGACTGGAGCAGCCGCGTCTTGCCGCCGGAGTTGGGGCCGGTGAGGAGCATCGTCGTGTCATGGCGATCGGTGCGCACGTCGCACGGCACCGGCGTCGTGCCGTGCGCGAGGAGGAGCGGGTTCCACAGCCCCTCGAGCACACGCGGCTCGCCGGGGCGGGCGAGCTCGGGCAGGCACGCCTCGAGCCCGGCCGCGCGCGCGTGGTCACGGAAGCCGAGCGCGCCGAGATAGAACTCCACGTCGCCGGTAAGCTGTACGAGCGCGGTGAGATCGTGCTGGATGCCGTCGTAGACCGCGTCGATGAGGCGGGCCATCACCTCGCCGTCGCTGAAGCCGTAGCCGCGCACGAAGAGCTCGAGCTTCGTGAGCCACCGCCGCGCCGTCGACGCGACGAACGGGTTGTCGTCGTGCTCCTGGATGCCCACGACCTGAAAGCCGCGAATCTTTCCGTCGGCGCCGACGCTCACCTTCAGGTTCAGCGTGGCCAGCTTCTCGTCGTAGCGGAGCAGATCGGAGAGCGCCGTGTAGCCCTCGCTCGCCCGGATGCGCGCGCCGAACTCCGCGAGGCGCGACAGCCCCGATCGCGCGCCGGCGAAGCCCTGCGCCATCGCGTCGAAGAGCTCCTTGGCGAGGCCGAGGATGTCGAGCTGCCGGCGGTTCGAATCCCACTTGCCCACGCCGGTCGCCCCCTCCATGAGCGTCCGAAAGCGGCACAAGAGGCCGTACAGGCGCGAGAGCTCCTTCGCGAGCTCCGGCGAGCCGGCGAGCTCGCGCGCGACGCCACGCCGGTGCTCCACGATCGCCTGATCGGCCGGCGGCCGCGTCAAGAGCTTCACGAGATGGCGCGTCGCGAGCACCGCGTCGCCGCTTCCCAGCTTCACCTTGAAGGAGAGCGCGACGAAGTTCTGGACGAACAGATCGTTCTCGAAGAGCTCGGGCTGCCACGTCGACGGCGCGAACGTGGCGCGGTCGAGCGCCTCCACGAACAGCCCCCCCGAGACGCCGCTGGCGAACGCGAGCGCCATCGCGAGCAAGGTGTGCTCGACGTCGATGCGGCAAGCAGGAACCGGGTGCAGCAGATCCGGAATCTGGGCGGGCTCGTGCACGTGGACCCTCCCTCTAACACCCCGAACCCCAGCTGTCTTTGGTCGCGAGGGCAGGCCTTGTGGTAGACGTCTTGTCCCATGGATTCGCCCATCGACGAAGCGCTCGCGCGCCTGCGGGCAGAGTTTCCCGCCCGCTTCGAGCAGGCGACCACCGAGCAGGCGCTCCGCGACGAAAACGCCAAGATCCTCGGCAAAAAGGGCGAGCTCACCGCCATCCTGAAGGACATGGGCAAGGCCCCGCCCGAGGCGCGCAAGGCGATCGGGGAGAAGGTGAACCTCGTCAAGCAGGAGGTCGAGAAGACCTTTCACGCGTGCCTCGCGAAGCTCGCCAAGGCCAAGCGCGACGCCGAGCTCAACGCCCGGCCGTTCGACCTCACGCTCCCTGGCCGCGAGGTCGCCCCGCTGGGCCACAAGCACCCGATCTCGATCGTGCGTGAAGAGGTCGTCGAGATCTTCCGCGGCATGGGCTTCGCCGTCCACGACGGCCCCGACGTCGACTTCGAGGAGAACAACTTCACGAAGCTCGGCTTCCCGCCCGACCACCCTGCGACGGACATGCAGGACAGCTTCTGGACGACGAGCGGGCACCTGCTCCGCACGCACACGAGCAACATTCAGGTCCGCGCGATGACGACGCAGGCGCCGCCGATGGCGTTCATCGCCCCCGGCAGCGTCTTCCGCCGCGACGACGACGCGACGCACTCGCCGATGTTCCACCAGCTCGAGGCGTTCCTCATCGACGAGAACGTCTCACTCGCGCACCTGAAGGGCGTCCTCGCCGAGTTCGCCGAGCGCATGTACGGCCCCGGCACGCCGGTGCGCCTGCGACCAAGCTACTTCCCGTTCGTCGAGCCCGGCGCCGAGGTCGACGTCGCGTGTGTCTTCTGCAAGAAAGCGGACGGTACGCGCGCCGGCTGCAACATGTGCAAGCACACCGGCTGGATCGAGATCCTGGGCTGCGGGATGATCCATCCCGTCGTCTTCGAGGCGTGCGGGATCGATCCCGAGAAGTGGACCGGCTTCGCGCTGGGCATGGGCCTCGAGCGCATCGCGATCCTTCGGTACGGGATCCCGAACATCAAGCTGATGTTCGAGAGCGATCCGCGTTTTCTCGCGCAGTTCTGAAGGGGACGGCTGGCTTCTCCGATCACGGAGGCCATGCGATACTGAAAGGCTATCGGCATGGCGCTCAAGCTCGTGTTCGGCGCAGTGAGGCGCGACGACTCGGAGGTCGGCAAGAAGCCGCTCGAGCGCTTCGCTCGGGCGCTCGAGGAGGCTGCGGGCCTCGACGTCCACGTGTTCGAGGCGCCGACGTACGGGGAGCTCGCGGCCGCCATGGCGCGTGGGGACGTGGACGTCGCGTGGCTACCGCCTATCCCGTTCATCGCGCTCGAGCGCAAGGGGGTCGCCGAAGGGCTCGTGAGCCAGCGGCGCGCCGGGCGGGCCGAGTTCCACGCGGTGCTCGTCGTCGGCGTCGGCTCGCCCATCCAGACGCTCGAGGAGCTCCAGGGGACACGCGCCGCGTGGGTCGACCCGTACAGCGCGAGCGGGTACGTGGTGCCCCGCATCGAGCTCGACGCGCGCGGCATCGACCCGCGCGCCGCGTTCTCCGCGGAGCGCTTCTTCCGATCGCACTCCGAGGTCGTGCGTGCCGTGATCGAGGGACGCGCCGACGTCGGCGCGACGTTCGGCGGCGTCGACGCGGCGGGCGCGGTCACCCGCGGCGCCTGGCTCGAGCTGCCGCGCGGCGACACGGTGCGCGTCCTCGCGGTGCTCGCGGCGATTCCCGGTGACGTGATCGCCGCGCGCAACGATCTGCCGAAGCGCACGCGCGAGACGGTGACGCGCGCGCTCGTCGCCCTCGCGCGGGACCGCGTGCAGCGCGTCTTCGTCCGCGATCTGTTCGGCAGCGAGGACTTCCGCCGGTGGCTGCCGGCCGGCTACGACCAGCTCCGCGATCAGACCGCCGTGGCCTCCGCGAAGGGGATGCTCGAGGCCGAGGAGCACGGGTACGAGTGAGGTAGCTCCACCGCTGCGCTTCCGGCGGCGGCGGAACTTGCCGGGCCACGGTCTTGCACGGTGGTGGGTGGAGGTCTCTCCGTATGCCGATTCGCCGGCTCGCCTTGCTCCCGCTCGCGTTCGTCCTCGCGTGCGGTGGATCCAAGAAACACGCGGAAGATCCGACGTCTTCCGCCGCCGTCGTCGCCGCGCCGCACGAAGGCCCCGCCGAGGTCGGCAAGCAGGCCCCGGATCTGTCGATCCAGTCGCTGAACGCGAAGGGAGACGTGAAGCTCGGAGACCTCGGGGGAAAGGTGGTTGTGGTCGACTTCTGGGCCACGTGGTGCGGCCCCTGCAAGCAGTCGTTCCCCGGCCTGCAGGCGCTGTCCAAGCGCCACGAGGGGAAGGTCGCAGTCGTCGGTGTTTCCGTCAACGACGAGCAGGACGGCATCACCGACTTCGCCAAGGAGCTCGGCACGACGTTCCCGATCGGGTGGGACAAGGGGCACGCCATCGCCGATCGCTGGAAGGTACCCACGATGCCGTCGAGCTACGTCGTCGACGCGACAGGCACCGTGCGCTACGTGCACGCCGGCTACCACGCGGGGGACGAGGCCGAGATCGAGAAGGAGGTCGCGTCCCTCCTGAGCGACGCGGCGAGCGCACCCGTGGCCGCGAAGAAGGCAGAGCCGGCGCCCGTCGCCGCGGCGTCTGCGTCCGACGCCGAGCCGAAGGCGGAGGACGCCCCCAAGCCGGCGCCTCCTCCGCGCGCGCGGGCGAAGAAGACGACGAAGAAGAAGGCCGCGAAGAAGAAGGCACCGAAAAAGACGCCCGACGCGTGAGCGCCGCTACAGCAGATCGAGACGCACCGTCCTTTGAATGGCACGGTTGCTATAGTCTTTCTTCCGGGCCGCTACTCGAACTAGCTTGTTCGCGATGGGAAGTGCCTACGAGGACTCGGTGGAGGCGTGGCGCCGCGCGCGTTACAAGCGCCTCACGGCGCCTGCCGGCTGGCTCACGCTGATCGGGAAGTACCCGATCGACAGAGGCGCATCGCGCATCGCGGTCGCGCGCGAGGGGCAAGAGCCGCTCGACGTGGGCGTGACGTTCGACGGTGCGAAGGTCACGGTCGAGGTCGCGCCGGGCGACGTGCGTGAGCTCGGCGCGGACGGCATCTCGCTCGGCACGGTGAAGCTCGAGCTCCTCCAGCGGGGCGAGGAGGCCTACCTGCGCGTGAAGGACGACGCCGCACCCACCCGCACGGGGTTCGCTGGCGTGCCGCATTTTCCCGTGGATCCGTCGTGGCGCAAGGTGGCGAGGCTCGAGCCGTTCGCGGACCTGCGTGAGGTCACGCTCGACTACGAGGGCGGCGCCTCGACGACGTACCGCTCCGCCGGCGTCGCGGTGTTCGACGTGGACGGCCGCGAGCAGCGCCTGACGCTCCTGCACGACTCCGATCAGCCGCGCCTCTACGTGCTCTTCAAGGATCTGACGAGCCGCGACACGACGTACGGCGCCGGGCGCTTCATGTACATGCCGCTCCCGGAGGACGGCGCCGTCGTCCTGGACTTCAACCAAGCGTTCAATCCGCCTTGCGCGCTGACGCCCTGGGCGAGCTGCCCGCTGGTGCCGCGCGACAACTGGCTCGACGTGCGCGTAGCGGCCGGAGAAAAGCGGCCCGAGGACCACTGACGGTGTCTGCGCACGCGAGGGCGCGCCTGCCGCGCGAGGTCGTCGCCATCGCGTGGGCGGCCCTCGCGCTGTCGCTCGTCGTGCGCGAGGCGTGGATCTTCCTCGTGCAGTCCCCGTACGCGACGATCTACTCGGACATGGCCGGCTACGTCGAGCGCGCGCGGGAGATGGTCGACGGCGTACCGCGCGTGTACCCGCGCCTCCGCGCGTTCTACCCGTACGGCACGCACTACGTCTTCGCGCTGCTCTTCCGCGTCGTCGGCGAAGAGCACACCGTCCTCGTGCGCATCGTGTACGCGGCCATCGCGGCCCTCCCCGCGTACCACTTCGTCCTCCTCGCCTCGCGCTTCTTCCGGAGCACGCTCGTCCTCGCGGCGCTCGGTCTGGTCTTCGCGATCTGGCAGCCGCTCGTCTGGACCGTGGGGTTCTTCGTGTCCGAGGTGCCGTTCACCGGCCTCCTCTTCTACAACGCGTGGCTCATGGTGCAGTTCGCCGAGGCGCGGCGCGGCGGCCTCCGCCTCGGCCTCACCTCGGCGGTGCTCTTCGCGGTGCGCCCGCAGTTCGTGCTGACGTTCGCCCTCCTCGCGGTCTTCTTCGCGCTCGAGCGGGGGCCGCTCCTCTTTCGCCGCTACGCGCTCGGGGCTTACGCCCGTGTGCTCGCGCCGTGGCTCGTCGTCCTGGCCTTCAGCGCCGTGCGCCTCCACGAGCTGAGTGGCCGGTGGGGCCTCATCTCCGAGAACAGCGGCATGAACCGCCTCCTCGCCGATACGACCTACGCGCGCGTCGACGCGCACTGGGAGACGCCGGGAGGAGGAAGGTTCAAGTTCTGGGTTTCGGCCCCTGCGAAGGTGGCGGTCGGCGAGCACGGCGAAGTGCTCATTGGCGGCTACATCGGCGACGTGGAGCTCCTCGACGCCGAGCGCAAGCGCTTCCTGGCCGACAAGAGCCTCGGCTGGCGCATCCGCCGCGCGCTGCGCAACGTGCAGCTCCTCTACCTCTGGAACGATCCGTGGCCGGAGGACGAGCTCGACAAGCCCTGGCCGCGGCGCCCGCTCCAGAAGGGCTTCAACGGCGTGGTCCGTAGCGTCGTGCTTCCGCTCGCGCTCATCGGCGCCTTCGTCGCGCGCCGCCGGGCCGCGCTCGCGGTCGTCCTCGCCCACGTCGCGACGGTGATCGTGCTCGCGATGCTCTACTTCCCCGAGGCCCGCTACCGCTGCCCCTACGATCCGATGCTCCTGCTCCTCGCGGTGGCCGGCCTGGGAGCCCTCGGCAGCCGCGTCGTGGTTCAAAAAACGCCACCGTCCTAGAGCGCATCACGCGGTTCTGGTAGGAAACGTCCCATGAAGGCCTCGTACCGCTGGCTCCGGGAGCTCGTCCCGAACCTCACCGCGCCCGCCGAAGAGCTCGCCGCCCGCCTCACCGGCGCCGGCCTCGCCGTCGATGGGGTGGCCAGGTTCGGCCAGGGGGCGAGCGCATGCGTGGTCGCGCAAGTGACCGCGGTGCGGCCGCACCCCACGAAGAGCGGCCTGCGCCTCGTCACGGTCGAGCGCGGCGGAGGAACGCAAGAGGTCGTGTGCGGCGCGCCGAATGTACCGGAGCCGGGCGGCCTGGTCGTCCTCGCGCCGCTCGGGACGTACCTCCCCGCGAAGGGGATGACGATCGAGCCCCGCGTGATCGCCGGCGTGAAGAGCGAGGGCATGCTCTGCAGCGAGTCGGAGCTCGGCCTCACCGACGAGAGCGACGGCATCCTCGTGCTCCCCGCCGGCACGGGAAAGCCGGGCGACGCGCTGACGAAAGTGGTCCCCTCCGCCGAGGACGTGATCTTCGAGCTCGATCTCACGCCGAACCGTGCCGACGCGCTCGGGCACGTCGGCCTCGCGCGGGACGTCGCGGCGATCTTCGGTCTGCCCTGGGAGCTCCCGAAGATCGCGCCGCCTGCGCGCACCGGCGAGCAAAACGTCGCAGCGCTCGCCAAGGTGACGATCGAGGACGCCGAGCGATGCTCGCACTACGGCGCCGGCGGCATCGTCGACGTGACGATCGCCCCGTCACCGCTGTGGGTGCGCTACCGCCTGTCGTCCCTCGGCGTCCGGCCGATCTCCAACGTCGTCGACGTCACCAACCTCGTGATGCTCGAGTACGGCCATCCGATGCACGCGTTCGATCTCGACCTCGTCCGCGGCGGCCGGATCGTCGTCCGCCGCGCGACCGAGGGCGAGACGATGAAGACGCTCGACGGCGTGGAGCGGAAGCTCTCGGCCGACGATCTCCTCATCTGCGACGCCGAGGGGCCGACCGCGCTCGGCGGCGTCATGGGCGGCGCCGTCAGTGAGATCCAGCCGACGACGAAGCGCGTCCTCTTCGAATGCGCATTCTTCGACGCGCGCGGCGTGCGCCGGACGTCGCGTCGCCACGGCCTGCATACCGAGTCGAGCCACCGCTTCGAGCGCGGTGTCGATCCGGGGGACGTCTCGGCGGTCCTCGCCCGCGCCGTGTCGCTCACGAGCGAGCTCGCGGGCGGCGCGGCATTGCGCGGCGAGATCCACGCGGGCAACCCGAGCCCGGCGCGCCGCGTCGTCAAGCTGCGCGCCGACCGACTCGATCAGCTCGTCGGCGAGAGCATCCCCTGGGACGAGGCGCGTGAGATTCTCGGCCGCCTAGGGTGCACCGTCTCCAAGGAAACCACGCGCGAGGTCGAGGTGCTCGTCCCCACGCATCGCCCCGACGTCCTCCGCGAGGTCGAGCTCATCGACGAGGTGGCCCGCATCCACGGCATCGATCGCGTCAAGCCGCGGCTCCCGGCGATTCGCTCTTCGCGGGACCTTGGGCCGCGCGAAGAGACGGCGCGGCTCGTGCGCGCGGCGGCGGTGGAGCTGGGCCTGTCCGAGGCGATCACGTTCGCGTTCGTCTCGCCCGCCGAGCTCGAGAAGGTCGGGGCCCCCAAGGCCACAGTCGTTCTCAAGAACCCGCTGAACGAGCTGCAGACCGTGATGCGCACGAGCCTCTTGCCCGGTCTCCTCGATGCGCTCGGGCGTGCGCGGCGCCACGGCGCACACGAAGTCCGCCTCTTCACGGTGGGCTCCAAGTACCTCGCCGGCAAGGACCTGCCCGAGGAGCGCATGTCCTTCGCCGCGCTCCTCGCCGGCGACAGGCCCAGCCATCTGACCAGGCCCGTCCCCGTAGACGTGTGGGACGCCAAGGGTCTCGCGGAGGGTCTCGTCGCTCGGCTCCTTCGCAGGCCAATCACCGTGGCCGCGCTGCCCGCCGCGCAGCGTCCCCTGCACCTGCACCCGCGCGGGGCGGCCGGCATCTACTTGCAGGACACGCTCCTCGGCACGCTCGGTCCGCTGCACCCCGACGTCGCCCTTGCTTTCGACCTCGGCGAGGGCTGCGTCGTCGTGGAGCTCGACGTGGCGCGCGTGGCGGAGATCGGCAAGGCGCCCCCTGCGTTCGCTGACATCCCGCGCTTCCCGGCGAGCACGCGCGATCTCGCCATCGTCGTCCACGACGACGTCGCGGCGGGGGACGTGCTCGGCGCCGTGCGCGAGGCGGCGGGCCCGCTCGCCTCCGGGGTGGAGCTCTTCGATCGCTTCGTCGGCGGCGCCATCCCGAAGGACCACGCGAGCCTCGCGATCCACGTCGTCTACCGCGCGTCCGATCGCACGCTCACCGACGCCGAGGTGGATCTGAGCCACGCGAAGGTGGTCGCCGAGGTCGGCCGCCGCTTCGGCGCCCAGCTGCGGGCGTAGCCGTGCTCGCGCGTCCGTTCGGCTCGACCGGCCTCACGGTCTCGGCGCTCGGCCTCGGCGCCGGGCACATCGGTGAGGCCGGCGCATCCGAGGGCGAGGTGGGGCACCTCTTGAACGCCGCCGTCGATCTCGGCGTCACGTTCATCGACACGGCCCGCGGCTATGGCCTCTCCGAGGAGCGCATCGGTCGCCACCTCGCGCACCGCCGCGCGGACTTCGTTTTGTCGACCAAGGGCGGCTACGCAGCGGCCGGCGCGCCCGATTGGACCGGCGGCGCCATCACGCTCGGCATCGAGCAGGCCCTCGGACGGATGCGCACCGAGGTCATCGACGTCTTCTTCCTGCACTCCTGTCCGCGCGCCGTCCTCGAGCGCGGAGAAGTGACGCAAGCACTTGCGCGCGCGAAGGAGCAGGGCAAGGTCCGGGTCGCCGCGTACTCCGGCGAGAACGACGCGCTCGCGTGGGCTGTGGCGTCGCCGCTGTTCGGCGCGGTCCAGTGCTCGGTGAACCTCTGCGATCAGCGCTCGCTCGGGCGCGAGGTCGCCGTCGCTGCGGAGCGCGCGATGGGCGTCGTCGCCAAACGCCCGATCGCGAACGCGCCCTGGCGATTCGGCGAGCGCCCCGCCGGTGACTACTGCGAGCCGTACTGGGAGCGCCTCCACGAGATGGGCGGCGACGCGCTGCGGGACGGCCGCGGCTGGCTCGACCTCGCGCTCCGCTTCGCGGCGTTCGCGCCCGGTGTCTCGACCGCGATCCTCGGCACGAAGAGCCTCGGGAACCTCGAGGCCGCGGTGCGCGTCGTCGACCAGGGGCCGCTCGACGACGCGACCACGCGCCGCCTGACCGAGGCCTTTCGCACGCACGACGAGGGCTGGACCGGGCAGATCTGACCGTCGTTGCGCGACAAAAGGTCGCCCGCCTTTGCGGGATGGCGCGTCAAACCGTAGGATGCGCGGCATGGTCACTGCGGAGCCCCAGGAGCCCACCCTCGTCGGTGCGGTGCTCTCGCGCCGGTTCCGCCTCGTGAAGAAGATCGGCGCCGGCGGCATGGGCGCCGTGTACGCGACGGACCAGGTCATCGACGGGCGCAAGGTGGCCGTGAAGCTCCTGCACCCGGAGTTCGTCCACGAGCCCGAGGTGAAGGCGCGCTTCCTCGAGGAGGCGCGCACGTGCCAGCGCCTCATTCACCCGAACATCCTGCGTGTCTTCGACTGCAGCGAAGCCGAGGACGGCACGCCCTACATCGTCATGGAGCTGCTCGAGGGTGTCCCCCTCAGCGCCTACACCGAGAACGGCGGCCGCGTGCCCCTCGCGCAGTCGGCGACCATCGCGCAGGGCATCCTCGCCGGCCTCGCTGCGGCGCACGCGCAAGGCATCGTCCACCGCGACTTGAAGCCCGAGAACGTCTTCCTGGCGAACGAAGGCGGCACGCACTTCGTCGTGAAGCTGCTCGACTTCGGCATCGCCAAGGTGATGGACGCCGCCGGCGGCATGGGCAGCAAGACGCGCACCGGCATGCTCCTGGGGACGCCGGCGTACATGAGCCCCGAGCAGGTGAAAAACTCGAAGGACGTCGATCCCCGCAGCGATCTGTGGAGCGCCGGCGTCATGCTCTACGAGATGCTCACCGGGCGAACGGCCTTCCCGGCGCCCACCGAGTACGCGCGCCTCTTCGCGGTCCTGAACAACACACCCGAGCCCATCGAGACCATCGACCCGCAGCTCGCGCCGCTCGTGCCCTTCATGCTCCGCGCGATGGACAAGAACCGCGAGACGCGCTTCCAGTCGGCGCTCGAGATGAATCGCGCGCTCACCTCCCTGGCCGGTCAGGCCGATCCGATGAGCCGCGCGCAGCCGCTCTCGCGCTTGCCCGAGGTGGGGTCGCTCTTTGCACCGCTCGCTGCCGCCACCGCGGCGACGTCGCCGCAGGCGAACAGCGCGTACATCCCGGCCCTTCCCCCGGGGACGCTCGCGGAGCCGCCGGGGCCGCCCAAGGGGCCCAATGGCACGCTCACGAGCCCGGCCCGCCCCGAGCTCGTCGGCGCGGCGGGGCTGCAGCCGGCGCCCGTCATCCTGATGTCGAGCGGGGGCGGGACGCTGCCGTCCAACGATCTCCCGATGCTCGAGCCGGTGACGTCGGGCGCGCCGCGTCTCCGGCGCGGCATCGATCCACGAGTCCTGGTCGCGCTCGTCGTCGTCGCGCTCTTCGCCGGGTTCAGCCTCGGCTTCGCCGTCGGGCGCGGCTTCGGCTAGCTAGGCCGCCTAGGCCAGCTTCGCGCTGAGGAACGCTTTCAGCTTGATGAGCGTCTTCTTTTCGCGGGTGAAGCTCGGCACCTGGTAGGCCTCTGCCCACGCCTTCACTTCGCCGAGGAACGCGGCGCGCACGGCGTCGTCGCCGACGATGTCGTCCACGGTGCGCCCGCGCGCGGCTCCCTTGCGGAGGTTTTGCACGTACGCCTCGAGGCGCGCGTAGTCGCCGCCCAGGAACTCCTTCACGGCGTGCGCGTCGTCGGAGAGGCGGCCGAGGGCGCCGTCCTTGGCCGACGGCGTCTCCGCGGTGGCAAGCGCCGCGGCGACGCGCACGACGAAGGCGTCGTCGAGAAACCCGAGATCGTCGATCCCGTCGGGGATGAGGTCGAGCGACTTGAAGATGTAGTTGAGCCCGGCGGTGACGTAGCGCCGCACCGGCTCGGGCGCGTCGGGGCCGACGAACGTGGAGAGGGCGGCGGCGTCCTCCCCCAGCGAACGGAGCCAGGACGGGAAGACTTCGAGGAATCGTTCGTCGACGTGCGTGTCGGTCATGCGCGTGCTCCTGAGCTGCGAGAAATCGAGGGTAGCCTCGGACTCATCCAACTACGGGCCGCGGCTCTCCGGGCCGCCGGGCTTCGCCAGCGACGCCTGCTGCGGGGGCGAATGCATGTTCGTCATGAGGTCTTGCAGGAGGTCACGGGCCTCCGGCTTGGCCTTCAAGTGGTTGAGGAGGAGCGTCGAGACCTCGCTGAACGCCTTCTCGAACGCCAGGCCCTCGCGTGTGCGCGCCGCGACCTTCTCGCGCCCGCTCGCCAGGTCTTCTTCGAGGGCCTCGGCGTAGCGGGAGAGCTGCGCGCGGAGCTCGTCGATCTGCCGGCGCAGGTCGCGCGCGTGCGCTTCCTTCACGCCGGCCTTCTTGTCGCGTTCGGCGAGGTGCTCACGGCGCGCTTCGAGGAGCGCCTGCGCGGCCCCCGCCCGCTCGTAGATCTGGCGGAGCGCCGCCGGCGCGGAGGTCACGGTGCCTGGCGCGTCGGCCGCCTGCTTCGCCTGCGCGGCGCCGCGCTCGGCCTGCGCCACGAGATCGCGGATGCGCGCGGCCTCCTGCTGCTCGGCCGCCGAGTCACGGAGCGCGCGCGACTCTTCGTGCGCGAGCTCCTCGACCTTGCGTCCGATCTCTGCGCGGAGCGCGCGACCGCGCCTCTCCAGCGACTCGAGCTTGCGGGTGTGGCTCGCGACCTCGCCTTCGAGGCGCGTCGCGCGTGAGGCCAGATCCCACGCCTGCGCCACGGCGCTGGTGATCTCCGGCGGCGCGTTGCCCTGGGGGTACGCGCGGCTCACCATGCGCGAGAACAGCGCGGCGCGGTTCGCCCACTCGATGACGCCAGCCGACTGCGGCGGCGGCGGCGGCGGCGGGGCGACGACGTCACCCCCCGCGTTGACCTCCCACGGCGTCGCCGGGAGCGAGCGCTGGAGCGCCTTCAGCTCCTCGTGCATGTGGTGGGCGTCCTGGAAGCGCTTCCTGCGATCCTTCTCGAGGAGCTTCAGGACCATCGCCTCGGCCGCTGGCAAGACGTCCGGCTTGATCGACCGCGGCTTCGGCGGAGGGCTCGTGCGCTGCATCTCGAGGAGCGTCTCGCGATCGTTCGAGCGGAACGGCAGCTGGCCGGTCAACATCTCGAAGAAGAGGACGCCCAGCGCGTACAGATCGCTCTGCGGCGTCGCCTCCTCACCGCGCGCCTGCTCGGGCGACATGTACTCCGGGGTTCCGAAGACGGCGCCCTTCGGCGCCAGACGCGGGTCCATCGCGAGGTGCGCGAGCCCGAAGTCCAGGATCTTGACGAAGTCCTTTCGACCGCCGCGTGTCGAAAGCAGGATGTTGTCGCTCTTCAGATCGCGGTGCACGACGCCCAGGTCGTGCGCGCGACCGAGCGCGGCGGCCATCTGCTCGAGCACGTCGACGGCCCGCGCGATGGGGAACGCGCCCTTCGAGATCTCCGCGGAGAGCGGCGTCCCGACGAGGTATTCCATCACGAGGTAGAGCTCGCCCTCGTCCGTCTCCCCGATGTCGTGGATGTCGATGATGTGCGCGTGGTCGACGCGGTTGGCGGCGCGCGCCTCCCGCAGCATCCACGCCCGCAGGTGGG
>JANYHK010000121.1 GCA_025359105.1 Myxococcales bacterium | reverse complement strand
TAGCGTCAATCCCAGTCGTCCCGCTCGCGGGCCTCGCGCAGCGGCACGCACGCGGGCTCGTCCGCGTGGGGGCGACGGCGTTCACGCCGATGGCGAGGCAGGACCCGACGGCGTTGATGCCGATCGCCACGACACCCAACGACACCGAGAGCCCAATCGCGATCGTGCCGTGCGCGACGTTGCCACCCCGCGGGGGTTCTCCACCACGAGCAACCGCAGCCCGGCGATCTCGCCGTTCTCGGGGGCGGTTCCGCGGCGGGCTTGGCTGGAGAACGCGCTGCGATGTCCGACTCGCTCGCCGCCATCGAGAGCTTCACCACGGCGGTCCTGCCCGTGAGCTCCGACGGAATCCGCCCGCTTCGAAGAGGCTGAGGCCGGGCTGCCGGCGACCGATGCATTTTCGCAAGCGGCGTCAAGCGCGGGGGCGCGCCCGGCGGTAGCTTGGCCCTTGTGAAAGACGAGACGCGCTCCTTCTACGAGTCAGCCGTCCACGGCGCCGTCACCCGCATCTTCGCGCGGCTCGACGAAGCGCTCGATCTTGCCGCGCTCGCGCGCCACGCCGCGCTGTCGCCTCTGCATTTTCACCGCATTTTTCGAGGAGTGCTCGGAGAAACGCCGCTCGCCATGCATCGCCGCATACGTCTCGAGCGTGCGGCGCACGAGCTCGCGGCAGGAGACGCTCCCGTCACACGCATCGCGTTCGCGGCAGGGTACGAGACGCACGAGTCCTTCACGCGCGCGTTCGCGGAGCACTACGGCGCCTCGCCCTCTGCCTTCCGTCAGAAGATCGAAGAGGCGCGCGCCGGGTGCGCGCGGCCTCCCCAGCTCGAGCTCGCCGCGCGCTCGGGCCTCCACTTTCGTCCGGGCGCAGCTGGCCCGTCCTGGTCCATCGTGAAAGGAGATCCCGCCATGAACGTCGAATCGAAGACACTCCCTCCGCTCCGCGTCGCCGCCGTCCGCCACGTCGGCGCGTACAACGCAATTTCCGAAGCGTTCGTGCGCCTCGGAGAGCTCGCCGGAAAGGCGGGGCTCCTCGGGCGCCCGGGGACGCAGATGATCGCGCTCTACCACGACGATCCCGACGCGGTGCCCGTCGCCGAGCTGCGGTCCGACGCCGCGGTCACGGTGCCGGAAGACGCCGCGCTTCCACCGGGCACGACCGAGCTGCGCATTCCCGGCGGGACGTACGCGTCGACGACGCACGTGGGGCCTTACACCGGCCTTTCCGACGCGTGGGCAAAGCTCATGGGCGGCTGGCTGCCTTCGAGCGGCTGTCGCATCGGCGAAGGTCCGAGCTTCGAGATCTACCGCAACACGCCGATGACGGCGCCGCCCGAGGAGCTCGTGACCGAGCTCTACGTGCCGATCGTGTAAGGCGACCGCGGCGACGCCGCGCTATCTCGTCCAACAGCAACTTGACCGCGTCGACCGTCTCCGCGAGCGCCAGCGAGAGTCGGGCATCGTAGGCGATAGCGTCGGAGAAGGGCCGTGGAGCGGCGCCGTGGCAGGGTCGGTGGGAGGTCGAAGTTCCACGATGGGTGGAAAAGCGGCGGTTGGTGGCGTGCGCGAGACGTGGCAGTGCCAAGGCGCGACGTGTCGCGCGGTCTGTCGGTGAGGCTCAAGCAGCCGCCGGCGGGGCGCGGGGGCGCCGGAGCACGGCGAGCATCTTGGCGATGGCGGCCGGCGCGGTGACGACGGCGCGCACGGTGAGCCTTCCGCCGCAACGGACACAGACGCGAAGGTCGATGTCGAAGGTGCGCTTCACGAGGGTACGCCAGTCGAGCCTCGTGCTCGAGGCCGTGCATGTGAGCCGAGGAGCGGCTGCTAGGGTCCCCCGATGCTCCTGCGCGCCCTGCGTTTTTTCGTGTTTGGGTTCACTCTGTCTGGATGTGCCACCGGTGGCGTGGTGGGTGCGGACGAGCCCACCCTCGACTCGGACGCCAGTGGCGCAGGCGGCGCGGCATCCATGACCGTTGATGGTGCCGCCGTCAGCGAGGATGCCGCGCTTCCGTATGACGCGGCTGCAACTGGCAACCACCACCTTCCCGACGCGGGGGCGCGGGATGCGTCGGATATTCAGGATTCTGCAGACCGATCGGAGGCGGGACGAGACGCAGGCCCGCCCGACACCGGCCCCCTCGACACCGGCGTCCCCGACACCCGCCCAATGGATGGGGGATGCGCGGCCTCCGGCTACTCTGGCGTCCTCGCGACGTTCGAGCTTGGCAACCAGCCAGGGGGCGAATTGAGCGTGGCGCCGACGGCGACGGCGAACGGCGTGTCCGGGAGTTCGCTCTCGCGCAGCATTTCACTCGTACCCAACGCGGGCAGCGGCTCGATCAACTCGAGCAACTGGCCGGCGTCGTTCGATCCGTCTCGGTACTACACCTTCTCCGTCACTCCTTCGGCGGGGTGCACCCTGTCGCTCACCACGCTCTCTCCTCAACTTCGCGCGTCGGCATCCGGTCCTTCCGCCGGCGGCGTCGCAACGAACGCGGATACGTTCGCCACGCGCCAAACCACGCCGACGGTCATCGGCGCAGATCCATCGCGCTCGGCGGAGCGAGCGCCGCGGGCGCCATCGAAGTGCGCATCTACGGGTACGGCGCGTCGAGCGCCGCCGGCACGTTCCGCGTCGAGAATACGCTGACGCTGACGGGAACAATCCACTGACGCGGGTGCTCTCGGATCCGGCGATCGAGCACCGGCATGCGCGCGTTTCCGTCGCCGGCCACCCGCTGCTGTGGATCATGGTGCGCATGGTCCCGTAACCGACGACGGGAGGCGTGGCAGCGGGCCGAGCCCTCTCCGCCGCGTTCACGACCGCATTTGATGGCGCGACGCCATTGGCCCGTGCAGCACGCGCACGGATCGTAGACTCCGCGTGTCTCGTTCCCGGTAAAGCAGTACCACTGCCCGCCTTGCGCCGCGCAGTACGGTCCATACGGCACCTCGCGTTCGGACTCGTTGCCGAAGCGCACGAAGCATTTGGGGCGATGGAACGAGGCGATCGTGGCGCTGCCGTGCGCGCGGCACACCTCGGCGACGATGAGGTTCTCGGTGCCCTGGCCGACGACCAGATCGCGGGCGACCTCATCGCCGCCGTGGGCCGCCACGCGGGCGGCCACGTCGCCACCGTCCCGAGGGGCGCCGCCGCCGTCCGTGACACGACCCTCGCGGGGCCGTCCTCCGCGTCGGTGCACGCCATCCTCGCCGCGGACATGCGCGGGATGCTCTGCGTCGCCTGCTACGAGGCGCCGGATCCGGCCGTCATGGCCACGATCGAGGCGCTCGGCCTGTCGGCGCCGCTCCTCGCGACTCCGGTGCTCCGCGGCACCGCGCGCGTTCGCCCGGGCGAGTCCATCGCGGCCGCGGCGCCCATCGCGCTCTCGTCGCTCCTCGACGCCGAATCGGTGGACATGGCCCTCGCCGCGGTTCGTGCGCCGGACGCCGAGCGCTCGCTGGGCGCGCTCCTTCGTTCCCTCGCCGGCGGCGCGCCCCTCGAGGCCGCGGTCCGTGGTGCCGACGCCCGCGCTCTCGGCGTCGTCCGCGGCACCTCGGACGTGATGTCCATCGGCGACTGATCGGCGTCGCCGCCTCGCCACCTCGCCCTCGGCGACAATCCGAACGCGCCTGCTGCGACGCCGACAGCCGCGCCGGCTCCCTCGAAGGCGATGAACTCGTAGAGGCGGCGGCCCTGCTGCCACACCCTCGCCTGAGACGGACCCTCCTGACGATGGGGCGCACGTCGTGTGATCCCGCGCACTTCAGGCGCGTTTGGCCATTTTGCACATTTTCCCGGTCACCAGTCTGTTTTGTGAGCCGCTTACCGGCGTGCGGCGCCTCTTATGGGCAACCCCAATGCATGTCCTTACACGTCAGCACGTCCGCGAGAGCTTGGTACCGAGGGCGGCCGCTATCGCGATCTCCTGCATGGTCGGTTGCTTCTCGGCCTTGGGGTGCGGCACGTCCGGGGCGTCGCCGGCGCCTGCGTCGTACCAGGACGCCGGCATTTCGGATGCGCCTCCGACGCCGAGCGACGCCGGCCGCGCCGACGCGGAGGTCCCCGGCGTGCCGTCGGTCAAGCCCGAGGGCGGGGTGACGCCGAACGATACGCCCCCGGTCGTCGTGAACGATTCGAGCATCATCGTGATCGCCTTCACGAACGAGGTCGGCGACCGAATCGACGTCCTCGAGTTCGTGAGCGAAGATCCCAACCTCCCGGCGCTGAAGCTCAAAAACGGCGACACCCTCGTCGCAGCCCCGGACAAGCTCCCAACCGCGCCCGAGGTCCTCGCGTTCGTCGATCAGTTGAATGCCGTGTATGGCGCGGGCCCGATCGACCTTCACGACAACCATACATGGACCGCCGAAGCGGCCCCGAACCGGACGGGGTTCATTCGCGTGGTGTTCGAGCCGGCCGAGAAGAAGGTCTACGAGATCCAGGGGTACGGGCCGCGGACGATGTACTTGATGCCGACCCAGCGCCTGCAGCTAGGCAGCGCCATCCCCGACGCGGACGCGGGGCCATCGCCCGATGGTGGCGGCGGAACGGTCGGCTTGCAAGGGACCCTCGATCTCGGAAACGAGGCTCTCGCGGACTTCTCGAACAAGAAGATTTTCGACGCCGACGGCGTCACGCTGACCCTTTCCAAGGCGACGCTTTCGAACCATCCGACCGTCGACACATCGATCAGCCTCCAGCATCGCGCCGTCGACACGATGGTGTTCCGCCTACAGGATCGCCTGGAAGCCACGCTGAGCATCGCGCTGTCTGTGGCCAGCGCCTACGACAAGGACGTCCGCGCGACGCTCTTTGCCTCGCAGTACACGCTTCCCCCGCAGATCGTCGGCGGCATACCCATCGCCGAAACGGTGCGGTTCTCCGTCGACGCGCATTGTCACCTCTCGGTCTCCGGTAGCGCTTCGGTCACCATGGGTGCGTCGGTGTCGCAAGACTTCATCCTCGGCGCGAGCTACGAGAAGGGAGAGTGGTCCAATCTCTCCAGCGTCACCGAGCCAGTGTTTACGCAGATCGGGCCCGACGTTACGAGCTCCGCGACCGCGTCGTTCACGTGCGAGTTACTCCCACGCTTTACGCTCCTATTTTACGATCTGGTCGGCCCGTACATCTCGATCACGCCGTCGACGGGCGTGAAAGTCACGGCGAACGCCGACCCCAACGTCGCGACGCTCGCGTGGGAACTCACGGCTGGCGTGTCCGGCGAGCTCGGCGTAGAGGCCAATCGGTCGTGGCCGGGGGCGACGCTCCTGCAATCGCTCCTCGGCTTGCAAGACAAGAAGGTATCGCTCTTCTCGAAACAGACGTCGCTGGCCACGGGCAACGTACACTTCTGAGGCACAGGAGTTCCAATTAGGCCGGCAGGTTGTCACGAACCGAACGGCTCGTGACAGGCGCTGGGCCCGGGGATCCCAGGGGTCCGCTTCGCCATGGGATCGGCTTTGGGCTTCCTACCCTCTTCGGCAAGGGGTGGACGGATCAGACGGCGAAGATCGGGTGCGTCTCGCCAGGGGTGTACGCGACCACGGCCTGCCCGAGGGCGGGAGCTCAGGGGGGCTGCACGCTGACGAACAACAACGGCGCGATGACGCACACGATCTGGACGTACACGGGGACCACCGCCGACGCCCAGGCAGACTGCACCAAGAAGAGCGGCACGTTCGTCACGCCGTAGCCCGAGCCTGGCGCCACGATAGGTCGGTGTGCCAGTCAAGCGCACGGGACGAATGTGGACGTCGCTTCCAACGTGTGTACGCCGGCGAAAGCGCGGAGCTGAACAACAGGAGCCGCCCGTGGCGTTCGGGTCAGCGCGTCGACTCGGCGAGTCCGGCGACCTCACCCGGCTCTTCGACCAGGATCGTTCGCGCTGGGAGGCGAAGTGACAGCGAGCGACATTCGCCCTCACGCACGACGCTCGACAGCATCGACGAATAGAGCGAAGACTCGAGCCATGGCGCGACTCGTCAACACGACAGGTGGTTCGAACAAGTTCTGGGAGGCAGAGGTCTCCGCCAAGGAGCTGACGACGCGGTGGGGCGCCGTCGGCACCAAGGGGCAGTCAAAGACCGAGAGCTTCGAGTCCGCCGCCGCGGCGAAGGTCGCGCTGGAGAAGAAGATCAAGGAGAAGCTCGGGAAGGGCTACGTCGCCGCTGCGGACGAGGCGCCGGCAAAGCGCCTTCGGGAGCCCGCGCCGCCGACAGCCGGAGCGGGCGACGACTCGCTCATCGGGCGGGTCATCTCCAAGCTCCGTGACGACGGCGGGGGCGCGGGCTTCGGCTGCGACGCTTACGAGAAGCCGCGCCCGCTCTCGGCAGACAAGCTCGCCAAGCTCACGCTGCCAGGGGGAAAGCCCCTCTCTCCGAGCCTCCGCACATGGCTTGCCTTCGCCGGATCATGGGGCGTGCCGGTCATGGATCGCGGAGCGCTCCAGCACGAGGCAGTGAGCGCGATCGTCGCGCGTATCTTCGACGCGGAGCCGAGCGACTACGAAGAGTACTTCGACGCGGTCGACGCCGAATACCCGGCTGGGGGGTTCGTCTTACCGCAGTCGGCGAGTCAGGCGCACGTCCTCTACCTCGGCGTCACCGACGACGCGGGGGAGCACCCGATCCTCGGCTTCGAGATCGCGGAAGGGGGCTGGGTGAAATACCCGTCGTTCGCGTCGTTTCTCGCCGACTACTTCGGGGTCGTCCCGACCAAGAAGCAGACGGGGTTCGCGGACGCGCTCGAGGCGCAGACGGCGCGCCTCGCAAAGCCGAAGGCGAAAGCCACCGCGGCGGCGAAGCCTGCGAAGGCGGCGCGAAAGAAGAGCGACGAGAAGCTCGAGACCGCCCCGCCAGCGCTGAGCGGTGGGGCCGCGGACGCGCTCGCGAGGCTGGTAGCCATCCTTGCCGAAGCGCCATCGGAGGCGCTCGACGCCGCCATCAAGCGCAGCCACGCGTCCGTCTGGGACGCGCGCGGGAAGTTCGTCGACGTGCGCGAGGTGCTGCCGAGCGGAGCGGCGCTCGTCGAGGCTCTGCGCGGCAGCTCCGCTCGCCTCTCCAACCGTGCCTCGAACTGGCGGATCGAGCTCCCGATGGAGATCGCTCCCCTCGTCGATCCGGGGCTCGCCGAGCCGCATCTCACCAGGCTCGCGGGCGACAAGAAGGTCGGCACGTCGATCCGCGGCACCGCGCTGATGGCGCTCGGATCTTGCCCGACGGAGAGCGCGGCGGCGACGCTGATCGATGCGCTGTTCGCGGCGATCTCGACGATCCCGTTCGGCGGCGGCGAGCGCCCCGATCTCCGCGTTCTCAACGGCGCGGGCTTCGGCCTTCGCTCGTGCCGCGCCCCCGGGGTCGTCGAGGCGGCGACGCGCGGCTTCGATCGCTGGAGCCGCCTTCCGAAGGCGAACTACGAGGCGGGCGAGGAGCTCCTCGCGTTCTTCAAGGGGCGAAAGGTCCCCTTCACGCGCCCCGACCAGATCGCGAGCTGCCTCCGCGCGACGCGGCGGGAGGAAGCGTTCGTCGGCTGGCGCGCGCTGCACACGCTCGCCGTCCCCCACGTCGGTGATGGCGTCCCCGCGGATCTCTGCAAGTTGATCAAGAACGAGTGGGATGCCGAGCTGCAGCCGCGGATGGCGGAGGTGGCGCGGGCGTTCGGAATCGATCCTTCGACGCTCTGAGGATCGCCCTCGCGTGTGGGGATCTTCCCCGAGCCTTCGTCCCGCACGGCGTCAGAACAGGATGCGCCCCTTGGCGAGCCGCTCGCGCACCTCGGCCGCACGCTCGTGCTCGTCGAGCTTGGCGAAGCCGCCGTTCGCGAGGGTCGCGCGCAGGTAGTCGACGAAGGGCACCGGCTCACGCGAGCCCTGCCGAACGAGGCCGTCGGCGCCCCTATCGAAGGCCTCGAGCATGTACGGCTCGTCCTCCTCGGAGTCGTGGCGGCCCTTGCGATCGGGCGACATCGCGAAGAACAGATCGGGCGGCAGACGCAGCGCTTCGACCCACGCTTTCTTCGTGCGCGTCACCTCCTTCGCCGCGAGGTCGCGTGTCACCGAGATCGGCGCGACCTGAAGAGGGTCCAGCCACTCGAGCTTCTGAAACGTGGTCGACGAAACCGCGTCCGGATCGGGCGAGAGATCGACCGTTCCCATCGCCAGATGAAACGCGCGGAACGACAGTGGCACCGGACCGCCGAGCGACTTCTCGACGGCCGCGAGATCCTTGATGCGCGTCTTCGACGGGTCGCCGACCGGACTCTCGAGGCCGAATCGGTAGTCGTCGTCTCTCAGGATCGCGACGACGCGCATGATCTCCTTTCTCACCCGATCCTGCCTTGAATCTGCAAGTTCTGTCCTTCCGTATTCTTGTATTGCGAATAGAGACGACTCATCCGGAGGGGTCCCCCTGCGCACTCCTACTTCGCGGCCTTGCCGTCGGGTCCGAGGACCTTGTCGAGACCGCATTCGTTCGTCGCGTCCTCCTTCGTCGTGCCTCGAACGACGAAGATCCACTTCTGAATCCCAGTGGACAACCGGGCTCCGCACACCGCGCCCGAATGGTCGCACCCAGCTGCTGGCGCTGTTCGATATCAACGTCATCGGCATGCAGCGGGTGAATCGCGCGGTGTTGCCGAGCATGCGGGAGCGTAGGAGTGGGCTCCTGGTGCACGTGTCGAGCTCGCTCGGGCGGTGGCTCATGCCGGTCGTCGGCCTGTACGCGGCGACGAAGTTCGCGGTGGAGGCGCTCGCAGAGACCTATCGGTACGACCTCAAGACGACGGGCGTGGAGGCGTCGATCGTGCAGCCGGGCGCGTATCCGACGGAGTTCGGCTCGGTGAACCCGTTCGGCGCCGAGCAGGATCGAGCGAAGGGCTACGGCCCGCTCGCCGGCGCGTTGGACGCGTTCGTGGAACGCGCGTCGTCGATGAAGACCGCAGCGACGGCGCCGAATCCGCAAGAGGTGGCGGATGCCATCCTGGCGCTCGTCGAGACGGCGGCGGGGAAGCGGCCGCCGCGCGTGATCGTGGACGCATCGAAGAGCCCGTTCGCGCCACGGCTGAACGAAGCGCATGCGGAGGTGCAGAGGGAGCTGTTTCAGGCGATGGGGATGGGCGCGCTGGCGGATTAGCTCGTAGTCGCGTCGATCCCGGAGGACCGCAGTGGCGGAGCCGGACGTCTTCGCGGATCCCCTCGTCGCGGCGCGAGCGGACGTCGTGAACGCACTCGTCCGCGCGCTCGCAACGGGCTGCTACGCCGAATCGATCGCGTTGACTCGGTCGGCTGGCATCTGCTGACATTCGTGCCGTGAAGCCCACCAAGAAGAAGCCCACCGAGCCCACCAAGCCCCAAGGCGTTCCCGCCGAAGCGAAGTACGACGCCGCGAGCGAGGAGTGGGAGCTCGGTGCGTTCGACAAGAAGGGGAGGCCCACCGGGGAGTGGCGCTATTGGTGGCGCACCACCGGACACCTCTGCTGCGTCTCGCACTACGAGAACGGAGGCCGAAAGAACACCTATTCGCGCTTCCACCCCGACGGCACGTACTCGACCAAGGGCGTCGAGGTCGACGGCAAACCCGTGCCTGGCGAGGTCATCCACTACCAGAAGTCGAAGCACCCCACGACCGAGCTCGCCCTCTCGGGTCCCGAATACAAGAAGGTGTTCCGCGTCGAGGAGACGTACATCCGGAAGGGCCTTTCGCAGTGGAAGAACTTCGACGCAAAAGGGCGACGCATCGAGATGGACGGCACGCTCATTCCTATGCTCGACGTGACGAAGTACGCGAAGAACTTCGGCAAGCTCGCGTTGCCCGCCGCGCTGGCGAAGCTCGTCGAATTCCAGAACGACGTCGGTGCCGAGATGTTCTCGGAAGGGTTCGTGCTGGGGGTCGACGACAAGGGATTGTTCAAAGGCTTCTGCGCTCCGACCGACAAGCCGCTCGCGTCGAAAGCAAACGAGAGGAAGTTCCTCGAAGCGCTCTCGCCCATCGCCGCGGCCACCGGAACGGGCTCCGTCTACGCTGGGTGGAACGACGGCAAGTGCACGAAGGTGGAAGACATGCCGGTCGTCGTGTTTGGCGACGAGGGCGGTGTCCATGTCGTCGCTGAAAACTTGAACGACCTCCTCGCGATCGTCGGTGCCGACGTCGAGCCGATGGTCGACTGGGATGGCGTCTCGTACTACAAGGCGCCCGACCACGAGCCGCGGCCGGCGATTGGCGCGTATCGCAAGTGGCTCGCTGACCACGTCGGGGTCAAACCGGCGACCAGGCCCGACGCGGTCGTGAAGAAGGCGCAGAAGCGAATCGGTGCAGCGTTCACGAAGTGGATGACGTCGTTCGCGTGAATCACACGCTCCGCGCCGGGAGGTGATGCGTCCGCCCGTGACCACGCTCAGCTACCAGTCGCGTGATTTCTCGGCGAACCCGCTGCCGGAGATCCCCGCGGCGCGGCCCAGGCGGTCGATCGTCTCGCAGAGCAGCTCCCGCTCGGCCGTCTCGATGACGCCCGCCCGACGCGCGCGTGCCACGCGTTGATGTCGACGACGAGCGCCTCGAGCGGCGCGAGCTTCGCGGGGCGCTTCGCGTTGGGGGCGAGCGCGGCAAGCGCGCGAGCGGCTCCGCGCACGAGCGCCGTCAGCTCGTCAGCACGTCGCTTCGACATCATGCCTGGGAGCTCCGCGAGGAGCGCCCTGCTCCGCGCCCACTGCCCGATCGTACGAGTTGATGCGCGGATCTTCGATCCCGGCGTTCCCCGCCGCGAAGCTGCGTGCCTGCTGCTCCAAGTCGGCGCGGGTCATCGTGCGCGAACGCTGGCGCGCGGCCTCGATGATTTGCTCCATCTCTGCAGCGGTCATGCGGAAATCATAGCTCGTTCCGCTCTGCCGAGCACAGCTTCGCGCGATCGAGTCGCGCCCGCCGACGAACTCGTCACCATCCCCACGAAAGCAGGAAGCTTTTTGCTCAGCCGACCCGTCCGCGATCGACACGGCGGCGCTCCGTCACTGTCGAGCCCGCTCACTCCCGTGCGTCGGTCTTCACCTTCGCGATGACCCCTGCGAACAGCGCCACCGAGGCGAGGGGCACGCGCGAGAAGGTGACGCGGCCCGCCTGCTCCGCGGTATCCCCTGCACGAGCCCCGTCATCGACGTCGCCCCTGTCGTGACGCAGACTCGCTGGGGTGATCGCCCCGTCAGCCCGTCGCCGCCTGCTGCTCCGCGCGAAGCGCGTCAGGCACGGTCACGTGGCCGGCGAGCCGCGCGAGCTCGGTCTGGTCGAGGCGAGCGCGCGTGCGCGCCCAGTACTTCGGCGCGAGCTCGAGGTACCGATCGCGTGGCCAGTACGGCGCGACGCGGATGATCTCGGCGAGGTAGGTCTCGGCGTCGAGGCCGTGCAACTTGCACGACGCGATGAGCGAGAAGAGGTTGGCGGCGGCTTGCGCGTGGTCGTTCGATCCGAAGAAGAGCCACGAATTTCTGCCGGTGGCGATGGAGCGCAGGGCGCGCTCGGAGGCGTTGTTTTCCAGCCTCAATTAGGCCGGCAGGTTGTCACGAACCGAACGGCTCGTGACAGGCGCTGGGCCCGGGGATCCCCGGGGTCCGCTTCGCCATGGGATCGGCTTTGAGCTTCCTACCCTCTCGGGGTCAGCGCATTCACGGCCTACAAATCTAGCAGTTCGGCACCGGCGTGGAGGCGCGCCGGTGGCGGATCCCGGCGCCGGTGGATCGGATCCTGGTGCCGGTCGGTCGGATCCCGGTGCCGGTTTGATCAGCGGAAGTTGGTCCTGAAGAAATCCCTGAAGGACCGGCCGCAAGGCGCGACGCACCCCTCGTCGTGCTTCGCCCAGCCGATCGGGCCCTTCGGGCTGACGAGGAGTGCATCGCCATTCCAGTCCTCATAGACGACGACGGCATCCCGCCAGCCCTGCAGCTCGTCAGCGTCGATTGAGGCGAGGACCGAGGTCTTCCGTCGTCGCGCACGTTCAACGACGGCAAACTCGGTCAGGGGGAAGAAGCCTCCGGCGTGGTCGGGCGGTGCCTCGCGAAGTCCGTCGAAGTTGACGATGAACTCGAAGAGCGGGTGGGCGTCGTCGATCCCCAGCGCGGTCAGAGCCCTCTTGGCCGAGGGGACGGACGTGGGGCTCGCGACATAGCGCATCTCGCGCCCGCCCTTGGATCTGACCTCCACGAACGTTCCGGTTGGCCCTCCGACGAGCCCGACAACGTTTCCGCCGAGAACCGACTCCCGAAGGTGGCGCAACCAGCTGGGCAATTAGGCCGGCAGGTTGTCACGAACCGAACGGCTCGTGACAGGCGCTGGGCCCGGGGATCCCAGGGGTCCGCTTCGCCATGGGCTCGGCTTTGGGCTTCCTACCTGCCTCTTGATTCTGTCAACTCGCGGCCGGTCTTCGCCGCGCTCCCCCTTTGCGCTGCCTTCTCGCTCCTGGACTACGCGCGCTATTCCGAGAGCACGATGGGCACCTGAACTCCGACGGGCTCTGGCCGTCGATGTCGAGACGAATTCTTGGACGGACGCTGCACGTCTCAGCGCGCCGCGCGCCGGCGCGGCTGCAGCCGTGGCGGGTGGACGAATCATCGTTGCCGGTGGATACATCAATCGGCAGACGGAGCCTACCGGCCTCGTCGAGGCGCTCTCGCCGTAGCTTGGAACACCATGCGTCCTGACGTCCGAACGCCGATACTTCCGATCGTGGCCGTCGCCTTGTTGCCCGCAGTGAGCTGCGGGGCGCGACAAGAGGACGTGGCGACCTGTGCAGCCGACGCGTCGACCGGGGAGGGGAGCACGACCTCGGAGGGTGGCCCCGTTGATGACGGCAACGTGTCCGACACGTCGGACGGCGCGTCACACGACGCTAAATTTAGTCGCGCGCATCCGTGGCTCATCCGGGTGAGGTGAGCTCGCGATGCCGAGGCGACGCCGACACTGCTGCGCTTAAAAGTGAAAATGCGGGGCCGCGGAACACCGCGACCCCGCATGGTCTCGAGACACGCGTGGTGTCAGCTGCAGCAGTACGTCTTCGAGCAGAAGCAGTGGACGCAGTTCTTGGGAAGCCCGGCGGTGATCTGGGTCGGGACCTCCACGGTCAGGCGTGGACGCGCGGGCGTCTCGCTCGTCTTCTCGTCGGTGGTCTCCTGCGGCGTCGTCTCGTTCGTCGGGTTGTTCATGAAGTCTCTCCTTGGTGGAAGCTGCGTGACGTTCGGAACCAAGTGCACGACGCGCGCCACGGCCGTTCCTGCCACATCATCGAACAAATCGGCCGTTTCGACGTCGCTTGGGAAGCCGAATACCCACCTCTTGGGAAGGCGCGCGACGCCGTTGGGAAAGTGGTTTCCCGATGCGCCGCGGGACCGCGCGAAACCCACGAGCACCGCTTCCGGCACGACGCTCGCATTGACGGGTCTCATGACCACGCCGCCGACGCCGCCGACGCCGCACGCCCTCCTCGAGAACCTGCCTGCGCTCCTGGCGTACCGCGCACCCTTCTTGGAAGATCGCATGGTTCGTGAGCGCAAGGTCGCGACGCACGACGACGCGAGGCGTCTCCTCGACGAGGTGAAGAAGTACCTCGTACTGAGCCGCACGTCGCGCGACCTCGCCGTGCCCATGTTCTCGCGCCGCGTCGACGAGATGTGGCACCAGTTCGTTCTCTTCACCGAAGAGTACGCGACGTTCTCCGATGCCTTCTTCGGCCGCTACGTGCACCACTTCCCCGGCAACGCGCCGCTGGCGGTCTCCGATGAACGCCGCAACATGACCCGCGACGAGTTCGACGAACGCTACCGCGCCCTGTTCGGCCCGGTGTCGCCTCTCTGGCGCGACGAGCTCTCGCTCACCGCCGACAGCCGCGTCACCCGCAAGCCCTTCGACCGCGAGGTGGAGGTCCGCGTCCGAGACGAGAAGGCGGAGCTCGTCGCGCAGGAGGTCACCGAGCGCTTCCTGCTTCGGGTCGACGCCTGGGCGGCCGATGCGGTCCAGTTCATCGCGGAGAACGAGCACTTCTACGTTCGCGAGCTCCCGGGGCCGCTCACCGACGACGAACGGATCGACATCTGCCGCCCCCTCGTCGCCCAGAGCTTCTTTCGCGTCGCCCTCTAACCACGGAGAAACCCATGAGCTCATCGACCGACGCCGCCTTCGAGACCGCCCCCACCGAGCGCCGCCCGTTCGCCGATCTGAACGCCGCGCGCCTCCGCGAGCTCCTCGCCTTCGAGGCGCCGTACGTCGCCGAGAAGCTGTACGAGAACAAGACCGTCGAGAGCGTCGCCGAGGGGCAAGTCCTCTTCGAAGAGGCGAAGAAGTACCTCTGGCTCATCGCCACCGATCGCGAGAGGGGATACCCCGTACCGTCGCTTCGCGTCGACGAGGCGTGGCATCAGTTCATCCTCTTCACGTCGGAGTGCCGGGAGTTTTGCCAGCGCATTTTCGGGTGCATCATGCACCACGCCCCGCCGACGCGAGAGGCTCCGGGGGAGGCCGAGAAGACCCAGGAGATCGTGACGCGTGAAGGCTTCGCGCTGCGTTACCGCGAGGTCTTCGGCGTAGAGCTACCCGACGCGTGGGACGACGAGCGCGCCGTCCTTCCGCGGCAACGGCTCGTCGTGAACGAGCTCCTGGGCGCGACCCACGTGCGCTACCAGGCGAAGAAGGCGGAGCTCGTCGTCGGCGACGGAGATCTCGCGAGCGTCTGCGTCCGCGTCGACGACTGGGCGGCGCCGGCGCTCGATTTCATGCTGGCCAAGGGGGTCTTCTATGTCCGGGAAATCCCCGTGCTCGACGACGACGAGAAGGTGGCGCTCTGCAAGGCGCTCATGCGCTCGAGCGTCTTGCTCTGCGCGCCCTGAGCGCGGGCGCGGATTTCTTCGGCCAACGCGACCGTCTCGAAGTGGGGGCGGATGCCAAGGTCGCGCGCGAGGAGCTTGCAGCAGCGCTCGTAGGCCGAGATCGCCGCGCCGCCGTCGCCGCGAACCAGGAACAAGCGCATGAGGCGGCGGTGGGCCACCTCCGAGAGGCGATCGAACGCGACGACGTGCTCGGCCCAGGCGATCGCGTCGCCGAGTCGCCCTTCGCTCTCGGCCCGGTCGGCTTCGCGCTCCCCCATCCGCCTCACCGTCCGAGCGAGGTGCTCGCGCCTCGACCCGAGCCATGCCTCGAAGTCGACGCACGCGTCGTAGTCGTAGCGCTCGAGGAGCGTCTGCGCGAAGCGGCGGCCGGGCGACGGCGCATCCCCCGCGTACGCGTCCTCGAGCGTGCACGCGTCCACGACGATCGTCGGCAGGAGTGAGAGCGTGTCCTCGCCGACGACCAGGGTCTCTTGCGTGATGTTCCGGAGGCGCCGCAGCGTCTGCGACAGGTTGTTTCGCGCCGTCAGCTCGCGCGATTCGGGCCACAAGAGCCCCGCCAGGCGCGATCTCGACGTCGGCCCCTCGAGGGCGAGGTAGGCGAGCACTCCCGCTGTCTTCTTCTCGAGCGCATCGACGGGTCCCGCCGGGCCCAGGTAGCGGGCGCCGCCCAGGAGCTCGAGGCGCATCGTCGGCCGCGCGATCGTCAGGGGGGTCGCGACGATCCGCGTGAAAGAGAGGGAAGGGAGGGAAGGGAGGGAAGGGAGGGGGTGCGTCCTCATGTCGACGTGTTCGTCTGCACGTCGCGTGCGCGCCCACCAAATCCGCGTCGTTACCGCAGGTTACGGCCCTCGTCGGCGCCGAACTGGGCGCGTTTTGCTCGGGTTTGTCGTCGTGCGGGCAGGCGCTGCGCGAACCTTGCTCAGTTCGCCGCGGTCGCCGACACCCGCCGGCTCACGCCTTGTGGAGGACGGCCACCGATGGCAAGGCGCTACCGGTCGTGATGGTGTGCTCCCGTGCGACTTGGCGCGGAGGCGGAGGACAATGGCGCGCAGGCGGAAGGCGCCTCCCGTGGAGCGTCGTAGACCTTCCCGCATGCAACGAACCGCATGCCTCGTCTCGGTCCTCGTCACTGTGGCGTTCGGGTGCACGGAAACCGCCTCGCGCGGCGACGCGCTGGACACCGCGCCATCGGGCGCCGCCGACGCGTCCGTTGCGACCGACGGCGCTCCGTCGGGTACGCCCTCCGGGGGCCTCGACGCGGGGCGCGACGCGGCGGCGCCGCTCGATGCCTCGCACGACGCGGGCACCCGCGACGCGGCCACCGACGCCGGCAGGGACGCCGCGCCGCCGCCCACGTCGCTCGACCTCCATCAGGTCACGCTGTTCGACAACCCGGCGGACCTCGCGGATTGGCCGGTGACGACGCTCATCACCGACGTCGAGTTCCAATACAACGGCAAGGACGGCGTCCACGTGGAGTTCTCCAAGCGAGACGGCGCCGGCAGCTGGCCCGACGTGACGCCGCCCGGTTGGCAAGGTCCGCTCGAGTACACGCTCGGCATCGTGGAGCAGATCGACGGGCAGTGGTACGGCTCCGCGGCCATCCAGTTCTGGCGCAACCTCGACGCCTTCGGCGGCAACGTCGCGTCGGACATCGTCAGCAACGGGCCGTGCGCCGCGTTCGGCGAGGCCTCGTCGTGCCAGATCGGGAAGAACTGGTACTACGACGCGCGCTGGGGCCGTCTCGCCGGCCGCCAGCCCGCGACGGGCGAGACGTTCGGCATCTTCGTGGCGGCTGGCAACCTGCGCGGCGTCACCGACGGAAGCCAATCGCCTGCACGTGAACGGTCGAACGTCGTCCTCGTCCGGATGCCCGACTTCGGGGGCGCCAAGTACACGTTCTGATCGCGTCGCCCTGACGATGCCGCGCCGTCAATCGGCGGCGCGGGCGAGCGCGCGCCATTTCTGCGGGCTTTCGTGCCCGAACCGCCGGAACAGCGTGCTCAGGTGCTGCGGCGACGTGAGCCCCACCTCGAGCGCGATCGTGGTGACCGGCGCGTCGGTGTCGAGGAGAAGCCGTTGGGCCAGGTTCAGCCTCGCCGCGTCGAGCTCGCGGCGGAAGGTGGTGCCGTGCTCGGCCAGGCGGCGCTGCAAGCTCCGCGTGGAGAGCGCCAGCGCTCGCGCGGTCTCCTGGGCGGTGGCCCGCGGCTGGTGCACGAGCAACGCGGCGAGCTGCCGCAGAAGGGCAGGCACCGCCTTCGCGTCCGCCTCGGCGCTGCGCACCTCCGCGAGCAGCGGCGCGTCGTCTTCGCAACCGAGCCAGGCGAGCGCCGGCGCCGCGTCCTCGAAGATCTCGGCGGGGAAGGGCAGCGGCACGAGCTTGGTGAAGCCCGCCGCAACGGCCCCGGCGTAGCCGCCCCAATGGACGAGGGCGAGTCGGCCGATCCGCGAGACGATGCCGACGTCCCTTTCCGCGTAGCGCGCGAGCTCCCCGTAGGCGCCGGCGGTGAGCCTGTCGATGCGCTGCCCATCGAACAAGGTCGCGTGCGGCGCGACAGCGGCCGCCAGGCGCAGATCGGCGCACGCCCCCCACAGCTGCACGTCCTCGCGTGAAGGACATCCCCACACGATCGTGCCCGAGAACCTCGCGTGCGCGGCGAGAAACGAGAGCCACGTGCGCCCCACGAAGTACTTGCCGCGGGGGTCTGGTGTCAGCTCGGAGAGCGTTTGGGCGCGCGTGAGCAAGGGCATCGTCCGTCGTCTCGACGAGCGTAGGACGTTCGCCGTCCTACGGAAACCAGCCCGCTGCAAGATCGCGGACGTGCCGTCAGGGTGCCCGGACCCCGACCCCGACCCCGACCCCGACTCCGACTCCGACTCCGAAGCCGACTCCGACTCCAACTCTGAAGCCGTCGCCGTCGCCGTCGCCGGGGTGTAGCCTTGGTGCCGCGATGAACGTGACCCGCATCGACGACGCGTTCCGGTCCCTCGAAGATTTTTGGTCGCCGCGCGTGGTCGCGCGCGTGAACGATCAGTACGTCAAAGTCGCCAAGGCAAAGGGGAGCCTGGCCTGGCACAAGCACGACGACGAGGACGAGCTCTTCCACGTCATCAAGGGGCGCCTGCGCATCGAGTACGAGGGGGGAAAATGCGTGGATCTGGGGCCGGGCGACCTGCATGTCGTGCCCAGGAACACACTGCACAATCCGATCGCGGACGATGAGTGCTGGATCTTGCTCGTCGAGACCGTGACGACAAAGCACACCGGCGACGTCGTGATGGAGAAGACGAAGTCGATCGAGGAGCAGCTCCGTGAACGTTGAGCGCCCTCACGATGGGTCGGAAAGTGGCCGATGACTCCGCTTCAGGACTGCGGCTCAACGGCAATCGTAGCGGCTGAGCGTCATCCCGCTCTCCGTCCGGTGCGCGTAGACCACGCCGCCCGCCGGGGCCACCGTCATCTCGCGGAACGTCTCGTCGGCCGACGCGTTCACCGGCAGCTGCACTGTGTGGCCGGGCTGGCCATCGCCCGACGAGAGGCAGGTGAGGAACACCGCGGGGACCGGCTCGTCCCCCGACGGGATCTCGGCCAGGGTCGCCAGGTAGACGACGCCGGCCGCGTCACTGTCGAGGAGCATGATCGACACGATCGGCATCCCCATCCGTAGCTCGCGCGTGAACACGTGCTCCTCGGTCGCGCGCTCGATCGCGCTGATGAAGAGGCGCCCGGCGGACCCATCGGTGATTCCGGCCGACAGCAGCAGGCGACCGTCCCTCGAAGGACGCCCGGGGAGCTCGGGGCGCGATTCGTCGACGACCCCGGACGTGTCGCCCACGCGCACCAGCGTCCCGTGCTCGCGCTCGACGTACACGCTCTTGCCGTCCACGAAGACGCCGGTGAGGCCACCGGCCTCGTCGATCCCTTTGCCCTCGAGCGGCAGCGTCCCGATGAGCTTTCCGTCGGGTCCGAGGATGGCGATCCCTTTGTCGCCCAGGCGATCGAGCACCGCCATCGTGCCGTCGGGCGCGATCGCGACGTCTTGCGCGGCGCGGAGGGGCACGGGAATGATGCCGAGGGTCTTGCCGTCCTTGCCGAGGCGGAGCATGCGCGCGTTGACCTGATCGAGCACCAGCACGTTCCCCTTGGGATCGAGGACGAGGCTCATCGGCGCCTCGGGGTTGCCCTCCTCCGGGCGGAGGCGGCCGACATCATGATCGCCGCCGCCCCATCCGAGCGTGATGGTGCCCGTCCCGGAAGGGGCCGGCGTCGCCGCGGCGTCGATCCCTATGTCTGTCACGGTGAGCTTGGCGGCCGGCGCTTCCCCCTGGGTGATCGCCACCGGCGTCTGGCCGCCTTCCTTCTTCGGCGGCGCGCCCTCGCCTCCTCGGCCTCGCGCGAAGAGGAGCACCAGCGCAGCCGCGAAGACGAGCGCAGCGCCACCCAGAATCTTCGCGCGCGGGGCTCGTTTCGGTGCGTCGGGCATGTGCCCCGGTCCTGCAACGCGCGCGCCCCTTCGATTCTTCGAGCGATGCGCGCGCGCGTGCGTGACCCGTCACGACGCTCGCGACGCGTCGCGAGAGAATTCGCGATCCAGGCGCGGCGTTTCCGTGGCGTCTCATGGGCGGATACGGGCCATCGCCGCGCGCGCCTCCAAGAAACCTGCGCGAAGCGCGATCGCACTCGGGGCGACACGAACCCACACGCTCGCTGATTCTCGCGAGACCCACCCGCGTGGCACGCCGCTCGCTCTAGGCACGCTCGACGTGAACGCACGAGCGCGCTCGCGGATGGATCTGGAACGGAAGAGAGGGCTTGATGAATCCTTCGATGCTTGGGCGGTACGTCGTACGGTGCGCGGTTGCCTTCGGGGCGATGCTCGCGATCGGCGCGTGCAGCAGCAGTGCAGGGAACGTGGACAGCGAGCAGCTCCAATCGGCGGACGAGAAGACCGCGTCGTCCGTGAGCGAGGAGCTCTCCGCCGGCGTGCCGGTCGGATCTCTCCTCGCCACCACCGCGAACCTCAACCTCCGCACGGGGGCGTCGACCCGCGACCGCGTGCTGCACGTCATCCCGACCGGAGCGCACGTCACCACGGTGAACCGCGCCACGCCGGTCTCGGGTTGGTACAACGTCAAGCACAACGGCGTCGTCGGCTGGAGCTACGGCACGTACCTGAAGCTGGTCTCCACGCCCGGCGGCGGTGGCGGCGGTGGAGGCTCTTCGGCCCGCAGCAACGCCGTCGCGCGCGCGAAGGACGGCGTCGGCTTCTCGTACTGGTGGGGGCACGGACGCTGGCTCGCCTCCGGCCCCAGCTCCTCGACGCGCGGCTCGTGTGCCGGCAGCTGCCCGAGCTGCACGCACCACGGCAGCTACGGCGCAGACTGCTCCGGGTACGTCGCGAAGATCTGGGACGTGCCCAGCTCGAACTCGAACGTCTCGGTCGACGAGCACCCATACAGCACGTACAATTTCCGCTTCCAGACGATCTCGTGGCACCGCATCTCGCGCAGCGCCGCCGGCCTCGCGGACGCGCTCACGCACCACGACAGCGGCTCCGGCCACATCTTCCTGCACGAGTCGGGCGACGGCTGGGGCTCGATGTGGGCCTACGAAGCGCGCGGCTGCGCTTCGGGGATCGTGCACGATCTGCGGACCGCGTCGTCGGCCTACGTCGCCATCGCGCGAAATGGTTACTGACGGCAGCGTTCGCGCGAGCGTGTGGGCTGCGCTCGGCGCCGTGGTCTCCCTCGTGGGGATCACGGCGGCGTGCACCGGCAACGATGGCGGCGCAGATCCGAACGCCGTCGCGCCCGAGCCCGCGGACGACGGCGGCGCGGAGACCGGGCTGCCGCCGTTGAATCTGGGACCGGACACGGGGACGTCGCGCTGCGTCGACGCCCAGCCCACGGCGATGGCGTCGTGCGGTACGCGGGCCCCACAGTCCGACGCGCAGCCCGGCGACGCGGGGCAACCCGACGGCGCGACCGACGACGGCGGCGAAGATCCCGACAGCCTGTACCTCGACCCCGCCCTCGGGACCGACTCCGACGACGACCAGTGCAAGTACCACGTGCGCTGGGCCTCGACGCCGCTCGTCGCGGCGCAGCCGGTGACGTTCACACTAAAGACGAGCCAGCTCGATGGCCACGCGCCCACGACGGGCGCCGCACCGCGGATCGAGGCGTTCCTCGACGAGACGCACGTCCTTGCTCTCGACGGACAACACGCCACCGAGACCGCGCCCGGTCAGTACACGCTCGGACCGATCACATTCGACGCACCCGGCGCGTGGACCGTGCGCTTCCACTTCTTCGACGCGTGCACCGAGGCCGCGCCCGACTCGCCCGCAGGCCACGTGGCGTTCCTCGTCGAGGTGAAGGGCCCCTAGCCGCACCCCCCGCCTCGCGGCGAAATCGCCACTCTTCTTTGCGGAGAGCAAGGGATTCGAACCCTTGGTGAGCTTGCACCCACACCTGATTTCGAATCAGGCTCCTTCGGCCACTCGGACAGCTCTCCGCCGCGAAACCTGCGCGATCCGGGCCCCTCTTGTCAAGCGGTGTCGGCGGATC
>JANYHK010000111.1 GCA_025359105.1 Myxococcales bacterium | reverse complement strand
CGCCGACCGACGGTGGGACCGACGCGCAGCCGCCGCCCCCGCCGCCCCCGGGCAACTGCTCGCACGACAAGTGCGCGTCGGGCACCAAGCTCGTCTCCACTTGCGACCCTTGCGTCACCAAGATCTGCGCAGCCGACTCGTTCTGCTGCTCGACGTCCTGGGACTCGATCTGCGTCGGCGAGGTGAAGTCGATCTGCGGCGTCACCTGCGGAGCACCGCCGCCGCCCCCGCCGCCCCCGCCCCCGCCGCCGCCCCCGCCCACCAACTGCTCGCACGCGATCTGCGCGACGGGTGGCAAGCTGGTCTCGACGTGCGACCCCTGCGCGACCAAGATCTGCGCGGTCGACTCCTACTGCTGCTCGACGGCATGGGACTCGATCTGCGTCGGTGAAGTGAAGTCGGTCTGCAAGCAGACCTGCCCGTAACAGCGTCCAGAACGCCAAAAATGCAGCGCGCGCGGCGAGCTTCACGGAGCTCGGCGCGCGCGTCCTTTTTGTGGGTGACCGTGTCCTGACGGCCGCTACTTCGCGAGCGCGACGACGACGCCTTCGGGCGCGTACGTGCTGCACGTGACGGTCGTGGCGGTCTCGGAGACCGTGTCGATCCCCTCGGTCGACCACGTGTCGGCCGTGGCGGTCGCCCCGAGCTTGAGCGCGAAGCACCCGCAGCTGCAAGGGCACGACGCGCACTGGGTGGCCTTGTCACATGGCAGGGTCATGGTGAAGCCGTCGCCGCTGGTGCTGAGCCCCTTCACGTGCGTCGGCTTCGACGGGTTCGACACGTCGACGAGGCCGTACGCGTAGACGTGGCTGAGGAGCGGGACGTCGGGGCGAGGGACGTAGTTGAACGGGCTCGCCACCGACTCCGCCACGTGAAAATCGAACGTCGTCTTGTCGACGGAGATGTCGGTGAAGAGATCCTGGGACACCACGAACGTCGCGTGAGGGCTGAGCACGCTCGTCACAGTGGTGGTGACGCCTACAGGGAGACGGTGGACCTTCACGCTCTCGTCGGCGGTGACGAAGGTGACCTCGCAGGTCTGGGCGGACAGCTGCGTCTTGCTGGCGTCGTCGACCGAGTCGCTTATGGTCTGGGACGTGGAGAGGGCAGCCGAGCGCTGCGCGGAGGAGTAACAGATCCCCCCGGTGCACCACGCACCGGCGCCACAACCGTGGCCGCAGGTGCCGCAGTTGGCGGCGTCGGTGTGAAGGTTGGTGGCGGTGCCGGAGCAGGTGGCCGCGCCCGCGGGGCAGGTCGGCGCGGCGTCGGGCGCGGCGCCGGCATCGGGGTCCGGGGCGCCGGCGTCGTTGGCAGGGGTGTCGGGGGATGGGGGCGAGAACGGAGCGCTCGCGGCGGAGCGGCTCTGCGCCGCGACCGGATCCGGCACGGCGGCAGCGCCCTGGTCGGGGGTGGAGGTGCCGTCCTGGGGAAGAGGCGGTGTGGGCGACCCGCAGCCGATCTGCACGAACAGAACCGAAACGAGGATGGTACCGACGGCTAGCGAGGTTTGCATCGCCCCGGTGAACGACTCCTCCCGTCCGGACCTTAGGCCCGCGCACGAAATTTCGGTGGGCCATCCGGATACGTGGGGTCATGAACGCATCCCGGCACGCGCTGTATGCGAACGTCCTCGACGCACCCCGATGCAGCCTGGTACGTCCCGCCGGGTGAACGAGGACTCGAAGGCGACGCGACGAGGCGCCGGGGCCGTGCTCGACCGGGGGCTCCTGCTCCTCGCGCTCGCCGTCCTCTCGGCGACAGCGACCGGCGCGCTCGCCGACGTCTCGCAGGCGTGGGACTCCGGGTACTACCACCTGCCCTTCGCGGCGCGCCTGGCCGGCATCCTACCCGCCGACGCGTTCGTGTTTCATCGCGCGAACCAGGCACGCTTCGATGGGTTCCCGCTCCTGGGCGAGCTCCTCCAGGGCGCATTGTGGCGCGTGACGGGGCACGCGCCGGCGACGAACCTGGTGGCGTTCGCCAGCGTGCCGCTGCTCGCGTGGTTCTTGCGCCGGCGCCTCGGCGTCCCCTTCGCGATCGGCGTCCTCGCGCTGTTCGCGATCCCGCTCGTCCAGACGCACGCGGCGTCGACGTACGTGGATCTCCCGGCGAACGCGGCGCTGGCCGCCCTCGTGCTCGTCGCGGTACACGCGTGGGCGACGGCGGCGCCTGTCGGTGCGCGTACGGTCGGGCTCGCGCTCGCAGCGGGAGGGGTGGCTGCCAACATGAAGTCGCTCGCCGGCCCGCTCGTCGCGCTCGCCCTCGCGGCGCTGGCGGTGCGGGCGTGGCGGGCGGGAGGCGCGGAGGGGCGTCGTCACCTCGGCTTCGCGCTCGTCTTCTTGCCGCTCGTCTTCGCGACGCCGCTGAAGAACACGGCGCTGCACGGTAACCCGTTCTACCCGATACGAACGAACGTCCTCGGCGTGCACCTCCCGGGGGTCGAGGCTCCGTACGCGTCGTCGCCGCTGTGGCTCGCCCGCGCGCCGCGGCCAGCGCGGTTCGTCTGCTCGATCCTCGAGATCGGGGTCCGACCCCTGTCGGATCCACGACGGTGGACGGTCGATCAGTGGATGCCGTCGGACGCCGACGGATACCGGATGGGCGGCTTCTTCGGCGCCTGGGTCGTCGCCAACCTCGTGCTCCTCGGGTGGCGCGCGGCGAGGGAGAAGGACGGTCCCGCACGGCGCGCGGCCGTGGGCTTCGGCGCCCTTACCGCGGTCGTGAGCGTGATGCCGCAGTCGCACGAGCTCCGCTATTACCTCGTGTGGATGCTCGTGCTCGTCGGAACGAACGCGTGGCTCGCGTCGAGGGCTGGCGCGCCGGCTTCGCCGGTCGGGCCGCGGGGATTCGGCGTCCTCGCGGCGGCGGCGATGCTCGTCGTCATGGGGGTGACCCGCTTCGACTACGTGCGACCCAGCGGCTCCACGTTCGAGCAGCTCCGCGCGCGCAAGGTCGACGCCGCAGCGCTCTCACGGGTGCCCGACGGCGCGCGCGTTTGCGTGGATCACGCGCCGTGGAACCTGCTCTACGCCGCGCCGTTTCACGCGCCGAAGCGCTACGTCGTGATCGAGGCCGAGGGGCCGGACGAGTGCGGAGGGGCCCCGGCGCTCTGACCGGGCTCGCCCACCAGGCGCGCTTCGGCGATGGCCACCGCGCGCGCGAGCTGCGTGATGCGCTCGGCGTCCTCGAGGCGCCGACGCCGGGTCAAGAGCGACTCCCGCACGAGCCAGATGACCGTGGGGTAGAGGAAGAAGTCGACGCCGCGCCCGATGCCGACGAGGTTGGCGAGCTCGGTGGCGCGGCTCGGGAACGCGATGAAGAACGCGCCAGCGACGAACGCCGCTGTTTCGACGACGAGGACGCGACGGTTCTTCGCGCGAAGCGTCACCCAGTCGTAGACGAGGAGCCCGAAGACGAGGACGAGCAGGAGACCGGCAGCGAGCGTCATCGCGGCTCAGGCCTCGCCTTCGCCGAAGATGTACTGGATCGCGAGATCGTGCACGATGCCGAAGACGCCGAGCGAGCGCTGCCCCTTTGCGAGCGACTCCTTCGTGTACCGGACCGAGACGGGCACCTCGGTCACCACCAGCGGCGTCGCGCGGCGGATGCGTTGCTTGATCTCGGTCGCGTGGGCCATGCCGTTCTGGCGAATCGGGATCTGCTCGAGCGCGCGGCGACTGAACGCGCGAAGGCCGTTGTGCGCGTCGGCCAGGCGGAGGCCCGTCACGGCCCATTCGAAGAGGCGAGCCGCGCGCAGCACGACGGAGCGGAGGCGCGGCACGTTCGACGCACCGGCGAAGCGGTCGCCGAAGACGACGTCGGCACCGGAGAGGACGCGCTCGGCGAGGCGCAGCGCGTCGGCGGCGCCGTGCTGCCCGTCGGAGTCCATCGTCACGTACGCGTCGACGTCTCCGCGCGCGAGGGCGAGCTGGCGAGCGGTCTCGAGCGCGGCGCCTTGCCCGAGGTTGATGGGGTGGCGCGCAAGGACGACGCGGAACGCGCGAGTCGGAAGATCTGCGTCGATTTGCAGCGGCGGCTCGCTGCCGTCGTCGACGACGAAGACGGTGACGACGTACCGATCGCGCGCCGCCTCGCGGAGTGACGCGAGCGTCGGCCCCAGCGCGACACGCTCGTCGTACGCGGGCATGAGGATCGCCACGCGCGCGGTCATGGGGACATTCCGCAGCGAACGCCGGCGCGGCTCGGGGCGCAGAGGTCGGCGCGGCCGTCGCCGTTCACGTCGGCGAGGCGAAGCGCGCCGGCGGCGGCGAGCTCAGGTAGGTCGACGGCGGGTGCCCACGTCGTCGCAGCCGTGAAGCCTCGGCCCGTCGACAGCGCGCACGCGACCGCGCCAGCCGCGACCGTGCATACGTCCGCGCGGCCGTCGCCGTTGAGGTCGCCGAGGAGCAGCTCGCCCACGCTTGCGACGTCCCCCGTCGCCGCCCACACGCGCAGGTGCCCGAAGGATGCGCCGCTCGACGTCGCGCACGCGATCCCGGCAGCGGAAGGGCCGCACGCGTCGGCGCGCCCGTCACCGTCGACGTCGGCCAAGATGACCGCCTTGCTCCATGCCGGATCCGCCACGACCCACGGACGCGCGGCCTCGAAGCCGTGCCCGCGGCTGCGCGCGCAGGAGAGCCCTCGCGGCGAGGACGCGCACGCGTCGGCGCGCCCGTCGCCGTCGAGGTCGGCGAATCGAACGGGGCCTTTGCCGACGAGCGCGTCGGTCCGGACCTCGCCGCGCGAAGCGAGCGCGCACACGATCTCGCCGCCGGGGCCGCGCGTGCATGCGTCGGCCCGTAGATCGCCGTCGACGTCGGCGAGGTGGAGCTCGCCGTGGGCGGACGACGCGACCACCGACAGCGGACCGAAGCGCGCCTCGGGGCGACCGCGGGTGTCGGCCATGCCGCGCTCGGAGCGCGCGCACACGATCTCTCCGGCGTCGCGGGCGCACAGGTCGGCACGACCGTCGCCGTCGACGTCGCCGAGCGCGAAGGCATCCAGGCGCCCGAGCTCGAGGGCGGCGCGGTCCGCCTCCGCTTGCGGAAACCGCGCGAGGAGCGGCGAGAAGTGCAGGATCGGCGCCGCGAACACGTAGCCTCTCGCACGGAGCTGCGGTACCAGCGCCTGCGCGACCTCGAGGGCAAACCGAGAACCGACGTGACCCACGCGGTCATGCAGTAGCACGATCCCGCGACGGGCGGACTCGATCGAGTCCAGGTAGCGCGCCGCCACCACCTGCGGCCTCACTCGAAGGTGGCCGCCGGGCCCGGCCCCCTCGCAGTCGCGTTGCGGCCGAGGCGAGACGCAGTCGAGCGACGCCTCCCAGTCCTTGCGATCGACGTCCCAACGCACCGGCCCTACGAGGCCGTCCAGATCAGGGTCCTGCCCCGCGACGTCCGCGACGCTCGGGTTCCACGCGCCGCCCGGCGCGCGGAAGAGGGCGACCTCACTCTCGAGGAACGGATCGAGCCGGCGCTGGTTGGCTTCGAGCTGCGCGCGAACGACGGCGTCGCTCGCGCCCCAGAGCAGCGCGTGGTTCTCGGTGTGGTTGCCGAGGCGGTGCCCGAGGCGCACCAGGTCGCCCAGCACGGGGACGAAGTCGGCACCCGTCGCGAAGACGCCCGCGCCCGCACCCGGATCGCTCGAGACGCCGGGCACCCATGCCCCCACCACGAAGAACGTCCCCGAGACACGCTCGCGCCGAAGGTACTCGGCGAGCGCGCGCGTGCCAGCGTCGGGCCCATCGTCCCAGGTGAGCGCGAGCACATGATCGGGAAAGCCGCGCCCGTCGATCTGCGCACGGAGATCGCGCCGCGGCATGCCCGGCCCGGTGGTCGAAGGCGCCGCGGGAACGGCGGCGATGTGCTCGGCGGAGGTTGGCGTGCTCGAAGGCGCCTCCTTCGCGGCCTCGTCGGAGCCCGGCGACGGAGTACATGCGATCGCCAGCGCCGCGACGAGCGGGGCAGCGAGAGGCGAACGAATGCGAAGGGAGCGTATGGACACGGCGACGCTTTTTTACCCGCGGTACTCCCCGCAAACGTACGACGATCCCGGCCGCTTCCGTAAGTTTTTGCCCGGACGCACCCGACGGCTAGGGCCTGTCCCCATATTCGCGAAGCGAATCTTCCCCGTACGCGTGCCCGTGCCCGTGCCCGTGCCCGATCCAGGTCGATGGTGTGGTCGCCGGAAAATGCTGTGCACACTGCACGCTATTTCCATCGATGGCGGCG